>CAZXPW010000017.1:0-18676 GCA_964643355.1 uncultured Pirellulales bacterium
AAGTTTTATCGGACAAACCGCCCATCGTTAATCAGGTTTTGTTAGAGATCCTAAGCCGGATTTCTCAAACCCACATTCCGCCCGAAATCCTCCCGCAAAAATCAATCCTGGACCAAGTCCATGCAGCCAAGACAGATTTTCATTGAATCCCCGGATACCCGACGGTTTCCGAATCCGCAAGCCACCGTTCGCCGCGATAGAGGACAAGCCATCGGTCTCGGAAAAAGTCCGGCATATTGTCGTGGACCTCGATGTTCCATCGGGTATCTTTTGCTCCCCACCATGAAACCTCCCCGATAGACACATCGATGACAACAAACAGAATTTCACCGGCATGGCAGGATACGGTGGCGGATATCTCTCCCTGCAGCAGCCCCGCAAGTCGGCCCTGGCACCAGCGGCCCCCCCAGGCCTTCAGAGAATGATTGCCGGGCGGCAGCCGGATCGCGGCCACCGTATCGTATTGGACGGTTGGATATCGCCGTTTGAATTCCTGATCCTCGCCTCGGCGCAAGAGCTCGAAGGCATCGGAATCATACTCGGTTACTTGCAGGCGGCAGGGAAGCGGCAATACAGGTTTCCCGTCAATGGACAGTTTTTCGGAACATTCCCGCGTCCCACATCCGATGACCAGAGTGGATTGAGGTGACGACCGCGCCAGATCCAGATAACGGTCGCGAAGGGCTGGAGAGGCCAGCAGGGTCAGGTGCCGGTCTTCCCATTCCCGAATGCAGGCGATCTGGCCGGCCTGCAAGGACAGGGATAAATGATCGTATGCGATGGGAGAGGCGATGCGAAAGCCCGAGGGATAACGATGAATGCCGGATGCAGCGGATTGTATGATCTGATCCGCATCGTAAGACACCAGCGTATATCGGTGTATATCGTCTTTGATTACCCCGACGGGGATCACCAGAGCCATCGGCATTTCCGTTTGAGATGCGGTCTCTCGATAGAGCTCAAAACCCCAGTAGCGGCTGGCGATCAGAGGATCGCCCAGCATTTTGTGTACTGCGGTGATGTCCGTTCGGGCCCGGATGATGTCGATCGACCGATCCGGAAGCTTGTCAGCGGGAAAATCCGAGGTAACCGAGCAACCGGAATACACGCAGAAGAGAACCGAAACTATCCACATGAACAGAAATGGAAACCGGCCTTTGGAGAACAGTAGCACTCGATATCCGGCGGACGGAAGCTTGATTCTGATCTTGCCCATGACGATCGCAACTCCGACAAAACAAGTCCGGCGATTCTACCATCGGTCAACTCTTCTTTCAATCCCCGGGAGGTTTTGTTCAAGAACGGGGCGGAAATAATCCACTTTTGGAGAAAGAACTCTCGTTTTGTTTTCCCGAAATCGTGAAAAGCGAATTGCGGCTTTTCTTTGGGGGAATTTGAGGTATAATCAGGCGTTTGAATTTATCAGGAATGCGTATGGCTTATTTTCTGGACAATGTGGAGCGGGCGGCCGGATACGAGCCGGGATTTCAGCCGCAGGGCAGCGATGTCGTTAAGCTGAACACCAACGAAAATCCGTATCCTCCGTCGCCGCTGGTTCTGGAGGCAATCCGGAATCTGCCGGCCGAGCGGCTGCGGAAGTATCCGCCGCCGCTGGGGGACCGTTTTCGCACGGCGGCTTCGCAGATTCTGGGCGTGGCGTCGGACTGGATCCTGTGCACCAACGGCGGAGACGAGCTGCTGTCGATCTGTATCCGGGCGTTCTGCGATAAAACGCATCCGGTGGCGTATCCGAATCCGACTTATTCATTGTATCCGGTACTGGCACGGTTACAGAACTGCCCGGCTCTGGAATTATCGTTCGAGGATCCGAAACTGTTCGATCATCTGGCCGAGACGGGGGCGGCGCTGACGATTCTGTGCAACCCCAATGCACCCACGGGACAACTGATCGAGGCAAACGAACTCGGCAACCTGGCCGGGCGGCTTAAGGGCGTACTGCTGATCGACGAGGCGTATGTGGATTTTGCCAAGGCCAGTTGCCTGCCGCTGGTCAAGGAACATGACAATGTGATCCTGCTTCGGTCGATGAGTAAGGGCTATTCACTGGCGGGGATCCGATTCGGCTTTGGGATCGCGCAACCGGCGATGATCGACGGGCTGTTGAAGGTCAAAGACTCGTACAATGTCGATGCGATGGCGATTGAGGCGGCGACGGCGGCGATTTGGGATCGGGCTTACCACGAGGAGTGCGTAGCGAAGGTCAAGGCCGAACGGGCGCGGCTGACGGCCGAACTGCGCACGCTGGGGCTGGAGGTCGCCGACAGCGAATCGAACTTTGTTCTGGCCCGCAGTCCGAGGATCCCGGCCAAGGATATCTATCGGGCGCTGGCCGACCGGAATATCTTCGTGCGATATTTCGCCCTGCCCGGGTTGGAAGACAAGATGCGGATCAGCATTGGCACGCCGGAGCAGGACAACCGATTATTGGAGGCGCTGCGGGCGATCCTCGCGGCGAAATGAACATGGATCAACGAAAAGTACGGATCGAACGAAAGACCAAAGAGACCGACATCCTCGTCGAGTTGAACCTTGACGGGACGGGAACTCACACGATCGACACGGGGGTGGGATTCCTGGACCACATGCTTTCGCATGTCAGCCAGCACGGACGGATCGATTTAACGGTGCGGGGCAAGGGCGACTTGCAGGTCGATGACCATCACACCGTGGAGGATGTCGCGATCTGCATCGGCGAAGCGTTGCGGCAGGCGCTGGGTGACAAGAAGGGCATCGCCCGCTACGGCAACAGCGCCGTGCCGATGGAAGACGCGCTGGCCAATCTGGCGCTGGATCTGTCGGGCCGGCCGTACTGCGTGTATCGTGCGGCGTTCCCCACGGAAAAGATCGGTCAGTTTGATGTGGAATGCCTCGAGGAGTTCCTCCGGGCGATGTCGAACACGGCCAAACTCAACCTGCATATCAATGTCCCGTATGGAACCAACAGCCACCACATCGCCGAGGCGATCTTCAAGGCCCTCGGCCAGGCGCTGGGACAGGCCGTGCGGATCACCGGGGGCGAAGTGCCCAGCACCAAGGGGGTTCTGTGAGTCTGGACTTGCAATACGAATACCGAACGGGGATCGGCACCGACATACATCGTCTGGCGGAGGAACGCGACCTCAAGCTCGGCGGAATCCTGATTCCGTTCCCCAAGGGGTTGCTCGGTCACAGCGACGGTGACGCCGTACTGCATGCGGTGATCGATTCCTTGCTGGGCGCAATGGGCATGGGCGATATCGGTACATTCTTTCCCGATCGAGATCCCGATTGGCAGGACGCCGACAGCCGGGATCTGCTGTTGAAAATCACGCAATATCTCGCCGACCAGCGATGGGAGGTGGTCAATCTCGATGTGATCATCCATGCCGAGCAGCCGCGGCTGGAGCCGTACAAGATGCAGATCAAACGATGCATCGCCAGCATCCTCGGAATTGATTTTCTCAATGTCAATGTCAAGGCCAAGACCAACGAGGGGCTGGGGGAGATCGGGGCGGGACTGGCGATTGCGGCGACGGCGGCGGTGCTGCTGCGGCGAAGGATCAAGAGAACGCTATAACGAAAATAAAAGAGAAAAGATAGAAAATAAAAGATATGGCATTACGGATTCATAACACGCTGACGCGACGGGTCGAGGAGTTCAAGCCCCTGCAAGAGGGCCGGGTAGGGATTTATGTCTGCGGGCCGACGGTGTATGGGCACGCGCATCTGGGCCATGCCAAGAGCTATGTCAGTTTCGATGTGTTGGTCCGATATCTGCGCTACCTTGGTTATTCGGTCACTTATGTGCAAAACATTACCGATGTCGGTCATCTGACCGACGACGCCGACGCCGGCGAAGACAAGATCGGCAAACAGGCACGGCAGGAACGCAAACACCCGATGGCGATCGCCGAATACTACACCCGAAGCTACTTCGAGGATATGGATCAGCTCAATTGCCTGCGGCCGGACATCAGCCCGCGGGCGACGGGACATATCCCCGAACAGATCGAACTGGTACAAACGCTGCTGGACAAGGGTTTTGCCTATGAATCCGGCGGTTCGGTGTATTTCGATATCAGCAAGCTGCCCGACTACGGAAAACTTTCGGGGCGGAATGTCGAGGAGATGCAGGCGGGGGCCCGTGTGGAGGTCAGCGGCGAGAAACGCAATCCGGCCGATTTTGCCCTGTGGAAAAAGGCCGAACCGGAGCACATCATGCAGTGGAACAGTCCCTGGGGCCGGGGGTATCCGGGCTGGCACCTGGAATGCTCGGTGATGAGCATGAAATACCTGGGCGCGACCATCGATATCCACGGCGGCGGCATTGAGAATCAGTTTCCGCACCACGAATGCGAAATCGCCCAGTCGGAGGCGGCCAACGGCGTTCCATTTGTACGATACTGGGTCCACAATAACATGGTTACGGTCAACGGCCAGAAGATGGGCAAAAGCTTGGGTAACTTTATCACGCTCAAGCAGATCTTCCGGGAAGGCCATGCGGTCCTGTCACGGAAGTACGATTCGCTGGCGGCGCGGCAACTGATCCTGCAGAGCCACTACCGCAGCCCGATCGACTTTTCGGACGCGGCTTTGACGGCGGCACAGAGCGGATACGACAAGATCAAAGACGCCGTGGTCACGGTCCGCAATCGGATGGGCAAAGCTTCCGAGGGTCAAGCGGATCCGAAGGTTCTCGACGAACTGAAGACCCTGCGGCAGAAATTCGACGAGGCGATGAACGACGACCTCAATACGGCGGTGGCCTTGTCGGTACTGTTTGAGATGGTACGGCTGGCGGGGCGAATTGTTCAGGAACCTACGACGGCCGAGACGCTCAAGGCGATTGACGGCCAGTTCCGCCAGTTGGGCGGCAATGTGCTCGGGATCGTGCTTGACGAATATCCTTCGGCGAACGGTGGCGATCAGGACCTGCTCGATCATCTCATCGGTATTCTGATCGAACAACGCAAGGCGGCGCGGGCACGAAGGGATTTCGCCGCCGGTGATGCCATTCGCAATCAGCTCGACGGTTACGGGATCGTCCTGGAAGACAAGCCCGGCGGCGTAACGACCTGGAGACGGAAATGATCGTGCTGGGCATCGATCCGGGGCTGCAGGTGTGCGGCTACGCGGTCGTCAAGGCCGACGGATCGGAATGCCAACTGGTCGAGGCGGGCGTGATCCGGACAGACCGGCGATTGCCCTTGCCGAAACGGCTGGCGCAAATCGCCGAGGATCTCGACGAGCTTTTGAAGAACTCCCGGCCGACGGTCGTGGCGGTCGAGGAGTTGTACTCGCATTACGCTCACCCGCGGACAGCGGTGTTGATGGGCCACGCGCGGGGCGTTATACTGATGCAGGCCGTGAAGGCGGGAGCGGAGGTCCGGAGTTTTTCGGCCACACGGATCAAAAAATCGCTGACCGGCAATGGCCGGGCCGGCAAGCTGCAGGTGCAGCGGACAGTCCAGTCGTTGCTGGGTCTGCCGCGAGCGCCGGAACCGCCGGATGTGGCCGACGCGGTCGCCGCGGCGATGTGTTGCGTGCGGACGATGCAAAAAGATCAAAAATAAACCCCGGCATGAAGCCGGGGGCTTCCATGCGATACCGGAAATAATAAACAGCCCCGACAGAGCGGGGCCCTCCAACATAGGAAATGAACCCGGTCGTAGGGAATCCGCGGGATGATAGCACAGATTGAAGGACAACTGGTTCGGCTCGAGACAGACAAGGCGCTTGTGCGGGTCGGGGCCGTCTGCTATGAGGTCATGCTGCCCGGTTACGCGATAGCGGCTCTGGGATCGATGGTCGGCCAGACGGTTTCGCTGTGCACGATGGAATACTTCGAAGGCACGCTGGGCGGAGGGAACCTGATCCCGCGGATGGTGGGATTTCTCAGCACGGCCGAGCGGGAATTTTTCGAGCGGTTCACCTCTGTCAAAGGTATGGGCGTCAAGAAAGGGCTTAAGTCGCTTTCGATGCCCATCGCGACGATCGCCGAGAGCGTGGAGGCCGGCGATGAAAAGATGCTGACCGCCTTGCCGGGAATCGGCAAGCGTTTTGCGCAACTGATCATCGCGGAACTCAAGGGCAAGCTCGGGGACTTTGCCGTCGGAACAAAGATCGCCGGCGAAGGTCCGGCGTTCGCGGATTTCCAGCGAGAGGCGCTGGAAATTTTGATCGCCTGGGGCGAGAAACGAGCGGAGGCCATCGAGTTGATCGGCCTGGCCTGCAAGAAATATCCCGACATCCGCACGGCCGAGGGACTGGTGCCGCTGGTCTATCGGCTCAAACAGGGCGTCGAGGTTTAATCGGATACGAGGAAGCCAATGGCAATCGATCGAGTACTCAGCGCGGATTCTCGCGGCCCGCAGGAAGAAGCCCTCAATGTCTCGCTTCGGCCGCAGCGGCTGGGCGAATGCGTCGGCCAGCAGAATGCCAAGGATAAACTCTCGATCGCCATCGCGGCGGCAAAACAACGCGGCGAACCGCTGGAACACATCCTCTTTTACGGCCCGCCCGGCCTGGGCAAGACCACGCTGGCCCATATCATCGCCAACGAGATGGGTTCGTCCATTCGCGTTTCGTCGGGACCGGCGCTGGTCAAACAGGGCGATGTGATGGGTTTGCTGACGAATCTGAATGTCGGGGACATCCTGTTTATTGACGAGGTCCATCGGCTTAGCGCGCCGGTGGAGGAGTTTTTGTATCCGGCAATGGAGGATTTCAAGGTCGATTTTACCGTGGATAGCGGCCTGCACGCCAAGACGATCAACTTTCCGCTGAAGCGATTCACGATGATCGGCGCCACCACCCGTGCCGGACTCTTGAGCGCGCCGCTGCGGAGCCGATTCGGGATGCTGCTGCATCTGGAGTTCTATCGGGTCGAGGAGTTGACCGAGATCCTCCGCCGTTCGGCACGGCTTCTGGAGCTGGCCGTGGACAAAGGGACGCTGGAGATGATCGCCGACCGCAGCCGCGGCACGCCGCGGATCGCCAACCGGCTTCTCAAACGGGTGCGCGACTATGCGCAGGTCAAGGGCACCGGCAAGCTCACCGAAACAATCGTACAGCAGGCCCTGCAGATGGAACGGATCGATCCGCTGGGACTGGATGACCTCGACCGTGCGTTCCTGCGGGCGATTGTGGAGGTCTATAACGGTGGCCCGGCCGGCATCGAGGCGCTGGCGGCTACGCTGGGCGAGGAGCGCGACACGCTGGAGGATGTCGTCGAGCCGTATCTGCTACAGATCGGTTTTGTGCGAAGAACCAAACGCGGACGCGAGATCACCCAGACCGCCTGCGATCATCTGGGGATCAAACCCAAACGGCCGCCCACCGCGGGTCAGGCCTCTCTGTTCGAAGAGGACGCAGAACCGTAATCCGCCCGTCCGACGGGACCGGAACGAATTCACTTCAAGGGATTGACTATGAGGACCCAAATCGATCGAAGACGATTTCTAACAATGTGCGGGATCGGGGCGGCCGGTCTTGTCAGCGGCGGTTGTCGGCCGGACACATTCGAAATCCGTGCCGATCCCGTCCTGCCCGCCAGGACCCGGCCGAATATCCTCTGGCTTTCGTGCGAGGACATCAGCCCGAACCTCGGCTGTTATGGCGACAAGTTTGCTCGAACACCGACGATTGATCAACTTGCCGCCGAGGGGACGCGATACACGAATGCCTTTACCGCCGCGCCGGTCTGCGCCCCCAACCGCAGCGCGATGATTACGGGCGTTTTCGCTCCGACGCTCGGCACGCATCCGATGCGTTCGGGCGGGGACGACGCCAAGACTCTGGCCTATCCGAAACTGCCGGACTCGATCCGCTGTTTTAGCGAATACCTCCGCACGGCCGGATACTACTGTACCAACAATGTCAAAACGGATTACAACTTTCAGACGCCGGATTCATCGTGGGATGAGTGCAGCAACAAAGCCCACTGGCGAAATCGTCCGCGCCCGGATCAGCCATTCTTCGCCGTGTTTAATTTTGTCGGGACTCACGAGTCGGACGTTCGCGCCCCGTCCGAGTCGTTCGCCAAGCTGACGGCTCGCCTGACGCCCGAAGATCGGCAGGATCCGGCTCAACTGGAACTTCCGCCGTATTATCCCGATACGCCCCAGGTCCGTCGGCAACTCGCCAATTACTACGAGCTGATCACGGCCCTGGATTACTGGGTGGCCGATCATCTGGCCGAACTGGAGGCCGACGGTCTGACCGAAGACACGATCGTGTTCTTCTGGTCCGATCACGGCGCGGGGATCCCGCGGTGCAAACGATGGGTGTATGATTCCGGCACGCATGTGCCGCTGATCGTTCGAATTCCATCGCCCTATCGTTTCGTCGGACAAGGCGTTGCCGGAACGGCGATCGATGACCTGATCAGCAGCGTGGATTTTTCGGCGACGGTTTTGAATCTGGCGGGGGTACCGATTCCGGACCATTTCCAGGGTCGCGCGTTTCTCGGTCCCCGTCTGCCCGCCAAACGGCAGTATGTCTATACCGCCCGCGATCGCATGGACGAGCGACTGGATATCATCCGGGCCGTTCGCGACCGTCGATACCGTTACATCCGCAATTATCGGCCGGATTTGCCGTATGTTCAGCATCTTCAATACGCCGAACAAAGCCCGATCATGCAGGCCCTGAGGAAGGCCCAGGCAGACGGCACTTTGCCGGAGGGTGCCAAACCTTTCATGGCCGACAGCAAACCGCCGGAGGAACTGTACGATACGCAAACCGATCCGCACGAGATTCAGAATCGCATCGACGATCCAACACTGGAACCGACGCGGCTTCGGTTGCAGGCGGCTTTGGCGGACTGGATGGAAACCGGACTGGATCTGGGATTTGTGTCGGAACCGGTTCTTGCCGAAGCCGAACGGGCCTATGGCAGCCGATACGCCCTTTATCGTCGTCCCGGCGGACAGAAGGCATGGAAAAAACTGGCGACGCTGGTCCCGCTGACCTGGAAGGCCCATCCGATTCATTTTTCCGGCTTTGTCGATGGCCTGCGCGACCCGGATGCGTCGATCCGATACTGGTCGGCTGTGGGGCTGGCCAACTCCGAAGACGCTCGGCCGGCCGTGGACGCTATCCATATGGCACTGCTGGATGATTCTCATGTGGTGCGCGTCCCTGCGGCCAAAGCCCTGTGGCGACTGGGGCAGAAAGATCGCGCGATCGCCGAATGGGTCTGGCTGTTGAAAAGCCCGCAACCGTGGGTGTCGTACTATGCGATGCTCGAACTGGACGCGCTGGGGATGGAGGTCCTTGCGATGAAAGAGGCGGTGCACGCGGCCAGAACGAATTCCGGCAATTCCTACACCGCCCGCGTGGCCGACCATCTGCTGGCCGTTCTGGAAGGCAAGGAGATCTGATCCGATGGCGGAAGGAGCGAAGGGACCGTTTACGGGGGATACAAAACTTCCGATGACCACCCTGCTGGCCGGAGTCGAACGAAAATTCATCAACGCCCATGTCGCTCGTTTCCCCCGATGGATCGAGGGCTATCATCTAACCCTGATGACGATTCCGTGGTCGTTGGGTCTGATTTTGTTTGGCTGGCTGGCCGCGAAAACGGGGAATCTGCGCTGGTTGTGGCTGTCGTCGCTGATGCTGGCCCTGCAGTGGTTCACCGACTGTTTCGACGGGGCGCTGGGACGGCATCGGGACACCGGGATCCCCAAATGGGGTTTTTACATGGATCATCTGCTGGATTTTGTGTTCATGGCCGCCCTTTTGATCGGTTATACCTTCCTTCTCGACGGATTGTCGCGACAGATCGTGTATGGGTTGATCCCCGTGTTCAGTTGTTTTATGGCCAGTTCATTTCTGTCGTTCGGGGCGACGGGACATTTCAAAATCACCTACCTGGGAACCGGTCCGACGGAGATTCGGATCTGGTTCATTGTGCTGAACTCGGCCCTGATTCTGTTTGGAACCCGGTGGATCGAACCGTTGCTGCCATATATTCTCGGCGTCTCGATTGCGGGTTTGTGTGTGATCGTGTTTCGGACACAGAAATACATCTGGGCGATTGACAGGGCCGACACCCGGTCCCGGACACCGCAGGGACCGTCGGGTAATAAAGAGTAATTACTCCTCCGGATTTTCCGTAAAAGACCGGTCGGAGGGGAAGGCGTCTTCCTGCGATTCGGACCTTTCGATATTCTCCGGGCGCAGAACCTCGTCGCACAATCGGCTGCATTCCTCCACCTGATTCTGGACCCGGGTCACGGATTCCCAGACGAATTGTTCGTCGCCGGGCCCCAGAAACCGCGACAGACATTCGACCAATTGATCCTGTTTGAGGGGTTTGGTCAGATAGGCGTCACAGCCGGCCTCCAAACATTTCTTGTCGTCTCCCTTCATCGCATAGGCCGTCAACGCCACAATCGGGATCTTCAGTCCTTCCTTCCGTAAAATGCGCGTGGCATCCAATCCGTTTCGATTGGGCATCTGAATATCCATCAAGATCAAATCGAAGGGTTCCGCCAGGGCTTTCTGGGTCACCCGTATGCCGTCCTCGACTATCGTAACGACCATTCCCAGCCGGTTGAGCATGGCCTCAATCAACATCTGGTTGGCGGGATTGTCTTCGGCCACCAGGATCCGGGCCTGGGGAAACTGCAGCGGCGCTTTGGCATTTTCGGTCAAGAGACCGGATACCGACGCCGGAGAATCGCGCTGTCCGGCCAACACCAGCGGGATCGTCATCCGGAAGGTTGAACCTGCGCCGGATTTGCTGCTGCAGGTGATGCGCCCCCCCATCAGCCGAACCAGTTGCCGGGTAATCGCCAAACCAAGTCCCGTTCCGCCGAAACGCCGCGTGGTGCTTCCGTCGGCCTGCGAGAACGGTTCGAAGATCGCGCGTTGCTTGTCGGGAGGGATTCCGATTCCCGTGTCTTCGATCTCAAACTGAAGCATCGCCCTGGAATCAATCGTAACCCCTTCGACCCGAAGGATCACATGGCCGGCTTCGGTGAACTTAATCGCGTTTCCGACCAGATTGATCAGGCACTGCCGTAAGCGGGCCGGATCGGTATTCACGCGGTCCGGAAACGAGGGGCCCCGCTCAATCTTCCAGTGCAGACCTTTGGTTTTGGCGATCGGCTGCATCAATGATTCGACGCCGGACAGGATTTCCTCCAGAGAACAGTCCACCGTCTCCGGGGTCAGTTTCCCGGCCTCAATTTTGGAAAAGTCAAGGATGTCATTGATGATCTCCAACAGATGTCGGCCCGAGGATCCGATCGTTCGAACATAATCCATTTGGGTTTCCGACAGCGGTTCTTCCGCGAGCAAGTCGGCAAATCCGAGTACGGCATTCATCGGAGTCCGGATTTCATGGCTCATATTGGCCAGAAATTCGCTCTTGGCTCGATTGGCGTTGACGGCCTCGCGCGCCATCAAATTGGCCTTTTCCGCGGTCAATTCGAGTTTTCGGTTGACTTGTTCGATCTCGGCCCTGGCCCGACAGGCCTCATCCCGGGCCAGACGCAACGATTGTTCAGCCCGTTTGCGTTCCGTGAAATCCTGCAAGGTCTCGATGGCGCCGATGATCCGACCGCCAGAATCGCGGATCGGGGCCGCCGTGAAAAACAACCATTTTCCCTCCGGTTTCAGAACGGGGATGAAATCCTCGGCCTCAACGGCGCCTTCCGTAATGGCGGAGGGTTTCCACTTGTTTCCATACCACCGCTGAAACTCGGATGGCTCTTTTCCGTCCACGATTAAATCCGCCAGGACCGGACGGGGGGAATCATAAAACGCCATCCAGGGTTGATGGGTTCCGACAACGCTGTCCGAGGAGATCCCCGTCAGGACGCTGCATGCGCGGTTCCAATGCGTGATGACATGATGTTCATCGATCACGAAAGCCGCCACGGGCGACCCCATAACAATCTGGGACAGTTTGTCCTTGCTCTGTTGTCGGGCTTGTTCCGCCAGTTTTCGAGCTGTGATATCTATAATCAATCCCTCCAGCGCCTCCAGAAATCCGTTTCGGACGATGCCGACTCCCTGTTCCCACACCCAGATATCCCGTCCATCGGCGTTTCGGATCCGGTATTCCATCTGGAAGGGCTGGTCTTGTTCAATCGCCCGCTGGACCGTAGCCCAGACCAACTCGCGATCGTCGGGATGAATGAGGTCGTTGAACGACAACACGGCGTTTTCCGTCAAATCTTGGGAGGCATATCCGGTCAATTGCCGACATCCATCGCTGAGGAATTCCATGGTCCAGCGTCTGTCGTTCTTGCAGCGATACGCCATTCCCGGCAGATTGTTCATCAGGGTCCGCAGTTGACGATCGGTTTCCTGAGCAGCTCGAGAAATGGCCTTTTGACGGCGTCGCGTGAGAAACATCACGACGCCCAATGCGTAGAGAAACGCCAGGGAGAACACGGTCAACAGCGTCCGGCTCAGGGGGATCCATCGTCGCTGGTCGGCCAAACAGACCAGCGTCCAATTCCCCCCCGCGTCGCGCAGGGATAGTTCCGAACGCTCGACGGCATAGGTGCAATCTCCCAGCCGAACCGTCTTCGCCGACAGATCGACCGGCAATGAATTCGGAACATCGCCGGAGATAACCACATGGGCAGGGACCGGATCCATTTCGGTCGGACGAGCCGATGCATCCGCCAGGAACACCGACGCATACAACCAGTCGGGACGGTTGGTGGAAAAGATCACGCCGAGGGGCGAGACCAGCGCCACGGGATCCCGGTATTGTTCAAGATACGCATCGACGGTTTCCAGTCCCACTTTGATTACGACGACCCCGATGATTTCACTTTTCCCCGAGGGACCGGAACAATACGCCGGAGCCGAGTAATACAATCCTCTTTGTTGCGTGGTCACGCCGATCGCCGGATACACCACATCGTGCCCCTTCATGGCCTCGGTGAAATAGGGGCGAAACGAATAGTTGTTTCCCGTGAGCGTTTCCTTTTTTTCACCGTAGCGGGTGCAGGCGACCACCGTGCCCGAGGCGTCCATCGCATAGACGATCGAAGCCGAGGCAAATTGGCGAATTCGCTCCAACTGATCCAGCAGATCCGGAGGATCGACGGTTTTTCCCAAAAGGGCATCCGATAACAATCGACCCGAAGCGCCGAGACATCGGGCCATCCCGGTCACCTGGGACTGCAGAATCCAAAGATCCAGTTCTTCCCCCCGTTTTTGGACCTCTTGGACAAAATCCCTGCGGCTTTGGACCAGGGCGATCTGACGGAATCCCGCGAGAATTCCTCCGACAAAAAGGAGCATCATCCCCACAATGATTCCATAACCTATCCAATTCGGACGGTAACAGGAATCGTCCCATTTCGCCGATAATTTCGCCTCGTTCACGCCGTCGATCCCGTTGGAATTCGATTTCGCATCGTCTTGGTGCTTCTGGCCAATAGCATTGTTGTATCGTCACGCCCGCCGTTGGACTTTCCGAAAGAATAGGGAAAACTCCTCGCCCTCCAACCGATTGTAAGTTTTTGAAAACAAAGACTTTGCAATTATAACATTCCGCGCTTTCCGGCCTGCGGAACGGGATTTTGATTATCAGACCCAGTCGGGCCTACGGAACCGGTTTTCCAGGCGGGATTGCCTGCCGACTGAGCCGAATCGATTTGTCCCCCCGGCCGCAACGGAAATCCGCGGATCTGCGCCTGTTTGGGAATTGACAGAAGCCAGAGCGGTGACTATACTCCAGAATCTTTTTGTTTCCGAAAATCCCGGGTCGATGACCCAAAGTCTATGGTTGTCTATATTATGTAGGAGAAATTGAGAATGGCACAGAAAATGGTCTATTTCTTCGGCGGCGGAAAGGCCGATGGTCGCGCCGATATGAAGAACCTGCTGGGCGGCAAGGGCGCCAACCTGGCGGAGATGGCGAACCTCGGCGTCCCGGTCCCTCCGGGTTTTACGATTACCACCGAAGTTTGCACGCACTATTACGCAAACAAGAAGAGTTATCCCAAGGGCCTGAAGGAAGAGGTCGCCAAGGCGATGTCCAAGGTCGAAAAGATCATGGGCAAGGACTTCGGCGATCCGAAGAATCCGTTGCTGGTGTCGGTTCGTTCCGGCGCTCGCAGCTCCATGCCCGGCATGATGGAAACGGTGTTGAATGTAGGCCTGACCAGCAAGACGATTCCCGGCTTGGTCGCGCAGACCGGCAATGAACGGTTTGTCTATGACGCCTATCGTCGTCTGATCATGATGTATTCCGATGTCGTGATGGAAAAGGCCGCGGGCATCGAACCCAAGGACGATCAGGGCATTCGCCGCCAGCTCGAACGGATCATGGATCAGCTCAAGCACAGCAAGGGCTATAAGTCCGATACCGACATGACCGCCGCCGACCTGAAGTGGTTGTGCGATCAGTTCAAGAACAAGGTCCAGGAAGTCCTCGGTTCGCCGTTCCCGGATGAGCATGACAAACAGCTTTGGGGCGGCATTCACGCGGTTTTCTCTTCGTGGAACGGCAAGCGGGCCATCAGTTACCGCCGCATCGAAGGCATTCCCGACGAATGGGGCACGGCCGTCAATGTCCAGTCGATGGTGTTTGGCAACCTCGGCGACGATTCGGCCACCGGCGTGGCCTTCACCCGCAACCCGGGTAACGGCGAACACTTCTTCTACGGCGAATATCTGGTCAACGCGCAGGGCGAGGATGTCGTCGCGGGGATCCGGACTCCGGCGCCGGTCAACGAAGCATCCAAGAGCGAGCACAACAAAGACCAGGTTTCGCTCGAAAAGTACATGCCCAAGGCCTACAAGGAACTGTTCACGATCCAGAAAAAACTCGAACAGCATTACCGCGACATGCAGGATATCGAGTTCACCATCGAGAAAAGCCGTCTGTTCATGCTTCAGTGCCGCGTCGGCAAGCGCAACGGTCCGGCCGCCGTCCGCATGGCGATGGATATGCTCAAGGAAAAACTCATCACCAAAGAAGAGGCGGTCAAGCGCGTCAGCCCCGCCCAGCTTGATGAGTTGCTGCATCCAATCATTGATCCCAAGGCCGAGAAGGAATGCAAGCCGTTGGCCAAGGGTCTTCCGGCCGGTCCCGGCGGCGCCACCGGCCAGATCGTCTTTACCGCACCCGACGCCGTCGCATGGGCCAAAGACGGCAAGAAGGTCATCCTCGTCCGCGAAGAAACCAACCCGGAAGATGTCGAAGGCATGCGGGCCGCTCAGGCCATTCTCACCGCTCGCGGCGGCATGACCAGTCATGCGGCCCTCGTGGCCCGCGGCTGGGGCAAGTGCTGCATCGTCGGTTGCGGCGCTTTGCATGTCGATCTGGGCAAGAAAGAAATGCATGTGGACGGCAAGGTCTTCCGCGAAGGTGATTGGATCACCCTCAACGGCTCCAAGGGCTATGCCTATGAAGGCAAGCTGCCGATGATGGACGCCGGCGAAGAGAACACGCTGCTGATGGGCTTCCTGAAGGTTTGCGACGCCGTCCGCAAGCTGGGTATCCGCACCAACGCCGACACGCCGGAAGACGCCGCTCGCGCCCGCAGCTTCGGGGCCGAAGGCATCGGCCTGTTCCGGACCGAACACATGTTCTACGGCAAGAATTCCGATCAGCCGTTGTTTATCCTCCGCAAGATGATCGTCTCCAAGACGCTCGAAGAGCGCAAGAAGGCCCTGGACGAACTGTTCCCGTTCGTCAAGAGGGATATCAAGGGTACGCTGGCGGCGATGGACGGCTTGCCCGTGGTCATTCGCTTGCTGGATCCCCCGTTGCACGAATTCGTGCCGCGCGATCGCGCCAAGCTCGAGCAGTTAGCCAAGGATTTAAACATCAGCATGGACGAGTTGGCCAAGCGAGCCGACAACCTGCACGAATCCAACCCCATGATGGGTCACCGCGGCGTCCGCCTCGGCATAACCTATCCGGAAGTAACCGCCATGCAGGTTCGCGCGATCTTCGAGGCCGCGGCCGAATTGCTCAAGGAAGGCAAGAAGCCCCACCCTGAGATCATGATTCCTGTGGTTTGTGATGTCGCCGAGCTCAAGGACCAGTTCGCCATTGTCAAGCAGGTCTATGCGGAAGTCCTGGGCAAGTTCGGGATCAAGAAGATCCGTCACGAGACCGGCACGATGATCGAAATCCCGCGTGCCGCTCTGGTCGCTGACAAGATCGCCGAGCTGGCCGAGTTCTTCAGCTTCGGCACCAATGACCTGACCCAGATGACCTTTGGTTTCAGCCGCGACGATATCGGCGGTTTCATGCCGGATTACCTCAACAAGAAGATCCTGCCCGGCGATCCGTTCCAGAGCATCGACCAGTCCGGCGTGGGCGAGCTGATTCAGGTCGGCATCGAGCGCGGCCGCAAGACGAACAAGCATCTGGAAGTCGGCATCTGCGGCGAACACGGCGGCGAGCCGGCCAGCGTGGAATTCTGCCATCGCGTCGGCATGAACTATGTGAGCTGCTCTCCGTTCCGTGTGCCGATCGCACGACTGTCGGCGGCACAGGCCGTAGCCAAGAGCCAACCGGCCAAGAAGGGCAAAAAGAAATAAGCCCTTTGATGTTCGGGTATGGGATTACCAATCGAGGGTGTGGCGAATTGCCACACCCTTTTTGTTTAACACGATTCGACTTGATTTGGAGAGAAAATTACAGCGGCAGATCGCGGCGGTTCCAGATGATCCCGCCGAGGATCGCCGCCGTCAGTAGAAGCGAACCGAGGAGGATCAGCTCGCTGGTCGGCCAGATATGCATGCCGAAAATTTTGTGGGGATTGACATAGTTGAAGATGGTCATGGATTTGAGGGATTTCATTTGGGGCCACCAGTCGGCGATGATATTGACGAAATAGTTGGCCACCAGATACGCCACCGCCACCCCGACGGCCGTGCCACGACGGGAAAACGACGCCGCCGATAGCAGCGAAATCGCCCCGACCGTCGCCGACAACAATCCGCCGTTGACGGCCAGCCGGAAAAAATCATGCAGCGGAATCGGCTCGCCGAAATCGTACAGCTTGGTCGAAACGAAAGTCCCGAAGAACATCACCGCCACCAGGGCCACCATCCCGACTACTGTCAGCAGCGCCGCGCACAGATAGACCTGCAGCTTGGTCACGGGCCGACTGAGGATCAGTTCCATCGTCCCCCGCTGGACCTCGCCGGCCAGCAATCCTGTCGGAATCCCGACGGCAAACAGCATATACAGAAGCAGGGTCAGTGGGTGCTGGTACCCGATCGCGATCAGTGCGGGCAGGTTGCCGACCTGCAGGGTCTCGCCACCCAGAGCTGACTTGATGATCGACGGCATCATGTCGAGAAACTTCAGCATGGTCTTGACCTGCTGATTATCGTGGATGATTCCGCAGATCGCCAGTTGGATCAGAAAGATCATCAGGGCGATCAGGGCCCAGGCCAGCAGGATCCGACGGAACCAGAACCACAATAACGAATATGGAAACAGGGGCACTGAGGACTCTCTCATAGCCGCTCCGCCGGAAGCGATGAACCGTCGGTCTTTCGGTAGTATTGCATAAAGGCCTCTTCCAGCGAGGTATCGGGCGTTGCGATCCGGTCAATCGGCCACTGCGACACCCATTTGAGGACCGGATCGCACTGCCCCTGGTAGGCCAGATGAACCATGCCGGGCTGTTGTTCGACGATTCGAAAACCCAGGCCCTCGGCGGGCCGATCGGGGACCAAAGTCGAATCCATGAACCAGACCTCCAGCCGCCGACTGCCCTGCCGGACGATCTGCGAGATCGGCGCCGCTTCGACCAATCGGCCCTCGCGGATGATCGCCGCCCGTTGGCACACGGCCGAGACCTCCGCCAGATCGTGCGATGACAACAGCACGGCGGCACCATCGGCGGCCGCCTCGCGGATCATGTCCATAACGATCTGTCGTACCAGCGGATCCAGGCCGGATGTCGGCTCGTCAAGGATCAGCAAACTTGGCTTGTGGGCAAACGCATAGAGAAGACCGACCTTCTGACGATTTCCCTTCGACAAATTCCCCACCACCCGATCCAGATTCAATTCCAGTCGTTCGGCCAAACTCCGTCGATAGGAATGCCCGCGATCTTTTTCTCCCAGGCAAGCCAGGGAAGCCAGAGAATACCCCGCTCGCAAACCCGGCCATATCCGAAATTCCCCCGGCAGGTATCCGATCTCGGAATGGCCCATCCCCCGTCCGGTCCGGACCCTTTGACCGAATACGCGAACCTGCCCGGCCGACGGCCGAAGCAAACCCATGATGCAGCGAATGGTGGTCGTTTTCCCGGAGCCATTCGGACCCAAATAGCCAAAGACTTCTCCGGACTCAATTGAAAGACTGACTCCATCGACCGCTTTCAACGATCCATACGACTTGCACAGCGAGTTGACTTCAAGCATCGGCATCGACATGATCCTGAATGGCGGCCCATCCTAACCGCCCTAACGAGAACGGTCAAGTTATCCCGCCTGAAATCCGGCGACAGTATCTCCGGAGGTGCGGCTACTTTACCTGGCACGGGGAATCACAATGTTCTCTGGCTAAGCCCAAAAAAAATCCCAAAATTCCCCATTTTCTCTTGACATTGGGGGGGGGGGGGGGGGGGGGAAAAAAAAAAAAAAAAAAAATTTTTTATAAAAAAAAAACAAACCCCGACCTAAATTAGGGAAAGTGGTGTTACGCCAACAAAGACAGCGGCAT
>CAZXPW010000017.1:18686-79294 GCA_964643355.1 uncultured Pirellulales bacterium
CCCCCCCCCCCCCCCCCCCCCCCCCCCCCCCCCCCAAACGGATGCTCGTCGTCAAGTTTGGAGAAGGAATAAACGATGCGCGACCGAATTTCGGGAAGAGGGTGTTCAGCCAACCATGCATCCGGGATAGATCCTGTGTTTTCTCACCCCTCAAAGCAGACCGAAACTGACTCGGAATACACAAGCGGAAATAGGGCATATTTTGGCGTTTTCACTCTCGCCGATCGATTGCCCGATACCATTCACACAAATTGAAGGGAGAAGAACATGAACAGAACATCGGTACAACTCATCACCATCATCCTGTCTCTGGTCTTGTTGGTCAGTGACACATCGGCAAAGATCATTTATGTCGATGCCTCCGCCGCCGGCGCCAACAACGGTACAAGCTGGGCCAATGCCTTCAAGTATCTTCAGGATGGCATTTCTGCTGCTGCAGCGAATGACGAAATCCATATCGCCGCCGGGACCTATCGTCCCGATCAGGGAAATGGTTATACCCCCGGCGATCGTAATGCCTCGTTTGTCCTGAAGAACCTCGTTCGGATGATCGGCGGCTATCCCGCCGGCGGCGGGGACACCCCCGATTGGCAGGCCAATCCAACCGTTCTCAGCGGTGACCTGCTGGCCGATGACAACCCTGCCACGGCCGTCAAAGACCTCCTGACAGATGCCACCCGTTCCGACAACAGTTATCATGTCGTCCGCGGCGAACTGTGCGGAGCCCCAACTCGGTTGGATGGTTTGTTCATTATTCATGGCCAGGCCGATGGCGCCGATACCCTCGGCTCCGGTGGCGGCTGGTACAATGCTGGTAAGAGCAGCCCGACTATTGTGAATTGTGCTTTCAGACGAAACGCCGCGAAAACAATTGGTGGTGCATGGTATAACAATGGCTTCAATTGCCTTCCTGTTCTTACGAATGTTACCTTCAATATGAATCTTGCAGAATCTGGGGGTTCGATTGCGATGGTAGAAACAGGAGCCAATGTTAAATTGGACAATTGCCATTTTTCCGGAAACATTGCCACACGGTACGGTGGTAGTATTTATTTAAAGTCATCGGCCCCAAAAATCCTGAATTGTGATATTACCGGAGAAAATGCTGGCAATTCGGGCGGGGGCGGTTCAGTCTTTGCCAGTTGGAGTAGTAACCCAACAATAATAGGGTGTTCTTTTACGAGCAATTCAGGTGGGTATGGTGGATCTGTTTATACAAATCTATCATCGAACATAAATCTGAGCAGTTGTACATTTATTGGGAATAATTCTATTTTCAATGGAGGTGCTTGTTATTTCATTGAGGGCGGACATGCACAAGTTGAGAAATGTGAATTCCTTCAAAACCATTCGAATGCAGCTGGTGGCGCCGTATTCAATAACTCTTGCAGCGCCGCTTATAATAACTGCACCTTTACAGAAAATAGTTCGGCCGCCTGGGGTGGGGCAATCTGCGCAGAATATTCGACATACGAAATTAACAAAGCGTATTTTTTTAATAATTCAGCTTTAACAAGCGGTGGTGCAATTCGTAGTGGTGGAGGAACTGGTAAAATTAGCGGGTGCAAATTCATTGGAAATCATAGTGCCTCATATGGAGGCGCCATACTGAATCATGCAGTTCAGCAATGGAATATGTATTTGAATGTAAATAATTGCATATTTGTTGGTAATTATACAAGCAATACTGGCTCCTGTGGTGGAGCAATAGCAAATTTGTATGCTCGTTATTATGAGTGCACCAGCCCATATCATTGTGGATATTTTGAAAATTATTCTGTTGCTAGTTTTACCAATAGTAGTTTTTACGGTAATACTGCGGTAGATAGAGGGGGTGGAATTTTTACCGACCACATAAATTCAACAAATACATATCGTAATTGTATTGTATATGGAAATTCAGACAAATCAGGTGGAAACTTCAGCGAATCAGCACAGCTTCATTATGGTTTCAATACGGTTCATTATAGTTGTATCCAAGGTCTTAGCTCTTCCATGGGCGATGGGAATGTTGGTGAAGATCCCATGTTTGTCAATCCCTTGGGGGATGACTGGATTGCCGGTACCCTGGATGACAATCTCCGCTTGGCTCCTGGTTCGCCCTGTATCGATGCCGGAAAGAATCAATTTGCCATCGACGCCGGCCTTACGACCGATTTGGATTGCATGACGCGATTCTGGGATGATGTGGATACCCTCGATACCGGCGTCGGTACTTCGCCCATCGTCGATATGGGCGCCTATGAGTACAATCCCAACGAGTGCATCAAGGACACAGCCCCGTTCTTCAATGACTGGATCGCCTGGAACAAGCCAAGTTGCTGGTGTTATTCCCGCCAGTGTCGAGGGGATATCAACGGTCTCAAAGAACCAATCGGCGGCCTCTGGGTGGGTGCAACGGACCTGACTCTGTTCAAAACGGCTTACGGGAAAAATGATGCCGCTTTGGCGCTTGTCCCGGATGGAATTTGCGCGGATCTCAACCACCTCAAGGAACGCATCGGCGGCCTCCGGGTCGGCGCCACGGATCTGAGTCTGTTCAAAACCTTTTACGGCAAGCCCGAGGCCACTGTCACCGTTTGTGATATGGCCGATTTCAACTTCTGGCTGTCCCCGGAATGCAAATAGAGGAACTGAAACGGCTGGTTTGGGGATCTGATAGAATGACACGAATCCGGTTGTCGTTCCCGCGCGGGGTCTGTCCTCGACCTGATCGGGGGCGGGAATCCGGATATATCCGGTGAACATATTTTATTGTTTTAGAGCGTCTTCACAAACAAAGCGTCAGGCGCCCTTCTTCCAGTCAGGAGGGTGCCGGACGCTTTGCATATTTTGCTTGGGAGCATGGCTGCTTTATCTGGCACGGGGGAATCCATCGTATTGCGTTAAAGGGATCGAATCCAAGTGGAGAGATCCGTTCTGCTTACTTTGTTCGAGTCCCGTTTGGCGGGGTCGAGGCCGCATCACTGTCATAACATGGCTGCGACAGAGTGCGGTCCTCCATTCCCTTTGCCGGGTTTGGCATTAAATCCGGCCACACCCGTCCTCCGGTATTATTTTCCCTTTCTCCTTGTCAGACGGGGCGGGATATGCGATACTATGGCGTTTTGATCAATGGGTGTTATGGGTTTGGAGTTTGAAATCTGATGTCGAGCGGTTTTAATTCGCTGTGCGATGAATTTTTCATCGAAATGTTTGTCAACACGGAACTCGATCTGCCGACCGAGCGGGATACGGTTTTGGCCTTTTGCGAAAGAATCGAAAAACAGTATCCCTCGCTGAACAGCTTTCACCGGCGGGACAACGGCGATTTCGTTCTCGAAGAAGACCGGCAGTCCCAAAAATATCGCTGGGTCAGCATCGAGGCGGATCGTCTTTGCGCCGGTTGCGCCAACCCCGACGATCCGGAAGACGCTTTCGGCCTGCAGCGACTGGTTCTGGATCTGGCTCCCTATATGCTGGGTCTGAGCCACCTGGATGTCGAATCGCTCGATGTGACTTTCACGATGGACTTTGATTTTCAGGGCAATCACAACGAAGTGATTTCCGATGCCCTGCTCCGGAATACGGCCTTTCATCGTTTGTTGGATCTGCCGGGATCTCAGGCCCTGGGACTGTCGCCGTCTATGATCCTTTCGCTTAGCGAAGATTGCCGTACCCAGGCCCGGATCGCAATTGAGTCTCGTTCGAATGCCGCCGAGATTCGGCAGGGGTCTTTCAAGTCCGAAGAACCCATCAGTTTATATCTGACGATCCGCCAGTATCCCCCCGCCGAGGAGAAATTTGACTTGAAGGCCTGTTTTCTCCGACAATGCGGCTGGGCCGAAACGCTGATGATTGAGCGGATCATTCCCGACTTTGTCAAGCCGCTGGCCAGCGCCATCGCCCAGCGGAGATAATCGCAAGGCCGTTTTCCGCACTGGCGGGGATTCCATGAAGGCAGGAACCGAAGATCGGACAAGATCAGAATGAAAGGAGGCAACTGAACATGGCGATTGTGGCTCCCCTGAGTCGTTATCGACGGAACAACCACCTGATCCTGTTGGCCGTGCTTGTCGGTCTGGCGTCCTGGTTCTATTATGATGGGCGCTACAACGAGGAGTTTATCACCAAGCACACCAAACCCGACGGGACGCCGGATGACACGCTGGTCATCAACCGCGCTGCCCCCCCGTATCTGATGATCGGGGCTGTTCTGGTGGTGGCCAATTTCGTCCGCGTTCGCAATCAGCGCATTCGGGTTGACGACGAACATCTGAGCGTCAATGCGTTGACCATCCCCCTGAGCGCCATCACGCAGATCGACAAGACCTATTTCGATTCCAAGGGTTTCTTTGTTCTTTCCTACAAAACCAACGGCTCCGAAAAAAATCTGAAATTGTACGCTCGGAGTTATGACAATCTCTCGGCCGTTCTCGATCGCCTGATCGAAGAACTGTCGGGACCGGCGCCTCAGGAAGGGAAAAGCCAGTCATGAATATCTGCGTCGTCGGTCTGCAGTGGGGAGACGAGGGCAAAGGCAAGATCGTCGATATTCTCGCCGAATCCAGCGATATCGTCGTCCGCTATGGAGGCGGAGCCAACGCCGGACACACCGTCGTCGTGGCCGGCCAGAAATTCGCCCTGCATATTTTGCCCAGCGGATCGGTTCGTCCGGGGGTGGATTGCGTAATTGCCAATGGGGTTGTCGTCGATCCCGAAGTTCTTCTGGCCGAAATCGATCAGCTCGCCAACCGCGGGATCCCCCTTGCCGGCCGATTGCGGATCAGCGAAAACGCCCATGTCGTGCTCGACTATCACAAACTTGAAGATCGGCTTCGCGAAGAATCTCTCGGCACGCGCAAAATCGGCACAACGGCCCGCGGGATCGGTCCCTGCTACGCCGACAAAGTCGGCCGGATTCACGCCGTTCGGATGTGCGATTTTCGCGACCCGACCGCTCTGGCCGAGAAATTACGGCGGATCGCGGATTACAAGAGCAAGCTTTTTACTTCCCTTTACGCCGCCGAGCCGATTGACGACAACGCGCTGATCGAAAAAACCCTCGCTTTCAGCGTCAAGCTTGCTCCTTTTGTCTGCGACACCACGCGATATCTGCATGAAGCCATCGACGCTCAAAAAAATATTCTTTTCGAAGGCGCTCAGGGTTCGTTGCTGGACATCGATCACGGAACCTATCCGTTCGTAACCAGTTCCAACGCCAGCGCGCTGGGGATCAGTCCCGGCTGCGGTGTCCCGGCCCGGTATGTCCATCGGTTCATCGGTCTGGTCAAGGCCTATTCCACTCGCGTCGGTTCGGGTCCGTTTCCGACCGAGCAGGATAATGCGACCGGCCAGCAAATCCGCCAGCGAGGCCACGAATATGGCACCACCACCGGCCGGCCGCGGCGCTGCGGCTGGTTCGACGCCGTCGCGGTCAGGTACTCGGCCCGGATCGGCGGCATTGACGAGATCGCCATGATGCATCTGGATACGCTGGCGGGTTTTCCGGAGTTGAAGATCTGTCGGGCCTATCGAATCGACGGCGTGGAGACGGTCTTTTTCCCCTCCGACGCCGGGCGTCTCCAGTCGGTCCAATGCGTGTATGAAACCGTACCCGGCTGGAGCGAGGATCTTTCGGCCATCCGTCGATTTGAGGAGTTGCCCGAGACAGCCCGGAACTATGTACGAATGATCGAATCGTTTGTCGGGGTCCCGATCACCCTGCTCGGCGTAGGTCCCCAGCGCGATCAGGTGATCTACCGCAAGGCCTGATTCGGTTTTTCGGCAATTGCGTTCAACATTGCAGGCAGGAGAAATCGTGAACGAAGGGTTTGAATCCAGACGCCGGAAAACGGCTCAGCGACTGGGCATCTTACCGCAATCCGTACCTCGCCATGTGGCCATCATTATGGACGGCAATGGTCGATGGGCTCAGCAACGGGGATTGCCTCGGTTTCACGGCCACGAACAGGGCGGCAAGACCGTTGAAAAGATCGCTCTCTATGGTGTTCATCTCGGTCTGGAGTGCATGTCGTTATATTCCTTCAGCATGCAGAATTGGAAACGACCGAAGGAGGAAGTCGATTTTCTGATGCATCTGTATTCTTTATATCTCGAAGCCATTCGTCCCGACCTGATGAAACACCAGGTCCGCCTGGTTCATCTGGGGCGACTGGAACGATTGCCTCAGAAGGTCGTGGATACGCTTCAGGAAACGGTCGAAATGACCCGAATGAATCCGGGCATGGTCCTGGCCATCGCCCTCAATTACGCCGGTCGGGCGGAGATTGTCGACGCCGCCAAACGAATGGCCGCCGAGGTTGCCGCCGGAACGCTCGATCCTGCCGTCATCGACGAAGCCGCCCTCGAACGCAATCTCTACACCGCCGGACTTCCCGATCCCGATCTGGTGATCCGTACTTCGGGGGAGATGCGGATCAGCAATTTCTTACTCTGGCAGATTTCCTATGCCGAGTTTTTCGTCACGGATACCCTCTGGCCGGATTTCTCCGAAACCGACCTCGATCAGGCGATTCAGGTTTTTGCCGGCCGAAGCCGTCGTTTCGGCGATGTGAAACCCCAGACCGTATAACGGGTCCGGTTGGCCGTTTCCGTTTTCAACGCCGGATTTGGAGATAAGGATTCAACGATAATGCTGAAATACCGATTGATCTTCGGGACCCTCATGGTCATCGTCTTTACGGCTTTGGTCATGATTGACGACCGGTTCGGCTGGACTCTTCGAACAGAGGATGGGGATCGCCTCATTCGAGGCAATATCCTGCTGGCTCTTCTGGTCCTTTTGGCCATCCCCGCCCAGTTGGAAATGGGGATCCTGGCAAAACATGTCTCCTGTCGGTTATTCCCCGAAATCACGATACAGGCCTCCGTCCTCTTGGCCGTAAGCTGGTACTTCGCTCAATTCTCTCCGAATCCGGACCGATTCCTCTCGCTGTATGTTCTTATAATAACAGCATTTACAGTCCTGATCCTGTTCTTTTTCCAGGCGCGAAAACTCGGCCCCTGTGGAACGATCGTGAATCTTGGCGGTAACCTTTTGTCAATTCTATACTTAGGACTTTTAAGCAGTTTTTTCCTCGGCATCCAGATCGAATTCGGATTCCGCCAAACACTGCTGTTTATTTTTACCGTAAAGTCAGCGGATTCCGGGGCTTACACATTTGGTCGATTGTTCGGAAAACACCAATTTTCCCCCCGGATCAGTCCGAAAAAGACATGGGAGGGCTTTTTCGGAGGCATTCTGTTTGGAATAATCGCGGCACTTGGTTTCGCCGTTGGATTTGGTATAATGAATGCAATGGTGGCGGTCGTTTTTGGGGTAGTCTTTGCCGTGGTCGGCCAAGGAGCTGACCTGGCCGAGTCGATGCTCAAACGCGATGCCCAGACCAAGGATTCCTCCGCCCACCTGCCGGGTTTTGGAGGCGTCCTGGATGTGATCGATTCTCCGCTGGGCGCCGCTCCGTTGGCGTATCTGTTTTTCCTGATGGTCGGCAGGTAACGGAAATCTCGCTTGGAACAGACGATTCAATTGGAATCGGATACCCAGCGGTTGGAGTTGTTCGGTCCGACCGACCGGCATCTTCGTCTGCTTCGAACCACGATGGGCGTCCAGATCACGGCTCGACACGAGAATGTCATCATCTCCGGTCAGCGACAACCCGTCCGAATCACCGTCGAGATCATCCACAAAATGCAAAAACGGCTCCTTCAGCGGGGCCGACTGGAAGAGCGCGATGTCCGGGACATCCTGACCCAGACCGAAAAAGAAATGCCTCTGGAGCCGTCCGACGCCGATCAATCCATCGCCGTTTTTTCCCACAAAGGCCTCATCGAGCCGTTTACATCCGGCCAGAAACGGTATATCGAGACGATGCAGTCCAACGACCTGACCATTTGCACGGGGCCGGCCGGCACGGGCAAGACCTATCTGGCGGTGGCGGTGGCGGTCTCCATGCTTAAGAAAAAACAGGTTCGAAAACTCGTATTAGCAAGACCCGCCGTCGAAGCGGGAGAAAAACTCGGCTTTTTGCCCGGCGACCTGCATGCCAAGGTCAATCCCTATCTGCGCCCGTTGTTCGACAGTCTTGAAGACATGATGGAATTCAGCCAGATGCGCAAGTTCATGGAGATGGACATCATCGAGGTCGTGCCCCTGGCGTTCATGCGAGGTCGAACCCTAAACGAGGCGGCGATTCTCTGCGACGAAGCCCAGAATACGGTTCCTTCGCAAATGCTGATGTTTTTGACGCGAATGGGCCGCGGATCCAAAATGATCATCACCGGCGACATCACCCAGATCGACTTGGAACCCGGCCAGACCAGCGGCCTGATCGACGCCCGCCGCAAACTGCAGGGGATTCCCGGAATCGGATTTGTCGAGCTCGGCGAAAACGATATCGTTCGCCATCGGCTCGTTCAGGATATCGTGACCGCGTACGACCGCAACCGTTCGAGTAAATCGCCGCACGCATGATCCTAACAAAGAAAAAATCCAGTCCGCGCGGCCAGCGGGTCAAAGACACGATGTCGGCCGAGCGATTTGAGCAGCTTCGCCGGTTGCTCAACAGCAATCGACCCTACGCGATCGCCTGGTTGGCGGTATTTATCCTGCTTTCGACCCTGATTCTGAGCGTCAACGCGTCGAATACCTTTTTTGAGAGGATGTGGAAACCGATCCCGGAGATTATCGCCATCGCGGTGGTCGTGTGTCTGCTATCGGTGGGAACGGCGATCTACACCCATCATTTTCACCCGTTTTTGACTTCGCGCATCAGCCGCATTCTGACGATCGAAGGATTGTTCGTCCTGCTGCTGGCGATCACGCGATTGATCTCGCTGGAACCCCGCCAGACCTATCTGGCGGTCGGTCCGGCCGTCGCTTGCGCGATCGTGATGACCATCGCCTACGATCAACGGTTTGCGCTGGGATTGAGTTCCTTTTTTTGCGTCATGGCTTGTTTCGCCGTGGGGAAAACCGCGACGGTGGAGTTGTTTCTGACCATGATGGCCGGCACGGTCACCTGCATGTTCTGTCTGCGGGAAATCCGCAAACGCATGACGATTATCCTGGTCAACAGCGTCGCGGCGGTGATCGTGTTTGCCACGGCCGCATCGCTGGGGATCGTGCACGGGACCGCCGACAGAATGGAGGTGCTCGAGAACGCGGCGATGGCCGCCGGTATCACCATCATCGTCGGGATTATCGCCGAGGGATTCCTGCCGCTGATCGAAAAGATTTTCGGCGTCGCCACCAGTATGACCCTGATGGACTACAGCGACGCCAACCAGCCGCTCCTTCGCAAACTGGCCATGGACGCCCCCGGAACCTTCAGCCACAGTCTTCTGATCGGATCGATCGCGCAAACGGCGGCCGAGGCGATCGGGACCAACGGACTGCTTGCCCGCGTCGGTGCGTATTACCACGATATCGGAAAACTCAACAAACCCGACTATTTCGTCGAAAACCAGGTCGGCCCCATCAGTCGGCACGACCAGCTTTCTCCGGCGATGAGTCTTTTGGTTATCATCGGCCATGTCAAAGACGGCGTCGAGATCGCACGGGAATTTAATCTGCCCGGGGTTTTGCGTCCCTTCATCGAAACCCACCACGGCACCACCCTGATCGAGTATTTCTACAACGAAGCCCGCAAAAAAGCCGACAAGCAGAATCCCATCTCGGAGACCGAATTTCGGTATCCCGGCCCCAAACCCCGTTCCAAAGAGGCCGCGATTGTCATGATCTGTGACGCCGTCGAGGGGGCGGTTCGATCCAACCCGGAACCTTCGCCGACACGGATCGAGAATATCGTTCACACGATTGCCATGAAACGCCTGCAGGACGGTCAATTCGACGAGTGCGACCTGACGATGCGGGATTTGAATCGGATCGAAGAAAGCATCTCCAAGTCGCTGGCCGCCCATTATCACGGTCGAATCGCGTATCCGACAATCCCCGCCTCGCCCAATGACCGCCTCACCGATAGCGGAACTTCCAACCTGATGACCAACAGCGTCAGGAAGGCCTGATCGCCATGCCCCGTGTCTCGGACGCCATTGCCGTTTCCATTGACCGAACGACGGATTGCGTCCCGTTTGCGCCGATTCGCATTCGAGAATTGGTTCGATTCGTTTGTCGCCGATTCCGGGTTCGACGAGCGGCGATTGATCTGGTCATCGCCGATGATTCCGGCATACGGCGCATCAATCGTCGGTTTTTTTCGCGTTCGGCGATCACCGACTGCATCAGTTTCGACCTGAGCGATCCGTTTGATCCCGGTCGGTGTTTTGCGATTGTCGTCAATGCCGACCTGGCCCTTCGACAGGCCCGTCTTCGCGGCCATTCGCCCCGTGCGGAACTGGCTCTCTACCTGGTTCATGGGCTCCTTCATCAGTTCGGATTTGACGACCGGACGACAGCCGGGGCCCGACGGATGCACCACGAAGAGGACCGCATTCTCCGGAAAGCCGGATACGGCGTCGTGTATCAGAACACACGGTCGCCTTCTCGTTGCCGGGCCAACATGGGCCTTGATTCGCGGAGGTCTTGCTCATGACCCAGGCCCAGTGGCTAATCCTCCAGATTGCCTTGTGCGCCGCTATCGGCGCATTCTTCTCAACCATGCACCTGTCGTTGAGATCCTATTCCCGCGTCAAACTCCAGGAGGCCTTTCATTCCCGGGGGAAGGCACAACGATTCGATTGCATCGTAGGCCGCCAGGAGGATTACATCCTTACCTGCCTGCTGCTTCGGTTGTTTGCCGATGTGGGAATCATTCTGGCGTTGGCGCAACTGGCACATCTCCACCAGTGGGGGACGGTCGTCGCTTTCGTCATCGGTTGGTTTCTACTGGCCGCTTTTCGCCTGGCGATTCCTCATTCCTGGTCCAAATATTCCGCCGAGACGCTGCTGGTCGGATCGGAAAGATTTCTGGCTGCTTGCGCCTGGATTGCCCGTCCGGCCATTCGCGTGCTCCACTGGCACGACGCGATCGTCTGCCGTCTGGCCGGAGTCGAACGGATCACGCCGGAACAACAACAGGACCAGAAACAGGAGGAAATCCTCAGCGTCGTCGAGGAAGGACAGCGCCAGGGCGCCGTCGATGCCGAGCAGGCCGAAATGATCGAAAATGTCCTGGAGATGGGCGAAACCACCGTCGAAGAGATCATGACACCGCGGACGGACATCATCGCAATCGAAATTCACGACCCGCTTTCCAGGGTCTTGCAGACCATCGCCGACAGCGGTTACTCTCGCCTGCCCGTCTATGAGGGCAACATCGACAATATCATCGGGATGCTCTATGCCAAGGATCTGCTCAGCGAAATCGGCAAACCGGAAAGCCAATTCAATCTTCGCGAAAAGATCCGTCCGGCGTGTTTTGTCCCCGAGACCAAGCCGTCTCGGACACTGCTGAGCGAATTCCAGAATCAAAAACTGCATATCGCCGTCGTTCTCGACGAATACGGCGGCACCGCCGGAGTCGTCACCATCGAAGATATCCTCGAAGAACTCGTCGGAGAAATCGCCGATGAATATGAAGACACACTTCCGATAGCAGCCAAGCGAATCGACGAATCCACCGTCGAGATTGACGCCCGCATGTACATCGACGATGTCAACGAGGAATGTCGGATTCGGCTTCCCGAAGGCGAAGATTACGACACCATCAGCGGATTCGTCCTTTCGCATCTGGGACGAATCCCGCGGACCGGTGAAACCTTTGACGCCCATGGCGCTCGTTTCACCATCGTGTCGGCCGAACCACGACGAATCAAACGGCTGCGTATTCAGCGATTGACTTCCAATCCCGCTGCGGAGTCCTGATCATGCTCGTCAAGGACCGGGCCGTCTGCCTTCGGGCCGTGGACTATTCGGAGACCTCGCAGGTCGTCACGCTCTACGCCGAGAAATCGGGCAAACTCTCGGCCATCGCCAAGGGTTCGCGACGACCCAAATCGGCGTTTGAAGGACCCATCGAGATTTTTTCGTTCGGGTCCATCGTCTATCAACCCGCCCGGATCAGCCGGATGGGAACCCTGACGGAATTTCAGCAGCAACCCTTGTTTCGCGGGATCCGTTCCACGCTGTACGGCCTCCAGTGCGGCCTGTGCGCCGCCGAGTTGGTCGAGGTTTTGACCACGGACACCGATCCCAATCCGTCGCTCTTTGAGGCGATCGTCCAGTTCCTGACCGATCTTCAGGCGACCGCAAAAACCGACGATCAACTGGCCCTGCTGATCCTGTTCCAGCTCCGCCTCTTGCAGGAGATCGGCTTGCTGCCGGTCCTGCATCAATGCGCCAACTGTTCGCATCCCTTCCGCGGAAACTGGCGAACGACGCATTTCGTGTCCGAAGCCAACGGCCTGATCTGTCCCGATTGCGAATCCGCCTACGCCGACAAGCTCGCCGTGTCCCGCCCCGCCGCCGAGGCCCTGAGCAATCTCCATCGTCTCAATGACAGCCCCTCCGACATCCGCAGGGAAATTGAAAAACTCCTCCTGGACCACTTCACCCGCCTGATCCATCGCCCCCTCAAAACGGCCTCGGCCGTGTTGTCCACCCCATCCTGAATGTCCGTCAACAAACGCGGGATTTGACCTCAACGGGTTCGGCGACTATACTGAGCGACCGATGAATCGCAAGGATTGAAACGATCGTAATCGATTCACAATAGAGGTTATACTGATGAACATTATCCGGTTGATTCAACTGGGGATCGGATGTCTTTCTCTGATCGTTTCCTTTTCGCCGGCCCAGACGCCCTCCAACTGGGGCCGGCGAAACTCCGTCGATTTCCAAATCCTGCGGCAAAATTTCGCCCAGCCGGACATGATTTATGCGCCGTTTGTCTTCTGGTTCTGGGATCAGCCGCTCGATCCGGCCAAAGCCGCCGAGATGGCCCGCGAAATGGCCGCCCAGCGGTTCAATCCCGGCTATACCCACGCCCGCATGAACATGGCGGGGTTGCCCGACCTGCCGCGAGAGCAATGGCTTTCTCCGCTGTGGTTTGAGGCCTTTGGCAAAGCCATGACGGAAGCCGAAAAGGCCGGGGCCTATCTGGGGTTTGTCGATGAGTACTGGTGGCCGAGCTTTCGCGCCGCCGATCGCGTGCTCAAGGAAAATCCCGACCTCTACGCTCGCAGTCTTCAATGCCACATCATCGACTGTTCGGCGGGAAAATCCGTCGAGATCGGCCCATCGTCTTTCTCCGTCGCCGCCCGCATGGAAAAAATTCTTCCGCAGCCGGCCGATCCGCCGATCAAAACGGATTCTCAAAACCAGCCGGAGCCGCAATCCATCAACCGGCCCAAACCGCACCGGCCCGCAATCATTCAATCGAATTCCCTTCGCCTCATCGGCTCGGGCGCCGCTTTTGCCTGGCAGGCCCCCTCGGAAGGGAATTGGCGGATCTATCGCTTCACGCAGTATTATCATCCCGGCGCCGACGGCGGCCGGTTGAATTACCTCGACGATCGTGTCGCGCCGATTTTTCTGCGACTGGCGCACGAACCGTATGCGAAGAGATTCGGCGATTCGCTCGGCCGTTCGATCCCCGGCGCATTCGTCGATAACGAAGGCAGTTGGGGTTACAAGATCGCCTGGTCGGACACGCTGGACCGCCACTACCGCGAAAAATTTTCGCGCGACATCCGGCTGTGGATGCCGCTGCTGCTCGATGAGGATGTCGAGGGCATTTTCGCCAAGGCACGGTGGGAATGGTTCGATGCCGTCAGTGATGTCTATACGCAAACGCTCGGCGCCACCAGCCGCTGGCTCGAACAACGGGGCATGTACTGCATCTCGAACCTGTGGGAAGAAACGCTGATGTGGCAGGCCGCGGCAGTCGGCGACTTCTTCAAGGCCCAGCGGGCCTACTCGATGCCGGGAACGGATTGCCTTGCGCTCAACGCACTCGGGCCGCACGATTTTATGGAGACTCGGTCGGTGACCGATTTCGAAAATCGCCGCTTCATGAGCGAGATCATGGGTGCCGCCGGTTTCTGGGGTTACAACCCCATCACGATCAAGCAGGTGGCCAACGCCGTTACCACCTGGGGCGTCAGCCATGTCGTCGCGCACGGGATCTTCATGACGCGAAAACTCGACGGCAATCCGTGGCTGCCGGACTGGTACAACGAAAATCCCTTCTGGCCGTGGATGAACCAGTGGACGGATTTTGTCCGCCGCGCCAGCTACATTAACTCTCATGGAAATATCTTTGCCAGTGTACTGCTGGTCAATCCGATGGACAGCGTCTGGGTCCTGTCGGGTCCGGGGATGTTCGATCCGGCCTTCCCTGACCGCGTACCGGTGCCGGCGGTAATGGACCTGCCGGATAAATCGATCGCCGATTTTTCAAATGAAGAATTGAAACGCCAATCGTCCTGGTGGTGTCCGCCGCGAATGGACGAATGGTTTAACGAAAAAGTCCACAAGATCAACGCCGTCTATAGCCAGGCGATGACCGATCTGACCAGCGGCCGGATCGAATACCTCATCGCCGATCGCCATTATCTGCGGCGAATGCAAATAAAAGGCCGCATGTTGTACGATGGCGATCATGGTTTTGGAGCCGTGGTATTGCCGCCGATGGTGGTCCTTCCGCTCGATGCGGCCGAAAAGATCGTCGCGTTTGCCCGCACGGGCCGTCGAGTATATTCATTGGGTGAATTACCCTCCGGCTCCGTTGAAAACGGCATGAACGATCCGAAGATGGCCGAGCTGATGAAAGAATTGTCCGGCCTTCCGAGTTTCATATCCTGCCCTGACGGCCTCAAACCTCTGATCAATAAAAGACCCCACGGATTGTTCAGTCTCATACGGTTTGAGTCCGGAGAATTCGCCCTGTTGGTACAGCACCGATTGATCAACGGCCGTATTTTCTATTGGTTAGCCAACAACACCGGCCAGCCGCATACTTCAAAACTTCGGCTACTTGGTTCGGGAACAGTTTCCTTGTGGGACTGCGAAACCGGACAAATCCGACCGATCGAATCGCAACAAACAGATTCCGGATTGCTGGTGGACTTGAAGTTCGGTCCTTACGATGGTTTCTGGCTGGTCGCAGACCCATTCGAAAAATCAAATAGCAAAGATCAAACAGCAAAAGTACAAAGTAAAAATCAAAATATTCCGGGCGCTATTCTCAAACTCAACGGTCCCTGGACAATTCGAATCGATCCATCGACGCAGCCCAAGCTGGAACATCCGATTGAAATTCCCGGCGAATTCACAAGTCAATCCGGAACAGTCAAACCGCTTGAGGATTGGAGTCAGTGGGGTCTGGGCAAGTTCAGCGGCGTGATCGACTACGAAACCGAATTTTCGGTGACGAACGATATTTTGAATATCAAAAAGGGGACAGGTACAACCTCCGAATCCGATCAATCGGATTCGAAGAACATACCAGTCCCACTTTTTGTTCTCGATCTTGGCAAGGTCCGGCACTGCGCCGAGGTCTGGGTCAACGGCCAATCCTGCGGCAAACGGCTGTGGCCGCCGTTTGAGTTCGATATCACCTCTGCAGTCATATCCGGAAACAACCGGATTCATGTTCGCGTGGGGAACCTGATCAACAACAGTTACGGCCAGTCGGCCGAGTCGGGCTTGTTCGGCCCGGTCGTCCTGCGGTCAATGGAATCCAGTTCGAAAGGAGAATCGGCACGATGAACCGCTCGAAACAAATTCGTCTTCTCTGTGTTTGCGCCCCAGTCCTGATCTCGGCATCGATTGTCGTCGCGGCCAATCCGAATGCCTTCGCCCCGATCTGGCAGATCGGCCAGACCGACGGCGGCACCGCGGAGTTTGCCCTTGGACCTTCGGAGTACGGTCGATTCACGGTCGCCTTCCCGAACGATGTGAGTTTTGTCGTCGGCATCTCCGACCCCAAAGAGGATTTCAGCTATGTCCAACCCGGCCCGGAGGATTCCTGGGCCGGCTCGAAATCCCATACGGTCACGATCCTGTTCGGCCTGGAGATTCCGGAATCAGCCCGGACTGTGCCCGCGGATTTGTTCATCGATCTGGTCGATACCCACAGTTCCAACCCACCCAAGCTGATCATCCAGATCAATGAAAAGACCCTTGAACACCAGACCCCCAAGGGCGGTGGTGACGCTTCAGTCAACGGCAATGCCGCCGCGGGCCGGAGTCATCGGATCCGGATTCCGCTGGAGCCCGGAGTCGTTCACGGCGGTGACAATTCCCTAACGATTACCAACGCGTCCGGAAGCTGGATTCTCTACGACAGCATTGCCCTGGTTGGTTCAACGGCGATCCGTTCAACGCTCCCAAGTCCCTCGACGCAGGTTCTCGGCGTGACACCCCGGCCGTGTCTGATACGAGACGGCGGTAAACTCGTTCAGCCGATCGACATCTCGCTGCGCCGGATCGGACCTAAGGCACAAGGCCGTTTGATCGTCAACGGCAACCCTGGAAACCCGCAGACAATCGCGACAGGTCTGGTCTCGTTGAAGGGGTTAGCACCGGAAGTCCAAAGTGAAACCCCGGCCAAAGTCCAGATCGAAATCGACGGCCAATTGATTACGGAATTGCAATTGACACTACAACCGGTCCGTAAATGGGAGTTTTACCTGATCCACCAGACGCATCTCGACATCGGTTATACGCATGTCCAGACCGAGGTCGAGCGGATGCAATGGTCGTTCCTCGATCAGGCGATCGATCTGGGCAAAAAGACCCGTAACTATCCGGCCGACGCCCGCTTCTGCTGGCACCCGGAAGGTCTTTGGCCGATCGATAGTTATCTGAAAAATGCCACGCCGGAAAAGCGGCGGGCTTTTATCGACGCCGTCAAAGCCGGCTGGATTCATCTGGATGCCTTCTATGGCAATGAACTGACCGCGTTGTGCACCGGAGAGGAGCTTTTCGAACTCGTCGGTCTGGCCCGACGACTGTCGCGGCAATACAACCTGACCATCGACTCGGCCATGATCACCGATGTCCCCGGCTATACCTGGGGCCTGATCCCTGCCATGGCTCAGAGTGGGGTTAAATATCTGTCCATCGGTCCCAACTTCGGCCATCGTATCGGTTACACGCTGAAGGATTGGGGAGACAAGCCCTTCTACTGGATGACGCCCGACGGCAAGGACAAGGTCTTGTGCTGGATGGCGGGTATGGGGTATTCGTGGTTCCACACGGGTTTGAATTACACGGAGATACAAAATAAACTAAAACCGGAGCGATTTTTCGACTATGCCCAGCGGCTGGACAAGTCCGGGTATCCGTACGACATGGTTCAGGTCCGCTACAACATCGGCTCGGACAACGGACCGCCCGATCCCGGCATCGCCGACTTTGTCAAGAACTGGAACGAGAAATATGCATATCCTCGATTGGTATTGTCGTCTTCGTCGCGGATGTTCAAGGACTTCGAAAAGCGTTACGCCGATCGCATCCCGCAGGTCAAAGGCGACTTTACGCCTTACTGGGAAGACGGCGCCGCCTCGTCGGCGCAGGAAACGATCATCAACCGCGGCTCGGCCGATCGTATGATCCAGGCCCAGGCCCTCTATGCGATGTTTTCGCCCGAGCGTTACAAATCCCAGCCGGTGTACGACGCCTGGCGCGAGATCCTGCTCTATGACGAACACACCTGGGGCGCTTACAACAGCATCAGCGAACCGCAGGCGGAGTTTGTCGCTCAGCAATGGAAGATTAAACAGGATTTCGCCCTCAACGGCGAAAAGCAATCACGACAATTGCTGCAACAGGCGATCTCGGAAAATGACAAGGGATTTTCGCAGATCGACGCGGCGCTGGTGATCAACCCGTGCAGTTGGCCGCGGACGGATCTGGCAATCATCATGGTTCCGGAAGGCGAATATGCCGTCGAGGATTCCGCGGGCAAGACGATCCCTTCGCAAAAGCTGGCTACCGGCGCGCTGGCCTTCATCGCAGAGAATATCCCGCCGTTTTCGGCGAGCAAATACATCATCAAGAAATCGACAGGCCCCGCAGCCGAGTTCAAACCAATCGCCGAAGGCAACCGGCTTTCCGATGGAACGATCTCAGTGACGATCGATCCCGCGACGGGCACGATCACCAGCTTCCGCGATTCCCGTTTTCCGGGCGATTTTGCCGACGCGTCGGCCGGATTAAACGAGTATCTGTATGTCAAAGGGCGAAATCCAAAAGAGCCGCTGCGAAACGGTCCCGTTACGATCCGGGTCCTGGAAAATGGACCGGTTGTCGGATCTGTGATGATCGAATCCGATGCGCCCGGATGTAACAAGCTGTCGCGCGCGGTGCGGATCATTCGCGGGCTGGGCCGGGTGGATATCCTCAATCGACTCGACAAACAGGCGGTATATGAACCGGAAGGCGTGCACTTTGCGTTTCCGGTGAATATCCCCGGCGGTACGATGCGACTCGATATCCCGTGGGCGATTGTCGATCCTCAGAGGGATCTGCTGTCCGGTTCCTGCAAAAACTATCTGACGATCCAGCGATGGGCGGATATCTCCGGGGACAAGGCGGGCCTGACACTGGCCAGCCCGGATGCGCCGCTGGTGGAGATCGGTTCGATTACCACCGACGCGCCGACGGTCGGCTGGTTGCGCGATCTGCCGGCAACAACCAAACTGTATTCCTATGTGATGAACAATTACTGGGAGACAAATTATAAGGCCGCCCAGGATGGCCCGACGGTTTTCCATTATTCACTGGCTCCGCACGGCGCATTCGACGCGGCCTCGGCTTCGAGGTTCGGCGTCGCGCGATCGAGACCGCTACTCGTTGTGCCGTGCGAAACGACGACTGAGCCGGTGCCGTCGCTGCTGACGATTTACAATCCGGCCGTGCTCGTCACGCTCCTCAAACCCGCCGACAACGGCAAGGGCTACTTCCTTCGCCTGTGGAACCCGACGAACATGCCGCAGCAAACAACGATGGTATGGCCGGCGCTTCGAAAAACGCCGAAGGTCTTCTTCAGCAACCCGTTCGAGGACAAACTGAAGGCCTGTCCGAAATCCATCACGGTTGCCCCAATGGAAATCGTCGCCCTGCGAGCCGAATAGAAAGGCGAAATTATGACTCCACGACAGCGAGTTTTGACGGCCCTGAACCACCAGCAGCCCGATAAGGTCCCAATCGACTTTTCTGCCCACCGGTCCAGCGGGATCTCGGCGATCGCGTACGCCAAGCTTCGAAGGCATTTGAAGCTGCCCCAGCGGCCGATTCGCGTGTACGACATGATCCAACAACTGGCGATCGTCGATCCGGATGTGCTCGACCGTTTCGGCGTCGATACGATCGAGATGGGTCGCGGCTTTCTGACCGACAACAAGGATTGGAAGGACTGGACTTTGCCCGACGGCATGCCCTGTCAGATTCCGTATTATGTCAATGTCCGTCGCGACGGCCCGCATTGGCTGATCTGTTCCGATTCGGGGATCCCGCTGGGGATCCAGAAGAAGGGCTGCCTGTATTTCGAACAGATTCATTTTCCGAGAATGGACCGGCCGTTTGCAGAAGATGACTTCGCAGACCTTGAATCCTCGCTTGGATTGCACCAATGGAGCGTCGCCCATCCCGGCGCTCATCTGCCTCTGAATGACAAAGGACTCGCCGAGATGAGCCGACGAGCAAAACAACTCCGTGATTCCACGGATCGCGCGATTGTCGGCCTGTTTGGCGGAAATATGTTCGAAGTGCCGCAGATGCTCTACCGGATGGACAACTACCTGATGTATATGGGATTATATCCGGATCAAACCTTGCGGCTTTCCGAAGCCCTGTGCGAAATTTACCTGGCCAATCTGGAAAAGTGGCTCGGAGCCGTCGGGCCGTATATCGATATCATTCTCTTCGGCGACGACCTCGGTTGCCAGACCGGCCCCCTGCTTTCGCCCGAGATGTACCGTCGATACTACAAGCCGTTTCACCAGCGGATGTGGAAACGAGCCAAAGAACTGGCGAATGTCAAAGTCATGCTCCATTGTTGCGGCGGGATCTATGAACTGCTTGACGATCTCATCGACGCAGGGCTGGATACCTTTAATCCCGTGCAGATATCCTGTGCGCACATGGACGCAGCGACGCTGAAATCGCGTTTTGGCGGCCGGATCGCCTTCTGGGGCGGCGGCTGCGACACACAGACGATATTGCCGGACGCGACGCCGGAACAGGTCGCCGAGCATGTGCGGAAGCAAGTGAGCATTTTGAATCCCGGCGGCGGATTTATCTTCCAACAGGTCCACAACATCCAAGCCGACATCCCACCGGAGAATATCGTCGCGATGTTCGACGCAATCCGCTCATAAACTATGACACCTTTTTTGGGGCCTTGACGAAAAGGGGGAGGGGAAGTATGCTTTTGCGGTTAGAAATCGTCGAAAACCGGCCGGATGGAGGTTGTTCTCATCGGCCCAAATAAAATAAGAAAGGATTTTTATGTTCAGAACGATCGTCGATGTGTCGGCACGGGAGATCCTGGATTCTCGGGGCAACCCGACCGTGGAAGTGGATGTGATGCTGGAAGACGGCTCGCTGGGCCGGGCGGCGGTTCCGTCGGGGGCCAGCACGGGCGCCCACGAGGCCTGCGAGCTTCGCGACCCCAAGACCAAACGATACATGGGCAAGGGCGTGCAGCAGGCCGTCAAAAATGTCAACGACAAGATCGCCCCAGAGGTCATGGGCTTTGACGCCACGGCGCAGGAAGACATCGACGCGATGATGATCGAACTGGACGGAACGGCCAACAAAAGCAAGCTGGGCGCCAACGCCATCCTCGGCGTTTCGCTGGCGGTGGCGCGGGCCGCGGCCGAATCCGTCGGTCTGCCTCTGTACCGGTATATCGGCGGCTGCACGGCCAACATCCTTCCGGTCCCGATGATGAACATCCTCAACGGCGGCAAGCACGCAGACAACACCGTCGATTTTCAGGAATTCATGGTTATGCCCGTCGGCGCCGAGAATTTCCCCGAAGCCCTGCGGATGGGCGCCGAGGTTTTCCACACGCTCAAGGGCGTTCTGAAATCCAAGGGTTATAACACCTCCGTCGGCGACGAAGGCGGATTCGCCCCCTCGTTGAAATCCAATGAAGAGGCCCTCGACGTGATCCTCGAGGCGATCAAGAAGGCCGGATACAAGGCCGGCAAGGATATCTTCATCGCGCTGGATCCAGCGGCCAATGAACTGTGGGTCGAAGAGGACAAAAAGTACCGATTTTTCAAATCCGACCCGAAGAAAAAAGTGTCGTCCGATTTCATGGTCAAGTTCTGGTCCGACTGGATTGATCGTTATCCGATCATCAGTTTGGAGGACGGTCTGGCCGAAGACGACTGGTCCGGATGGACGAAATTAACCGCTGAGCTCGGCGGCAAATGCCAGATCGTCGGCGACGACCTGTTTGTCACCAACACCAAACGGCTGGCCGACGGCATCAAGAAGGGCTGCGCCAACTCGATCCTGATCAAGGTCAACCAGATCGGCACCCTGACCGAGACGATCGACGCGATCAACCTGGCCCGTCGCAACGGATATACGGCGGTCATCAGCCATCGCAGCGGCGAGACCGAAGACAGCGTCATCGCCGATCTGGCCGTGGCCACCGGAGTCGGCCAGATCAAGACCGGTTCGGCCTGCCGGACCGACCGCATCTGCAAGTACAACCAGTTGCTGCGGATCCATGAAGAACTCGGCGACTCGGCCCGTTTCGGCGGCGAGATCTTCAAATATTAATCGTCCGGACTGTTCCGGCAGGGGCGTATCGTGCGCCCCTGCCGTTTGTCTTGTCGCAAGTTCAAGGAAGAATCCATGCAGAACTCCGCGACCTTGTTACGGTTTGTGTTGTTTTGCTTGTTCTTCACCATCGGGGCGTCGGCGATCGTGTTGTCGGTTCTGACCGATGAACTGGTCAACTATTATCGCAACCGCGACCTTCCCAATCGTATCGAGGCCGACAATCAACGAATCCGTGATCTGTCCAGCCGGTACGACCAGCAGATCCAACAGATCCGTACAGACCCTTCGCTGCTCCAGCGACTGGAACGCATCACTTTTCGCACCACCCAGTCGGCCGGCGACAATACCATCGTTCCGGTGGCCTCGGACGAGCAACTGGCCGCCGCCCGCGAGGCCCTTCTGAAAAATCTGGAGTCAAGCGATCAACCTTCGCAGCTTCCGCACTGGCTTGTCCGCATGGCCGACGAGGTCAACGGCATCAAAAACCGGCTGATGTTGTTTCTGGCCGGAATGGGGTTGATTTTGGTAACCTTCATTTTCTTTGGTACCCCGCGATATATTCCCTACCCATCGGCCTGAATAATCCCTACAGTCGGTATATGTACCGATATACAATGCGGTCATTCCAGATTTTTTGCCCTTAACAATCTTGATAATTTTTACTATTTTTGCTATCCTCATCTCTGTCCACTAAAAACAATCAGTATTTTTCCGGAGGCGATTATGAAAAGATTGGGAATGTTGTGCGCATGGTTTTTGCTTGCTCTTGCACCTTTTGTGGTCGCGGAAGACCCCGATTTTGGGAATGACAAGGCAACCGCCCAGACGATCGCGACAGATGGAACGCAGGTCTATGGCATTCTGGATTCTGGAGATGTGGATTTTTTCACCTTCGCCACGCCCGGCCAGACGATGTACCGAATCTGGATGACCAACCAGAACGCCAACTGGAAACTCATCACGGTTTATCAGGCCAATGAATTCGGCGATCTGATCCAGTTCGCCTATTGGTGGCAGAACGGCAATGGAAGTTCCAGAACCTTTTTTGTCGACGCCAATCGTCCCTGTTATATCCAGGTCAGTAACGACGGCGGCGGGTACTGGATATCGGTCGAGGCGATGGGAACCACCGCCAACGATTCCTATTCCAACCTTTGCAGTTCCCCGTCCACCATCGTCCCCAACGCCGAAGCGACCATCGGAACGCTGGATCACGGCAATCCTCTTGAATATGACACCGACTGGTTTGCGTTCCACACCGATGCGCTGCATATGTACCGGATTCAAATGACGCGACTGGACAACTGCGATGTGCTCTTTGATCTCTACAATGCCGACTGTGGCTACCTCGTCGGCAGCACTTTGGACGCGACGGTCAGTTCCTGGTATGGCGAAGATTACAAGATCTATGTTCGCGGAAATGCCGGAGCCATCGGCAATTATTACACGCTGAAGGTGACGGATCTGGGCCTGTATCCCGACGACTCCGGTAACACCTTCGATGTCGCCACGCCCATTCCCACTGACGGCACGCGGATCGACGGGGCGATTCAGTACAACAGCACCTATCGCAGCGACGAAGACTGGTACACCTTCACGCCGGACGCATTCGGTCTTTATCAGATCAAGATCACCAACTCCAACGGCAACTGGAAGCTGATTGAGCTCTACCAGGCCGACACTTTCGGCAACATTGGCCAGGTTCTCTACTGGTGGACCAACAACGACACGCAGGCCCGATGGGTCCACCTGGAATACGCCCGGCCCTGTTATATCCGGATCAGCTACGAAGGCGGAAGTTACGCGTTTTCCGTGGAATCGTTTGGGATCATCGGACCGGACAGTTACTCCAACAGTTGCCAGGAGCCCAGTCCCATCGGCGTCAACGATCCGGCGATCGAGGGCACATTGGACCATACGGACCCGTATGATCAGGACTGGTTTGTCTTCCACACCGAGCCGCTCCATACTTATCGAATCCTGCTGGCCCGCGTGGATAACTGCAGCGCCGCATTCGAGGTGTATCCGGCCTCCTGCGGCGAGGTGGTGATCGGAAATACGACCGACGCCACGGTGACATCCTGGAAGGGCGAGGACTACAAGATCCGCGTCAATGGATCGGCCGGAAGTTACGGCAATTACTACACCCTGCAGGTAACGGACATCGCGACGAATGTGGACGAATTCCCCAACACCTGGCAGGAAGCGGCGACGATCCGCAAGGACGGCGTGTTTGTCGAAGCCAAGATCGACTACAACTCCACCTATGGAACCGACAAAGACTGGGTAACCTTTATTGCCGGCCGCGATGGACAATATGAATTCTCGCTGCACAATCTGGCCGGGGACTGGAAGCTGTTTTCCCTGTATTCCACCAATGAAATCGGCCAACCGGTTCCTCTTACCTACTTCTGGGTGAACAACAGTACCAATACGCAAACCTATTCGCTCAGCGCCGGCAGATATTATATTTTGATCGAGGGAACTTGCTGCGATTATCGACTTCGCGTGTTGTCCCCCGAACCGCGCTGCGGCGACATCGATCATCCGTATCCGCTGGGCGATGTCTCCGGGCCTGCCGGCGAAAAGGATTGCGTGGTCAATCTCCTCGACCTGGCCGCGATGGCCTCGACCTGGATGCAGTGCACCGATCCCAACCCCCCGTGCAACTTTAAGCCATAAACCACAACAAGGATCCGCACCATGAGAACAACCTGCCGGAGCGATCCGGCAGGTTTTTTTTATCCATTGATCGGACTCAAGCAATCGGGGCGCAGGAGCCCTTTTCGAGCCGTCAATACAGCGTGAAATTGAACTCGGTCCCCAGCGGCAGGGAATCGACCGTCTTTTTTCCCGCGGCGTTGTTGTAGATATACACGGTCTCCGGAGTAACCAGGATTATATCGGCGATTCCGTCTCCGGTCATATCGCCGGCCAGGACGCTGTTTTCAAATCCGGTCTCCGCAAACCGATTGATTGAACCCGGCGTAAGCAGCGTGGCCATACGGCGGCCGCGATGATCGTATATCCCGCCATAGTCGGCCACAACGATTTCATCGAGACCATCGCCGGTCCAGTCGATCAGAAGATGATGGCGAGCGCAGCCGGTGATGATCTGCCCAAGGGGAGTCCCCTTTTCGTCCAGAACCCAGATCGGGCTTTGACCGGCGGGCTGGTGATCGATATCGACGACGATCTGCGGGCCGGGATGATCCAAAAATACCTTTCCGATATCGATCGATTCAAAATGATGGCCGGTTCGCTCCCAAAGGGTCTTTCCCGTTCCGTCCAGCATCGCCAGGGCATTGGCCCCGCAATAGGTAGCCGCCAACCGAAAGTCTTCGGGACTTTTTCCGGTCCGCAATATACGGGCACAATCCAGATGTCCCTTCGATAGATCCGCTTCGGATGACTGGATCGTCCATCGAACGGACCCGTCCGGATTCAACAAGACAAATCCCGCCAGAATCTCGTCGCGCCCGTCGCCATCCACATCGACGGGCAATGGCTGATGGGCGGTCCGATATCCGCCCGGATTTTTCACAGTCCACAAGGGTCGGCCGTTGACATCGTAGGCCCAGATTTGATGGTACCGATCCTTGACCAGAACATCGCTCGGATACGACCGACCGGAAAGATTGCAGAAGACCAGACAATTGGTCGCATCCTCCGGAATCGCGATTCGCCTGCGTTCGCGTCCGGTCAATCCGTCCAGCTCAACCAGAAAACCGCGCGTACAGAGAACGACCTCTTTGTTCCCGTCGCCGTTCCAGTCGTGGATCTGACAGGCCACATCGTGATGCCAGGTCTTCCGCCCCACGGATGGATCACCCCATTTCCACAGAACCGTTCCGTCCAATCGCTGAGCGACGGCCGTCGAGGTATAGTGGGTGTCGTCCTTGTTGAAATTCTCGGAGCTGACGATTTCCACGCTCCCGTCGTTATCGAGATCGGCCGCAACGACCCATTGTCCGCCGTAGTCCGGATCCAGAACAATCGTCTTCCACGGAACCACATGCCGGGCACTGTCGGACGGCCCTCCGGTATCCGTAACAGCAAAGTATTGAAAGTCCGCCGCCGGAAATCCCGTTCCCCGCGGGCAAATCCAGAGCGAGCAGGCCAGAACCGCAAGACAACTGTTCCGGATGCGATTGAACATAATCTTCTCCTGAAATCATAACAGTACGAGTGACGGTATCCTACCACAGTTACAGACTGTCGTCAAAATGCCGACCGGACGCGGATTTTGATTCTCCCTGGACCGAATTTCGTGTACATTATGCAAGCGGTTCGTTATCGAGGATCAACGAAGGAGTCGCATCATGTCGGCAAAGATTATTGATGGAAAAGCGGTCGCCGAAAGCATCCGCGGCGAATTGAAACAGCAGGTTACCGAACTCAAGGCCCGGGGTATCACGCCGGGCCTTGCGGTGATCCTGGTCGGGAGCGATCCGGCCAGCACCTCGTATGTCACCGCCAAGGAGAAGGCCTGCGAGGAGATCGGCATGTTCTCCTCCGACAATCGCCTGCCCGCTTCGACAAGCCAGGCCGAATTGCTGACCCTCATCGACCGCTTCAACAAAGACCCCCGCATCCACGGCATCCTCGTGCAACTTCCCTTGCCCAAACACATCGACGAGGCCGCCGTCCTGCTGGCCGTCGATCCGGCCAAGGATGTGGACGGCTTTCATCCCGTCAATGTCGGCCGCATGGTCGTCGGGCAGGAGGCCTACTTACCCTGCACGCCCCACGGCATCCTCCAGCTCTTGGTCCGCAGCGGCGTCAAACTCGACGGCGCCGAGGTCGTCGTCGTCGGCCGGAGTAACATCGTCGGCAAGCCCATCGCCAACCTGTTGATCCAGAAATCGGCCATGGGCAACGCCACCGTCACCATCTGCCATACCCGCACCCAAGATCTGGCCGCCCATGTCCGTCGTGCCGATATCGTCATCGCCGCGGCAGGCCGACCCAACACGATCACCGCCGACATGGTCAAGCCCGGCGCCGTGGTCATCGATGTCGGCGTCAACCGCGTGGAAGATCCGACGAAGACCAAGGGTTTCCGCCTCGTCGGCGATGTGGATTTCCAGGCCGTCCGCGAAAAGGCCTCCTTGATTACGCCGGTGCCGGGGGGCGTGGGGCCTATGACCATCACCATGCTGCTTTTCAATACCGTCCAGTCGGCCCAATCGCACACCCATAAACGATGAATCACATCTTGATATTTTGATTTTTTCTTGCTTTTTCCGATACGATTCAATAGAGTAGAATCGTTCTGGGGGTATATTGATTCTGGAGTGGTATGATGAGTCGAGGACAAAAACACGGACGCGGTTTTACGCTGATTGAACTGCTGGTCGTCGTCGCCATCATCGGGATTTTGCTGGCGATCGTCATTCCGGCCCTAAACAAAGCCAAAGAAATCGCCCGCGAGTTGATCTGCAAAACCAACATCCGTCAGTATGGCCTTGTCGGCACCCTTTACCTCGAAGACAACGACTTCAAATTTCCGTTCCCGTGGTGCATCATCTACAAAGAACCGCAAAAGTTTTTTACCAGTGCCGAATATGACCATCAATGGCATGACGACTCCCATCATCCCGACGAGGCCCCCGGGCATCTGTGGCCCTATTTGCAGAACAAAAAGATCAATGTCTGTCCGGTCTTTGATTCTCTCGCTCGTGCCGGCCGGGCCGAAGGCCATACCAATGGGTGTGGGGGAATCGCCATGCGACCGACTTTTACTTACAGCATGAATTCTTATCTTGGCGCGGGACAATACCCCGGATTGGGTTACGGTCCGTTGTACGCTGGGGGCGTTAAAAAACTATCCGAGATCGAGCGGCAACCCTCTCAGGTGGCCTTCTTCGGCGAAGAAAGCATGTGGATCATTAAACAAAAAGACGGATCCAATTTGAATAGCGCCTATTTCAATGACAATGTCCTCCTGATCAAAGGTACCGGAACCGCCTTTGATCCCCTTCCAGGAACGGATCAGCGCCCGTACGCTGATTGTCTGGGTTCGTTCCACAAGACCAGCGACCCCGGTCGATATTTCGGAAAGGCCAATGTGGTTTTTGTCGATGGCCATGTGGATCTGGTCGAACCGGTCGATTCCTTCCATGCATGCTGGGTCAAACGCGGAAACTGGAAACTGTCCGCCTCAAAATAATCCGCTTCAATATTCAAATCAACGAATCGTTATTTCCGCCACGGGGGGAAATCTTTTTCGTCCGGCGGAAGAATTTTCGGGCGAGTCGGACTCATCATATCGGGGAAACTTTCGCTTTCGCCGTTGCGGGCCAGCACATACCAGCGAATCGTTCGCTGGACCTGGTCGTCGTGAAATTGTAAAGACAGAGATCCCACCGTATTGCAGACCGACTCGACGGCCTTGACCGCGGCCGGGCGACGATCCTGCCCAAAGAGCCAGGCCACCTCGTCGCTTTCGGCAAACGGCATCGCATAGAGCGCAAAGGCCAGAAAACTGGTCGCCATATAACCGGCTGCAAATCCCGCCACAGCCGCGCCGAACCCGTCGAAGATCGCCGGAAATCGAACCTCGCCGAATCCGCTCAGCAGCGTCGCGCTGAGAGTTTGCATCGCAACAAAAAGGATCAGCCCCAAGCCGAACATTGCCGAAGCGTGATGATACGGAGTCTGCCCCACTTCCGGCAACAATCCCACCAGCCGCGGCGTGAGCATGACCGCGACATAAATCGCCACGGCTGAATTGATCAGGCATTGCCACAGGACAAACAGACCCCGTTTCCGCCCCCACACGGCCGCGACAAGTCCCAAAAAGATGGCCAGCCAAAACATCATCGCTTACCCCAGATTCGATACCACGCGTTTGACTTCGTCCAGCGTCGTCAATCCCGCCATCACTTTTTTCATTCCCTCGCGCTTCAGGTTGCTCCGACCTAGCGAATCGCCTTTCTGCTTCAAATCGCCCAGCGACAAGTGGCTCCCGCCTAGGATCGCCTTGATCTCATCGTCGAGTCGCATGATATCCACCAGAGCCGTTCGCCCCAGGTATCCGGTCTGGTTGCATTTCTTACATCCGACGGGGGCCAACACCTTCGAAGGATCGAATCCTTCTTTTCGCAAAGACTGGATTGTCTCGGCGTCCAGATCGGCCGGCGCTTTGCAATGTTCGCACAGTTTGCGGACCAGCCGCTGTGAGATCACCAGCGACAGAGCCGACGCCATCACCAGCGGCTTGATCCCCAGGTCCATCATCCGCACCAGCGTCGCCAGATTGCTCGAACTGTGCAGCGTCGCCAGCACCAGATGCCCCGTGTGCGAAGCCTGCAGGGCCATGTCGGCCGTCTCGCCGTCGCGGATTTCGCCGACACAAATGACATCGGGATCCTGCCGCAAAATGCTCCGCAGCGAATTGGCGAAAGTAATATTCGCCTTGGCGTTGACTTCGATCTGGCTGGCGTTCGGCAGGACATACTCGATGGGATCCTCGACCGTCACGACATTTCGGGTGAAAAAGTCGATCTCGCCCAACATCGCATACAGCGTCGTGGTCTTGCCGCTGCCGGTGGGCCCGCAAATGACGATCATCCCCGACGGCTGCTGGAGCGACTCGCGGATCGTCGCGCAGATCTCCGCCGAGATCCCCACCTCGTCGAGCTTGAGCATCCCCGTCGCCTGGTTGAGAATCCGAAGCGATAGCTTCTCGCCCCCCAGCACCCCCGCGCTGGCCACACGGAAAAATACATTGCCTTCGGAAATCCTGGCCATAAACGAGCCGTCCAGGGCGCGCCGCTTTTCGGAGATATCCATCCCCGAAATCGCCTTGATGCTGTTGACCACCGCCTTGCCCTGATCGTCCGGGACTTCGCGAACCACATGCAAAACGCCGTCGATTCGATAGCGGACCGTGAATTGACCGGACCCTTTCGGATCGATCAGGATGTCGCTGGCCCTGCGCCGGATACCCTGCAGGATGATCTCCCGCGTCAGAGTAAGCGTCTCCTGATCGGCGGCCTTCTGATCGTCCTTGTTGCCGATATCTTCGAAGAAATTCTTGCCCGCCGCGTCGAGCAACTCGATAAAATCCTCCGGCCGGACCGTTCGGCTTTGCAGCGTCTGTCGTCCCACAAACGCATTGCCGAACAGATATCGGAGGATATCGCGACCGGTGAGGTCGCCCTCCTGCAGCTTGACAGTCAGATCCGCCACCGCCAGCACGGCAAAAATCAGCGGCCCGAATAACAAACACGAAATGCTCGCCAACGGCTTGTAAGCCGGCAAGATTAACGGACTAAAGGCCACTCGCTGTGAACAATACAGACACAGGTACACCCAGGCGATCAGAAGAGCCACTTTCATCGGGCCGAATTGAAGCGATTGCGTAATGTCTCCGAAGGTTGCCAGGACTTCCCCCGGCCCCCCAATACCCGCAACCGCCGTCGCAATGTCAAGCCCCTGCACCATTGTCTCGACACTCCATACCGATTCGGAATATATCGGGTCGTATTTCCAAAATCAAGGAAATTGCGGCTTTCTCCTTTGATTATCACCATAGAGAATCGGTATAATAGATTGATTCCTTGAGTCGATATGAAATCAAGAAACGGGAGGTCGATATGAAAACCAGATTTATGCTGCCGCCGGGAATCGGGGTATTTCTCATGGCGAGTGTCGTCCTCGCCTCCGAATGTCAATTTCCCTCCGATTGCAAACCGGGTCAGTACTGTGCCAAAAAAATCGGCGATTGCGACGGTCCCGGCGAATGTAAGGACCGACCGACCGCCTGTCCCGATCTCTGGGATCCGGTCTGCGGATGTGATGGAATCACCTACTCCAACGCTTGCGAGGCCGCCATGGCCGGCGTCAGCGTGAAGTATTCGGGCCCGTGCAAATCCCATTGCTGGGGAAACGGCAATTGCCCCTCCAGTCAATATTGTTTCTTTGAAAATTGCATGGCCGAGTCCGGCGTCTGTATGGATCGGCCGACCGCCTGTCCGGATGTCTGGAATCCGGTTTGCGGCTGCGACGGTCAAACCTATGGAAATGCCTGCGAGGCCGCCATGGCCGGCGTCAGCGTGGATTACGGGGGCCCGTGCAAAGACACACTCTGTACATCCAACCAAGACTGCGGGGATGAATACTATTGCCGGTTTGCCAAATGCGAGGATCAGACTGGAACCTGCCAACCGCGACCATCGGCTTGCCCGGATATTTGGGCTCCCGTCTGCGGTTGTGATGGCAAAACCTACGGCAACGACTGTGAGGCCGCTGCCGCCGGCGTCAGCATTCGACATCACGGCGAATGTCTCCCGCCCGGCCCGACAATCGTGATGATGGAACCCAAAACCATCGCGGATGATGTTCACACCGGCCCGACCGGAGTGGATCGACTTCGAATCCTCTGGAGCGAACCGGTTGTCTTCCTCATGGACGACATCTCCGTCGTGGATGAAAACGGATCTCTCGTCTCCATCACGGTCGAAGGCACAGGCACACCCCTTATGACGCTGCATTGGCGGGATCCTCTGATGCACAATCGCTACACGGTCACCATTCGTGACTCCGTCGTCAGCGCCGCCGCAATCCCCATCGACGGCGATCAGGACGGATCCAGCGGCGGCCATGCCGTGATCATCATGGAACATCGCCAACGCGCGGATCTGGATAACAATAACCGCATCGACCTGCAGGATCTGGTTCGTCTGGCGGAGATTTGGCTCTGGAGCGAGTGATCCGACAAAAAGATCGCGGTCACAATTTGGGTTCCGATGCCGGCGGGATTTTCTTTGCCAGCAATTCAGCCAGCCGTTGAACCTCCCGTTCCAGATCGTGAATCCGCGATTGCATCTTCTGCAACTGGGCATCCTCCATCGCCTTGCGACATTCCTCCGCGGCGATCTGCCGAGCCGTCTCCGTCGCGGCCTGACGGGCCTGCTTGTCGATCTGCTCTTTGGCTTCCATCATCAAAATCGCCGGACCATCGATCTTGACCGTATCCCGCGCCGCCTCCATTGCGATCTCGCGCATCAGATCCTCCGGCACCTCCGTCGCTTCCTGCGGCTTGGATTCGCATCCCAGGACAAAACATATCCCGATTAGAAAGATCACGGCTCTTTGCATACCATTCTCCTTATCCGACCGATTTGTCATTCGTGTCGCTCGTTCGCTGTCCGCGCCATTTCTTCAAATGGATCTGCAACACCATCAGGTCCGCCGGCGTGATCCCCCCGATCCGTCCGGCCTGGCCGAGATTGTGCGGACGACGCGAGGAAAGCTTCTCCTTGGCTTCAAATCGCAGATGAGGCACCGTCGAATAATCCAATTCTTCCGGCAATCGAATATTTTCCAGGTACCGGAAGTCCTCGATCTGACGGGATTGCCGCCCCAGGTATCCCTCGTAGCGGGCCTCGATGAGAACCGCCTCGATCGCTTCTTCGGTCCATTTCAGCGAGGTGATATCCGGATGCGACCGCCAATCCCTGGCCATCGGATCATCCGGCCGCTGCAGCCGCTGCCAGACGCTAAGTCCCGCCGTTCGTGTCGCCTTCATCCAGGTCCGCAGTTGTTCCATGGCCGTCGTTTTGGCCCAGAACCGCTGCCATCGAATATCATCCACCAACCCGATCCGCCGCCCAACGGGAGTTAGTCGAACATCCGCATTGTCGGAACGAAGCGACAACCGATACTCCGCCCGCGAGGTGAACATTCGATACGGCTCGTCAATTTCGCGGGTTAAAAGGTCGTCGATCATTACGCCCAGATACGCCTGATCCCGTCCGAGAACCAGGGGCTCCTGTCCACCGAGTTTTCGAACGGCATTGATCCCGGCCATCAGCCCCTGCCCCCCCGCCTCTTCGTAACCGCTGGTCCCGTTGATCTGGCCGGCCAGAAACAACCCGCCGACGGCCCGCGTCTCCAGATTGATCTTCAGTTGCGTCGCAGGACAGTAATCGTATTCGATCGCATACGCATAGTGTACAATTCGCGCGTTCTCCGTGCCCGCCATCAACCGGATCATCTCCTCCTGTACATCCTTTGGCACCGAGGTACTGATCCCATTGCAGTAAACCGTCGTGCCGGCGCGATCTTCCGGCTCCAAAAACACCTGGTGTCGTTCTTTATCGCTGAATCGCATGATCTTGGTCTCAATACTCGGACAGTATCGGGGCCCGACCGATTGAATCTGCCCGGAATACAACGGCGCACGATGGAGATTGTCCCGCAGAAGCTCATGAATTCGCGGATTGGTATAAGTAATCCAGCACGGAACCTGCGTCCGGTCGATCCGATCCGTTAAAAACGAAAACGGCGCAGGGGGTTGGTCGCCATCCTGCCGTTCCAGCCGCGCATAGTCGATCGAGTCACCGGCCAGCCGCGCGGGTGTTCCGGTCTTGAGCCGCCCGACAACCAACCCCAGCCGTCGCAGACAATCGCTCAGCTCATTACTGGCCGGCTCATCCAGCCGTCCGCCCGGCCATTTGCGATCTCCGCAATGCAGAATCCCCCGGAGAAAAGTCCCCGTCGTCAGGATCACTGCCCGCGCCGACAATCTCCGCCCATCCGACAACACAACACCCGTGACCGCGCCGCCCTCGACAAGAATCTCGTCGGCCATCCCTTCGACAATCGAAAGCCCTTGCGCCGAGTCCAGCCGCGCTCGAATCCAATCCTTGTACTGGTACTTGTCGGCCTGGGCCCGGGGACTCTGCACCGCAGGTCCCTTGGAGCGATTGAGGATTCGGAATTGAATCCCCGTCGCGTCGATGGCCTCCCCCATCAGCCCGCCCATTGCGTCGATCTCCCGCACGATTTGTCCTTTGGCCAGTCCGCCGATCGCCGGATTGCAGCTCATCTTGGCAATCGTCTCGCGGCTGATCGTCACCAGAGCCGTTTTCGCCCCCAGACGACTGGCCGCCCAGGCCGCTTCGGCGCCCGCGTGGCCGCCCCCGACCACGATGCAATCGAACGCGCCCGCCATCATGATCCGGCCCGCAACGCCACCGCCGAGGCAATCGCAAAGTTCGCCGTGTGCGTAATGCTCAGCGCGATCGGCCCGATCCCCAATCGATCGGCCACGCGCTTGATCTCGCCGGAAATCTCCAGCCGCGGTTCGCCCATCGGTCCGTTGATCACCTCGATGTCCGTCCACGCCACACCGTTCCGCCAGCCGGTTCCCACCAGCTTCATCACCGCCTCTTTGGCGGCAAATCGTCCGGCCAGTTTTTCAACCCGGTTCTTGACGCGCTCGGCTTCGGATTGTTCGCGAGCCGTGAATACCCGGTCGAGAAACCGTCGCCCATGATCCCGGATCATCGACTCGATCCGAGCAAAATCAACCAGATCAATCCCATGCGCCAGGGGAAGATTCATTCGCGGCATCCAATATAAAAATGTTGTGGATAGATAATAATTATTTCCCCTCCACGACACGATATCGCCGATAGGCCTCGGCCGTACAGTGATCCACAAACTGATCAAGGTCTTTGATATCCGCCTGAGCGATAATCTTGTCGAGCATTTTGTCGTACCGCTGTTTTTTCTTGAGTAGTTTGACCTCCGCCTCAAGCTGAGTCTGCACTTCGGCAAAGGATTTTTCCCCTGCAAGCTTCTTGTTCTCCAGTCGCAATAGAAATACATGCCCCTCGGCCGCAATCGGCCCGGCCACCTGACCGGGGTCAAGCTTCATTGCTTCGGCTTCCAAAATATCAAAGGGCTTGGCCAATACGCCTTTTCCCGTTTCGATCGGCCGCCACAACCCTCCCACCGTCGCGCGAATATCATTCGAATAAGTCTTGGCCAGTTCGGCGAAATCCTCGCCGTGATCGATCCGTTCCCGCAGTTCCTTGGCGATCTGCAAAGCCGCTTCCGGGCGACTGAGGCCGGCGTATCCGACCTGTTCATCGGTCAATCGGTCGGGGATGATGTCGATTACGCGAAACTCGACGGACCCTTCAACTTTGAATCGCTTGTCCTTGATGGATTGGTAGTATTCCACCAGTTCACTGTGCATGATGGGCTTGTCATTCTTCAACTCCGCGGCGACATACGACTGGACCAGCAGGGCCTTGCGCTGAAAATCACGATACGCCTTCCAATCCATCCCCATGGCCGACAGAGACGCCTGCGCCTGCGCATAATTGTTTCCGTATTCCGAAACAAAACGGTTGACCTCCATTTCCACCGCTTTATCCAGGGCCTCTTCAACCTGCTCCGACGCCTTGCTGCGGGCTTGCTGATAGAGCAGAATATCGATCACCTTCTCGCGAACGGTATCCTGAACCAGCGGCCTGGCCCGAACCTGGAAAATGTCGGCCGAAACGCTCTGGGCCGGTCGTTCCAGCGCCGTCTTGAGCGAATTGACGACTTCTTCTACCGTGATCGTTTCCGCATTGACATTCAACACCATCCCACCCGACGCTTCGGGAAGGTTGTACCGAGTCGCCAGAGGGAACCGCGCCATCTCGTCTTCCGAAAATTTCCCCTTCTTGTCGGCACCGCACCCGAAAATCCCAACCATAATGATCGGGATTACAACCCAAACCCGCCATCGCGTCTTTCGTTTGCTCATTCCATTCATGCCGTTTCCTCTTGCTCTGGATTTGAATCGCTATTATATCCGCCTGTCCTCTGGAAGCCATCTCTTTCGTATCCCAATGAGATTGGATCGGCACAACCCCTAAACCCGGTTCAATGATTATCGGACGACCCGTCCCAATACCAATTTAATGGGAAATATCCACTTACCCATTTCTTCTTCTGTAACTCCTTATCCAGTCTATGGATGAGGAATTCATTCTAGTCAGAATCAAAACGATTGACCAAGGAGGAATGGAAAAGTATGATAAGACGCGAGAATTACGAAAAGATTTTTTTAAATTTTCAAAAAAATCCTTTGACTGAATTGCCATTATGTTTTACATTTTGCAAAATGTAAAACTCATTCCGACGGTCATGGGACTGTCGGATGGTTTTGCAGATCTGTGGATGACGAGGATCGTATCGGTCCCCTCTCTTCCGGTATGAGGAGATCGATCTTCACTGAGGCATGGCTTTGACAACGATGAAAAAGGAAGCAGGGCTTAAAACGCCGACCAAACTGTACCGCATCGGCGAGGTCGTTCGGTGTACAACCTTTACAAGACAAACCATCCACAATTACACCACAATGGGTCTGCTTCCCGAATCCCAATGGTCGGAAGGCGGACATCGTCTTTATGACGATACCGTCTTCGATCGCCTGGCGCGAATTATCGAACTTCGAAAAACCAAAACCCTGGCCCAAATCCGCCGGATTTTTGAACAGGAATCCGAGTCGCCCTTTGGGTCCGGCTCGACTCCGTTCCCCAGTTAACCCGTAAGGATGCCCTATGAATACCGCGGTTGCGATAGACAATATCACGGAAATCCTCAATAAGATCCTGGAATTCACCGATCGCCGCAAACAGGTTCTGACCCGGAACATCCTCGAGATGAATGCCCCCGGTTTTGTCCCGATGGACCTGGATGACGACGGCTTTGCCCGCGTGATGACGGTGGCCTTGTCCGAACATGTCGCTAACCGTCGCCTGATGCTGTGCGACTGCGACACCATCAGGTTTGGGGCCGAAGGCGAATTTGAGTCCGTGCCCGTCGAAGATTCCCGGGCCGTTGAAATACTCAAGGACAATCCGAAAGACTATCTGGACTATCAAGTCCACAAATTGTCCGAAAATTGGTTGAATCGCAAAGTGACTGTGGCGTTGTTGAGGCAAAAGCAGTCCTGAAGCCGGTTTCTGGGAACCGCCGGCCTCGGGGCTTGATGCCGAATCTTTCGGATCTGCGGGGTCGTTGTTTTCCAGGTTTGGAGAAGCGTTCATGAGCGAATTTCACCCGGATTATTTGCACCAGATGATGGCCGGCCGCGACAGCCGAGCGCAGGTTCTGGCCGTCACCAGCGGCAAAGGCGGCGTTGGAAAAACCAACATCGCCGCCAACTTGTCGATCTGTCTGGCGTCGTCCAATCGAAGGGTGATTCTGCTGGATGCCGATCTTGGACTGGGAAATCTCGATGTCGTCATGAACATCAACGGTCGCTACAATCTGTCGCATGTCGTCTCCGGCCGAAAGACCCTCGAAGAAGTCACCCAGGTCGGCCCCGCCGGCGTCGAAGTCATCTGCGGCGGCTCCGGAATTGAAGAACTGGCCAACCTCGGTCAGTTTCAGCGAACCCGACTGATGGAAGAACTTCACGCCCTGCAGAACGCCGCCGATGTCATTGTGATCGACACCGGCGCCGGCATCCACAACTCCGTCATCGCGTTCTGCCAGGCCGCCGATCATGTTCTGGTCGTCACGACTCCCGAGCCCCCGGCCATGACCGACGCGTACGCCATGATCAAGGTTCTTGTCGGCCGTCGCTTCGCCGGCCGAATCAGTCTCATTGTCAATATGGCCGCCTCTGTCGCCGAAGGCAAAAAGGTCTATCGCCAGATCGCCGAGGTCGCCAAACGATTTCTCGATACGCCGGTGTATGAGGCCGGCATCCTGTGTAAAAATGATCATTTGACCGCCGCTGTCCGGGCCCGTGAACCTGTGGTGTTGGCCTACCCGCGGTCAAAGATAACCGCAATGTTGGTGGCCATGACCGCCAGACTGGCTCGCGGCGCGGCCGCCGGACAAAGCACGGAAAGCTTTTTTCAGAAAGTGGTCAACTGGTTTTTTTAATCCTCCGACCGGTTTTGCCGATACATCTATGCTTGTCGGTATGATCGGGGATTGACGCTCTTTCTGATGCGTCCGATTCTTGACTTTTATCGGACGCCGCCGTTGACCCTTCTGTGCGGTGAAAACATGGAGGTTAAAAAATTATGATGAAATCAGCCCGAGCGGTCAACATTGAGCTGGCTTGGAAGAATTTCTTCGCCCGACGGGATGAAAAATCCCGAAACCCCCTTCTCGAACATTATCTTCCGCTGGTCAAATACACCGCCGAACGAATCTATGTCAAGCTTCCCGACAAAGTCGAACTCGATGATCTCGTCAGCGCCGGAATTTTCGGCCTGATGGACGCCATCGACGCTTTCGATCCGGAACGAGGGGTCAAGTTTGAAACCTACTGTACGCCAAGGATTCGCGGAGCGATCCTGGACGAACTTCGCAGCATGGACTGGGTTCCGCGCCTGGTTCGCGCCCGGGCGCATCAACTGGCCCGCGCAATGCAAACCCTTGAGGCCCATCTCGGCCGAATCCCCACCGATCTTGAAATCGCCGCCGAGTTGGACCTGAACATGGAGGATTTCCGCCGCCTCCAGCGCGACGCCAACGCCATCGGCCTGGTCTCCCTCAGCAACAAGTTCAACGAGAACGACGGAGACAAGGACATTCGAGAAATCGATGTCATCGAGGACCAGCGTAGCCAGAATCCGCTCGTCGAGGCCCAAAAACGAGATCTGAAGGGTCTGTTAACAAAAGGCCTCAGCCGTGCCGAGCGTCTTATTATTGTGCTGTATTACTACGAAGAAATGACCATGAAGGAAATCGGCGCCACGCTGGATCTGTCCGAATCGCGCGTATCCCAGATGCATTCTTCCATCATCGCCCGACTGAAAGCCCAGATGAACTCCCGCAAAAAAGAATTCGCGATTACCTAATATTGAACGCGCAATCCTCCTCGAAATAAAAAAACGGGAGACCTGGAAATCCAAGTCTCCCATTTTCGTTGCCGGTCGCATGCTCCCTGCTTGCGCCCACCCGGAAGCCGGCCTTTGCCCGGATGTTTGAATCCGAGCCATTTCCTCGGCAGCTACATGACTCTGGCTTTCTCCCCGCCAAAACCAGTTATTCCTGCAACAGATATAAGATCGGCAAGAACCGAACCCGCCATAAGGAAATTCCTCGCCCTCTTCGGTAGTTTCCCCATCAAATTTACGGGGGAAATACGACGCATCAATCCTCATTGCTCGTTATCGGACTCGTATGGCGGGAATTACACATTTCGCCGGACAATTTTGGCTCCGGCAGCATTGAGCTTTTGTTCGATCTTTTCATAACCCCGATCGATATGATACACACGATTAACGATCGTTTTGCCCTGCGCCGCCAGTCCAGCCAGTACCAGGGCAGCGGAAGCCCGCAGGTCCGACGCCATGACCGGAGCCGCGATCAACTTTTTCACTCCGGCCACGATCGCCGTAGCGCCTTCCTTGCGTATATTGGCCCCCATGCGAGTCAACTCCGCCACATGCATAAACCGATCCGGATAAATCTTCTCGGTAATAATGCTGTTGCCTTCCGCCAGCGCCATCATCGCCATAAATTGCGCCTGAAGGTCCGTTGGGAATCCCGGAAACGGCTGCGTCGTCACATCGGCCGGTCGAAGCTTGCCTCGCCGCGATACGATGCACCCGTCCCGGGTCGCCTCTACCGTCACGCCCACCGATTCGAGACGGTCGGTGACCGCTCCCATCATCTCGAGTTGACAATTGCGAAGGCGAACCTTCCCCCCCGTGATTCCGGCGGCCACCATAAAGGTTCCCGCCTCGATTCGGTCGCCGATCACCCGGTATGTCACCGGATGAAGATGCCGGACGCCTTCGATGGTCAGACGCGGTGATCCGATGCCCCGGATCCGGGCACCCATCGCGTTGAGAAAATTCGCCAGATCGACCACCTCCGGCTCGCACGCCGCCATTTCGATCACCGTCGTGCCTTTGGCCAGGGTCGCCGCCATCATGACATTGTCGGTCCCTAATACCGTAGATCCAAACGGCCCCCCCAGAAAGATCCGTTTCCCCCGCAGCCCCCCTCGCGGCGCCCGCGCGACAATGTAGCCGTTCTCCAGCGTGATTTTGGCGCCCAATTCCTTCAACCCCCGCAAATGAATATCCACCGGCCGGTCGCCGATCGCGCATCCGCCCGGCATCGATACCTTGACCACCCCGCACCGCGCCAAGACCGGTCCCAGAATACAGATGCTCGCCCGCATCTTCCGTACGATATCGTAATGTCCGACCGGATTGTCGATCGTCGTCGTATCGACCACATAATCCCCGCCCCGTCGCTCGGCCCTGGCGCCAAGACTGATCAGCAGATCCTTGAGTACCGTAATATCCGCCAGGTTCGGCACGCCCTGAATCACCGATTCTCCCGCCCCCAGAATCGCCCCCGCCATGATCGGCAACGCCGCGTTTTTGGATCCGCTGATGGAAAGGGTCCCCTGAAGTCGGACCGGACCCTGAATTTCAAATATATCCATATCTCGTATCTCCGGTTATGCGGATGCGTATCGTTGTTCAATGACCGCTTTGGCCTTTTCGGCATCGATGAATTTTTCCAGCGCCTTTTGCCGCGCCGCTTCCTGCAGCTCGCGAACGATCGCCTCGCGAACCTGCGACAGCGAACACGGAACCGCCTCCCGCCGATCCGTCACCTGCGCGATGTGCAGGCCGAATCGCGTTTCAAAAACTGCGCTGACCTCTCCGGTTTGCATCCCAAACACCACATCGTCAAACTCCGGCACCATCTGTCCCCGCGGGAAAAATCCCAGATCGCCCCCATTGTCCGGACAATCCGAATGTTTCCCGGCCATTTCGGCAAAGTCTGCCTTGCCTCCGGCCAGTTCCTCGTAAATCCCCCGCATCTCGGTCCGAATCGTCTCGGCATCCCCTTCGGATTTGGGATGCTTGACGATGTGCCGCGCCCGAACCATCTCCGGAATCGTGTATCGATCGCGGTTTTTTTCGAAGTGCCGCAGGATTTCCTTGTCCGAAGGTGCCGGCACCCCCGCGGCGATCTTCTGCGTCAGCCGTTCAACCTGCAACCGTTCAACAAACTGCTCCCGCGCCGTGGCCTCCTGCCCCCCCGCCAGACCCATGTGCCGCAGACATTCGTCCATCCCCCCCGCCTGCGCGACAAACTGCTTCCAGGCGTCCTCGATCGCTTCCGGCGGCGTCGATTGAAACTCGCGCCGAGCCGCCTGACGCAACAGAACTCCCTCGATCAGATTTTCCCGCGACCATTCCTCCAGTTGCGCTTCTCGCGCCTCGGCCGGCATATCCGCAAACACCTGTTCATACCGCGGCCGTAACTTCTCCATCTCCGCCCGCACCGCCGACTCTTCGATCGCCTCGCCGTTCACAGCCCATGCCATACCGGTTCCTGTTCCATTCGGATTGTTTGTTGGAGTCGGTATTATAGGCCACGCCGACACGATTGAAAATCCAAAATTCTGCGATATTGCACAAGTCTGTCCGTTGTCGGTTTCGCGCAATATTTTTGTATCCGGTTACGAAACCGAATATCCTTTTGGATCAGGAATCAGAGGGTGGTCCGGAACCGTTCAGGTGTTGAAACTGCCCGTAAACGACATCATGGAACATGCGCTTTTTTACGCCCATGTAGGCGTCATGCCAGTACTGAAGCATTTCCGGCGAATACGGCTCCCCCTCCGGATGCTGCCGCGTGTAGTGCATGAGGGTTTTGTCGTAATATTCGAGTCCACCGTGGCAGGTCCGGTCTGAACCAAAGATCCACCAGGCCAGAGCGACCCAGGGACCCGCCTTGAGATGATCATAGTAGGACTGCATGGTCTCGACGGGGGTGGTGTATGTGGACGCGTCGCCTTTCGATGGGCCCAACTGACCACAGGCGCCGATGTACCACATCTCCGCGTTGGTTGCGCCGGCCAGTTCGATGGCGCTCATCAATGCGTGAGTATCATTCCAGCATTCCGGGGTCCAGGTCTTGGGATCGTGGCTGTCGGTGCAGACCTCAACCCGAACTCCTTCCGGATAGTATTTCGTGCGGATGCGCTGCCATTCGTCCGAATGGGCGCGGACTTTTTCGCGAGGGATGGACAGGTCTGCGGGATCGAAGGGACTGGACGGGTGGAACCAGTAATGATAGACATCCACGCCGATGGCCTGGGTGTTGGGTGGGAGTTTGACTCGCCGATGCCGGTCCACATCGGTCTGCGTAGCGGCATAGCAGCTGTCATAGTTCAAGGCCGCATAGCCCAGCATGTTGTACCAACCCTTGATGTGCCGGAAGGGTTGTTCGCCATCCAAAGTTCGCAGGCGGATCAATCGGTCGTAATCGCCATAGACCTTTTCGAGGCCTACGGTTCCCAAACCGCATTCCCCTTCGTCGCCGAGCTTGCACGCAAGAAGGTTGTTGATGAGCTGCCGGCCGGTGGCATGTTGACCCTCCGGACTGACGAACTCCCGGTCTCGATGTTCCCACAGCTTCTCCAGGATGTGCTGAAACTGGAGGTACGGCTCGACAGCGGATTTCTCTCCGTTGTAGTAGCACCGCACGACGAGCAATTGCCGATGATGAAACGCCCGGATCATGAGGTTGATCAACTCGTCGCGCCATTCATCTTCCCGGGCGTAGAGCATGATCGCAGTGGACCATTGGCTCGCCAGATCAATCCGACGCAGGTTCTCCGCGTGATAGGCGGCCAACGGTTGATCGCCTGACCACTTCATCAGGTAATATTCCATCAGATAGGGCAAAATTCCCAGCCCGGCTTTCGGCGGGTAGGTACGAATCGGTACATAAGCATAACTGACCACATCGCCACGGACATAACCGGGCGGCAAGCCATACGCGTCACCCAACTGCGCGGAGGACGGGGCGGCGGCAATGGAGCCGTTGTTGCCGGTCTTCAAGGGCCTGGGCACGGCACAGGAAATAACGCCGCCACAGGCAGCGACTGCGGCGGCCTGTGTGGCTGCGATCAAAAAAGTGCGACGATCCAGTTGATCTTTGGACATTTCCATAAGATGACGAATCCACTGTCCTTCCGTATAAAGAGATGTCGAATGAAGCCGTCTTTCAAAACCAAACCCGGAAATCAGAAATAATAGGTCAGCTTGAAACTGGTATCCCAGGAATCCTTGGCGCCCTTCATTCGCGTCAGCGTCAGTTCGTTGCATTCCAGGTCCGGCCACAGCGTCAGCATCCGGGACAAAAATCCCGTTAATTTTACAATATCAACATTCTTGATCTTGATATCCGCGGTCTGAACCAGCTTGCCCTCTTTGGGCGAGGCCTTCTTGCTGGTAACCTCATACTGGTTGGCGGCAATCGAGTACTCCCGGGCCAGTCGGTCCATCGCCGTGGAATAGTCGAAATCGCTGCTTCGTTCTTTCTTGTCCTTGTTGCTCAACCGTTCCGGATCGAGTGAAAGAATGTTTAACAGCGCCCCCTGCGAAATCTTGTATTCGGACTCAAAGTCCGCCTTCTTTTTGGCCGCCGCCGGTTCGCTGACCAGTCCCGAATACAAAACCCACGCGCCCAGCAGGATCGGCGCCGCGACAAAATAGGTGTTCCGATTCTTGATCCATTCGCCGTTCATTTCTTGGCCTCCTGCGGCTTTGCCGGTTTGAGGGGAACGGGCTTTCCCGATTCCAGGCCGATCTGAAATTCGTCCCTGTTTCCCGCTTCTTTATGCTGAACATGGGTGGGGTTTAATTTTCCCCCCGTCTTGAACGCCTCCATCATCGCCAGCGTCTGCGAACGCCCGTTCGTCGATCCTTTCAGCGTGATGCTCTTGGGGGCGATTTTGATCTGGTCGATCTCCAGTCCCACCTTGTTTGCCGACTGCCCTTCCGCCACCTGCATGGCCGTATTCAATCCCTCCAGAATATAGGTCAGCCGTGAAACCACCGAGTTCTCATCCCCGGATCCAAGACCTTTGGCGGCCTTCTCCAGTTGGTTCAGCGTCCGCATCAGCTTGCCGGACACCTTCTCCGTCGTCGGCAGCTTGTCGCTGTTCATGACCGGCGCATAATCCGCAAGAAGTTTGTCCTTCAATTCCTGAATCGCCCGATTGTGCCGCGACGCCTGCGCCTGCAGGTTCAATCCGATCGCCAGCAGGATCACCGCCGCCGACACGCACACCGTTCGCAGCGCCTTCTCCAATACCTTGCGCCGCCCCTGATAGGGAACCGTATCCGCCCGGAAGTCTGCCCGCCGGGTCCGGGTCACCGGCAAAGCCGCCGCATAGGCCGCCAGATACGCTGCCGGCGGGGTCCCATCCGCCAACAGGGACGGTCCGCCCCCCGTCAGTTTGATCCCGTCGACGATCTCCACCGGCATCCCGATTCGTTCGGATAAAACCGCCGTTTCCAGTCCATCGACGGATCCGGCGATGAAGATCCCCGTAAAGGATCCACCCGCGTTCATCGCCGCGATCGTCAGCGGGATCTCCCGAGACAGGGTCTGCGTTTTGGTGGAACTGGCCGACAGCACAAAACTGCGAACCCTCGGGTGTCCGGCGTCGTTGAAGCTCAGAATATAACAGGTCTTTTCGCCAAACACGACAAACAGCGGCCGCATCGCTTCCGGTGTCACAAAGCACTGCTGAAAAAACCTCGCCAGACACAAAATGTCCGGTTCCACCGTCTCCGGATCGAACCCGGCCGACAGAATCCCCTGAATGATCTCCAGCATCCCCGTCCGATCGCTGGTATAAACCGCCACCGACGATCCGGCGGCGTCGCTGTCCGTTATCGAAAAGGTGATCGCCAGGTTTGTCGCGTCGGTCGCAATCGCTTCTTCGGTGTCGAACTTGATCGTGTTGGCGATCTGCTTGTAATCCGTAAACGCGGTATGCAGATTGTGCTGCGTATACACGGCCGCATCCACCGCGACAAAGCAGTCCGCCGTGGAAATCCCCCGTCGCCGGACCTCCTCCATCAGCATCCGGGCCATTTCCGCCGAGGGTCGGTCCGTCTCCGATTTTACCGTAAAGGCCTGCGCAACCGTCGGATGCGCGCCCCGGCTCGCCAGAGACACCGCCGTAACCGATTGCCGGCTCCAGTACATTCCCAATCGAGTCTGTTGTTCCACGCAATCTCCCTCAATTCTCGCAATAGTCAATCGTCAATGTTCAATAGTCAAACTTTTTACCGTATATCCACCATGGCGAGGGTCTGGATCGATTTGTCGTTCTTGATCACCGCCGCCAGCGACGACGCCGTCGCCGCTCCGCACCGCGCCGTCACTCGGATCGTCAGGCAATTGCTCGTCGTCGTGATATACGGCAACGCCTTCCGGATCGACTCGCCATAGGTATAGAGTTTGTCCTGAAGCTCGTTGGTGTCTTTGAAGGGCTTTTCCCGCCGTTGTTTGATGATCCCGTCGGCGATCTCAATATAATTGCCGCCGAACAGGAATGCCGCCTCCAGGACATGCCGGGGAGCCGTGTTGATGTTGACCTGCGTGGCGCCCCACAATCCCAAATACTTGATCGGGGCCTCGTAGCGTTTGCCCGTGTTTTGCAGGGGCTGAGCCAGCGACTCCAGGTCGATCAGCGAGCTGGTAAGCAACCGAATAAAGTCGCTGCTGTTGGCGACGGCCGTGCGCTGCTGTTGCACGGTGATCGTCGTCGGGGTGCGGCTTTCGGCGGTTCTGGATCCCCCTGTGCCCGTCTCCGTGGTTCGACGGGTCGTGCCGCCGGCCGGCGCCGGAACCGTCACGGAGAACGGTTTGGGTTTCAGGGAAAAGGCCTTCTTGTCCGCAATGACCGCAAGCCGTTGCTGCAGATCCCGGATCTGATCCCGGCTCATCTGCATCCACTCGCAAAACAATTCCGTCGAGTCTTCGGCCGCCCGTCGGACTTCCGAATTGTCCGTAAACGACCACACCAGCGGCAACTTGGCGTTTTCGTCGGCGATCTCCACGCGGACCTTCGCGTCCCCCAGCTCAAATTCGAGGGGCTTGCTCACAAACGGCCACTCGGGTCCGTACGGCCCCGGAACCTCGGTCAAATTCGGATCGACCAGCGCCATCCGTTCGGTCGCCGTCATCTCCGAGTCTGAGGTCCGGGAATTCGGGTCACGACTTGAGCTGCCGGTTTTGATCAGATTCGTCAGCCCCTTGAACAGATCCTTTCCCAGCCCCCCGCTGGACAGTTCGTCGGCCCCTTCCTCGGCCGCTTTCTCCATCGCCAACTGGGCTTTGTACAGGGCCCAGTCGGTCAGGTATTGTTCGTATTCGGCCTTATCTTTAATAAACAGGTCCGAAAAATCCGGTTCGTCTTTCCGCGTAATCAACTTCAGTTCCAGCGAATTCAGGGACAGCATCGCGTATTTCATCCCCGAATCGCAGGCATAACGGGCGTTCTGATAATCGATCATGTACTGTTGCCGATGTCGCACCAGCGAAATTCGCGACACCAGCCCATACACCAGCCCCGTCAACACCACCAGCGCCACCAGCGTGACAAACAACGCCAGTCCGCCCGACCGTCGCCGGGTCCAGCCGAAGGATCGAATTGTCCGGGTTTCGGGTTTCATGATCAGGGGGATCACCTCATCCGTTCGGATTCTTTCGGTCGGCTGGCGGGGGGCTCGGAACCGGTTTTTTTCGCGGATGCGGCCTGCGTCGAATCCTTCGACGCCTGTTCCGCCGATTCGCCCATCGTCTCGATGTTCACCGCGTTCGGATCGGCCGTGTCAAAATCGCTCAGATCAAAATCCTTCTTGACAAACTGGAAGGTCAGCCGTCTCGTCCGATCGATGGCGATCGTCCGGACGAACAGATTTTTTTCCGAGATGATCCAGTCCCCGGTATCGGTCTGCTCCGGCGGCCCGAACGACAGCAAGACCCGGATGGCCTTGGGCAACTCGGGCTGGTTCCATGCCGGCAGCAGCGTCTCGCCGCTGGGGACAAGAAACTCAAAATGCGTGATCCCCGTCGCCAGCGGGACATACTGCTCGATCCCCTGCCCTTCCTTGTCGATCTTGTCGCGATCGATCAATCCGTCCTCCAGGCGGATCCCGCTGTGGGCCCGGTAGAGAATCAGCGAATTGGTGAACGGATCATAATCGCTTTGCCAGATGATCCGCTCGGCGATCTGCGCCTGGGTCGTGGGTTTGTCCCCATAGAACCGATTCTCGATGATTAACTGCGAGATATTGTACCCGTTCTTGAGCTTGTTGCGGACGATCACCGAGGTGTCGAATCCCGGCCGGGCCAGCCGATCCAGATCCTCCGCGATCCGCTGCAGGATTTCCCGGGGCAGCTCGCCCTGGTCCAGGTTCCCGTCGATCGCCGCCACATTCCGCCGAACGCTCGAATACACGCTCATCGTCGCCATCACGATCATCGCCGTGATCGTCAGCACCGTCAGCATCTCGATCAGCGAAAAACCCGCCGATTCGTCCCTTCGCTCGATGGCTTCCGATCGATTCATCGGCCCCCTTTCGATCCCTCAACTTCGTCGAGAAAATCCTGCAACAACTGATCCTCGGCGCTGAGGGGTTCCTTCCTTGAATTCGACGGTTCATTTCGGTCGTCGGATCGCCCTTCGGTTTTCCCCCCGGTCGAATCCGAAACGCCCGCGCGGTTTTCTGCGGCCGGATTCTCCCGCCGCCACTGGTCAAACTGAACCCAGTTGAAACCGATCGAGTCCAGCCACTCGTATTCTTTCACCCGCAACGACGCCATCAAATCGGCAAACAACGCCGGATCGTATTCATACTCGCTGATCCACCTCCGTTTTTGCCGGGCCTGTTCATTCAAGATCGTCGTATAGGTTTTCAGATCCCCCCCCTTGTCCCGCAGAAATCTCCGGATCGCCTCCTGTTCCTGAACGGTCTGGTCGTTCTCGTTGAGCAGATCCAGGTACTCGCTCTCGCGTTTGCGCTGGTCGAGAATCTGCTGGATCTGTTTGTCCGACAGGCCCGTCAGCCAGTGCGTCAGCGTCACCGTCCGGCTCTCGCCGGAGCTGTCCACATAGGAGGCCGTACAAACCGCCTGGATCCACATCTTGCCGGTCACCGGTTCGTCGAAGGATTCGACCGTTGTTTCCCACTCGATATCCGGATGGAGCGGATCGGTCCCGAAATCCGAAGTTTCTGAAACCGTCGTCAGACTCAGGAGATTTTCCATGTTTTCCCTGGCGACCTCGAACGCCTGCGTCCGTTTGCGCAGATCGATCGCCGTCGCGATCGCCTGGTTCATCGCCATCAGCGCCGTCGCGCAGATCGTCCCCAGGATCAGCAGCGCCGTCACCACCTCCAGCAGCGTAAATCCGTTCCGGATTGTCGGTTTAGAACAGGACATTGTCCACCGGCTCCAGAATATCCATGTCCCCCGGCACCATTGTGATCACCTTGCTGAACCGATTGGTGATAATCGTGTAGGGATTCCCGTCGCGGTCCAGAATCACGATCTTGGCGCCGTTTTGCCATCCCGACCGGCCGGCCAGCAGCCACACCCGAAAATAGCTGGCCTGTGTGACATCCCAGTTTCGCGTGTCCTGAGCGTCGTCAAAACGAACATAACTGAGCTGAAAATCCTCGTGAAACCGCCCCGTCATCAGGACCGGCTCCTCGGCCAGGATCTGATCTTTGTCCAGCGTCCCGTACGGCATCAGAGCGTAGGTCTGTTCATCAAAATCCAGCACGACCCCATACCGCTGATGGGTCTCGGCCGAGGCGGTCACGGCCATCTTCAGCACCCGCATGAACTGCTGAGCACTCCGTTCGGTGTTGTTGAACAACAATCGCGGCGCAAACGCCAGCGACGCCATCGCCACCATCAGCGACAGAATCCCCATCACCACAATCAGCTCCATCAAGACAAGACCCCGCCCAACGGAACGACGCGGGTTCCCCGATGGCCCGACCACCAGCCCCATCGAGCGGTTTCTAATCGGCGTCGGTGCTGAGAAGGTCCGCATCGTATCCCTCACCGCCCTCCTGGCCGTCGGCGCCATAGCTGATGATCACAAAGGGCTTGCCGCTTTCGGGATTCAGTTGATACACGAAATCATGGTTCCAGGCGTCCTTGGGTATTTTTGTGGACTGGAGATAACCCGATGGTTCCCAGTTCTCCACATCCGACGGCTGTTCCACCAGGGCCGTCAGCCCCTCTTCTTCCGTTGGATACCGACCGGTGTCCAGCTTGAACATCATCACTTGTTCGTGGAGAACCTTCAGCGTCGCCTGCGTGGTCTTGACCCGCGCCCGGTCCGTCTGGCCCATGAAATTCCGGGCCGCCACCGCCGCCAAAAGGCCGATGATGATGACCACGGCCATGATTTCAACCAGCGTAAAGGCCGATCTATTCTTCCGATTCATACAAGTCCCCTTCATTCGCAAGGTCAAAATTGTCCCGCCGAAAACTTGATCAGCGGCATCAGCGCCGCATAGGTGATCGTCCCGATGATGACCGCCAGCAGCACGATGATGCACGGCTCCATCGCCGCGCTAAGCCGCTCAATGACGATATCCGACTGCGCCTCCATCGTGTCGCTGATGTTCCGCAGCATCTTCTCCAGTTCGCCGCTCTTTTCCCCCACCGTCACCATGTGCGCGATCGTCGGATCGATCACGCCGCTTTCCCGCAGCGGCGTGGCGATATCCGCCCCCGACAAAATCCGCTCCCGGGCCTGCCGTACTGCCCGGTTCATGATCGTGTTGCCCGTAACCTCCGCCACCACCTTCAGCGAGTCGGCCATGTTCATCCCCGACCCCAGCAGCGTGGACAGCGTCGAGGTGAACCTCGCCACGATCCGCTGCTTGATCAGGGGCCCGAACACCGGCAGCGACAATAGAACCCGGTCCCGCAGATGCGCCCCCCGCGGCGTGTCCAGCAGCCGCCGAATCAGCCACACCAGCCCCGCCAGGCCGACCAGAATCGGAAGGATCCACCAACTGGTCATGATCTCGCCCGAGGCCACCAGCGCCCGCGTGATCCATGGAAGCTGCTGGCCGGTCTTCTCGATCTGCTCGGCAATCTTCGGGATCACCCAGATCGACATGATGATCACCACCGCGATGCATCCGACGATCAGCACGCACGGATAGATCATCGCCGTGGTCATCTTCGATTCGACCCGCCGCCGCTTGTCGATGAAATTCGCCATCGTCTCCAGGGTCGATCCCAGCGTCCCCGTCACTTCGCCCACTCGAATCATGCTGATAAAAATGATGTCGAAGAAGTCCGTGTACTCGGCCATCGCGTCGGCGAACGACTCGCCCGTGACGACCCGGTCCCGAATGTCGCTCATCGCGCTTTTGAATCGTGCGTCCGGCTGCTGCTGCACCAGAACCGTCAGGGCGTCGGTCAGTTTGATCCCCGCGTTGAGCATTGTCGCCAGTTGCCGCGTAAAGTCCGCCGCCAGCGCCTTGCGGTTGCGCCCCACCGTCCGCGAGAAAAGGCCCGAATGGTCCTGTACGGTGATCTCGCGGATCGAGGTCGGATGCAGCCCCTTGCCCCGAAGCTGTTTGCGCGCCGCGAAGGGATTCTCCGCCGTCAGCGTCCCCGACGCCGACTTGCGCCTGACATCAATCGCGGTATAGGCAAACCTGGGCATATGAAATTGACTATTGAATATGGACTATTGACGATTCGTCTTGGATCCCAATCTTGAATTCGAAATCCAAGCCGTTTTACGCGATGCCAGAAAAATGGAAGTCAATTCCCGAGCTTTCTTTAATAACAAGTGAACCTTCGCCGAACTTACCATATGTTCATCCACAATCATTTCAATCCAAAACGCTGTTTCATCCACTTCCTCAATTGAAACTCATCTTTGACACAAAACTGGCCTTGGATTGCGCCAAACACACCGCCCGATAATTGGCTGCCACCGAGGATGACGATCGAATCAATTGCCGTTGAATATGGTTCCCCAGAGGCGTTCCAGGCAATGTCAGAGCCAGCTTGATACATCGATGCGCAAATCGTTTGGTTCTGTCCTTCAATTCTGAACTATCCATTTCGCCCTTTACTCTGCGAGATAATAGTCAATAGTCCATATTCAATAGTTAATCTCATGCGTTACATCGTGTCCGACTGCGTGACGCGCAGCACTTCCGCCACCGTCGTGACCCCCGCCGCCGCCTTTCGCGCCCCGTCCATTCGAAGCGTGTGCATCTTGTGCGTCAGAGCCCTTTTCTTGATCGCCCCGGCCGTCTCCTTCAGGTACACCATCTCGCGGATATCCTCCGTAATCACCATCAGCTCATAAATCCCGATCCGCCCGCGATACCCCGTCCCGTAGCATTTGTCGCAGCCGGCCCCGTTGAAAAATCCGTCGCCCGCGACCGGCTTGTATTCCATCTCTTCCAGTTCCTGCTCCGTCGGCTGATACGGCGTCTTGCAGTCCGGGCAGATCCGCCGCACCAGCCGCTGCGCCAGCACCGCGATCAGCGACGAGCTGACCAGATAGGGTTCCACGCCGAAATCCAGCAACCGCGAGATCGCCCCCGCCGCGTCGTTGGTGTGCAGGGTGCTGAACACCAGATGCCCCGTCAGCGACGACTGGATCGCCATGTTCGCCGTCTCCTCGTCGCGGACCTCGCCGACCATGATCACATCCGGGTCCTGCCGCAACACATGCCGCAACGCGTTGATGAAGGTCATCCCCTTCTTCGGCGAGACCTGCATCTGGCTGATCCCTCCGAGCTGATATTCAATCGGGTCCTCGATCGTCATGACATTCTTCTGAATCGAGTCGATCTGGTTCAAGCAGGCATACAGCGTGGTGCTCTTGCCGCTGCCCGTCGGCCCGGTCACAAAGATCACCCCGTGCGTGCGGTTGATCAGCTTCTCGAAGGTCTTGCGGTCCTCTTTCCACAGGCCCAACTGATCCAGCGTCAAAAGCCCGGTGCTCTTATCCAAAATTCGCAGCACGGCCCGCTCGCCGTAGCTGGTCGGTACGGTGCTGACCCGCAGGTCGATTTCGCGCTGGCCCAGCCGCACGCTGCATCGCCCGTCCTGCGGCATCCGCCGCTCGGCGATGTCCATTCCCGCCATCACCTTGATTCGCGAAATCACCAGCGGAATGACATTGCGATTCAGCGTTAGCGTGTCATACAGCAGCCCGTCGATCCGGTATCGAATCTGCAGTTTTGATTCGTACGGATGCACATGCACGTCGCTGGCCCGCATCTGCAGCGCGCGAAACAAAATGTCGTTGACCAGCCGGATCACCGGCGGCCGGTTGACCACGTCCAGCAGATCGTCCGAGGTCGTCGCCTCATCGACAAGCTGGTCGAGGTTCTGCGAATCCAGCTCCTCGGCCACCTCTTCGATCACCGTATCTTTCTGCTCATAGGCGATGTCGATCGCCGCCGTGATCGCCGCCCGCGAACTCAGCGCCGACCGAACCGGCTGCGCCAGCATCTTCGAGATGTTGTCCAGCACGCTGGTATTCAGCGGAGTGCTCATCACCACCGTCATCTCCGCGTCCCCGTTGGGCCGGATCCCAATCAGGTAATGGTGCTGCGCGTAGGTCGCCGGAACCGCCTCGACGAACTCCTTGGGCACCTCCGACGCCCGCAGATCCGGATAATACGGCATCCCCAGCGCCTCGGCGAACAGCCGCAACACCGCGTCCTCCGTGAAATCCGGCGACGCCAGCAGCGACTCGTCGATCCGCCGGCCGTCTCCGGCGCTTTTGTCGAAGTACGCGCTGAGAGCGTCGGCATTGACAATGCCCGTCCGTTGCGCCGTCCGTATCAACATCTCTTTCATCGTTTTACCTATCCATCGCCGCGTTGCCTGACAAGGATCACAAGCCATTCTCCCCCTGACCTTGCCGTCTCTAAATCCTAAATCCTATATCCTTCTCTCAATCCCTGAAACTCACTCATAGTCCCAATAGTCAATCGTCAATATTCAATCCAACTTCACTTCCACCTTCACCGGCTCTTTCTTTTCCTTCTTCTTTTCGTCCAGCCGATTTCGAAGGGTTTGCAGGTACTCGTCGTCTTCCAGAATCTTCTCCGGCTGGATCTTGCCCGGCTTGATCCCCGGAATGCTGTCCAATCCCTGGAAACGCGATTCGTCCTTTTCAAACGCGTCCCGCTTCTTCCGCGAGATCCGTTCGATGTCCGAATCGCCCGTCAACTCGTCGCCGGGTCGAACGATGTTGGCCTTGACAAACACATAGAGCCGACTCTGCTTGTCCGTCTCATCCACGCCGCGGAACAGGATTCCAACCAGCGGAATATCCCCCAGCAGCGGGATCTTCGTCGTCCCCTTGGTCTGGGTCATCGTCTCGATCCCGCCCAGAATGATCGTCGCCCCGTCCGGCAGCACCGCCATCGTCCCGACATTGCTGCTGACGGTATTCAGCGGTTTGGGAACGGTCTTGCCGCCGATGGTCGTTACTCCCGTATCCGCCGGATCGAAGTCCGTCCGATCCAGTTCGATCTGCAGTTGCAGCATCTCTTTGCTGGCGATATGCGGCGTGATTTTCAGGGTAATGCCCGATTTATAGTCCTTGAACTGGATATCGGACGAAGTAATCGCCTGGCCCTGGGCCGGGGTGGTTACCACTGATTTTTCTTCGCCGACATAGATCGTCTTTTCCGCCTTGATCTGGCCTTCCTGGTTGTCCTTCACCAGAATCGACGGCCTCGCCAAAACCCGCCCGTAATTTTTCTTGTCCATCAGTTTCAGCAGCGCCTGGATATGCTCGTCGGCATAGAAGGCCACGCCCGACCCGTTGGTTACGCTGCCTTCCAGAATCTGACCGGTCGGAAACGGATCCTTCAGCGCGATCACGCCCGTGGTGTCCGGCCGCGACAGGGTCGTCATCGACCCGCCCGGCAGCATCCGCGGATACTTGCTGACCAGATTCAAATCCATCGTGAAGTCGTTATCCTTGCTGATCTCCACCAGCGTGGCGTCCAGCAGAACCTGCGGTCGGTATTCGTCCAGCGCCTTGATCAGTTGCGAAATCCACTGTTGATTCTTCTTGTTGGCATAGACGATCAGCGAATAGGTCGCCTTGTCCGGCACAATCGTGATCTCCTCTTCGCCCCTCGGCCCGCCCATTCCGCTGGGTCTTGCCGAGGTCTGGATCTTGCTGTCGGTCCCCGTCGCGCCGGTTGTCCCCGGCGTTGTGCCCGTCGTACCGGTTGTGGTCCGTTGTGCGGAGGCGCGACTCTCGGCCCGCATCGTCGCGTTCACCAGTTCATCCAGCACCGAAGCCAGATCCGTCGGATCCTGATTCTGCAGCGGATACACCACATACGGCGTCGAGGTCGTCTCCGGCTCCCGATCCACATGCGCGATCACCAGCGCAATCGCCGCGTGCTGTCGCGGCGTGGCGTTGACCAGAAGCGAATTCGTCGATTCCAGGATCGCGATCTGCGGCTGCTCGGCGACAATATCCTCCGCCGTCGTCGGTTCGCCCGTCAGGGCCACCGTCGCCGTCGGGACCGGCTGCGGCTGCGTTCCCGCGGCGCCCGGAATCGCCGGGTTCATCGTCGTCCCCGCCTGCGTTCCCGTTCGCGAATAGGGAGATTGCTGGGTGGCTCTGGAACTCTGTTGTCGCGGCAGAATGATTCCCAGTTCCTCCAGAGTCTGCACGATCTCGCCGGTATCGACGAACTGAATCTCGTATTCCTGCACCGTCCGTTTGTTGCTCTGCTCGGTGTCGATCTGCGCGATGACCAGCGCGATATCGTTGTGCTGTTCGTCGGTGGCGTTGATCAGCAGAGAATTGGTCGATTGTCGAACGCTGATCAGGGGTTCATTGTCGGAAACCGCCGCCGAGCTGCCCGCTCCCGCCGTCGGGACCGCCGGAGTCGTCGGCGTCCGGGTTCGCGAGGCCAGGGCCGCCCCGGATTGCGACTGCGACATCGGCCGATTCTTGATCACCCCCAACTCATACAGCGTGTTGGTCACCTCTTCGGTGTCAATGTACTGGATTTTATACTCCTTTATTGTCCGGATTCCCTTTTGGGGGATATCCAGCGAATCGATGATCTCGCTGACGACGCGGATCTTCTCGTCGGTCCCGATGATAAACAGCCGGTTGGTCCGGTCGTCGGTCTCCAGGCGGACCTGATCCTCCGGCGCCGCGGTTGACGGCCCTTTGGCCGCCGCGGCCGCCGCCTGCCGAGCTCGTTCCGCCGCCGCCGCAGCCGCCGCTGCGGCCGCCGCCGCGGGAGGAGCCCCGGGTTGTGCCGGTTGTGGCACCGCCGGAGCCGGAGCCGCGGCGCTGATTGAAACCGAAACCGTGCCCAGATTGCTCGTGATCGCCTCCACCTTCGGCGCGATCTCGCTGGCCTTATAAAACTTGATGAACCGCTCCTCCACGCGCTTTTTCTTCCCCTCGACATCCACCAGTTCCAGCAACTGCCGGATTCGCTCCATCCGGTAGGCATAGTCCGTTACGATCAGCGTCTGGGTCTCCGGGATCGAATTGAAGGTGTTGTTCCCCAGTTGCATCCGCGTCAGCATATTTTCGGCGCTTTGTGTGGTGATGTGCTTGAGTTGAAAAACCCCCGTCACCACCACTTGCCCCTTCTCCGGCTCGAACGGTTGTCCCTCCTTGACAATCAGCGGATCCTGCGCGACTGCCTCGGCCAGGGGCACGATCGTCACTAAGTTCCCCCGCCGCGTCATCGCAAAACCCTTGTACTTCAACACCTGTTCCAGCAAGGCGTAGGTGTCTTTCACGCGAATCTTGCCGTCGTGAACCTTCAGAAGGACTTCACCCTTGACTCTCTGGGGATCAAAGATATAGTTTAGCTTTAATTGTTTGCCCACCAGTTCGATCAGCGCCAGAATATCCACCTTTTCCGGCAAAGTCATCGTCAATTCCAGCGTCTCATCGTCGGGCGCGATTTCCGTTCCGGTCGTGGCTTTCTTGCCGTTGCCTTCGGGTCCGGTCGATTCAATCTTGGAATCGGCCGCCTTGGGACCGCTACTCGGATTCGGTCCGGCTGCTTGCGTCGGTTTGGCCGGTCGGACATCGGCTGGAGGTGTCCCCGAGGGTTTGGCTGTGGCCGCCGTCTCCTCCGCCGCTTGCCCGGTCGCCGCGGCATCCATCTGCTCCGCTTGGCGCGTCAACTCCGCCAGTTCTCTCAGGCCGGCCGCCAATTCCGAATCCCGTGTCGCGGCCGCCGCTTTCAACAGTTCCGCCTCCGCTGCCGATGGCTGGACCGACTCTGCGGGGACCGGCTCCTTTGGTTTTTCCGCCTCCGGCTTTTCTGTTTTCACAGCGGCAGCCGGCTGTTCCGTTGCGGCCGTCATAGACGCATCCGTTGTCTTTGGCTGTTCGGCGGGTTTTTCCTCGGGCTTTTCAGCAGCCGCGGATTGCGCAGACGCCGCGGGCTGGGGTGCGGCAGCGGGAGGTTCTACCGGAGTTGTCTGAGCGGGTGCCGAGACCGGAGCGGCCGGCGCAGGTGCCGGGGCCGTCTTCTCGCCGCCGATTTTCAGTAATTCATCCGCCGCCGAAGACTTCGCCTTGGCCGGCGGTTCCGCCGGAGGAGGCGTCGCTGCCGCAGGTGCGGGTGTGGGTGTTGGTGTGGGCGCCGCTGGAGCCGGTGCCGGCTGGGGAGCTGATGCTGGAGGAGTCGCAGCCGCCTGAGTTGCTGCTGGAACCGGGGTCGCAGGGATCGGCGGGGTCGCAGTGGGAGCAGCCGGAGCAGGTGCTGGTTCGGCCGGCTTTGTCGCCGACTGGGCCGCCTTCAGGGCTTCTTCCGCCTGCCTGGCTTTGGCCTCGGCCTCTGCGGCCCATTGTTCAATCTGCTTTGCTTTCTTTTCCGCGCTGATCGCTCTGGCGATCGCATCGTCCACTTCTTGGTCACTGCCCTCCGGTTCGACTGGTACGACCGTGGTTTTTCGTGTGGACATTTGTTCCAAGACCCTGGTCAATTCGTCTTCCATTTCTCCGGTGGGACTCGTCGCCGATGTCGAAGGCGGGGTGAGCAATTCATCCAGGATTCGGGTTCCGCTTGCCGGTTGTGTCGAGGACAACGGACCGACGAGTTCCTCCGAAGGTCTCTCGGGCGTCATCCATTGCTCGGCAAGCAACATCAAGTGAGGAAACAAGGATGCCTTTTCCGTCGGTGCCATCGCTCCGGAATTTCCCCCAGGTTGTTCGGCGACGACCGCGGTCGATTTTGTCGGAACCGGACTTTCGGCCGCAGGGACGACAAACGACCGTTCCAGATTGGCAATGGTTTCCACCACTTTGCCCATCGCCTCTTTCGGGGCGATTGCCAGGAGTTGACCGTTGTGAAGGTCGATGATCGCCCCCGGCGTCGTCCCGCCAATCGGAACATCCTTCAGATTCCCCACCGGAAGCGATTCCACTTCCACCGTCAGCGTCTTGTTCTCGATCTGTTTGAGCATTTCGGCTGGCACTCCGAAGGTTCGGACCTCATAGGCCGTTTTGGAATCCATCAAGCCGATGACGGCCGTGGCCTTGGCCAGTTCTGCCGAACTGTATCCGGTCACAATCAACGCATTCTGCGGCAACAGCGTAACTTCATGACCCAGCTTCAAATCCATCAGGATTTGTTTGGCCTGTTCCGGCGAGAGATACTTGACCCGATAGACACGACTGCGAAGAACCGGCGAAGGCGCGTTGTCTGCCGCCATCAGCGAAGCATACAGCAGCCCCACACAGGATAAAACGGCCATCGCCGCCCGGATCATTCCCGCACGAATCGTTACGCATCCTGATTGCATATTTCCGCTCCGTTTTCAGATCGTCGGCGCCGGCTGCGCGCAAAGACAATCTCCCGCAGTCTCGGCGATTCTGTCTTGTTGTTTATCGGTTATTTTCCAACACAAACTCCGATTTTTCCTGCCAAACACGACGCGCGCAACTCTCGTTATCGCACTGAGATAACAGACATTCCGCGGAGAAAAAAGTTCCCGGATTTCTTCCGGAATGGCACCGAAGCCAATTGCGGGAGATTCCAAAGGAGAAAACAAAAAAACGCGGCCTTAATTTTCGCCGTTTTCAGTGCTGGCCGGCGGCGAATCGCTCGGGGGCTGAGCGGCAGGAGGGGGTTCTCCTTCAGAGGGATTGCCCGAAGGAGCCGGTCCGGAAGAAGGCGGAGTTTCCGGTCGTTGCTCCGCAGACGGCGGCGACGGAGAGGAAGAGGGCGTCGCTCCGGGCGTTGAGGGGGCGGCCCCCGGACCGCCGGCGGCAGCATCCAAGCTTCTTCGCTCTTCTTCCAGGAGCTGGAGCAATTCCCCCCAGGCCTTCTGGTCTTCCGAAGGATCTCCTCCGGTCGAGCCGTCAGAGGGGGTATTCATCAGTTTGCGAATATCTTCGATGTTTTTGTCCAGTTCCGCCCTCTGCTGTTCAGGGGTCGGGGGCGGCGCCACCGTTTTCACAGGAGCGTTGGGAATCGTTCGTGTCGGCTGAACGGGGAGTCGTGTGCCGGCGCGACGCGTCGGCGTTCTTGGGTCGGCCCCCGGATCGGTCGCTGCCTTGTCCGTCATCCCGCTCGTCGAGGGAATCATCGCCGCTCCCGTGGTCTGCAATTCTTCCGGGGTTCGTTTTTCCATCGGCTGCGGAAGATCGCGCAAGGCCAAATTGGGAGGAGAAACGGAATTGGGATTGGCGCTGTCTGCTCCGGACAACAGTGTGGATGCCGGGATGACGGGTTGACCGGCGGCGGAATCCCCTTTCAAAATAGACGGAAAGATCGTCGGCGATTGGACCATGGCCACGATGCTATTGGGCTTGCCGCCCTGATACAGCGTGACCTCTTTTTCCTTGATCTCGTGGATCGTCAGACCTTCGACGGTCTCGCCTTGCCGATACCACTTCGGCCCCTGCGAAGTCAGATCCAGCAAGGCCAACGACTTTTCCGGAACGGAAGTATAGCAGGCCGTCGCGAGTAATTTGAATTTGGGATTCAACGAGACTTTGGGGTCTGGTCTTTCTTCGACCGGCTTTAGGCTTTCTTTGGGCCCAGTCGGGGGGGCTTTGGCGGTCGTTTTCGGCGGCTCCGGCGGTGGCGGATTAAACGCCAATGCCAGAAGTTTGGCTTGTTTGACCAGGGGCGATTCCGTCTCTGTCGTTGGTTTGACGCTTCCGGCCCGTTGCTTGTACAACTCGACGGCGCCCGGCTCGGAGAGCAACGCAGATTCCCGGCCTGCCCGTATGATCTGCGAAGCCACCACGACCACAGTCAGGGCGGCCAGTGCCATGGATGCTATCGATAGAATTTTTAGAATCCGTAACATCCGTCAAATCCATCCGTTACAGCAGATTGCCTGCGATGGTTTTCTTCTCGTCATTCTCGAAGTTCTCACCATTTATCGGAAGATTCCTCGGCGGTATTTACCGAAACGCCCTTTGACCCGGCCGCTCCGCTAAGATATTGGATGGCGTCTTCCGCTTTTGGTTCCTTCCAATGAATGATTTTCTGGAAGTATTCCCGCTCGTGGCCGCCGAATCCGGAACTGTGTTCGGAGGTATGGCAATCCACGCATCGCATACGGGGCTGATTTCCGCAGGAAACATATTGTTTTTGCGTCAGAACCGACTCGATGTGCAGGTTTCCCGGGCCATGACAAGACTCGCAACCCACTTCGCGAAGATCGACCGGGCTGGACTCGTTTTGAAAACCCGTTTCATAGCCCAGTCCGATAACATGGCACTTGACGCACTCCGGATCGTATTGATGTTCGACTTTGACCAGCGTCGGATAGGCAATCGCGTGTTTTTTCTGCGACCACATAGAATACGCGTATTCGTGACAAATCTGGCACTTGTTTGAGCCGACAAAGGCCAAGCCGTCGGACAGGGGAATCTGCGGGACCAGGTCGAGCAGTTTTTCTTCCCGCACGAGAGTCTGATAAAATTTGTACAGGTCCACCAGGGCCTGGTCCATGGGCAACTGCTCGGTGACGGCTACATCGGAAAAACGGATTCGGGTGGATTGGTCGGGTCGCACTTCAACGGATAATTTCGCAACATATTCCCCGAATTTCCCGACGGAGATCACCAGCGGCCGCATGCGGCTGCGATCGACGATTCGCGGCTCGGTGGCCGCCGCGGGAACGATCAGGACATCCACCAGGTCGGTTCCTGCGACTGCGTCGATGACGGCCGGCTGGGAGGAATCGACAATCAACAGGTTGACCTTCGCCGTATCTCCTTTTTTGCCAAATAGTTGCGCCAGTTTTCCGGGATCCATGTCGGCGGATTGTATCGAGGCGATCGTAACTTTGAACATACGCCCGGATACTGACATTTCTGTCTCTATTACAGCAGGAATATCGTCCTTTGGAGTCGGCGTCAGTACCTGACTGCCGGCGGCATCCAGCAGACCCATTTCCTTGACGACCCGAAAATCATTTGTATCCAGATGGATAATATCATACTCCAACAAGGTCATCGCCTGCAGCAGGACGCCAAGTTTAATCCGATCTTGCTGGGAGTCCTGCATCAGGAAATTCCCGGTATCGACCAGGATTCGTCGATCGGCCGGCGTGGAATGAAAAATGGCGCTGCGGCGGTCGAGGCCGCCGAGTTGGCCGGTCGTACAGCCGCATGGTTTTAAGGTACTGAGAGTGTTACCTGTTAAGAATATTGTTACGGTATGGGCATTAAAGGATGGATCGCCTGGGAGGTTTGTGGATGTTTCGGGTTCGGGCCGAACGCAGGCAGGTACGGCCGCAAGGAGCAGGATAGCCATCCATCGATATCGTCGTAACATGTTATACTCCAACATTTTATAGATTGTTTCGCCCATCCATTATCGGCATTCTTCGGCCAAATTGTTCAGACAAACCAACAATGGTTATACGATATCATAGACGGATAGGGCGATTCCAGGATTTTGCTTTCCAAATTTTGATTTTCACCTCAACCGAACCAGGGCCAGAGCCAACAGGATCGGAGAAAAATGTCAGCAAGATCAGGATAATTCCGGGAGGCCCGATCGCGGTTTTTGAGTGAATTGTGGAGGGTCCACTGGACAGAAATTCGGCATTTTCGGATTTTTAAGTCCTTCCATTCCAACAGGTTACAAGCGTTTCCCGTTGTTTCCTTTGTTACGGTTTTCGCAAATCCTTGCCGCGCCTACGGTTACAAACGATTGCTCCGATCCTGCATGTCGTTTTGACTGATCTTATTGTCAAGTTGAAATATCGGGTAATTAGCAAGGATTCAGGATGTGGGATATAGTCTATTGGATTT
>CAZXPW010000018.1:0-77497 GCA_964643355.1 uncultured Pirellulales bacterium
TATACCGCATCTTCCACCTTATATCCTGGTCCAAATTTTGGGGAGTAGTATAGAAATAGACTCGGATGGTAATCGGTTCGTGCCTTGCTGGAAATGGCGGATTCTTTCGGATTTCCGGCCGTGCTGTTTGTAAGTATTTTCAATATAAGGATTTATGGAAATAAATCGGCTCTATGTATGGCTGGTTTTCAACCGAAAATTGAGAATAGGCGGCGGTGGGATTCGAACCCACGAATAACGGTTTTGCAAACCGTCGCCTTGGCCGCTTGGCTACGCCGCCGACCCAACACCGGACTATTCTATTTCCATTTCATGGATTATGCAAGTGTATAAACAAGATTTTCCGACGGGTATTGGATTCGGGAAACGGCCATGCGACATATTTCATGGGGCTTGTACACTCTTGGCTTGTTTATTCAAAACCGGATTGTACAATGATCCACCTGTTGGCGTTATGGAAAATCAATTCGCGATGGGAATGAGGTCGAAGTGGAATATCGTATTGAAAGTCGAATTCAGTTGTCCGAGCATGTGTTTCAGATGGATGTCTCGGCCCCGATGATTGCCCGGGCCCGCCATCCAGGCCAATTCGTCATTGTCGGTCTGGACGCCGACGGCGGCGAGCGGATTCCGCTGACCATCGCCGGGGCAGATATTACCAGGGGTACTATCCGTTTGATCTTTCAGCGTGTCGGCAAGACCACGGCTCAGATGGCCGATCTGAAAGTGGGCGACTCACTGGGGTATGTGGCCGGCCCATTGGGAAAGCCCACGCATATGGAAAAATTCGGCACGGTGGTTTGTGTCGGCGGCGGGATCGGGGCGGCGCCACTCTATCCAATCGCAGAGGGCCTGAAACGGGTCGGCAATCGCATCATTACCATCTTGGGTGCGCGCAATCGCCAGTTGTTAATCCTCGAGGACGACTTTCGCACCATCAGCGACGAAATAATCGTCGTGACGGACGATGGTTCGTATGGACGCAAGGCCCTTGTTACCGAGCCGCTCAAGGAAGTGTGTATGCGGTCCGATAGGCCCAATCTGGCCGTCGCGATCGGTCCGGCCGTCATGATGAAATTTTGCTGTACGGTAACAAAAGAATTCGCCGTCCCGACGGTGGTTTCGCTCAACACGATCATGGTTGACGGGACCGGCATGTGCGGTGGTTGTCGCGTCGAAGTCGGCGGCAAGACCCAATTCGTCTGTGTCGATGGTCCTGAGTTTGACGGCCATCAGGTGGATTTCGACCAGATGATCAAACGCATGAACGCTTACAAAACCCTGGAACAGAAAGCCCATCAGGCCTATCAGGAACATCGGTGTAAAATCGGTTTGAAATAAGTCGAGTCGCACCTCAACCAACCGGTTCGTATTCCATGAAACAAAAGGAACCATTCGTGCAAGAACTTCTGGACAAGCTCAAGACAGGAACCCTCAAACCCACAGATCGCCTGGCCATTTCATCGCAACCGATGCCCGCTCAGGATCCCGCCCAACGGCGGAACAACATCTCCGAGGTGGCTCTTGGTTATACCGAAGAACAAGCTCGTTTGGAGGCCTTGCGATGCCTGCAGTGCAAGAATGCACCCTGCGTTCAGGGGTGTCCGGTGCGGATCCGGATCCGGGATTTCATCGCCGAAATCGCAAAAGGGGATTTTCAAAAGGCCCTCGATATCATCAAAGAAAATTCACTGCTTCCGGCCGTATGCGGCCGAGTTTGCCCACAGGAGGTCCAATGCCAGGAAAAATGTACCGTCGGCCTGAAATTCAAGGATGTTGATCAAGCCGTTGCCATCGGTCGCTTGGAGCGGTTTGTGGCCGACCGGTGTAAAAGCAGCGATTCGGTGCCCTCTGTGGCTCCGTCCACGGGCAAAAAAGTTGCCGTCGTTGGTTCCGGTCCCGGCGGGATCGTCGTGGCTGCGGATACCCGACGGGCCGGTCATGAGGTGACGCTCTTTGAGGCATTTCATAAACCTGGCGGCGTGTTGGTCTATGGCATTCCCGAGTTTCGTCTGCCCAAGAAGATCGTTCAGGAAGAAATCGGCGTTCTGAAAAAAATGGGCGTGCAGATTGTCTGCAATTGTATCATTGGTCGAACCAGGACGATTGGCCAGCTCATGCAGGAGGACGGCTACGACGCGGTCTATATCGGTGTCGGGGCGGGATTGCCGTGGTTTATGGGGATCCAGGGCGAACAACTCATCGGCGTGTTTAGCGCCAACGAGTATCTGACCCGGGCCAATCTGATGAAGGCATACCAGTTCGGTAAGGGTGCAGACACGCCCATCGCCGTCTCGGAGCGCGTCGCCGTCGTCGGTGGTGGAAATGTCGCCATGGATGCCGCTCGCACGGCCGTGCGTCTGGGAGCCAAGAAAGTTTATCTGGTGTATCGTAGAAGCGAAAAGGAAATGCCCGCCCGTGTGGAAGAGGTCCATCATGCCAAAGAAGAGGGCGTAGAGTTTCATGTCCTTCAGAATCCCAAGCGGATCCTCGGTGATGAACATGGTCGCGTCAGGTCGATTGAGTGCCTGCGTTTTGAATTGGGCGAGCCCGACGCTTCCGGCCGTCGTAGGCCTGTGCCGATCGAGGGCAGCGAGTTTGAACTGCCCGTGGACACGGTGATAATCGCGATCGGGAATGGCCCAAATCCTCTCATTCGCCAGACAACACCCGGTCTGGAATTCAACAAGTGGGGGAATATCGTTGTCGATGACCGCTGCAGGACTTCTCTGGAGGGCGTCTATGCCGGCGGAGATATCGTTCTCGGAGCCGCGACGGTTATCCTGGCGATGGGGCAGGGCCGCATCGCGGCGGCGGCAATCAACGATTACCTGGCCGACAAAAAATAAATCTCGCCGGACAATCAGGGCTTCGAGGGCTGCGGTTTCAACTTGTCCTGATAGGTCCGGAGTAGATCGGTCACGTCTTCGTAGAGAGTTCCGGTGGTGACCGTTTTTCCTTCGTCTCTCCGTTCGTGCAGGACGACGCACGCGTTGTCCGTCAGTTGCTTGGGCGCATTGCCGGTTTTGGCCGCCAGATCCACGATCGGGATGTTCTCCCTCTCCGTGCGGATCGTGCCCCGCACATATTTCGGCATATTCGGGGCCGGCTGCATCTGCATCCACCCAGCGATCATCAGCTTGACTCCTTCGCCCTGTGGAGTGGCGGTGAAAGCCGTAATGCGACGGAATGTTGCGGTCTTGTTAGGAGATGGACTGCGGCTTGTTGGCATAGGGTTCCCTTTCAGATTTGAACGAGCGGGGTTGAGTGGAATACGGGATATCGGATTGTGTTGAAAAAGCGGCAACACGGATAGCCAAGGGATAAGTTCCCATTTTGCGCGGCTTAGGTTGTCGCGAATATTTTCCTCGCACTCTACCATCTCCTAACCAACGCCAAAATCAGAAGTTAGGGTCATTATCTCCGATCGATCCCAGACAATCAATACCTTGCGCACGAAATTTGTGACGGATTGCAATTTTTTCATTTTTTGATAAAAGCACATCGGCGGATGTGGTTTTTCTGTCCGAAATCAGGTTTTGTTGGGAGCTCAATATGAAAAGATCGATTCTTTGTGTGGTCGTGGTTGGATGGATGACCGTCTCTGTTAGTTGGTCTCAGGATTCGATTCGATCCGTTGAGAAACCCGAAACGGTTTCCCCCAACGCGTATTATGTTGGCAATCGGGAACCGCTTTTGTCCAGCCCTCTGATCAAGCTTCCCCTGAAGGCCATTCAACCCACCGGCTGGATCCGCAAGCAACTGCAGCTTCAGATGGACGGCTTCCATGGCCACCTTACCGAGATCAGCGATTTCCTGAAAAAAGACAACAACGGCTGGCTCAATCCCGACGGCCAGGGACAGCGCGGCTGGGAGGAAGTACCGTACTGGCTCAAAGGATTTGGCGATGCGGCCTATATTCTCGCCGATAAGTCCAAAATCGAAGAGGCCGGGAGTTGGATCGAGGCCGCCATCAAAAGCCAGAGGGAAGACGGTTTTTTCGGCCCTCGTTCCAATCTGACTTCGATCCACGGAAAGCCCGATCTGTGGCCGAATATGATCATGCTGGCGGCGCTGCAATCCTGGTATGATTATTCCGGCGACAATCGGGTTCTGGATCTGATGACTCGATACTTCCGGTGGGAAATGACGGTTCCGGAGGCGGATTTCCTTGTTCCCTATTGGCAGCAGCAGCGGGGGGCCGACAACCTGGAAAGCGTCTATTGGCTGTATAACCGCACTGGAGAGGCCTGGCTTCTGGATTTGGCTCACAAGATCCATCGCCATACGGCCAACTGGACCGACGGAATTCCCAACTGGCACAATGTCAATATGTCCCAGGCATTCGACGGCCCCGGCATCTACTACATCCAGTCCAAAGATCCCAAACACTTCCAGGCGGCCGAGCGGAACTGGCAGACGATCCGCGAATCGTTTGGCCAGGTCCCAGGCGGCATGTTCGGCGGCGACGAGAACTGCAGACCCGGTTACACGGGTCCGCGACAAGCAATCGAGACCTGCGGCATCGTTGAGATGATGCTGTCGCACGAGACCCTCCTGCGGATCAGCGGCGATATCGTCTGGGCCGATCGCTGCGAGGATGTCGCGTTCAACTCGATGCCCGCCGCCTTCACGCCCGACTATAAGGCCCTGCGTTATCTGACGGCACCGAACATGCCGCTATCGGACAAGAACAACAAATCGCCGGGTATCCAGAATGACGGCCCGATGTTCCTTTACAATCCGCACATTCATCGTTGCTGTCAGCACAATTACGGCCACGGCTGGCCCTACTACATCCAGAACCTCTGGCAGGCCACGCCCGGCAACGGACTTGCGGCCGTCCTCTATGCCCCCTCGACGGTGACAGCAAAAGTCGGCGACGGGACGGAGATATCGTTCGAAGAAAAAACGCATTACCCCTTCGATGAGACCATCGCGCTCCAACTGACCGCTTCCAAAGCCGTTGAATTTCCGCTCTACCTCAGGATTCCCGGCTGGTGCAGCAAACCTGCCCTGAAGATTAACCGCAAAGCGGCCAAGATCCCCGCCTCCGTCAAAGGATACCTCGTCATCGACCGCAAGTGGAACAGCGGCGACACCGTCGAGCTGACCCTGCCGATGCAGATCGGTGCTCGCGTCTGGACGAAAAACAAAAACAGCGTCTCCATCGATCGCGGCCCGCTGACCTACTCGCTCAAGATCGGCGAACAATATGTCCGCGAAGGCGGCACCGACGCTTGGCCGGCCTGGGAACTGCATCCAACCACGCCGTGGAATTACGGCCTGGATCTCGACCTCGCCAAACCCTACGATTTGCTGGGGTTGGAGCTGGTCCGCAAACCCTGGCCCGCCTCCGATCAGCCCTTTGTGCCCGAGGATGTCCCGCTGGAAATTAAGGCCAGGGCCCGTAAGATCCCCGCTTGGCAATTGGATGAATTCGGCCTCGTCGGTGAGATCCAGCAAAGCCCCGCCCGCACGACCGAGCCGACCGAGACCGTTACCCTGATCCCCATGGGTGCCGCGCGCCTGCGCATCTCCTCGTTCCCGACCGTCAGCGATAGTCCGGATGCCAATGTCTGGGTTGCACCCGGGCCGACCCAGAAGCGCGCCTCGTGGTGCAATCTCTCCGATTCGATCGAAGCCGCCTGGGATGGGAAAGTCCCCTCCAACTCGGCAGACGGATCGATTCCGCGCTTCACTTGGTGGGATCACAAAGGTTCCGCCGAATGGATTCAGTACGATCTCGGCGCCGCGACGAACATCTCGTCGGTGCAGGTCTATTGGTTCGACGACACCGGCAAAGGCAGGTGTCGCCTCCCAAAATCGTGGAAGGTCCTCTACCGCGATGGCGAGCAGTGGAAGGATGTCGCCAATGCCAAAGGATACGAGATCACCCTCGACCGTTTCTGCGGCGTCCAATTCGATCCCGTCACAACCGACGCCATCCGCGTCGAGGTACAATTACAGCCCGGTTTTTCCGGCGGGATTCTCGAGATGCAGGTCAAGTAGCCGAACTGTTCACAAGAGAACACAATAATGCTGGTGTGATTGTCGTAAAGTCCTGATGAACCTCGGCGAGATGGTCCGCCGTTTGAATATCCTCCGGATCGGCGCCGCAGGCGATCGCGACGCATGACATCCCCGCGCGTCGCGCGGCCAGAAACCCGGACGCTGAATCCTCCAGAACCACACATCGCCGCGGCTCGATCGATAATTCCGCGCTGATCCGCAGAAACATTTCCGGATCCGGCTTACCGACTCGGACCAGATCCCTGTCGAGGACGATCCGAAAATAGCGACGAATATCCAAACCGTCCAGGACCATATCCACATTCGCCTTGGGCGAATTCGATGCGGCCGCACAGGCGACACCCTCGTCGGAAAGGGCCGCAAGAAGGGCCGTCAATCCGGGAATCTCGTTCATTACCGACTGAAAACTTTCGCGGTAGATTTCTTCCTTTTCGTCGCCCAGCCGCCGGATATCTGCCTCGCCGGCCGCCTCGCCGAGCAGGGCCCGGATGTTCCGATCATTGCTGCGGGCGTGGATATGTTGCCGATAGAACTCCGGCGTGATCCCGAATCCGTGACGGCGCCCCAGTTCGATCCATGCCGCCTCGTGATAACGGGCGTTATCGACCATCGTGCCATCGACATCGAAGATCGCCGCCCAATCGGATTGTCTTTGCCTGTCCATCGCTTCTGTTCTTCCGAAATCAAAAGGCAGGACTATACCTGATGTCCGGATATCCGGCAATCGAATTTTTCCGCATGCCAAACCAACTCTTGACGGAATGGCAACAATCTGTTACGACGATAACAACTCTTGATCGAAAGGATTTGATTATGGCCGGACAACGCGAGCATCCCTGGCACAATAAGGTCTGCAACTCTGCGCAGATCGGCGGTATCGAAACATCCGTTCTCGACAATGGCCCCGGCCGCGGCGCGCGGATCGCCTGGATCGATACCGGCGCCGGCCTTCGTTACAAGGTTGTCCTGGATCGCGGCATGGACATCGTCGATGCCTTCTTCAACTCGGCGTCGCTGGCTTTTCTCACGCATGGCGGAATCACCGCCCCCAGGCCCGATACCACCCGCGGCATCGAGTGGCTCTATTCCTTCGGCGGGGGTCTTGTTACCACCTGCGGCCTGACGCATGTCGGACCGCCGGAATCCGATGAGTTCGGCGAACGCGGACTACACGGCCGGATCAGTAACATCCCCGCCGCGGTCGAATCCATCATTCAGCCCGATCTTCCCTCCGGCAAGCTCGATTTTGCCATCACCGGAACCGTCAGGGAAACACGGCTTTTCGGCCCGTCTCTGGAACTTCGCCGCACCATCTCCGGCCATATCGGGATTCCGTGGATCCATATTGAAGATCAAGTGACCAATCGCGGCACCACACCTGCCCCGCACATGATTCTCTACCATTGCAACTTTGGGTATCCGCTGGTCGATGACGGCGTTGATATCGTCTATCGCGGAACCTGCAAGTCACGCGGGTTGCCGATGGATAATGCGATCTTCAACGAAAACTCCAATTACCGCAAATGCCGCAAGCCGATGGAGAGTCACCGTGGCGGACTGGAGGCCTGCGGGTTCATCGACGCCAAGCCCGACCGTAAAGGGATCGTCACTGCCGGCCTGGTCAACCGCAAACTCGGATTCGCTTTGATTCTGTGCTACAACAAACAACAACTCCCGTGCCTGGCCAACTGGCAGCACTTCGGTATGGGTGACTATGTCTGCGCATTGGAACCTGGAACCAATTTCCCCATCGGTCAAGGCGTTGCGCGAAAACAAAAAAAACTGATCGAACTGAAGCCCGGCGAATCTCGACAATACTCCCTGGACCTGGCGATCATGACCAAGCCCGCCAGCATCGCCGAGTTTCTTCGGGATTTCGGCTACAAGAAATAGAGTACATCTGGAGGGCCTCGGGATATTTATGTGCCGAGTCGGGTCATGACCCTATAGAAATGAAAGCCCCCGGCTTTTTGCCGGGGGTTTATTTTGCATCCAATGTTATTCCCGAAAGCAGGAATCCTTATTTATTGAATCTGTGAAAATCTGCGGAATCTGTGAATATCGGTTTTCTTTGCGCCTTGGCGACTTTGCGTGAGGCCAATTCGAAAATCGAAAATGGAGGTCATACCGTGTCCCAGTGGTAGATTTCCAGGTCGGTTTTACAGACGATGAATCGTCCGTCGCCGTTGAGAAATGATTTGACGGTTTCCAGTTGTTGCTGGATAAACATCGAGTCGTTGGCCGTCGCGCAAATGCCGATGACGGCATGCACCTTGCTGTCCTGCGCCTCGATCTCCGAGATCGACACATTGAACCGGCTTTGAATCCGCTCAATGGCGCTCTTGACGATCCGTCGTTTGTCTTTCAATGAGCCGATCCCGTACAACCGCAACTGTATCTGCATCATGCCGACAATCATGGCGCATGCTCCCCCCTCATCGTAAGGCCTTTCTCCGTAGCAGGGCCTTGGCCCGCGCCAGGAATCCGGCTGCCACCAGCAAATATCCAATAGAACAAACGAGAATCCAGATCAGGGTCTCGGCGATATTGAGCTGATTGAGGCCGATCCAATGGAAGGTTCCGCCGTCGCCGCACGCCCCGTCGATCAGGACGGCACACTGGACAAATGGTACAATATCCATATACCCTTCGACGATATCGCCGTCCAGACGAAAGCCAATCGTCATAAGAGCCAGGATCATCGGCACAAGTCCCCAGACAACCGCCCATGTGACCATATTCATAATCACGGCCGTGGTCGTATGGTGAAACCGGACGCTGAAATAAACGCCGCTGGCCGTAAAAAGAATCAAAACCCACGCAACGACAATCGTCATATAGGGCAGCACAACCGGTTGCAGGTACCCCACCAGAACAAAGATCAGCAGATGTCCCATGAGAATACACCAGACCGGAAAACATCGCAGAATCACCCCGAAGAACTTGCCCATCAGGATTTCCCAGTCCGTCAGCGTTGTGGTCAACAGCAAGGGCAAGGACCCGCTTTCTTTCTCGCCGGTTATGGTGGCGGCCGGCAGGATTGAGGTGATCAGAGTTGCCAGTCCCATGAACACAATGCCGAACATCGCCTGCGTGTCGCTGTCGTCGAGGTCGTTGGTGTCGGCCAGAATCGCGTAGATGATTCCCAGCACCCCCAACCCCAGGATCACAAACACCCACGCCGCGATCTTGTGGCGGCCGAACAGCGGCAGCCGGCACTCCTTCCAATACACCGGTTGGCCGCGAACGGATCGCAGTTTCGGGGCCATCGCATCCGGCGATGAAGATGGCGATGGAGTCTGAGGACTGAGGATGATCGATGTCTCGCCGACGATCTGCCGCAAAGCGGCCTTGCGAACCTTCCAGATGCAGATCGACACCAGCAGCAAAGCGGAGGCCAGCAACAATCCGCAATCCATCCACGGATACCATTCGAACGGCATGATCATCGAGGCCGGCGCTCCCCGGGGCTCAAGCATCATAAAGGTATTGATCCCCTGACAGAGATAGGGATTCAACAGTCCAAGGGTCATAAAAACCTCTTCGCCCTCCCCGGCCTGAATACAGATGATGGCGGTCAAAAAGGGAATCAATGCGAACAGCGCCGCCAGGGTCAGAACGCTCAGAATGATCGCGGCATACGCTCTTCGGCAATAGATCGACCACAGCATGGTGACTGCACCGACAAAAAGCACTGAACACAGCGTGATCGATAGACCCGCAATCAGAAAACCCCAGGGAATTCCCCCGAAGACGCGTACGATTGCCAGAACCGGCAAGCTGATGCCCAGCAGCAGCAACAATTGCCACAACCGGCTGAACAACTTGCCCAGCACGATCTGAACGGCCGTGATCGGCGTGGTCATCAGAACTCCGAGCGTCTTGTGGTAAATTTCTTCGCTGATGGAGGTACTCAGCATGATCACGGCGACAATCTGCAATCCGATGAACTGAAACCAGACGATGAAGGAAGTTAAAATCTGCCCCGCCAACGACATCCGTGAAATGGTCATTACGGACGGCTGATCGTACCGGACTTCCTCAGCCCAGATCATCGCCAGAATAAACAGCATCAGCGCCAAATAGACGACCCTGAGAACATAATACCGTTTTCGACGGCTGGTTATGCGAAGTTCCTTGTCGAAAATCGGGCCGGTCAGCGGTCGCAGGGTCAATCCGTCCAGAAATGCGTCTTGTAGGGTCTGAAGGTTCATTCCTTTGGCCGTTCAATCGAAGATATGTCGTCGTAAACGATGTTTGGCCCTCCAGGCGAACAGGACCCCCATCGCTGAATAACCAATCATGCTTCCCAGCAGCGTCCAGGTCGTTTTCCCAAAGCGCGTTCGGTGCGTTTGAGTCCATTGGTATCGTAACTGAGACAAAGGATCCAGAGCGTTGTCGTCTCCGCTGTCGGCTTTGGCGATTACCGAGGTTTGCGCGATCGGATTGAGTTTCAGCGACCAGTTTAGATAGTCCTGATTTGTGGTGATCATCGTGACGAACAGCATCACCACCGGCATCACGGCCCACAGGCCGATCGCCAGAGCCAGATTGGCCACAACCGCAGAAGTCGTCCGCCGCAGAACCGAACTGAAGTACAAACCGCTGCCCGTTACAAAGACGCTCGCTCCGACCGCGATCATCGTCAGATGCAACAGGGCGATGGGATGAATGTATCGCGTCAAGATAAACAACAGCGTATGCGCAGCGATGAAAAGCCACATCGGCAAACAGCGTCGGATCACTCCCGCCGCCTTGCCCAGCAGGATCTGCCAATCGTCCAGAATCGTCGCCAACAGCAGCGGCCAGCACCGGGTTTCGCGTTCGGTCGTGATGGTGGTCGCCGGAAGAACCAGATTGGCCACCAGCCCCATGAACATAAAGATCGTCAGATAGGACATGTGCGTATTGTCTTCGCGAAGCAGGTTGTCCTTGTACCCCATCGCATAGGTGAACGCCAGGGCCCCGATCGACACCACCAGCGCCGCGATTCCCGCTTTGCGTCCTCCCTGGATGATCGGCGCCCGAAGTTCTTTCCAGACGACCGGCGAACCGTCGACCTCTCGCGTTGTTTGCACATCGGACGATTCTTCCGACGCCGGTTTTTTTCCGAAGAGATACTGCAAAAACGGCAGTTCCGGAAACAGTTCCGTGCTTTGCCCCGTCGCCTGCCGCAACGCGACAACCCGGACAATCGCAATCGATCGGGATAAGATCAACAGCGACAAGGCCAGCAAAATCAGGCAATTCGGCCACCAGGCAAAGTAGAATGGAAATCCCGCCATCGCGTTGGGCGCCACCACCGTCAGCGTATGGAAATACATCGTCAGCATCGGGTTGGGCAGAATGACCCACGGCAACAAGTCATTCAATGAAACCCTGTAGTACAACATCCAGATCGCCAGGCCCGGCACAAATCCGTAGAGAACGCCCAGCGCCAAGATGGTCTTGAGGATGACCGCGTATGAACGCCGCCCGCTGATCGAAAAATACAAACTCAGGGATCCGGCGAAGAGGATCGCCGTCAGAGTAACGCACAAACTGGACCAGACATAGGTCCACGGTACGCCCCCCAGCACCCGGACCATCGATAGCAACGGCAAGCTGATGCCGATCAGAATCACAATTTGCAGAAGGTTGCTGAACAGTTTTCCAATCACGATCTGAAAACTGTTGATCGGGGTGGTCATCAGGACCCCCAGCGTACTGTGATAGATTTCGTCGCTGATCGCCGTGCTCAGCAAAATCACCGCCAGAAACTGTGTGGCCAGAAACTGAAAGACAACGATTGCCGTGATAATAATCATTCCCGCCGTGGACAGATTGGCCAGCTGCGTGGCCAAACTTCCCCCCCGGCGAAAGTCGGAGGTGCTGCTGACCCAGACCAGGGCCAGGAACGCCGTCATCGCCGCCAGATAGCCCACCCGGAGCCAGTAATTGCGTGTTCGGCGGCTGGAGGTCCGCAGTTCCTTGTCGAGGATCGGCCCCGTGAGATTCCACAAAGCCCTTCGGCTGAAGATCGTCTGCAGATCGGCCATCGTTTACGATTACCCTCGACTTTCAAACATTCGACTTCGCATCAAACGCTCCGCGGCGTCCACAAAAACCGCTCCGATACAAAAATAACCGATCAAGACGACGACCCACACCGTTCCAAACCATCCGACGGGCGATCGTTCCCCGTGCTGCAGTCCGACTAGCGCCAACCCGATCGCGAAGATCGGATTGCACAAGGCCAGAAACGGATTGAAAAACCACATGAGCAAGGGAACGACAAAACTCCAGGTTGTCGCCGCGGTTGTGCTTCGACAGTGGGCACTGAAAAACAAACCCAGGCCAAGAATGAAAACCAGCGTCGGAGCGACGATTAGGACCAGAACCGGAAAGGACATCGGATGGAGCGGCCCGACGACCGAGAACACGATCACATGGATCGCCAGGATCATCCAGATCGAAGCTGTCTTGCGGAAGATCGCCAGAATTTTTTGCCACAGGATATCGGTATCCGATCGGGGAATCATCAACAGAATCGGCAGGGTCCGCGACTCTTTTTCCCGTGCAAGGGTCGTTCCCGCCAGCGTGGTTGTCCAAAGCAGTCCCAGCAAAGCCAGGATCGCCGCGAAGATCGCATGAAATACAACCTCGTTTAATTCGTCATACTCCCATGCCAGAAAGTACGCGACCCCGAGCATCGCCAGCGCCAGCGGAATCGTGAATCGTTCCCTCCATCCTTTTTCCCGCAGCGTACTGTGCAGGTCTTTCCAGGTGATCGGGGGATTTCCGACGGCCCGAATGGGCCGGATTCGTCCGGCCCCCAGGGCCTTACCGATGACTCCCACGCGGTTCGGATCGAATGCCTGCCGGATCATCGCCTTCCGCAGCCGCACGCACGCCCACGCCAGGATCAATGCCGACATCCCCAGCGAGATCGGGCAGTGGAGCGCCCATGAAAGACCCGCGGTAGTCGCCATCCGAGATCCGGCCATCATGGAAAGAAAAATTGGATACGGATTCAGAATACGAAAAATCGGTCCCAGTCCCAGGGTCCACTTCGGTAGGATTCCATTGCTGACCAGGGCCGAACCCCAGATCGACAACAGGATACCGCCCAGATATGCCAGTATAAATATGCCGATCGTCATGGACAGGGCCTGATGGGCCTGACGGGCCGTCACTGAAAACCACAAGCTCACCGAACCGGCCAGGATCGCCGTCGTCATCGTCAGCACGATCCCCGGCATCACCGCCTCCCACGGAACTCCGCCGAACAGACGCAGGATCGACAGCGGGGGCAAGGCCACCGCCGTCAACAGCAGCAGATGCGCCAATCGGCTCAGCAGTTTGCCCACGACCAGTTGCGGCATGGTGATCGGGGTGGTCATCAGCGTCGCCAGCGTCCCTCGGCGGATCTCGTCGCTGATCGAGTTGCTCATCATCACCGCCGCCAGAAACGGCACGGCGAAAAAAAGAAATCCGATCACCGTCGTGGTGACCGTGATGGAAATCACGGACATTCGGGATGCCTGCAGGGCAGTCGAACCGGAAAATCGGTACGCGGAAGTCCAACTCAGAAGAATCAGCAATCCGATGATCCCCACAAACACCATCCGCAATAAATAATACCGAATCCGCCGACTGGCGACGCGCAGCTCCTTATCCACGATCGGCCCCGTGATCGCCTGCAGCGTGATCCAATCCAGCAATCTGTCGGCCGTTGCCTGCGTCATCTCGCCCGCCCTCACTCGAAGACTCGTTGACGGACCAACCGATGTGCCCTCCAGGAAAACAAGAATCCCAGACAAGCGTACAGAACGATCGTGGAGATAATATAGATCACCAAGTGGTTATCTTCGTACAGGTCATAAAGACCCGAATACATCAAATCTCCCTCGAGGAGAATACAGAAGAAAAAGAACAAGGGGTTACAGCATTGAATACCTTCATAGCATGCTGACAGGCCCTGATCAAGATGCAAAACCGAGCCGAAGAACCATCCCATTACTCCGACAAACAAGGAATCATCTTTCTGCCCCCAATCGATTACCGAGTCGGTCAGGTCGTCCATATAATTCATCAGCAACGGTAGAAAAATCCATAGAATCAACAGAACAACCAGGCCGATCGTGATGGCGGGCATCGCCCTCTTGCATCGCAGGGCCAGATAAAAACCCAACGATATCACAAAACCGATCGTTAGAAGAATCAAGGGGATGTACTCAAGTACCATCTTCCATTCCAAGGTGTCCTGCCAGCAGTTGATTGTGACCCAGCCAATAAGAGCCGCCCAGATCCAACCGCTTCGGCGTAAGACGCCGTAGATCTTTCCGCCCAGAATCCGGGCATTGGACAGCGGAGTTGTCAACAGAATCGGCCAGGATTGTCCCTCCATTTCGCCGGTAATGACGGTTACGGAAGCAATGGTTGTTATCAGTACGCCCAACGAAAAACCAGACAACAGTACAAATCCCTGAATGTTCCGATTGATCGAAGCCCATGCGTGATAGACTGTCAACGCAAGCAGGATCCACAGTACAATTCCAATTCCAATGGCCATTAGGACCATGGATACCATCCGATGCCGGGGATGAAAAAAGGGACTGACGCTTTCTTTCCAGATCATTCCCGGCCCCAGCCATTGCTTGATCAGCATGTGGGCAAACCACGGCCGAAATAAAAAGACCGCCTTTGGGTGATAGCGTTCCGGATGAAAATCCTCTCGTTTTGGTAACTCATCCATCGCTCGTAAACCCCGGATTCGAACCAACCGAGAGGCCACAAGCAACAAGAGGATTCCCTCGCAGATCTGAATGGAAAAACTTCCCCATGGAAACGGGACCGTACCTCCGGATATGGAGTCCATATAGTGGATCATGTAGTAATAGGGGTTGGTTAAAAGGGATACGGTCCCCCAAAAGAACCAGTCTGCGCCGTTCGGCATAAACAATTCAAGCGATATTCCAATAACAACGGGGATCAATCCGAATACCAGAAACAGAAACAGCGCCACACAGACCAAGACCATATAGGGTTTTTTGATAAACACCGACAGGGTCAAACTCAATGATCCCACCAGAAACACGGTTGCCAGGGTCAGCGCACAACCGCCGACAATCAATCCCCATGGAATCCCGCCGAACATCCGAAGCGTCATCAGAAACGGCAGACTGATCGCCAGCATCTGGAGAAGGATGGCGATCTTGCTGGACAGTTTTCCCACGACAACCTCGAATCCCCGGATCGGCGTTGTCCACAAAGTCCCCAGCGTTCGGTGATTGATTTCTTCACTGATCGAAGGCGAAAGAAAAATCGCCGAAAGGATTTGCAGAGCGATAAACTGGAATACTATCAACCATGTCGTGATCTCGATTGCCTCCTCCGATACGGACAAACTATTTATTGCGGTCCATTCGGCATGCTGAAGCAGTCGAAGCCAGATGGGAACCAGAAAAAGTCCCAATGCCCCCACATAGAAGATGCGAAGCCAATAGGTCCTCTTTCTCCGGCTGGCGACGCGCAACTCCTTGTCGAAGATCGGCCCCATCCAACCGACGGGATTCAACCAGCTTGTCATCGTCGCAATCTGCACGCTTGTGGTTCCACGCCCAATACCGACCTAAATCCTATCTCCTATGTCCCATATCCTGCTTTTCTGCGCCGAACGCGCCGCCGATCAATGGACAATCCCCTGCGTAAGTTGAAGGAAAGCGGTGTCCAGTTTGACCTGCTCGGGCTCGATGGACACCACATCCAATCCGCCGTTCACCAGTGTTCGCGCGATTATACCGTCGCCTTCGTGGCCCTCCTGAAATGTCACGGCCAGATGATCGCCGTCGAGTTTGACCTCCTGGATCTGCGGCAGCGACGACAACAGCTCGACCGCCCGCTCGGCGTTGCTGATCACCCGGACCTTGACCTTGCACTGTACGCCCACCCGCCGCCGGATCTCCTCCATCGTTCCGCTGAAGACCAGATGGCCGCGTTCGATGATCCCGATATGGTCGCAGATTTCTTCCAGTTCGCTGAGGATATGGCTGGAGATCATGATCGTCTTGCCCATCCGCTTCAGTTCCCGCAACAGTTCGCGGATCTCGATCCTTGCCCGCGGATCCAGGCCGCTGGCCGGCTCGTCGAGGATCAGCACCTTCGGGTCGTGGATCAGCACCCGCGCCAGTCCCAGCCGCTGCTGCATCCCGCGCGACAAGCTATCGACGGCGGCGGCCTTTTTGCTGGTCAGGTCCGTCAGCTCCAGGACGCCCTCGACGATTGACTTGCGTTTGCTTCGCTCGATTGAGAACGCCGCCGCGAAAAACTCCAGGTACTCGAACACCTTCAAATCGTCATACACGCCCATGAAGTCCGGCATGTACCCGACCTTGCGACGCACTTCCCGTCCGTATCGGGTCACATCCTGTCCGTCGATGAACGCCTGGCCGCGAGTCGGTTCCAGCAGCGTTGCCAGGATTCGCATGGTTGTGGTCTTGCCCGCGCCGTTGGGCCCGATGAATCCAAAGATGTCACCCGCGCGGATCGTCAGGTTCAAATCGACCAATGCCGCCAGATCACCGTAATACTTGCTTAGCCCTTTGATCTCGATCATGGTTTACCCTGCTCTTTCTGCTCGGTTGGAAAGATCACCTGTCGTACCCATTGTACATGGCTTTCCGGATAGGTCCGGTCCTGGAATGAAAACGGAATCGCCGGATCCGAAAACCACGCGCACACGACCGCGGCGTTGCGTTCCAGATAACGCTGGATCCCCTGTGTTCTAAGAAGGACGCCCGGGGAAGAGAACACCGATACATCCGACAAGCCGGCGCCGCCCCGGCCCCGCGAATACCGCGGAATCCTTTCGCTAACCTGATCATCCCAGGACAGCGCCCTGGGCAGCTCGGGCGGAAACTCTTTCGTTTCGCCGGCGGCCACCCCGCCAAACTCGATCCGTCGTCTCGGATCAATCTGAACATATCCTTCCTTCAGCGGGAATCTCGATCGATTTGTGACGGTCAGCCGATAACCATTTTCCTCCCGATCCAGCCGGCATTCCAAGGGGAATTCGCTGAGGGTCGTCTCGGTCTGAAGGCACTGGATCGTCCAAATGTTGATCGGGATCGAATAGGGAATGTTGGCTCCGTCGTATTGCAGGCAGTACAGGTTTCGTCCCGCCGCCTGCTGACGATACGAATACAACTCCTCCTGACTCGGCGTAATCCCCGACCACCACTGCCGTCGGTCCTGCAAGACTCGAGGATTGGCCAGCGGATAATCGTCGCTTTTCGGGGCAAAGATGCCGGTCGTATAGGTTGCCCGCGCTCCCGGCTGGCCCTGAATTCCGTCGATGACCGAAACGGTTCGCACCTGCATGGAACCGCCCCGAAGCACCTGTACGCCAAAATAGGCCCCGAGCGTAAACAGGGCAATCCAGCCCGCTGAGGTGACCCAGGTCAACGGCAGACGCTCGATCCGTTTGAGGACCAGGTAATCCACCGGCCCCAGCAGGACCGCCAGCAGAGTCAGCAGACCGATTACCCACCAGATACTCAACGGCCGCATCTGCGCGATGTTGTAGAGGTGTTCCATGACGGCGTTGCCGGCAGACTGGGTAAATCCGGTTTGGAATCTCCAGTTATTGTATTGGCGGGCCTCTTTCAGTTCGGCCGCGGCATCCTCCACGAATTTCAGCCGCCGTCCCCGGGGAATCCGGGCGTATTCAACCGGACCTTCAAATCGCCGCTGCAACTCCGGGAGATTCCGGATTTGTTCCAGGTCGACGGCGCCGACCCCTTCAGTCAGCACCGCGTTGCATCGACCCACCCAGAATCGGGAAGAAATCGTTTTTTGCACATCCGACAAATTTCCGGGGTCAAAGGTTAGCACGCCGACTCGCCCAAATCCCACTTGCCCGACCGCGAACAAATGGCCCTGTTCCACGCGTCCGTCGTATCGCCAGGCCGGGCTGGGCGGATTGCCCGCGATGGGACTGGCCGCGATTGCTTCTGGGGTCTCATCCCGCAGTGCCCAGGCCGACAGCACTTCCTTCGGGATCGTCACATTTATCGGCGTTGTCGGAACAAAAGGAAGCAGGCCCGCGATGGGATTATCCGCCGCCGGAGGATTGGTCGCGTAAACCAACAGGAGCGATCCCCCGTTCCGCACCCACTCACTGATCCCACGCAACTGATGCGGATGAAACTCCGACCAGGACGGATCATACAGGATCAACAAATCCAGCGAGGCGTATCCCGTCCAGTCCCATGGCGCGGTCCGAGCGATTTTGTCCTGAAGATAGACCTGGCCGCTGGCTTGTTCGTTGATCGATATCGCCTGTCGATTTGTTTGAAGGATTCCATGTCTTCGCTGCCCGATCAGGCCGATCAACATATCGTGAACGCCTACGGAAGTCAGCAGTTGCTTTTGCCCGGAAAAATCCCACAGATCATAATTTCCACTCCAGAATACCCTGTGTCTTTGTCCTTCGATCCGCACGGTGCATTTGTCGGCGGCGAAAGCCAGTTTGGTCACCAGCGGGATATGTAGGGGAATCTCCGGCGTCAGCACGAACGGGTGGACCAAGTTCATCGTGTTCAGTTCGTCCTGTCGGGCCGATAACACCAAAGATCCTTCAAACGGCTCCTTGAGGTTTCCCTGGATGTTGACCTCCACCGGGGTCCACTCCATCGGCCGATAGCAACCGCCCCAGCCGAAGAACACATCCACATTGAACGGGTCTTCCTTCGCCGTCGCCGCTTGCGCCATGATGCAGAACCAAAGAATCCCGGTCCAGATTCGCTTTCGATTCATAGTGCTCTCCCGGATATGCCTTCACAACCGAATACGCGAATTGTATAAAAACCATTCTCCGCATACAATCATCAAAGCCGCCAATACCATCCACGGCCACAGCGGCACATTGGCTCGAGCCAAGGCCCGATCCGCCGCGGTGATTTCCCGGCCCGACAGCGTCAGTTCTTTCACGGGTGCGATCTGGCTTTCCTGTTCGCTGAGTAAATTGACCGCAAACGCCCGAACCGGCTGTCGAGCCAATTCCACCGAATAGATCCCCGCCCGGTCCGTTTGCGGATACCGAACGATACCCGCCTGGCCGCTGGATATGGATTCTTTGCTCCCGTCGGGATTCGTCAGCGTTCCGGTTGCGCCAGCCGGCAACCCTTCCATCATAATCGGTTCTCCGGTCAGCAGATTGGCCGTCAACTGCTCGCCCGTCTGCGTGCCCAGATAGGCCAGGGCGTTGTACCAGAACAGGATAAAACTCGGCTCGAAAGGCCAGTTCGATTCCAGGATGTCAAAGGCCACCAGCAGCAGGGTGTTGCCCCCGCGCCTGAGGGTGGCGATCGCCGGGCTGTCACGGAATTCCGCCAGGATCTGCGCATCCCGCGGCAGCGCAATCTTGGTCGCCTTGACCGCAAATACATTCGTCAGGTTCACATACCGAAGCACGGCATGTTGTCCGCGCCAATCGAGAATCGGCTGGTTTTCCAGGGGCTCGGCGGTGGTTGTGGCCTCGATTCCATCCGGAGGTTTTCCGAAGATAATATACGACGCCTTCGGCAATGATTTGGGGCTGTGCTTGTCGAGGACGATAATGTCGTAGGGCTGTTGGGCGTTCATCGTCTCCGGATCCATCGCGTCAAACTGCACCCCAGAACAGACTTCCAGTCGCTGAATCGGGCAGGCCTTCAGGGCCGATTCAATCGCGGGATTGCCCTCGGTAACCAGCAGGACTCGGGTCTGTTTCGGTGGAGACACGATCGCCCAAGCTGCATTGTCGCGTTCCAAAGAGTCACTGGCCGTGTGCCGGACCTCGACGACCGCCCCTCCGGCCTGCGTCAGAAGAAACTCTACGGTCAGCTTGCCCGGCCGTTCCTGGGGCGGATCTCCTTCGGTCTTTTGCGCCGGGATTTCGCGGTTCTGGACCTGCCGGATGTCGCCATTGACGGCGATCTGAATATCGCATCGCACGGCCTGTGCCCCGTAATTGGTCAGGGTTGCAAACACGGTTACCTGCTCCGGATTTTCATACGATCGCCGCGCCTGCATCGCCGTGACCGCGACATTGTCCCCAACCGATCCGATCGCGAAATACCGAAGTTCATCCGGTCCGACGGCAATCGAATCCCGATCCGCGATCCGGCCGTCGCTGAACAGGATCAGCTCCGCCGGTTCCTGTGAGCTGCGGTTGTTCGCTTCCTCGCCCATGGATTGCGCAAATGCCCTGGCCACCAGGATCGACTCGCCCAGCCGGCTTCGTCCGTCACCCGGTTCGATCGCGTCAATCGCCGCCAGAAGTTGTCGTTTGTCCGCCGTGAAATTGCTCATTACTTTGCACCGGTCGTCGAACGCGACAATCATCGCCTGATCCGACGAATCCTGCAGAGAATAGGCCGCTCGGTTCCGCATCGACTCGACCAATATCCGCGCTTGTCGCTTGGCCTCCGCCAGTCGGCTCGGCAAAACATCGGTCGCGTTCATGCTGGCGGACCGGTCGATCAGAATCACCATTCGCTTGCCGGGGCCGCGCGTCAGGGACATCACCGGACCGGCCAGTGCAACCGCCATCGCCGCCAGCGCCAAAAGCTGCAACAGCAGCAGGAGATTCCGCCGCAGCCGCTGAAACGGCGCGTTGACTTGCAGATCCTGCACTGCCCGTTTCCACAATAGCGTCGAGGAGATCATCTGCTCGGTTCGCCGCAGTTTGAGAAAATACAGGATCAAAAGGCCGGATATCGCGATCCCGCCTGTCAGCAATCCCATCAGTGGCGTCATCCATTCCATCGTCGTTTCCGTTATCGAACCAGCCGAATCCGTCGCAGGGTATTCAACACCAGCGTCTCAATCGGCGTGGCGGTGTTGGCCAACACATACGCTCCGCCCCGGGCCACACAAAAATCCTTCAGCTCGTTGCAGTAGGCCGCCAGATTTCTCCTGTAATATTTCAACAAAGCGGCGCTAACCGTGATCTCTGCCGTGTCGCCGTCTTCGACATCTACCAGTTTGAGATCTCCCGAAATCGTCGGCTCGGTCTCCTGGGGACTGAGTACCTGAATGGCGTAAAGTTCATACTGCGAGCTGATCAGCCGCCGAAGGCCGTCGGCATATCCTTCTTTGAAAAGAAAATCCGACACGACGATCATCACGCCGCTGCCGATCCGTCCGGCGACCGCCTGCTTGCAGGCCCGGTCAAAGTCGCTGACGCCTTCCGGTTTTCGTGTCAAGAGAAACTCCGCCATTCTCGGCAGATAGACCCGTCCGCGGATATTGGACAACTGGCCGGTCAATCCGTCCCCGAACGAACTGAGCGTGACGCGGTTGTTGCCCGCCAGCGCGATATACCCCAGGGCCGCACCCAGTTGCAGAACATACCGCGACTTGTTTGCATCCGGCAGACCCATCGAGCCGGTCGTGTCCAGCATCACATGCACCGTCAGATCTTGCTCCTCCAAAAACAGCTTGAGGACCAGCTGTTCCAGTCGCCCGTAAATATTCCAATCGACGAATCGAAGATCATCCCCGGGCACATACCCCCGGTGATCGGCGAACTCCACGCTTTGGCCTCGCCGTTTGCTTCGCCGCTGGCCGTGCAGCCGTCCCCGCAGCATCCGGTGGCTCAGCACATCCAGCGTGTCCAGCCGTGCCAGAAATCCGGGGTCCAGCAGCTCCGACAGCCCCTTGCGTTTACCTGCTTTGATCTGCGTTTCGCTCATGTTGTCATTCCGGCGAAGACCGGAATCCAGTTTGTTTCTTCAATTGTAAATTCGATCTTTTGGATTTGTTTAGGGTTTGGAATTTCGGATTCAGGATGTTTCCGCTTTGGGCGTCGCTTCCAGAATCTGTCTGAGCAGATCGTCGTTGCCGATCCCCTCGGCCTGTCCTTCGAAGTTCAACAGGATTCGATGCCGCATGGCCGGCAGGTACGATTCGGAAATGTCCCCGAAACTGACATGATACCGTTCGTCCAGCAGCGCCCGCACTTTTCCCGCCAGGATCAGCGTTTGCACGCCGCGCGGTGACGATCCATAGCGAATGTATTTCCTCGCCGCGTCGGGCGCCGTACCATCGTCGGGATGCGTCGCCATCGCCAGTCGGATTGCATAATCCTGCACATGATCGGCCACGACCACCTGTCGCACCAGTTCCTGGGCTCTGAGGATTTGCTCCGCATCGGCCACCGGTTTGGCTTGCGGTGTCTGCCGCGTCGTCGTCCGGTCCAGGATCGTCTTGAGTTCCGCGCGGGTGCTGTACGGCACGAGAAGCTTGAAGAAGAACCGGTCGAGTTGCGCTTCCGGAAGCGGATAAGTTCCCTCCTGCTCGATCGGATTTTGCGTCGCCAGAACCAGAAACGGCTCGGTCAGCCGATGGATCATTCCCCCGCTGGTCACCGAGTGTTCCTGCATCGCCTCCAGCATGGCCGATTGAGTCTTGGGCGTGGCGCGGTTGATCTCATCGGCCAGGATGATCTGCCCGAAAATCGGCCCCGGCTGGAACTGGAACTGCCTTCGTCCCGTTGCCGGGTCCTCCAGCACGATGTTGGTGCCGATGATGTCGGCTGGCATTAAGTCCGGCGTGAATTGGATCCGCCGGAACGACAAAGACAGCGCCGATGCCAGGGTCCGCACCAGAAGCGTCTTGCCCAGTCCCGGGACGCCTTCCAGCAGGATATGTCCGCCGCAAAATAAGCCGATCAACACCGAATCGACGATGTCTTCCTGGCCCACGATTACGGTCCCGACCTCCCGCCGAAGCGACTGGAACATTTCGCGGAACCATCGGCATTGTTCTTGAACTTGCTGAACTGTGTCGCTCATGTCTGTTTCTCCTGTCTGGGATCAGAAGGTTTTGGATCTGGCGATTCGTCGGCTCTGAAGGCCTTTCGTTTGGCTTTGAGCAATTGATCAATATGGGCCGCCGACGCCGGTGCGGTCTTCGGGGCCGCGGATTTGGTTTCCTCCGGTTTTGCCGTTGGTTTTTCCGCAGCGGGGACCGTCGGCGTTATCGGCATTTCGGCTTCCTTTTTCAAGTCTCCCTCGTACCGCCGACTGCGGGTGTCCACCCGACGGCTTTGGAATTGCTCCTGCATTTTGGCGTGGGTCCGCTTGAGTTGATCCAGCATTTCGTCCGGTTTGGCGCGTCGCGCCTTGGGCCGCAACCAGCCGACGACCTTGCGCCGAATCGCGACAATATCCAACGCCACCCGCCGTACCGCCACATCCAGCAAGAACACCGCCATCCATGTGCCCATCAGCCAGGGCGCGATCGGCAGTTGGGTCTGAGGATACTTCAGCCCCGACTTTTCAAAGGGATTCATCTGCGGATCCTCGAGGTTCAGGACGCGGCCTCCGGTGATCGACGCCACCTCCTCCAGTAGCGGCCGGTTGTCGCGAAGATCGCGAAACTCCGGGGCAAACGGGACCGTCACCGGCGTCTGCATCAGTTGCAGCGGGCCGTCAGGCCGCTTGCGATACCGCAGATTCACCACATAGCTGCCCGCGCGGTCCGCCTGAAATCGTCCCTGGTACTGTCCCGGTCCCGATTGCGTCAACGCCAGCGGCTGGCTCTCGACCTCGGGGGTGATGACCTGCGCCTCCACCTGCGAAAGCGTCGGAATCTGTCCCTGGCTTTCCGCTGTTTCGATCAGGACCGTCACTTCCTGGCCCTGGATATCGGCTGTGATCTCGCAATCCCCGCCCTGAGCGGGTTTTCCAACCCAACGGATAATCTGTGCCCACAACGCTTCGAATCCTTCCCACGCCAACCATTTCGAGGCCCACCGTCCGTCGATGGAACTGGTAAACGCCACGGATCGCCCCAGTCCCGCTTGTCCCGCCGCCAGGATCGGATCGTCCTGGTGGCTGACGAACAGCGTCTGCGCCAGTCCGCCCTTGGGGCCGGTCAGTACATACCCATCCAGTTGCGGTGTACTCTGAATCCCCCGGATGATTTCGCTTAGACCGAAGCTCAGCTTCGGCGTAAAGGTTTCCTCGAAGATCAGGGCGCGTCGAACCACCTGCGCTTCCTTGATGAAGATCTGCGGCAACTGTTGTGGATCGGCCACATTGTAGAACCGTCCGCCCGTCGTCTGCGCGATCGTCATCATCTTCTGAAGGTCGCCGGGATTATGCGGAAAGACTGCCACGCACGAACAAGTGATCCCCGCCTCCTTGTACTGCATCAGCAGCGGAAGGGGGGGCAAAGCCGGATCGCTGTCGCTGATCATGATGACATGTTTCTGCGACGCGTCGCTTTTGACCAGCGCGTTGTAGGCCGCCGCCATCGGCGGCCCGAAGTCCGGCATATCGCCCATTTGCATCTGTTCGATGGAATTGAGGATCGCCGTTTTGTCGCCCACCTCCGAAAACGGATGCACCCATCGCGATTCTCCCGCCTGCCAGCCATAATCCAACACCCCCGCCAGGTCCTGCCGGCTCAGGGCCTTGACCGCCGCCATCGCCACTCGCTTGCCCCAGAGGTTTCCGTTGGGCATCTCGCAGGCGTGCATCACCAGCGCCAGGGCTCCCTTGGGCATTTGCTTTTTCTGCGGAGGATCGCAATCCACCGGCAACACCTGCGTCACCGGAGAACCGATCCAGCCGCCGGCGCCGAACGACCGGTCCCCGCCGGTCATAACCAGCCCGCCGCCCATCTCCGTCACATACCGTGCCAGCATTTCCTGCTGTTGATACGAAAAACTGCCGCACTCGGTGTTGACCAGGATCACCGCATCGGAGTCCATCAGCCGCGCCATCGAATCCGGCATCTCGGCCGCCGGGATCAGTCGTGCGTCAATTTGTCGGTTCTTCAGGATGGTCGCCAGATTCGCGCCGGCGGTTCCCTGAGAATCCACGATCAGCACATGTCCCGGCCCGGCGACAAAGGTCATCGCCGTCGCGCGGTTATTCTCCGATACCCCGTCTTCCCCCGGATCGTCGGGGATGAATGTGGCTTTGAACTCGTGCATTCCCCGCGTGCCAACCGGGATTGAGATCGTCTTGACATTGGTCCCCGGCTGCAGCTCGATTGCCGCGCCCAATTCGTTACTATCCGGGTCCAGATCGACCGGAGAATCGTTCATGGTCAAGAGTAGCCGCCCTTTGCCGGATATTGTGCTGTGCAGAATAAACCGTAGCGAGATCGTCTCGCCGCTTCGGGCCCGGACCGGACCGGCCAATCGCTGAAAGACAACTTCCTTCGAATGCTCATACTCCACCGGCACCACATCGATGGGGATTTGGTTGCTGGCCGCGATCCGCGCCGCCTCTTTCAAATTGCCGGCCGTCTCGTTGCCGTCGCTTAAGAGGACAATCCGCGTGGCCGTGTCCGGGGGGGCGATTGCCATCGCCATCTGCACGCCGTCGGCCAGCCGCGACTGCGTTCCCAGAAGCGTCGTGTTCCGCTGGCGGATCTCCATCGCATTGGCTCCCAGCGCCGAGATGCTCGCCGCCTCGGCGATATCCACCACTGCCAGCCGATCCATGGTTCCGGCGGTGTCGGACGACGCAGGCGCGGTAACCAATTTTGTTTCCAGTGCCGCCAGGTGTTGATCCAAAAGGTCCGGATGAATCGACTGGCTCCGGTCGATCACCGCCACAACCGTCACATGTTCGTTCCGCTGCGCGACCATCAGCCGCGCTAAAAGCATAACCAGCAACAAAATTCCGACACAGCGGAGAGTGATCGCGACATACCGCCGCACCGTTCCCAGCGAGGTCATCGAGCGCAACCCCATCCACGCCGCCGGCACCGCCAACAGCGCCAGGGCCAGCCACCAGGGCTGCGCAAAATAAATCGAAATGCTCGCGATCAGAGTTGCCATATCTGGATTCGATCGTTTCCCGCATCGACCACAAATGCCCGCCTGCGAGGGTCAACGGCCACGCCCCACGGATACGCCAGTTGTCCGAGTTGACGGCCCGGCCCGCCGTACACTGCGATGCTTTCTCCGGCCGCGTTGAACACCTGGATCCGGTTGTTGCCGTATTCGCATACGACCAGATCGCCGTTGCCGCAAAGAGCCAGTCCATAGGGGTACCGCATCTGGCCCGGCTCGCGACCAATCCGCCCGATGGACCGCAGCCATTTTCCGTCGAGGTCATACACCTCGATCCTGTGATTGCACGCGTCGGCCACATACAGGATTTGTTTGTCCGCGTCGATTGCCATCGCCTGCGGTCGAGAAAACTGCCCGGGCTCGGCGCCCGGACTTCCAAAGCTGCCGAGAAACCGGTGATCGCGGTCGAAGACGCTGATCCGGTCGTGACCGCCGTATTCGCTTACGAAGATCCGTCCGTCCGGCGCGAAGGCGACATCCGTCGGGTAGATAAACTGTCCGTCGCCTTCGCCGAATTCTCCGAACGACGAAACGATTTGTCCTTCGGGCGAGAAGATTGCCACGCGATAGTAATGCGTGTCGGCCACATACAGCCGGCCGTCGGGCGCGACGCTTAATCCGACGGGTTTGCCGGATTCGATCCGCGGCATCTGCGACATTCCCAGCCATCGTCCGTCGGGATCAAACCGCTGAATCCGTCCGGTTTTATCGACGACGAACAACTGGTGGCCGTCATAGTCAATTCCTCGTGGATACACAAAATCGCCATCGCCGCGCCCCGTTCGTCCGAAACCGCCCACCACCTTCGGTTCTCCCGCGGAACGCATCTGCCAGCACCCCGTCATCGTCAGCAGGACAAAGATGGACGCTGTCGCGGCGGTTCGGCGAATCGCCGCGCGACGAAACCATTGGCTCACGATCAGGCCCAGAAACCCGAAAGTCGTCACGAGGATCAGGCACGAGGCAATCACCTGCTGCTCCCGCGCGTAATGCATCTGGTTGAGCAACCGCTGCGCGAAATTCGGAACGCCCGCAGGCAGCAGAATCATCGTCGCTCCCAGTTCCGTCATGCTCAGCATCATCACCACAAGCATAGTGCCCGCAGCGACGGGGGCTGTATGCGGCCAGATGACCCGACGCCATCGCTGAAATCTTGCGGCCCCATCGGCCTGGGCCATTTCCAATAAATCCCCCATCCGGGCGCAACGAAGCAGCCGCAGCAGGATCAGGGCGACTCCGGCATACCGGCCGGTCTGTCCCAATGCGACGATCCAGATACTTTGCCGCAAGCCCTCGCCCCAGGGACCCGACGAAACCAGCGACAACAATCCCGACGCCAGCAGCGCTCCGGGAAGCAGCATCGCCAGATAGATCGTCGTCTCCATCGTCAGGACCGAACGGGATGGACCCGGTCGATCCTTCATCCTCATGATTCCGATTGCGATGATCAGCGTCATCGCCGCCGTCGTCGCGGCGATTGCCAGCGATCCCACCAGGTCGTCGGTATGCAGCCGAAGGATATCCAGCAAGGCCGTGCCCTCGCGGATGGATCCGGCCAGTAAGACCACGGGACAAATAAACGATAATACGATTAAAAAACTCCAGATTTTCCAATATAAGAATCCCGCCGAGGATGTCTTCCGTCGAGGGGCGGGCGAGCTGCCCGGTTGTCCGATGCGATTCAGCGATACCGCCGTTACCAGGGCAAGCGCGATCGCCGGCAGCGAATAACCCGCCGGTATCGTCGCCGATCCCGTCATTTCATACATCAATGCCAATTCGGTGCCGACCGTTTGAACGCCCGACAAATGAAAAGTCGCATAGTCCGACATCGCCAGCATCAGGCAAACGCCGAATGCCAGGATCGCCGGGCGCGCCAGGATCGGCCCCACGATTCGTCGTCGGATCGTCCACGCGTCCGCCTCCGTTTGTGCCAATTCGATCATATCGGGATCCATTCGGCGCCATCCCTGGCAACAAAACAAACCCGCCAGCGGCCAATACCACGCGATCTGAACCAGGGTTCCCGTCAGAGTCGCCGTCCATCGGGCCAGTTCGGCGTTTGTCGCAAGGGTTCGGCCGATCGCCGTCGTGGGGCTCAATAACAACGACCAGGCGTAATACAGCGCGTGTTGCGGTAACGCCAACGGCAGGATAAACAGCGCCAATACCCATCCACGATTGGATGAATTTGCCAGGACTTTTCCCGCCGGTATCCCCAGAACGACGGCCGCCAGCGCGATCAATGCCGACAGGCCCAGGGTCCGACCCCATACGGAGGCGATTCGACCAGCCGAGGAAAATTCCGTACTCGGACCCGTTTGGAGGACCGCGTAAATAAGTGGGATGGCGACCGTCAATAACCACAAGAAAAAAGCCGCTCCGATCCAGAGGATGTCACACGGGCTTCGCCTCAATCGAAGACCTCCTCAACGATCTTCAGGGCCGTCGGCAGGGTCTCCGCCACGGCCGCGTAGTCAACCGCTATCGGATCCGCAATCGCGTACTTCTGCTCCTCGGGCTCGGTCGCCGCCCGCACCGGCCAGTTGTGCGAGTCGCTGGCCAGGAGCATCCGTTCACACGGGCCGCCGAGCAAAAATGCCATCAGCATGTCCGCATGGGCCGGATTCGGTCCCCCCTTGACTTTTGCCGCCGTATTCGGAATCGCCAGAGTCCCCTTGCCGTTTCGCCGCAGCGGCTCCATGGCGACCGGCCAGCCGTTGCGAATACCCGCATAGACATCGTCGGTGTCCGTCAGGCAAATATCGGCCTGGCCGGTCCCGACCATCCGCACCGCCACGCTGTTGCCTTCGACCAGCCGCACGGCGTTGGCCTTGAGACCCTGGAGGAAATTCGTCGCCTTCTCCGTTCCGTATTCGACAAACCAACTGGCCACATCGCCGCCGGTGGTTCCGCGGCTGGGTCGGGCCATGACGATTCTTCCTTTCCATTTCGCATCCAGTAAATCTTCTAAAGATTTCGGCGCCTCATCCTTCGTCACCCGTCCGGTGTGATAGCCGATCGCCCGTCCGCGAAGACCCAATCCAAACCAGCGACCTTCCGGATCCCGGAACAAGGTCGGCCAGTCTTTTGTCGTCGGTCCGGAGTAAGACGCAAGCAGTCCCTCGTTGGCCAATTGAATCGTGTAGAAAATTTCTCCGGACCAGAACACATCCGCGGCCGGACGGTTGGCCTCCGCCCGCAATTTTTGCACAAGGCCGACCGTTTTGCTGGCCTCGGTGTCAAATCGCGCCGCGACACGAATCCCGCTTTGTTGTTCGAACGCCGCCAAAATCGGCTCGGCCACTTCTTGATCGACCGAACAATAGACCACGACCTTCCGATCGGCGGGGGCCGGTCGTCCGCATCCCGCCCATGCGACAACAATTCCCGCAATAACGAGTCCGATCCGCGCTGCCTTGCACGGATGTTTCATGGTAACCTCCCTGAAGAGTGAAGTTATTTGTCCCCCAGTTCTTCCAATTGTCCGAAATATTTCTTGACGGATTCCTCGTATTTTTGCGGGATCTGATTATCGGTGATCGCCTCCTGTGCGGCCGAACTTCCCGCCGAAACCGCTTCGCCGAACTCTCGTTTGGCCTCACCTTTGACCTGGGATCCTTTGAAATACCAGCTTGCCACGGCGGGGCCCTGACTGCTGGGTCCCTGGGCACGGGTGACCTTTGTTCCCGTCTGGCCCTCAGGGTCGGAATCACGAAATCCATACCCCTGTCCCGGCCCGCCGGTTCCCGACCCGCGTCGATTGGACGCTCCTTCCTTCCACGGGGATTGGCCACCTTGGCCCTGGCACATCCCTTCGCCGAGGCACTGCATCGCCGCATAAATCTCCTTGAGCGTCGCCTCGCTGAGTTTGATCTGTTGCTGCATCGAATCCAGCGCGTTTAACTGTGCCGCCAGCGTCTCCAGATCCTCTCCGCCCATTCCGTCGCCGTTGACCCCGGCCGCGGCCATTGCCTGGGCCAATTGGCCGAGTTTATCGCATGCTCCCTGGCATGCCGATGCCTGCTCCAGAAGCTTTTGAATCTGTTCCGGCGTCAGTCCGAGTTTTTGCAGCGTCTGCTGTAATTGTTTGGGATCCAACTGGGCCAGCTTCTTGTCCAGTCCCATCTGATCGAGCGACTTTTCGAGATTGCTCTTATTTTGCGACAGCCCCTGAAGTTGCTTGGCCAGTTCGTTCATCTGTTGAGCCAGTTGTTTTTTCTGTTCCTCGCTGAGCTTGCTTTGCTGAAGATCCTTTTGCATCTGGTTGAGGATCTCGGCGGCTTTCTGGAACTGGCCCTTGGCCAGCGCCTGTTCAAACTGCTGCGAAAACGCATTCGCTGTCGGGCGCAATTGCCGCAATGCCGCTTCCATCGCCTCCATCGACTCCGGCTTCATTCCCGTCTGCATCTGTTTGATCTGATCCGATAAATCGCCGAGTTTTCGGATCGCTTGTCGCTTCATCTCCTCCGGATTGGCGGCCTGGGTCGCCTGGGCAAGGTCGGTCAGATCCTCCTGCAGTTCCGATTTGCCCAGTTGTTCAAGGGCCTGCTGCACCCGCGTGGTTGTCTGGCGAATCTGGGTTTCGGCCTGCTGTTTTTGTTCGACGGCCTGCTGCATTTCTTGCTGCTGGCGCAATCGACCCAACAGGTCAACCTGCGGCACAAACAGGAAGATCAACAGCACGACCATCCAACTGGCAACGCCATATCCCCAGGGCTTTTTGAACCGGATGGGGAAATGGTCCGAGATACGAATCGATTGGGTTTTATCAATGGTTTCCTGGTATGCGGCTTGCGCAAACGGATCGTCGTGATTCTGAATCGCCATGACCGTACTGATCCGTTCGCGAAATCGCAGCCGGTCATCAACGGCGATCGCCACCTGCATCGGTGTCGGTCGGCGGAACAACCAAATCCCCACCCAGCACAATATCCCGACCGCCGCCAGCATCCAACCGGCGGGGGGGGTGAGAGCCGATACCGCAAACAACCGCTGGATCAGGATCAGGATTCCCAGCGTCAAACCCGCAAGGGCCAGTATTCCCCCCAGCAGATTCAGCAGCAAATCCGCATTCCATCGCAACCCCGCCTGTCGAATCGCTCGCTGAATCCTTGCATGCATCTTCCGGTCCTTTCGGTTTGTATTTTCCGAAAAATCCAACCTGCATTCGTCGTCATCTTGCGATTTCTACGCCGTCGGTCTTGCTGAAGTTCAAAACCTTCCGATGGCGATGGTTCGAACCCCTTCAGAGCACTATTGTTGCCAATCAACCCTGCTATTATAGGGGAAGCATTAAAAAAGAGCAATCTATCCTCTTATATTCACACGATTCGGCTATGAATGAAGACGGATCTTCTTGTTTGTCGTTACAGGTTGCTCCGGACAAAAAAGAGAATTTGATCCGCCACATTTTTGCCCCATCCCACCCTTACGGAATTCGTGCACGAATTGTACGAAATGATTTCATGGGTAAATTTACAAGTGTTTTTATAATAAAGGGTTACGGTTGTCGAGACCGTGAAAAAATAGCAAGATTGTGAAAGCGCATTTTGTACGATTATCCAAAGATGATTATAAAACGGATTTGTTATTCCATCCATTTTTCAGGGATCGAACATCAATCCTTCAGGCGGTCATCGGGATTGTGTAATCGATAAAGAAACAACGAGGGCGGAACGAATACTGCTCGCGCCGCCCCCGATTCATGAACAACAAAGAATATTAGGGTTCGAGCCAGTGTTCAGCAAGAAAAGCAAAATCGATCATATCGGTTCGGCCGTCACAATTGTGATCTCCCGGCTGGCTGGGACCCCATTGGGCCACATAAACTGAGGCCCGTTCGCCGGCCATACTGAATCGACCGCCTACCGCCAGATTCGAGAAGAAGGGACTCAATGCATACGCATAACTTGATAAACCGCTTCCCATCGGTTGCCACACGGCTCCGTCCCAACGGGCTATATAGTTGGAAATATTCCCGCCCGCATGGGAGAATTGCCCCCCGGCATAGAGTTGACCATTGGAAACCGTCAAGGCAAAGACATAGGAATTCACTCCGCCGCCAACCGGCTGCCACGAAGTCCCATCCCACCCGGCGATATAACTGACCGGCGTAGCGATCGTGTCCGGAGCGCTGGTGAATTCGCCGCCGGCGATCAGCCGGTTTCCATAGACGGTCAATGCGTAAACGCGATCATTGAATCCACTTCCGACGGCTTGCCATTCACTGCCGTTCCAGCGAGCGATATATTTGACCAGAATACTTCCATCGGCTGCTGTGAGGTCTCCTGCCGCAATCAATTCCCCGTTGTAGATGGTCATGGCTCGAATGATATTGTTGACGCCCCAACTGAGCGGCTGCCAGGAACTTCCGTCCCATTGAGCGATGAAACTGGTGAAGGGAGTCCCACCAGCCAGGAAAAAGTCTCCGCCGGCGATCAGTTTTCCATTATACACCGCCAACGAACGAACGGTTCCATCCATTCCTCCGCCAACGGTTTCCCAGGCCACGCCGTTCCAGCGGGCGATTTTTCCGGTGAAGTCTCCTCCGGCGATCAAATTTCCGTTATAGATGATCAGCGCTCGCACGATTCCATTCAAGCCCGCTCCGAGCGGATTCCATTGGGCTCCGTCCCATCGGGCAATAAACGAGGCCGGAGCATTGCCGGCGGAATAGAAATTTCCCCCGGCGATCAGATCTCCGTTATAGGATGTCATCGCGAGGATATAATTGGAAGTGCTGTCGAAAAACATTCCCGAATCGACACACTTCCATGCCACGCCATCCCATTGGATCATGTAGTTGGGAAATACCCCGGCGACGGACGTAAAATAGCCACCGGCAAACAGTTTTCCCGCATAGGTGGCCATGACCCATACCCGGTTATTCGCTCCCGGCTTAATCCCTTGCCAATTGGCGCCATCCCATACGGCCAGACGCTCCGTGGGATTGCCGCCGGCGGAAGTAAAATCTCCTCCCGCGAACAAGGCGCCCCCAAATTCGGCGAGAGAAAAAACCGAGGAATTTACTCCGGTTCCCAGGGCTTCCCATGCGGTGCCACTCCATCGCGCAACGCGGTTAAAAGTCGGAGCGCCGATTTTGGTGAAGTCCCCCCCCACGACAAGTTGGCCGCCAAAGGTGGTCAGGACCCGAACGGCCGCATTAAAGGCGTCGGCCCCGAATGCGCTCCAGGTTGCGCCATTCCAGCGAGCGATATACAGAATGGGATTGCCACCGGCGGTATCAAAATTTCCACCGGCAATGACTTGGCCGTCATGGACTCGCAAGGCAAACACGCTGCGGTTCACTCCCGACGCGAGGGTTTGCCAGGAAATGCCGTCCCATCGCGCGATATAGTTTGCCCCGGCGCCGCCGGCATTGGTAAAGTCACCGCCGGCGATTAATTGAGGCCCAAAGACCGTCAACGCATTGACGCTGCTGTTCATGCCGGTTCCCAACGGTTGCCAGGTGGAACCATCCCACTGGGCGATTCGATTGCAGGTAAGGGCCCCGGCAGAAGTAAAGGACCCGCCAGCGATTAATTTACCTTTGTACACCGTCAGGGCGGAGACATCTCCATTGCCCATCCCCGCGCCGAGGGGTAACCATTGAACGCCATCCCATGCGGCGATCCGATTGGCGACGGTTTTGCCGGCGATGGTGAAATTGCCGCCGACGACCAGCAGTTCCGGCTTGGGCCCGGCGCCATCCGGATCCCAGGTGGTCGCGGCATAGACATACCCGTTAAACCCCGAGATGCCATGACCGGGCAGCCACTGCACAGGGCACTGAGCGTGGACAGAGGCCGCGATTGCTGCCAGCGCGATCAATCCCAAAATAAGTTTGGGGCTGATTGATTGAGATACATTCGATACGCTCTTCATTGTTTTCTCCCTTTCGATTTAATACCGTTTTCCGGAATTATTCCGCCCGATAAATTCAAAACAAACCACCCATGCCTCTTCTGTTCAAAGACACCCAGATCACTACGGAATCGAAAAGTTGAGTTGTCTGGGGTGTTTCTTGTGGGTCGGATCACCCTCCAAACAAACAACCATCCAATCCTTCTTCCCTCCTAACAAAATCAACCAACATAACTATTTTTAATATATTAGACGAGAAACCTGTTCGATGCAAGGAAAATAAGAAAAAAAAGAGGATGCCCCCGGGTCTTTACAGGACTTTGGCGACGGCGGGCAGAATTAATTCGGCCTGCCAGGCAAGAAGGCGGCCGTGGTTGATTATATCGTTAACAGTTTTGGTTTTCTTTACAATCAGGGAAATCAAGGCCGCGCGCGGGGCCAGCAACGAGGGGAGCAGGCCGAGTTTCTCGGCGATGGCATTGACTTCCCGACGAAGCGCGTCGAATTCTTCTTTGGAATACGGCGGCTGAGGGGTGAATTCCGGTTGAAATGGTTTCGGCCAATCGGTTTGCGGCAGGGCGTTTGCCTGGTTGACGGCCTGTTGCAAAAGTTCCAGACGCGTACCGACACAGTTGCGGGGCAAATGCATCAGTTTTCCGACGGGTGTATGGGGATGTTTGGCGGCCGATAGGGCCAGATGCAGCAGTGGGTCGTTGCCCAGGATCTTGAAGGGGGGTTGATCGGCGGATCGGGCCTGTTTCTCGCGCCAGTGCCACAAGGCACGGACGAATGCCAAATCGCGGGGACTGAGACGACTGGATCCGGGGATTCGCCAGGCGTCCCTGCGGGGTTGGAGTTTGTGCTGAAGAGCCGATGCGATGACATTTTCGCAGGATTGGCGATGCCAGTCGAGACGGCCCAGTTCCGTGAGGCGAAAACGAAGACGATCGGCCAACTCGGCCAGCCACGCCGTATCGGCGACCGCATACTGCATCTGGAACGCCTCCAGAGGTCGGCGTGACCAGTCGGATTTTTGCCCTTTTTTCGGCAGGGTCAGCCCCAGGAATTGTTCGATCAGATCGGCCAGGCCAAAACGAACCACGCCGATCAGTTGTGCGGCGGGCATCGTGTCGAAGATTCCGCCGTGCGGGACAAAACCATATTGTCGATAGAGAATTCGTAGATCGTATCCGGCGTCATGGATGATCAGGGTCTTGTCGGCCAGGAGTTTCAGGAGCGGGTCGATGTTCAGGCCGGACAAGGGATCGACGAGAAAATGGCGACCCTTGAATGACAGTTGGATCAGACAGACTTTTTCGTGATAGTGATAGAAACTGTCGGCTTCGGTGTCGAGAGCGACGCGATCGACGGATCGTAACCGGTCCAGCAATTCGGCCAGTCCGGACGCTTCGGCGACATAGGAGAAGGAATGTTCAAGGGGAGCGGAGGGACCGGAGTATGGAGCGGGTGGATTCATATAGGTTTTGCTAAAAGTCCAGGAAGACGATATCTTCGGGAGTGGCGACGACATCGCGACGATCGGACCCGAGAAGGGCGCGGATTTCTCTGGAATGTTTTCCCGCCAGCGCCTTGAGTTCGTCGGAGCCGAAGCTCGTTACGGCCTTGGCGATCGAGTTGAGCAGAACGACGGAGCCGGCCTCGAAACGGCCTTTGACGCCGCGAATTCCGCTGGGCAGCAAACTTTTGTGCTTGCGAAGGGCCGCGACGGCCCCGTCATCGATGGTGATGGTTCCTTCGGGGGCATGGTTGAGGATCCAGCGGGCGCGGTTACCGAGTTTGCGTCGGGGCATAAAGAGCGTTCCCAGATTTTCGCCTGCAACGATGCGTTCGATGACTTTGTCCGTCTTGCCCTGGGCCAGCACAATGCGACATCCCGCGTCGGCGGCGATGCGCGCCGCGGCGATTTTGGTCTTCATCCCGCCCGTGGAGTAGTCGCTTCCGCGGGAACCGGCGGCCTGTTCGATGGCCGAGGTGATCTCGAAGACGACTTCGATTTTTTTCGCGTCCGGACAGGAGCGGGGGTCGGCGTCATAGAGAGCGTCAATGTCCGTCAGCAGAATCAGCAGATCGGCGTCCAGTTTGCTGGCGACCAGCGCGCTAAGTTTGTCGTTGTCGCCAAAGGCGGTTCCGATTTCGGCGGTGGAAACGCAGTCGTTTTCGTTGAGAATTGGGACTACGCCCAGATGCAGAAGGGTTTCCATCGCTTTGCGGAGATTGAGATAAGTCTTGCGATTATTGAGAACTTCGGCGGTCAGCAAGACCTGCGAACAGATCAGGCCGAATTCCGCGAAGGCCTTGTGATACTCGGCCATCAGCAACGGCTGGCCGATCGCTGCGCAGGCCTGACGCATCTCCATCTCATGGATCGGCCCGCGCAGTTTCAGTCGGCCGGCGCCCATGCCGATGGCGCCGCTGGTCACCAGGACGACCTGTTTTCCGGCGGCGACCAGCGTCGCGATCTGGCGGGAGACATCGCGGACATAGTCGGTATCAATCCCGCCGTCGCGACTGAGGGTGTTGGTGCCGATCTTGATGACGATCCGTTTGGCTTTTGTAAAGTCGCGCATCAGAGGGGACAATCCTTGTCGAGGGATTTGTGGGTAAAGGATTTGGCGTCGGGACCGGAATAGTCGGCGACGATGTGGCCGCGGCCGAGCAGACGCCATTTGTAGATCAGCAGGCCCTCCATGCCCACCGGGCCGCGAGCGTGGAGTTTGCCGGTGCTGATACCGACTTCGGCTCCCAGGCCGAATCGGAAACCATCGGCAAAACGAGTGCTGGCGTTCCAGAAGACTCCGGCAGAATCCACCAGCGTCAGGAATCGTTTAGCGGCATCCGGATCGGCTGTGACAATCGCATCGGTGTGGTGTGAACCATAGGTGTTGATATGTTCAACCGCCTGATCGAGGGAATCGACGACGCGGATCGAAATGATGTAGTCTAAGTATTCGGTTCGCCAGTCGGCATCGGTGGCCGGCGCGACGGCGATAATTTTGCGGGTACGGTCGCAGCCGCGGAGTTCGACTTTTCGCTGATCGAGAGCGGTTTTAATTTTCGGCAAAAACGCATCGGCGATGTCGGCATGTACCAAAAGCGTTTCGGCGGCGTTACAGACGGCGACATACTGACATTTGGAATCGAGCGTGATCCGCTCGGCCATTAGAAGGTCGGCGGATTTGTCGATATAGACATGACAGATGCCGTCGGCATGGCCCATGACGGGAATCGTCGTGTGGGTCATGATGTGGCGAACGAATTCGTTACTGCCGCGGGGAATGATCAGATCGATATCCTTGTCGAGGGCGAGCATCTCGGCGACCTCGGCGCGCGTCTCCAGCAGGCCGAGCCATCCGGTGGGCAAGCCGGCTTCGATTCCGGCCCGAGCGATGAACTCCGCGAGGATGCGATTGGTGGCTGCGGCCTCGCTGCCGCCCTTGAGCAGGACGGCATTGCCGCTTTTGAGGCACAACGACGAGATTTGTACCAGCGCATCCGGCCGCGATTCAAAGATCACGCCGATCACGCCGATGGGACAGGTGACCTGATAGAGTTCCAGTCCGGCGTCCAGTTCGGTGGAGCAAAGGGTCCGGCCGACCGGATCGGGCAGGGCGATCAACGATTCGATCCCCGCACAGGCCTCCGTGATCTTGGCGGCGTCGAACTTGAGCCGTTTGAGCAGGGGGGCGGCGAGGTTATCCTTTTCGGCTTTGGCCAGATCGGACTGATTGGCGGAGAGGATCTTTTCCGATTGATCGCGCAGAGCTTGGGCGATCCGCCCCAGGGCGGCATTTTTGGTCCGCGAATCCGTCGCGGCCATCCGAATGGAGGCCTTGCGAGCGGCCGACGCCATTTCAGCGATGCTCATTCCAATCTCCGATGCCTCCGCCGGCCTTACGGGAACGCGACCGATACCGCCGGGCGGATAGACTCGTATCGGCATATTATAACGACTTGATGGATTTTTACCAGAACCGTGAAAAACAACGACGGGGTCTTGACAAATCGCGGAAATTGTCGATACTACTGTTGTTCGGTATCGCCGTTGCGGGCGTAGCTTAATGGTAAAGCCCCAGCCTTCCAAGCTGGTTATGTGGGTTCGATTCCCGTCGCCCGCTTCATGTAAGTTCTTGAGGGAAAAGGATTTGGAGTCAAGGAATGGCAGTTCTATAAATTTCCGATACCCTTTCCGGGATTTCTTGTGTTTTGGGAGCCCAAAGAGATCGGGTCCCTGAAAAACGGATAAAACTCCATGGATGGAGATACTGAGTGGGATGAATGACCCCATTTACTCGCGGTTTGAGAAGGATCACCTGATCCTGCGGGACGAGTTGGCCATCGACCGGACGCTACTGGCCAACGAACGAACCCTTCTGGCCTATCTCCGGTCGGGCATGACGCTGGTGATTGCGGGGGTGACGATTATTCATTTTTCCACGGGAGGATGGTTTCAAGTCGTCGGAGTGGTTTGTATCCCGATCGGTTTTGTTGTCGGGACCATCGGGATTAGGCGATATCGAAAAATGAATCGATCCATCTCTCTGATTCGGCGGCAAACCGCCCCCCATCTCCGGACGCAATCCGGTTCTTCCGAATTGCAGGGGACTCGTCCATCCCAATAGACCTCCCACACTTTTAGCGGATCATGCGTTTTTGAAGGCGGCGGACGGCGAGCATGCCGAACAGAAGGATGAAGGCCAGGATATAGGCCAGATCGAGAAGGAGGATGCAGTCGTAACGGCCGTTGCACAAGTTGCGGACGAGTCGCGTCGGATGAGTCAAGGGTACCAGTTCCGCGAACCATTGCAGGCCGCCAGGCAACTGTGACAGGGGGAATACCACGCCGGAAAAGAAGAACATCGGGGAGAGCAGGCCCGTGAAGTAGAAATTGAAGTGGTTGATGACCTTGACGAAGGAGGTCACGAACATGGACATCGTACCGAACATCAGGCCGACGAGGAAACCAAACAGCGGGGTCATCAGGGCCTGCGGCATGGGAACGATGGGATAGCCCAGGACCGCCAATACCAGAAAAACCACCAAGACCGCGAAGGTGAAGAACACGCCCTTGGTTCCGGCCCAGATCAGCTCGCCGACAATCAGGTCGCGGGCGGTGATCGGCGCGGCGAGCATGCCGTCATAGACCTTTTCAAATTCCAGGCGGATGAAAGTACCGTAGGTACACTCAAAGGAGGCGGTCCACATCCCGGCCGTGACCAAAAGGCCGGTACCGAGAAATTCGATATACGGTACTCCGTCCATTTCACCGATGAACCGGCCAAGACCGAGCCCAACCCCGGCCAGAAAGATCAGCGGCTCCAAGAACGGAGGAAGACCATTGCTAAAGATGTTCCGGGTATAGACCCGGACATGGCGATACCAGACACTATAGAGTCGCCAGGCCAGATTCGGATAAAAGGCGGATTCACTGGGTTTCATGCAACCTCCTGCCGGTGGCCTTGAGAAACACATCTTCGAGGTTGGTCTGGCGGAGATGAAAATGATCGCTGTGCAGTTGTTCGGCGAGATTGCGAAGAGGTTCAAGATCGTCGGCGAACAAACGAAGATCGTTCTGCACCGACTCGATTCGAACGGCCGGAGACATCGCCGACTTTGATATGCAGGCGGCCGTCTCTCCCTCCACGATCTCCAGAACATACCGTTCGATTTGTTCCTGCAGCAATCGCCGAGGAGGGCCTTCGAGAATGGCTTTGCCGCGGTCCATGATGATCAGTTCGTCGCAGAGAGCGAAGGCCTCCTCCATGTAGTGCGTGGTCAACAGGATGGTAGTTCCCTGTTTTTTCAGTTGTCGCAGTTTGTCCCAGATCAGGTGTCGAACCTGAGGATCCAGGCCCGTGGTGGGTTCGTCGAGAATCAGCAGCCGGGGCCGGTTAAGCAAGGCCCGGGCGATGACCAGCCGGCGTTTCATGCCGCCGGATAATTCGCGGATCTGGGCGTGGGATTTCTCGGATAACTCCATGAATTCCAGCAATTCGGCAATCCGTTTGCCGGCCGTGTTTGGGAGCAGACGATAAAATTTGGAGTAGATCCACAAGTTCTGGGTTACATCCAGTTCGTCGTCGAGATTGTCATCCTGGGGGACGACTCCGGACAGAAATTTGATGGCCAGTTCGTCGCGGCGAGGGTCGTATCCGAAGATGTTCATGGTCCCGTCGTCCCGGCACCGGTTTCGGCCGTACAGCATTTTCATCATGGTTGTTTTGCCTGCGCCGTTGGGGCCGAGGAATCCGAAACAGGACGCCGACGAAACTGAAAAACTCAAATCGCATACGGCTTGGACGGATCCAAAACTCTTGCTGATGTTGCGAACCTGAATGACCGTGTCGGACATGGTGTATCGCTCAAAGCTTATTGTCGAGGGCTTTCATCAGACCCAGCAAAACCTTCGGAGCGATATCCGACAACTCGGGTTCGGGCCGTTCCGCGGCGGCCATTTTCCGGAGGATTTCCTTGGCCTGCTTGGCGTGCAAGGTGAGCTTGTCCTCGGTTTTTTGGGCGCCGTCAAGATCTCCATCGACAATCTGGCGGATGTAGAGAATGATCCAACGGATCAATTCCCGGGTGGGGGCGGGACCCTCCGGCGTCTTGTTTCCGTCGTTGGGCAGATCGGTTTCGTGCAGGATATTCATCGTGAGACTATAGGTCTCGCGCATCGATTCGATATACTGGGTTTCTTCGGCCTCGTCAATGGGCTGCAGAACCAGTTCCGGTTCATTTTCCAGCCGCGGCGAAGGGATGAACAGGCGGTGACCGCACGCGGGACAGTTTCCATACTTGCCGCCGGCATCGTCAGGGGCCTTGACCCGTTTCTTGCACTTTTCGCAGTTAAAGCTGATGCTCATGATCGGTTTCCTCGCTTTGTCCGGGTTCTGGCGGAGTGTTCGGCCACCACATCCGTCGTGATTCCGCCGCGCGGGGTGAAGCGGCTGGTGACGCGCATCCAGCGCGGCCGGCAGGCCGCGACCAGATCATCGAGAATATCGTTGGTCAACCGTTCATAAAAGACGCCCATATTCCGGAAACGCTGCAGATAATATTTCAGACTTTTCAGTTCGATGCAGCATTGATTGGGAATATATTCGATAATAATCTCGCCGAAGTCCGGCTGGCCCGTTTTGGGACAAACGCTGGTGAACTCCGGGCATCGGATTGTTATCGTATAGTTCCGCCCGGCTCGGGGGTTGTCAAACAGTTCGAGTTGGACATCCTTGCTCATCTCTTTACCTTTCCGCGATGCCTGCTATACTAAACATCCATCATACGAGGGACGGATCGGATTTGCAAGGATTGTTCATGGCGAACAAATCGGTTGTGCTTTTGAGCGGCGGACTGGACTCGGCTACGACGCTGGGGGTTGCGAAAGATCGGGGATATGCGTGTTATGCCCTGTCCTTTCGCTATGGCCAGCGGCACGCCGTCGAGATCGCTTCGGCGCAGAGGATTGCGGCGGCCCTGGGAGTCGTCGAGCACCGGATTCTCGCGATTGACCTGGCGTCAATCGGGGGTTCGGCCCTGACCGATCCGATGTGGACCGTTCCCAAGGGAAATCCCGATCCGACGAGAGGCGGAATTCCGACGACCTATGTGCCGGCGCGAAATTTGATCTTTTTGAGTTATGCCCTGGCCTGGGCGGAAGTGATAGGGGCGTATGATTTGTTTATCGGCGTGAATTGTTCCGATTACAGCGGGTACCCGGACTGTCGGCCGGAGTTTCTCGAGGCATTCGAGACTGTCGCCAATCGGGCCACGGCCGCCGCGGTTGGGGGACGCGGCCGATTCCGTATCCATGCGCCGATCGTTCATATGACCAAGGCCGAGATCATTCGGCTGGGGATTCGGCTGGGCGTGGATTATTCCCTGACGCACAGTTGTTATGACCCGACGCCGGAGGGATTGGCGTGCGGTCGCTGTGATTCGTGTATCCTGCGTCGGAGGGGATTTGCCCAGGCGGGGGTTGTCGATCCAACGCGGTATGTCGAAAGCGAAAGCCAGGAACCAGACAATGATCATCCATGAAATATTTTATTCATTGCAGGGCGAAGGATTGCTGGCCGGGATGCCCAGCGTGTTTATCCGCGTGGCGGGATGTCCCCTTCGATGTCGCTGGTGTGATACGCCGCAGAGCTGGCCGGAAACGGCCGGCAAGGAAATGACCGCCCGCCAGGCAGCTCAGACGGCGCAGGAGTATCCGACCTGGCACATGGTCTTCACCGGCGGCGAGCCGATGGTCCATCCGGATTTTCCAAAATTCCTGACCACCTTTGCCGAGCCCCAGATGCACATTACCATCGAGACCAGCGGCCTTAAATTCATCCCCGATCTTCCGTGCGATCTGATGAGCATCAGTCCCAAACTGACCAATTCGCGGCCGATCGACCCCGAAACGGCCGACCATCATGAACGGATCCGTTTCAATCGTTTGCAGATTCAGCAGCTTCTGGACCAATACACCTGTCAGCTCAAGTTTGTGGTCGATACCCCGGAGGATGTGGACGAGATCGCACGGTGTATCGAGATCCTGGATAATGTCAACCCGGATATGGTCTATCTGATGCCGCAGGCAACCAACACCGAGCAACTCCTGGAAAAATCCCGCTGGCTGGCCGAGGTCTGCAAAAAGACGGGATTTGCCCTTTCCAGCCGTCTGCAGGTCCTGTTGTGGAACAATCAGAAGGGCACTTGAGAAAGTTATCCGTGGAAGGCCGTGCTCTGTCGCGACCGTAAAATCGGATTCGACCAAGCGGGGTCTTCCACTTCCATCGCAGGGTTTTCCATCATATCTGACCGCAAGCCATTTGCCCTTTTCGGGCTTTTCGATAAAAGCGCTTGCATTGGGATTCGATTTGGGTACAATCCGCCATGTTCGCCCGGGTGGCGGAATTGGCAGACGCGCTAGCTTGAGGGGCTAGTAGGACTAAACTCCTGTGCTGGTTCGACTCCAGTCCCGGGCATTTCCTCAAGCCCCCGTTATAACGAAAGGCCCCGTACGAGCGGGGCCTTTTCTGTTGGATTTACGATGCGGCGACTGGGTCAGCGATCCTCATCTTCTTCATCGTCGGCGTCTTTCTCTTTTTTGGGTTTCGGTCCTTTGTCCATCCTGGCTTTGTTTTCTTTGTCATTGCGTTGTTTCTGAAACCTGGCTTCGGGACTGTTGGCCTTGTCGCCTTTCTCCTTCGGACCCTCGAACGGGCGGATCTTCATGAGATCCTTTGGTTGATCCTGTCCGGGCGCTCCGAATCCTCTCATCATACCCATGCCCCCCATTCCGGCCATCGGCCCCATCTGTCCACGGCCTTGTCGGGGTCCCGGACGACCAATCCCGGCCCTGCAGCAGGGGCAATCGCATTGACCCTGGCAACGCGGACACCGAGCCGGTTGCATTTGAGGAGCCATCAATCCCTGGCCGCGCATTGCGGGTCCCATGGCGGGCCTATCCATACCTCTTGCCCCCATTCCCATGCCGGGTCCCATCGGTCGGCCCTGACGCAGAGCGGCGCCAAGACCTTGTCCCTGCTGTGCCCGTTGGGCGAATCGTTGTCGAAGAATCGCCAGTCCGCCATTTTGGAGCCAATCCCGAACCGCGGGCGGAATATTCTGGAATCGTTGAGCATTGGCGTTCGGACGGTTCATCTCCGGGGCGGGTTGCGGCTGTGCCTGTGGGATTTGATCCTCCCAGGGAGCCGGCCGATCCGGCATCATGCCCGCTGCGGGTCCGCGACCCATCGGGCCGGGTCCCATTCCCATCCCTCCGCGGCCGAAACCCCTCTGGGCCCATGCGGAGGCGGACAATACGACACATACGGCGATTAGACTCATTATCTTTTTCATGGTTCGATCTCCTGCATTATGAGTTGATTCATTTTTTCCGTTCCCCGAAACTTTTCCGTGTCCAATGGGATTGTGGGACTGAAGTCCTAACGGTAACGCACGATTGCGGATTGGGTTTCAATTTTTTGGCAATTGTCCATTTAGTTGGCGACAACGATCCTTCAGCCGGCCGACCGAATCATATCCCAGCCGGCGGATTGTGAATGCGGTTTTGTTGTGATTGAGGGGTTCGGACAAATCGGTGAACTGGCCACAGCGATCTCCATCGGGGGTGCCGGGGATTGGAGAAAAGTCGGCCAACATGATTCGAATCCCCAGCGAGTGGATATATTCCATGGTCGCCTCGGCCTGCTGAGTTTCGGAGTCCGGATGGCCGATGATCTGGTAGGCCGTGATATGTTGAGAATCAACACCGGCCGAACGGAGATGTTCGACGGCGTCTGCCAATTCACCGCAGGTCACCTTGCCTCCGGTCTGGTTGTGCCAGTCGGCCGAAGCGCTTTCAAAGCCGAGGTAAAATGACTGAATGCCTCCGGAGACCATTTGTCCGGCGATTTGACGATTGAGAAATCGGCAGTGAAGGGCATTCGGCGTGTGAAGATTGAGCCGCAATCCCCGGCTCTGAATCGCCTCCAAAAAAGGCAACAACCCCTGTTCGGGCCGGATCAGAAGGGCGTCGTCATAGAACGCGATGTCCTCGGCGCCCAAAGAAACGGTCCGCGTGACCTCCGCCACACAATCCGAGATCGGTCTGACGGAAAATGGCTCTCCCATCAGAGGCACGGAACAGTAGGTGCAACGGAAAGGACAGCCCCTGGTTATCTTGATAGCGGCCGATTCGATTCGCGGGTAACCCTCCCACCAGGCCGGATGGGGAGAGGAAGACGGCATGCCGTTCAGAGAGTCGAAGAGCGGCGACAGATTCGATCCGGAGATGACCCGATCCGCGCCGATCGAGGCGGCATGTTCCGGGCAGAGCGTAGCATACACACCCCCGAGGACAATCCGGGCTCTCGGATATACCCGTCGAACATCCTCGATTACCTCCTGAACTCCGAGATACCAGTAGGTCATGACCGTCTGGATGAGAACAAACTCAAAGGGTTGTTGATCGGAAAGAAAACGCAGAAACGATTCCCGGTTTCGTCCGAACCGATACAGGTATCGCGGAATATCGCCGAAAGCGGCCGGTTTGGGGATCCGCTGTTGGGGGAAGTGGCCTCGGTGCCAGGTATCCTTTCGTGGCGACTGGCCGGTCTCGGCCTCGGCGGCGATTCGATCGAGATAATCGAACAAGACCATTTCGGCCTGACCTTGCAGTTGTCCGGCGACCTGCAACAGGCCGTAGGGCTTGAGCCAGAAATCGTACGCCGAAAAATCGTAAATCGGCGGATTGACCAGCAGGATCTTCGGTTTCATGACAATATCCGAGCCAAATTCAGGGAATTTCGCCGGTCGTCGATTTTCGCCGATCGCGGATTGGGGTTATGGCGTCGATGGCGTTGTTGTCGAGCGTTACGGGGCCGACTTTATCTTCCAGATGGATCCCCACCGTTTGGCGGCGCGTTTCTTGCGGACGGGTGTCGCGGATCTGGTTGTTGATGAAAACAAGATCCCGCGTTTGTCCCCGAACCAGGATACCGGATACCTCCCGGTCGGTGCCGTTGTTTTCGATGAGATTGTCTTCCAGTCGATTTCGATGCCCGGCCATTCCGACGGTTTCGTCGCGAAACAGGACGCCGCCGGATTGATTGCCGCGGATCTGATTGTTGCGGAGAAGATTATCGCTGTCCTTGTGGCCGATGGAGATACCGAATCCGCCGTTGGCTTGGAGGAGATTGTTTTCGAACAGGCCGTGGCGTACGCGCCAGCAGAGAAACAAGCCGTCGCCGCCGTTGTTGCGGGCCTGACAGTTTCGCACGATGGGTCTTTGGGAGCCGCTGCCGGGATGCAGACCCAGCGATGCGTTGTTTTCGCTGACGCATTCAGTTACGGTAACATCGTTGGATTGCTGGAAGCTGATGCCGTCGCCGTTGTAATTTCGGACCTGACAGTTTTCGATGACGGTTCCGAAACCGCGAAAGAGGAAGATCCCGCCGCCGCGGCAGCCATCGAGATGGACATTGTGTTCCTTATTTCCTTCGATGATGAGGTTCTCGATGCGAACGCCCTGCAGGTCGTATCCGCTGACGACGGGAAAGGCGGTTGCGGCTTTGGCGTTGTCGGCGACCATGCAGTCGGCGTTCAGGGGCCGATCGATGGACAGAATGTTGCCGTTGCGGCCGGTGATCCGGGCGACGGTGGCGTGGAAATAGTTTTCCTTGTCGCTCCAGATCGCCACGCCGCAGCCGACTTCAAAGCCCGTTGCATCCCGGACGGTGATTTGTTCTTCGCCGAAGTCCCCATCAATCGCCAACGGAGACACAACCCCGTCGGCTTTGCGAAGGAGGGTTTTGCCGGGCGTTCCGCCAACGGTGACGAACGGTCGCAGGTGCAGGGAATCCCGCATGAGGTATTCGCCCGGGCCGATGTGAACGGTTCCGCCGCCCAGTCCGGCCGCGTAATCGACGGCCGCCTGCAGAGCGCGATTGTCCTGGCCGATGATTTCCGCATCGGCCTGGCCCACACGGACGATCGGCTGGTCCCTCATGGCCGAATGCATCCGGGTCGGCAATTGCCGTTCGTCTATCCGGGGGGAGAAGTCCTCCTGCGGGGTTTGGGGCCATAGGACTTTGCCGCCGGAAAACAATCCGATCCACAACAGGATTTGCAGATTCTTCATGGCAACCTCGTTTCCAAAACTTGTAGGGGTTGGCGGAATCGCCAAAAACGGATCGTAGTATAGCACAGAATCGCTCGTCCATGAATGAGGTGGTCTGTCGGCGATTGATTTTGATTGTGTCCCGGCGAGAAACGGTGTACAGTAGTTCGTCGCCCGGCTCGAAGGTTTGCGAGTCGGGCGGTTTTTTATGGATTGAAACTGATTTTGATTTGCGAAGGATCTGCGATGAACAAAGGGACTGTGGTTTCGGCGAAGGGATTTCTTGCGGCGGGGATTGCCTGCGGGATCAAGAAGTCGGGCAAGCCCGACCTTGCGGTTCTGGTATGCCCCACGGGCGCGACGGCGGCGGCGATGTTCACCACCAACAAGGTCGTCTCGGCGGCGGTGACGGTCTGCCGTGAGAATACCCTGTCCCGCAAGATCTTTGGCGTGGTGATCAACTCCGGCAATGCCAACACCTGCACGGGGACAAAAGGACTGGCCGATGCGCGGACGATGTGCCGTACTTTAGCCGGTCAATTGAAAGTTAAGGAGGGTGAAATCTTTTTGGCCTCGACGGGGATCATCGGCCATCCGTTGCCGATCGAAAAAATTCGGTTTGGGCTTCCGCTGGCGGTCAAACGATTGTCGAGCAGCCCAAGGGCCGGAATGGACTTTACGCGGGCGATCATGACCACCGACAAACGCGCGAAGATTGCGGTGAGGACGATTCGGCTGAACGGCAAGAAGGTCACCGTGGCCGGGACGACCAAAGGCGCCGGGATGATCGGCCCGAATTTGGCCACGACCATTTGCGTGCTCACGACGGATGTTGCGATCACCAGGCCGCTGCTGGGTCGGGCCCTGAACAAGGCCATCGGACAATCCCTCAATCGTCTGACCGTGGACGGCCACCAGAGCACCAACGATACGGCGATGATCCTGGCGTCGGGGGCTTCGGGGATCAGGACGATACGGAGTCAGAATTCTTCCTATCGGGCGTTTGAGAAAGCCCTCTGTCAAGTGGCCGACGACCTGGCGCGGCAGATGGCTTTGGACGCCGAAGGAGCGACCCGGATGTTCCGCGTGGAGATTGAAGGCGCCGCAAGCCCGGCCGAGGCGACAAAGGCCGCCCGGGCAGTCGCAGATTATGATCTGGTCAAGTGCGCCATTCACGGCGGCGACCCCAACTGGGGTCGGATCCTCTGTGCCGTCGGGTCCTGCGGGGTGCGGCTGAACACCGACCGGTTGACCTGCTGGATCGGCGGGGTTTGTGTCTTTCGAAACGGGCAGCCGGCGCGGTTCGACCCTCGACGGGTCAGCAACATCATCCGACAACAGGAGCATGTTATTCGGGTCCGGCTCGGCGTCGGCAAGGCGGCGGATTTCTGCTACGGATGCGATCTGGGCTATGGGTATGTGGAAATCAACGCTGAATACCACACCTAAACCCGGATTCGGAACCTCTGGAAAAACTCCCGACCCGGGGCAAAATCCGTTGACCCCCCCGGAGGAGGAAAGGTATAATACGGGTTTGACAATGGGTTTAATCATGTAAGGATTTTCCAATGAGTGAAATGACATATCTCCTGGCGTGGATGCCGGGTCCGTGGGAATTGATGGTCATCCTGGTGGTGGCGATCCTGTTGTTCGGCCGTCGTCTGCCCGAAATCGCGCGGGGCATGGGCAAGAGCATCACCGAGTTCAAGAAGGGACTCAACGAGGCCAAGAACGAGCTGGACAAGGACCAGGATATCAAAGACATCAAGAAAGAGATCCAAAGCACCGTGGATGAGACCAACAAAACCCTCAATCAGGACTGACCCCGGACGGCGTCGCGGAAAACGGGGACAAGGTCCGGTTTGTTTTCCTTCCGCGTCGTGAGAATGCTGGATGAACATGACGGGTATTCGTCGCGCCATTCTGCACTGCGCCTTGTGGTTGATCGTCCTGCTGATCGTTTTTTCCATCTATGGGGCCTTTCAGGGATCCTCCGCCGCGCGGGCGTTTTTTAACTCCCTTCCCGTGGGCGTGTATTGGTTTTTCTTCCTCTCGCTGCTGGTTGTCTCGATCGTTGTTTTTCCTCGTCTGTGGAAGATTCCCTCGCTGCTGTTGATTCACGCCGGCAGCGTCTGCATCCTGCTGGGTGGACTGTGGGGTTCGGAGCCGATCGTGCGGTGGTTGGATCCGTTCCGTTCCGATGGGCCCTCCATTCGGTCGGGGCGGATGCTGATCTATGAAAACGAATCCGACAATCGCGTGATTCTTCCGAACGATATCCTGTCTTTCGGCAAAGATCCCTCCGGCAAGATCGGGATCTTCGAGGAGGGCAAGGAAGAACCAACCCTGCTGAACGATTCCGATCGGCGACTGGGTCTGCTTCCTTTTGCCCTTCGATTGACGGATTTTCGGATCGAGTATTATGATTCTCCGCAGGTGATTCTTCGGGCCGACGACCGGACGGCCTGGCAGATTCCGGCCGAGGCGGGAGTCGAGTATTCCCTCGGCGACCGGGGGACGGTGACCGTCCTCCGCGTTTTCCGCAACCTCAAGCTGGGGATGGAAAACGGCCAGATGGTTCCCTACGAACATCCCGGCTCCGAAAGCAATCCCGCCGTCCAGCTTCTGTTTCGCGATCCGGATGGGAAAGAAGAAAAACGGTTTGCGTTTTCGTTTCCCGGGGGCGGACATGGTGCGGGGGGATGGTCGCTTCAGTACCGTCCGCCGGGAATGGTCAAGGATTATTTCAGCGACCTGGAGGTTGTCCAAGATGGCCGTGTCGTCGAACGGAAGACCATCGAGGTCAACCATCCGTTGTACTACGGCGGATATTTCTTCTATCAGGATTCGTACGATTCCCGAAACGGGCAATACACCATCCTCCAGGTGACCAGCGACCGGGGGCTGGTCCCGGTATTTCTGGGTTTTGCGCTGGTGATCGGCGGAAGCGTCTGGCATTTCTGGATACCGCGGAGGAGGAATTGATGGAATTCAAACCCACGGTTCAGGGCTGGATGATTTACGCGGCGATGGGGTGTTGGATTGCGGCCGTGTTCGGTTCGATTGCCCGGCGGATCGGGACGGCCCGGATTTTGTTTTTTGCCGGCTTTCTGGTTGCGGTTGTCGCATGGGTGTACCGATGGATCCATGTTCAGCATGTCCCGATGCAAAACCTGTTTGAGGTCTTTTTGACTCTGGGAATGCTGATCTGGCCGATCTGGCTGTTATCCCGGCGGATGCTGGGCATTCGCTCGTTCGTCACTGACATCCTCATCGGGCTGATCGTTCTCTATCCGGCGGGCTTCAGTTTTCACGCCGAACCGCAACGGCTGCCGCCGGCCCTGCAGAGCTGGCTGTTTGCCCCGCATGTGGCGGTCTATATGCTGTCGTATGTCCTGTTGGCCCGAGCGGCGGTCCAGGCGGGGGCCGTATTCTGGTATCGCTTTGTGGATAGGCCGGACGCCCTCTCGATCGAGGCCGAGCGGGCTACATACCAGTTGACCCGTATCGGGTTTCCGTTGCTGACGCTGGGTCTGCTGCTGGGCAGCGTGTGGGGGCAGCGGGCCTGGGGCGATTACTGGGGCTGGGACCCCAAGGAACTCTGGTCGCTGGCGACCTGGCTGGTCTATATCGGGTATTTTCATTTTCGGTATCTCTACGGCACGCGCCATCGATGCGTCCTCAGCGTCTGGCCCATCGTCGGCTTGCTCTTTATCATCATGACGCTGCTGTGGGTGAACCTGTCCCGGATATTTTCGGGTCTTCACAATTACGCAAGCTGAAGGCTTCGGCGAATCCGACCGGCTCAGACTTGATCCGCGGGCGGTTTTGGGGCATACTATCGGCATGATATGGGATCGCAATTCAATCTGGTTTTCGCGGATCCGGGTCGAACGGGCCTGGGATCGGCGGAGGGGTCGGCGGTGCGGTTGTTGACGGTGGCCACGCGGGCCAGCCGTCTGGCGCTGGCACAGACGCAAATGGTGATCGACGCATTGAAGGCGGCGCATCCGGAGGTGGAGGTTTCCGTTCACACGGTGACCACGCGCGGCGATCGGGATACCCGCACGGAGCTGTGGAAGTTTTCCGGCAGCGGTCAGTTCACCGCGCAGGTCGAACAAGCGGTGCTGGATCGCAAGGCCGACTTTGCGGTTCACAGTTTCAAGGACCTGCCCACGCGAATGACGGGGGGGTTGTGCATCGCGGCGGTTCCGACTCGCCATGGGCCGGAAGACGCGCTGGTATCGAATGCCGACCTGTCGGGGGTGGAGGATTTGCGGCCCGGGGCGACCGTCGGGACATCGAGTCCCCGGCGGATTGCGCTGTTGAACAGTCAGCGAAGCGATCTGGAGATTGTGCCGGTCCGTGGAAATGTGGAAACCCGAGTGAAAAAGGCGACATCCGGCACGGTTGATGCGGTGATGATGGCCCGTGCCGGCCTGGACCGAGCGGGGATGTCAGGGGCTATTTCCTGTATTTTGGATCCATTGATCTATATCCCAGCGCCGGCGCAGGGGGCGCTGGCGATCCAGTGTCGCGACGAGGACGCCGAAGCGATCGGGTTGCTGCGAACCCTCGACGATCCGGCGTCGCGGCTGCTCGTCGAAGCCGAACGGACGGTGCTGGCCCGGCTGCATCCGGGTTGTCACGCCCCGGTCGGCGTCTATGCGGTACGGGAGGCGGGCGATATCCTCCTGTCGGCGTTTGTCGCCGAGATGTCGGGCGATCGGATGTTGCGGCGGCAGCTTCGCGGGTCGGTGTCGCGATCGCGGGAACTGGCCGAGACGCTGGCCGATGAACTGATCGGCGAAGGGGCCATCGAGATTCTTTCGTGCGTGGACAAACATGAGTAAAGCCAAGGTGTATCTGGTGGGAGCCGGTCCGGGAGATCCGTCGCTGTTGACGCTGCGGGCCGTCGAGCGGATCGCGTCGGCCGACTGCATCGTCTATGACGGGCTGGTCAACCCGCAGATCCTGCGCCATGCCCGGCCGGATGCGGAATTGATCAGCGTCCGCAAGCGAACCGGAGACGCTCCCGTCAAGCAGCAGGACATTCACCAGATCCTGCTGGACCGGATCGCACAGGGCAAGACGATTGTGCGGCTCAAGGGCGGCGATCCGGGCCTGTTCGGCCGTTCGGCCGAAGAGGTCGCGTTGTGCATCGAGCAGAATGTGCCCTTCGAAATCATTCCTGGCATCACTTCTGCGCTGGCGGCGGCGGATTATTGCGGGATTTTTCTGACCGACCGCCAGGCCAGTTCGCAACTGATGTTCGCGACCGGACAGGAAGCCGCGGATAAGAGCGACAGCCGCTTGGATTTCGCCAACATGGCCGCGTTCGGCGGGACGATCGTGTTCTATATGGCGATGTCGCGGCTGGACCTGATTACGGAGGAGATGATCCGGAATGGAAAGAATCCGGAAACGCCCGTTGCCGTCGTGCAGAATGCCAGCACGCCCCGGCAGCGGTTGTTGTTGTCCAATTTGAAAAAGGTCGCCGAAGATTGTCGTCGCGAAGGTGTCGAGGCCCCGGCGATTGTCATCATCGGACCTACGGCCCGCACCGATGCACTCCACAACTGGTTTATGTCCCGGCCGCTGTTTGGCAAGCGGATTGTCATCACGCGCGACCGGCAGGGAAACGAAATCTTCGGCATGGGATTACTGGATCAGGGCGCCGAACCAGTTGCCTTCGAGACCATCCGGATTATCGATCAGACTCAGGATACGCAAGTTCAACAGGTTCTGGCGAATCTGTCGTCCTACGATTGGATATTCTTCACCAGCGCCAACGGCGTTCGGCATGTCTTTGCGGCCCTGGCGCGGATGAACCGCGATGCCCGGGCGCTGGCGGGGCCGAAGATCGCCTGCATCGGCGGCGAATCGGCGGGGTGCCTGGCCGAGTTCGGCGTGCGGGCGGACTTTGTGCCGACGAAGTTCACCGGCAGGGCGATGGTCGAAGAGCTGACGCAACAGCAGTCCCTGGCGGGAAAGAAGATCGTTCTGCTGCGGTCGGGCATCGCGCCGGACGATCTGCCCGCGGCGCTGAGCCGACAGGGAGCCCGCGTGACGGATTGTCCCGTGTATTCGGTTGAAGTCAACCGACAGGATCCATCGGATGTGATTTGCCAATTGTCCAACAACCGGATCGATTGGATCACCTTTACCAGTTCTTCGACGGTTCGTTCGTTCTTCGAGCAGGTTCCCGTCGATCGAGTCGCGGCCTCGAAGGCCCGGATCGCGTCCATCGGCCCGGAGACCACGCGGCAACTGATGGACCTCGGCGTCCGCGTCGATCTGGAGGCGGAACGCCACACGATCCAGGGGCTTGTCGAAGCCCTGATGGAGTTTGCGGAATGATCAACATCACCAAGCTGTACTGCGGGGTCTCCGGACAGTCGGATCCCCTGCGATATCCCGAGCGGCGGAATGTCAAGCCGATCGCCGTGTTCAACTGCACGGCCCGCTGCAACCTTCGCTGTCTGCATTGCTACAGTTCGTCGGACGCCGCCGTCGCCGAGCAGGAACTCTCGACCGAACAGGCAAAACAACTCATCGACCAGATCGCCGACTACGGCTGTCCGGCGATCCTGTTCAGCGGCGGAGAGCCGATGCTCCGGCCGGATCTGTTTGAGCTCATCGCCTATGCCGCCGGTCGCAAGCTCCGCACGGTGATTTCGACCAACGGCACGCGGATCGATCCGCCGGCGGCTCAGATACTCAAGCGATTGAATGTCAGCTATGTCGGAATCTCGCTGGACGGTCCCGAGCCGTTGCACGACGCCTTTCGCGGGCGGAAGGGGAGTTTTCGCGACACGCTGGCCGGGATCGCCAACTGTCGGGCGGCGGGATTGCGGACGGGACTTCGCTGCACGATCACGCGGCAAAACTGCGAGCACCTCGAGACGATCTTTGCGATCGCCGAGAACAACGGCGTGCGGCGAATTTGCTTTTACCACCTGATTCGCACGGGCCGAGCGACGGAGCTGCAGGATCAGGCGATCACCGCCGAACAGGCCCGAACGGTTCTCGATTGCATCCTCGACAAGACCGAACGGCAGGTCGCCGCCGACTGCGTGGACGAGGTGCTGACCGTGGGCAACCACGCCGACGGGCCGTATCTGCTGATGCGGCTCCATCGCATGGGCAGCACCGCGATGGCACGGCAGGCGATGGATCTGCTGCTGCGGTCCAGCGGTAACCGCGTCGGGCAGAACATCGCGTGCGTCAGTTGGAACGGCGATGTGTTTCCCGATCAGTTCTGGCGGAATTATCCGCTGGGCAATGTGCTCACAACGCCCTTCGGGGCGATCTGGGACAACATCGAAGACCCGGTACTGAAGATCCTGCGCGACAAGGACCGGTACAAGGACCCCAAGTGCGGGCGATGCCGGTTCTTCTCGATCTGCAAAGGCAATTTTCGGTCGCTGTCGGGCCGGCCCGATCTGGACGACTGGCGCAACGAACCGGAATGTTATCTTTCCGAACAGGAAATCACCTTACCGAATGGATAGGAGCCGACAATGGGCTTTCCGAGTACGCGAATGCGGCGATTGCGAACGACGCCGACGCTGCGTCGCCTGGTCCGCGAGACGACGCTGACGGTTGATGACCTGGTCTATCCGATGTTTGTCTGCCCGGGCGACACCATCCGCGAGCCGATCGGCTCGCTGCGGGGCTGCTGTCACTTCTCGCCCGACCGCATCGCGGCCGAGACCGCCGAGGTCGCCGCGCTGGGGATCCCGGCGGTGCTGCTCTTTGGCCTGCCGAAGACCAAGGACGCCCGCGGCTCGGAGGCCTGGTCCGCCGACAGCGCCGTCGCCCAGGCGATCCGCGCGATCAAAAAGGCCACCCCCGAACTGCTGGTGATCACGGATGTGTGCCTGTGCGCCTACACCGATCACGGCCACTGCGGGGTGATCCGCAACCACCGCATCGACAACGACGCCTCGTGCGGACTGCTGGCGCAGATGGCGCTGGCCCACGCCCGCGCCGGCGCCGACATCGTCGCGCCGTCGGACATGATGGACGGCCGCATCGGCGTGATCCGTCGCGCCCTGGACGAAGAGGGATTCACGGAAGTCGCGATCCTGTCCTACGCGGCCAAGTACGCCTCGGCGTTCTACGGTCCCTTCCGCGACGCGGCGCACAGCGCGCCGGGGTTCGGCGACCGCAAGGGCTACCAGATGGACCCGGCGGCCTGGCGACAGGCGATCCGCGAGATCGAGCTGGATATCGAAGAGGGAGCGGATCTGGTTATGGTTAAACCGGCGCTGCATTATCTGGATATCATCCGCGCCGCCCGGGCTCGGTTCGAGGTTCCCATCGCCGCCTACCATGTCAGCGGCGAGTACATGATGCTCCACGCCGCCGCCGACGCCGGATACCTCGACCGCGACGCGGCCACGATGGAGACGCTGACGGCGATCAAGCGGGCCGGCGCCGACATCGTTCTGACCTACTCGGCCAAGGACGCCGCGCGAATTCTGCGACCATGAACCACGGCCACGCCCATTCCGCTTCCGCCGGCGATTTGGTCCCGCGTCCGAGGATCATCGCCTTCGAGGTCACGCGTCGTTGTCCGCTGCGCTGCCGGCATTGTCGCGCGGCCGCTTCGACCGATTCGGCCGACGGACTGTCCACCGAGCAGTGCAAGGGAATCCTCAAGGGGATCGCCGACTTTCACAAATCCATCGTTATCTTCACCGGAGGCGAACCGCTGGCGCGCCAAGACATCTTCGAACTGGTCGAGTACGCTCGCTGGCTGGGTCTGCGTTCGGTGCTGGCCACCTGCGGAATGGACCTGGATGTCGCGACGGCGCGGCGTCTGAAAACGGCCGGCGTGCTGTCGCTGTCGTTTTCTCTCGACGGGGCGACGGCCGCCTCGCACGACGCGTTTCGACAGACGCCCGGCGCCTTCGACGCCGTTCTGTCCGCCATCGAGGCGGCAAAATCCGCCGGCCTTCGTTTTCAGATCAACACCACCCTCACGCGGCTGAACCTGTCGCAAGTCGGCGCGATCGCCGATCTGGCCGTGCGGCTGGGCGCGTCGTGTTTCAACCCGTTCATCCTGGTTCCCGTCGGCAGGGGGGAGGCGATCCGCGATCTGCTACTGGGACCGGCGGAGTACGAAGACCTGCTCGGCCGACTGGCCGATCTCCGTCGCGACAGTCCCATCGAGGTCCGCGTGACCTGCGGCCCGCAGTTTGCCCGCGTGGCGCGTCGCCGAAACATCCCCAACGCCGAAAGCGTCAACGGATGCCTGGCCGCCACCGGGTTTGCGTTCATCAGCCACATGGGGGATGTGCAGACCTGCGGATTTCTCGATATTTCCGCTGGAAATCTCCTGCAATACGGCTTCGACTTCGGTCGCCTCTGGCAAACCTCGGCGCTGCTGGCGTCGATCCGCAAGAACGAGTATCACGGCGCCTGCGGGGATTGCGGCTATCGGACGATCTGCCGCGGCTGCAGGGCCCGCGCTCTGGCGGTGCTGGGCGATGTCCTGCAGGAGGACCCGATCTGCATCCTGGCCCGCCATCGTCCGGAGTCGATGCATGAATGAAATACTGAGCGATTTCCAAACGCGTCTGTTGACGATCCTGCAGGATCCGCTGCCGATCTGCCGCCGACCGTTTGCGCGTCTGGCCGAGACGCTGGGATCAACCGAAGACGAGGTTCTCAACGAAACGATCGCCCTGAAGACCGCCGGCTGGATCCGGCGGTTTCGCGGGCAGATCCACTATCGCGCCCTGGGCCGCACGGCGGTCCTGGTGACGGCCGCCGTGCCCGAGGACAACCTCCCGGCCGTGGGTCAGGCCGTCAGCGAGCTTGCCGGCGTGTCGCACAACTATATCCGCCGACACCGCTTTAACCTGTGGTTTACGCTGCAGGAAGCAACCCCTGACGACATCGATCGCCGACTGGCCGAGCTGTCCGACCGAACCGGCGTGGTCTTCCATTCGCTGCCGGCCCTGCGACTGTTCAAGCTCGATGTCCGGTTCGATCGGGTCGATCCTCCGGGCGATGGCGGCGAATATCAAGAGTTCGTCGATCTACAAAAACCCGTACTTGTCCCGTCCCTCAGCCCAGCGCAACAGACGCTCCTGTCGGCCGTTCAGAACGAGCTGCCGCTGACGCACCGGCCCTTTGACGCGCTCGGCGACGATCCAAAAGTCGTCTTATCCACTCTGCAATCCCTTCAATCTCTCGGCGTGTTGCGGCGCATCAGCGCCGTCGTGGACTATGTCCGCCTGGGCTATACCGCCAACGCCCTGTTTGCCGCTTCGATCCCCGACGACAAGATCATCCCCGCCGGCCTGGATCTGGTTCGCTGCCCGCTGGTCAGCCACTGCTACCACCGCCGGCCGTTTCCCGAATTGGGACACACCCTCTTTGCCATGCTGCACGCCCGATCCGCTATGGCAATGAGCGACGCCGTCAAGTCCTTCGTTGCCCGGTGGCATCCCGCTGACCATGCCCTCCTCGAAACCGTTGCCGAACTCAAAAAGCGGCCGGTCGAGTACCGCCCGCAACCCTGATCGCCGACCCGAACCCAAACGCGGTCCTTCCTTTGGGGCAGGCCGCTAATCCAACAGGCCCGGAGGGCCGGAAGATCATAGCCGGGGGCGACATAAAGTCGGGGGCATCCAATCGTGACTCCTCCGGATGGAAGCCCCCGGATTTATCCCGGGGATTATTTCTTCCGATTGGTTTTCATCCCCCGACCAAAAGTCGGGGGCTTGCATACAGGATACGATAGGACAAGGGTCATTTGTCCAGGCGATTGTTCAAACCCGCCCCTGCGGGCGTTTGGGTTATTTTCCTTTCCGGATACCGGGCCTCTCGCCGGTCCAACTCCGCCTGAGTGTATGGCGCTTCCATAAACCTTCTCCTTTTCGTTTCAGGATTTCATTCGGACCTCAAATCCGACATCCACGGGTCCTTCCACCCTACCGGAAATCGTGCACAAGTTGTCCGAAATTTCCAAAGACCAAAATGGATAACTCGTTATTTGACAAGGAATTGAGCGTTTTCGAGACCCCCGAAAAATAGCAGGATAGTGAAAGCGCAAATTGTACGAAATTCGGGCCCAAAACATAAACCCGATTTGATATTCCCTTGGACTTCGGGGGGCTGCAGCAGGGGTGGGGCTGCCCCTCAATCCAAACAAAATTGTGAAAAATCTTGCGTTTGGATTGCCCAAATTCATGCGATCGGAGTTGACTTTTCCCGCGGGAGGATGGTACAATAGCCCCGTTAAGGAATTTTCCCGGAGGAAATACTGCCGTGATGAAAAACAACCATGTCAACCATGACATCGGGGCAGTAAGGGCCTGTCCCTTGCGCCCGGAGAACCCATCTTTAATCCTTTCTTGGAGGTAATGGCAATGGCGAAATACCCAATCCTTTCGGTCTGTGCAATTCTGTTGATTTGCGCGTCGATGGCTCAGGCCGCCTTCATAGTGGAGGCCCATTCGTCGGGACGGGCCAACGCGACGAACTTTACCGGCGTGGGTACATCCAGCGTCAAAAGCACCGCGCCCGGCTGTATTGCCACCAATAGTATCTTCAGCGGTTCGGGAGCCGCGGGAAGTTCCACCGAGTTTGTCTTTAAGTACACCCCGGCGATGGATATGGACAACTGGTCTCCGGCTCCGGGAACGGACCTGACCAACGGACACAAAGCGTCGGGGCTGATGGGCGGACTCAACGGCAAATACAATGTGTACATCACCTGGCCGTCTTCGACCAATGTCGGCGGGACTTGTTCGATCACCGTGACCAACGATGGCGCAGATGTCGTCGTCGGTCCGGTCGATATGAACACCAACGGAACCGGCAACCCGGGCGGAAACAACGGGTGGTATCGGGTCGCCGAAAAGGTGCATCTGTCCGGCGGTACCCAATATGTGGTCCGACAGAAGGTCCTCACTTCCGCGTATGTCTCGATGCGTTCGCACGGCGTATTGTGGGAACTGGTCGAGCCGGATCCGCCGCTGATTTCCCTGACCGAAACCAACGGCAAGACCGCCGTGACCGAAGGCGGCGCTGCGGATGAGTATTCGATCGCGTTGCTCCAGCAGCCGGCGTCCCTGACCCAGGTCTCCGTGATCGCCAAAGACCCCAACCAGGTGATCCTCAACGGAACGATGAATCTGACCGTCCTGACCTTTACGCCTGAAAACTGGGCGACGCCGCAGACCGTGCAGGTTTTGGCAAACGACGATCTGAATGTGGAAAATGATCATTCCACTTGGCTTCGGCATTGGGTGTCCAACGCGGAAGATCCCAACAGCATCTTTGCCGGTTTTCTGAAAGTGACCATCGCCGACAATGAAGCGCCGGGCGTGCTGATTGTCGAATCCGACGGAAACACCGCCGTGAATGAACAAGGGCCGACCAGCGATTCGTATACGGTGCGTCTGATGATGGCGCCGACGGCCCCGGTGACGATCACGATTGCGGCCGACGCCGATACGGTCGTCGCCTCCGGCCAGGCCAGCGGATCCACCATCCCGTTGACCTTTACGGCGGCCAATTGGTTCGTTCCTCAGACGGTGATCGTCACGGCCGTGGATGACGCAGACAGCGAATTCGACCACACCTCGACGATTATGCATTCCGTCTCCAGCGCCGATTCCGGATACAACAATCTGGCCGTGCCGAAGATCGCCGTCTCCGTCACCGACAACGATTGCGGCGTCTGGGGATATGCCAAGGCCGACTTCAACAAGGATTGTCATGTGACCCTCGAGGATTTCGCGACCTTCGCGTCCGAGTGGATGACTTGTTCGGTTCCGTTCATCGAGGGGTGTGTCAACTGGCTCCCGCAGTAAGGGAGATGGAAAACGGCAAATCGATTCGTTCCGAATTGATTTGAAATAGAAGCGTTCAAACAATTGTGTTCGGAGGCAGGTTATGAAAAAAGCGATACTGGTATCGGCCATCGTGTTGATGGCCACCGCCGGCGTTCAGGCGGCGTTTATTGTCGAGGCCCATTCGTCGGGTTTGGCCAACGCCAACTTCACGGGCACGGGCTCGCCCAGCACCAAGAGCACGGCGATCGGATGCACGGCCACCAACAGTCTGTTTCTGACCAGCGCCGGCAGTCGGGACTATGTGTACAAATACACCCCGGGCGTGGATCTGGACAACGCCACGCTGACCGCCGGAACCGATCTGGGCAACGGCGATCTGGCGTCGGGACTGGTCGGTGGCAGCGGGTTCTACAATGTGTATATCACCTGGCCTGCCTCGACCAATGTCAATACGGCCGGCGCAAAGCTGACGATCACCAATGACGGAACCGATGTCGTCATCGACATGGTCAATATGAACACCGGCGGCACCGGCAATCCCGGCGGCAACAACGCCTGGCTGAAGATTGCCGAGGGGGTCCAGCTAACCGCCGGCACCACCTATACCGTGACCCAGACCGCTTTGGCCGCCTCGTATGTTTCCATGCGGAGCCACGGCGTGATGTGGGAAATGGTCCGCGAGATTCCCGAACCGGCTTCGCTGCTCTTGTTGGGAGCCGGTGCGATGGCGATTCGCAGGTTTCGCAAAGCGTAAACTTGACGCTTTGATTTGATTCGATAGGATGGCGGAGCGCGATTCGGCTCCGCCATCCGGATATGACATCCGGAAGACGGGGGGCGCATTCCGGACCCCTGGGGGGTCTGGACTCCGCAGAGAATGGATATTGACAGGTACCGATTATGAATATCCCGATCGACATTCGAGTCGTCGGTTTGCTGGCCGTGTTGTTATGTGGATCGGTCGTGTTCGGAGCCGATCTGTGTCCGGTGGGCGACATCGACGGTAATTGCCGAGTCGATATCGGGGATCTGGTCGAATTGAGTTATGACTGGCTCTGGCGGCCGGACTATCCGGCCATGAAACTCGTGGGATTTTGGAAACTCGACGAACCTTCCGGCCCGACCGCTCCCGACAGTTCGCCCGGAAATCACTCCGGCGCACTGGTCAACGGTCCCGTCTGGCAGCCGACCGCGGGTCGAATCAACGGCGCTCTGCAGTTTGACGGCGTCGATGACTATGTCAACCTCGGCGCGGTTCTCAACCCCGCCGATGGTCCCTTCACGGTCTGTCTGTGGTTCAAGGGCGGCACCGCCAAAAAGACTCTGGTGGGTCAGGGCGACGGCTCCGGTTTCGGACGCGATTGGCTCCAGATCGATGCGAATGGATTTCTTCGAACAATGCTGATCGATGCGTTGCCGGTTCCGCTGACCGGCAACACCTGGGTCGCAGACAATCAGAACTGGCATCATGCGGCGCTGGTCTGGAATGGCTCGAAACGAAAGCTGTATGTCGATGGCGTTCTGGATGTCGAAGACGCCACGCCCCTGCTCGGAAACCTGCTCGGGTGTACCGGTCCGCTCTATCTGGGCGCGACGCGGGGTTTGACCAGCGCCAATTTCTGGTCCGGCTCGCTGGACGAGGTCCGCATCTATTCGCGGGCGCTGTCCGTCTCCGAAATCTCCGGCCTGGTGCATCCCTGTCAGCCCAATCCCAAACCCGCCGACTTCAACTGCAGCGAGGGCGTGGATTTCACCGACCTGGCGGTTCTGGCCTCCAATTGGATGCGGGGGCCGAGAGCCGAGTACCGATGCATCTGGGCCGATTCCTGGAATGCCAGTTTTCTGAATCAATCACAAGCCCAGGATCTGGTCAACACCTGTCGCGCCAACAACATCAACACCATCATCATCGAAGTCCGCAAGGTCGGCGACGCCTATTACAACTCCGCCCTGGAGCCCCGCGCGACCAACATCTCCGGCGGAGCGTCCTTCGATCCGCTGGGCTATCTGATCCAACTGGCCCACGACACCTCCGGCGGCAAACCCTATGTCGAGGTTCACGCCTGGTTCGTCATGCAGCGGATCGCCAAGACCGGCTCGTTACCGGCCGGCCATGTCCTGCTGACACACCCCGAATACAAAATGCTCAGCCGAACCGGTGACGATGCCTGGGACGACGCCAGGTTTCTCGACCCCGGCCATCCCGACGCGGTCAATCACAATGTCGCGGTGATTCTGGATTGCTTGTCCAAATACAATATCGACGGCGTCAATCTTGACTACATCCGCTATCCCGGCGTCAATTCCGGTTATAATGCCGTCAGTTTGGCTCGTTTTCACAGGTTCACCGGTCGGACCGATCTTCCGGAGACCTCCGATATCCAGTGGAGCGACTGGCGGCGGGATTGCGTGACCCGGCAAGTCAAAAAGATCTATATCCAGATGTGGAAACTCAAACCCGGCGTGATCCTGACCGTCGATACCATCAACTGGGGCAGCGCCTACGATAATTACTTCGTTTCGGCGCCGTACGACCAGGTCTATCAGGACTGGGTCGGCTGGCTCCAGGCCGGGATCATCGACTACAACGCTCATATGGGGTATGTCTATAACAATCCCGCTCGTTTCCAGGGCTGGGCCATGCTCTCGTTGAACAATGACGACCGTCGCGGCACGATCCTTTCCACCGGGGCCTATCTGCAGCACACCGTCCAGGAGGCCATAGACCAGCTCCTCTGCATCCGGGCCTGGGATGCCGACGGCCTGAACATCTACGACTGGGGCAGCGAGGTCCAGGCCAACACGCTGGGCCAGACCCGCGAAGATTTCTATCGCGAACTCAGGACCCAGGTCTATCCCGTCTGGTCCGATACGCCCATCCCCCAGTGGAAATCCAACCCGACCACGGGAATTGTCGAAGGAATCGTCTTCGGGAATGGACAACCGCTCGATCACGCGATTGTCTGTGTCGAAGGTCACCCCGAAACCGCCGACTTCACCGATGGCTCCGGCTGGTATGCCCTGATGGACCTGCCCCCGGGCAATCACACGCTGCGGATCTCCTCCCCGGGGCTCAACGACAAGCTTGTGCCCATCACCATTCCCAATGCCGCAAGCATCGTGACGACCAATGTAACCCTGCCGTAAGCGGGCCCCTATTCGTCAATATTCAATAGTCAATATTACTTCTTATACGCCTGCTTGGGATCGTACACCTTCTCGGCGATCCGCACCAGTTCGGTTGTGCTCCCGGCCTTGACCGCCCGATAGAAACACGACTGGTACCCCACATGGCATTGACCCTGGTCAACGATCACCTTCAGTACAAGACAATCCTGATCGCAATCAACCAAAACCTGCCGGACCTTCTGCGTGTGCCCGGACTGCTCGCCCTTGCGCCACAACTTCTTGCGGCTGCGGCTGAAATACACCGCGTTGCCCGTTCGCAGCGTCAGCTCCAGCGCCTCGGCGTTCATATACGCCACCATCAGCACCTGCCCGGTCGCGGCGTCCTGCGCCACGGCCGTGATCAGTCCGTCTTTGTCAAACTTCGGGACCAGCTCCAGTCCTTCTTCAATCTGTTCATTGGCCGCCACAACTATCTCCCAGTCGAAATTCGTTGCCCATTGCGAAAATCAAAAAGCCCTGAAACTTTATACCACATTCAGCGTCATAATACTATGGCTTTCCGTGGAACTTTGAGGGCTTGTGATCAAAGACGCCTTCCGATATAATAGGTTCGTCTTCGGAAATCCGGATCGAAAAGGTCGATCGGTTCCAAAGCCGGTTATCCAAACGGAGGTTGCCATGAAAGCGTTCAAACAAATTGCCTGGGGTCTGGCGTTCTTCGTACTTGCGGGGGGGATCGTATTCGCTCAGGGACCCTCTGCGGCAGAAAAGGTTGCGTTGCGGTTGCCGGATGACACCCTGGTCTTTGTCGCCACCAGCGGCATGGAGCGGCTCAAACCCGCCTTCGATCAATCCTCTCTCGGTCAAATCTGGAACGATGCGGAGGTCCAAAGTTTCTATACCCAGATCCGCGATCTGATTCTTGCCACCATCCGAAAGGGCATGACCGAATCGGATCTTCAGGCAGAACGGGAAATGACCTGGGTCTGCAATCTGGCTTCGGAAATCATCCAGAGCCCGATTGCCGTCGGCGTGATCGAAGTCCCTGCGGAGAACGCATCGGAGATGCCGTTCGGTTTTGTGATGGTTGCCGAAGCCGCCAAGCGCAAAGACAAACTCCAGACCCTGATCGATCAGTTTGAGCAGGAAGCCGTCAAAAACGAAACCGTCATCGTGGATACGAACCTCGGCGGCATTCCCCTGAAAACCATCGATGAGTCGGATATTCCGGCGGCCTGGGGATGGGTTCAGGACTTTTTTGTGATCCTGTTCAACACCGACTCCCCGGATACCCTCAAGAACCTCAAGATCCCGTCAAACCGAGCCAATCCGCTGAGCCGACTGCCCGGCAACGGCGATCTGATCGCGGTCTATTGTGATTTCCAGAAAATCGGCTCTGTTGTTTCCCGGTCGATGGAATCGGAAGGCGACACGGATGCCCTGGAAGCGATTCGCAAGGTTATGGACACCCTCGGTCTGCGAAAGGTTCAGTCGCTGACGGTTCGCGCCGGTTTTTCCGGCCAAGACCTGGTCGTGGACAAATGGTTCCATGTCCCGGCCCCGCAGACCGGCATCTTCTCGGCCTTCAAACCCATTGACCGCAAGCTTATCGCTCAAACCGACGGCCGCTCGATGACGACCATGATCTGGAATGTCGATCTGGGGACGCTCTACGATGTCGCGATCAAGGCCATTGAGACGGCGATGGACAACGAACAGGACCGACAGGAGATGTACAAGGCGATCGACGATTTTGAAACCCAGGCCGGAATCCGGATTCGCAAAGACCTGCTGGCCTCGCTTGGCGGCTCGATGGTTCTCTCGGCGTATCCGTCGCTGATTATGCGGGAAGTTCCCATGGGCGGTTTTGCCCTTGTGGCCGAATTGAAGGATCCGGCCGCCTTCGACAAGCAAGTCCAATCGCTGATTGCGACGGCCGCAAAAGACCTCAAACCCGAAACGCTGCAGGTTCGGACGCAAACCCTCGACGGCGGCAAGACCCAGACCCTGCTGGTCAATCCCTTGCTGGCCATGGTGCAGATCATCCCCAACTGGACCATTATTGACAAACGGCTGTTGCTGACAACCAGCCCGAACCTGACGACGATCCTGCTCAAGCAGTACGCGGCAGACAAGCCCGCGTTTGCCACGCTGGGCGACGATAAGACCTTCCAGTCCCTCACGGCCAAAATGCCATCCAATTCTTGCTTCTTCCGTTATAGCGACACGGCCGTCAGTTCCAAGCAGGTCTATCAGCAGCTCCAGCAGATCTGGCCGATGGTCATGGGCATCGCCTCGGGGCAGGGCATCAACCTGCCGGTGACGCTGCCCGATATCCAGGAACAACTCAACGGCCTGGGCAAAAGCGTGGCCTGCGGTTATCTCGACAAAGAAGGGTTTCATACCCACTATCAGGGCAGCGGTCTGGAAGCCACAGGGTCAGTCGCCGGCGGGGCCATGGCGATGGCGATCCTCATGCCCGCCCTGAACAAGACCAAAAGCGTCGCCCAGCGCGTCGTCGCCGGGACGAATCTTACGGTCATCGGCGTGGCTTGCCATGTCTATGCCAATGATCACGAGGATAAATTCCCGCCCAATCTGGAAGTCCTCATCGACGAATGTGATCTAAGTCCGAAATCCCTGGTCTCTCCCCGCAAACCCGAAGACCATTCCGGACCCAGTTTTATTTATATCGCCGGTCAGTCCGGTTCCAATCCCTACACCAACATCCTGGCCTATGAGGATCCGTCCTTTGTGCAGGACGAACTGATCAATGTCTTGTTTGTCGATGGGCATGTCGAGGCGATGAAGAGGCAACCGTTCCAGAAGGCCCTCAAGAAAACCTACGAACAGCTCGGCCGCCCGATGCCGGACGAATCGAAATCGGAAGGTCCCCAATCCGGCCCGGTCGAGCCGCGGAAAACTTCCCCCCGACCCTCCAAACACACTCTCTGATAATTTCCCCCCAGATAATAAACAACCCCCGGTTGTAGTCGCCGGGGGTTGCTGTTTCAATTGTTGTGTGTGGTTGATCGGTCAAAAACCGTCGCAGTGTCCCTGGCAGATCTTATCGCGCCGGTGCTGACGGATGGTCTCCATCGGCTGGATGCGGCTGTACTGGCCGCTGGCCATCTCCCAGACGCCCGGCGACGAAGTCTCGTGCGGGGTTTGTCCGGTGGTGGTCCATTGCGAGTACGGCTCCGGATACGCGATGAGCATCCCTTCGAAGTTGCGGATCACCGTGTGCGTCGGGCTCATCGAGACCACATAGTTCGGCAGGATCGGGATCTTGCCCCCGCCGTGCGGGGCATCGACCACGAAGGTCGGAATCGCGATCCCGCTGACCCGCCCGCGAAGGTATTCCATGATCTCGATGCCCTTGGATAGCGGCGTACGGAAGTGCTCGACGCCCCGGACCAGGTCGCACTGGTACAGGTAGTACGGGCGAACCCGCATCCGGACCAGTCCACGACAAAGTTGCTCGAAAATCTTTGGATCGTCGTTGACGCCGCGAAGCAGCACCGACTGATTTCCCATCGGGATCCCCGCATCGACCAGCTTGCGGCAGGCCTCCATCGCCTCCGGCGTGATCTCCTGCGGGTGATTAAAGTGCGTATTGATCCAGATCGGGTGATACTTGCGGAGCATGTTCGTCAGATCGTCGGTGATCCGCATCGGCAGCACCACCGGCGTTCGCGTCCCGATCCGGATGACATCCACCGTTGGAACCTGCCGGATCTGCGACAGGATCATCTCGAGCTGTTCCGTGGTCATTACCAGCGGATCGCCGCCGGAAATAATCACATCGCTGATTTCGGGATGCTGCTGCAGATAATCGACCACCTGTGTCAGCCGCCGCTTGGAGATGCTGCTCTCGCGGGTCCCCGCGACGCGCTTGCGCGTGCAGTGTCTGCAGTACATCGAACACATCGTCGTCGCGATCACCAGCGCGCGGTCCTGATAGCGGTGCACCAGCCCCGGCACGGGCATATCCATTCCTTCTTCGAGCGGATCCGGCCGCAAAAACGGCGGATCGACCATCTCGCGGGCCTGCGGAACGCACATCTGATAGATGGGGTCCGACAAATCCGCGCGTCGGATCAAGCTTGCATAGTAAGGAGTGATCGCCATCGGATACCGGCCGATCACCTCCGGAAGCGCGGTCTGTTCGGCAAGCGAAGGAAATAGCGTGAAAAGTTGCTCGATCGAGCGAATTCGACGGCTGATTTGCCACCGCCAATCCTGCCACTTTGACGATTGAGGATTCAGCGGTACCGTCTGGCTTTTGGGAGGGGAGGTCTTCTCCCTTGTGCTAACCTCCAAACATTGTGGCGGAGGTTCGTCCTCTCCACCGCTGCAGCACAAGGAAGAACTTTGGAGAGAAGAGACATCGTCTCCGGAACACGATTGTTTAATCATACAATCCAATCTCCTACATCTATTTCATGCGGGTTCACGCAACCCACTATATATTGTGATTCATTCTATTGTTTTCTATGGATCGTCAACAAGAAATGTTTCAAAAAAGAAAATATTTTTTCCTGGTGGGCTGTTGACCGGCAACTATCCATACCGAATCTGTGCCGGCCTTGTTCAGCCGGCCCCATAGGTCTGGATCGGATAAGTTGTCGTCCATCGTATGCTTCCTGGGTCTTGGGGCTCCACCCCGTGGCTTGCCCGTTGATACCTATTTTCGTCAATCCGCCGAAAGAATTCACAAGGAATTGTGAAATTGCCTTTCCATCCGTTTTTCGGGATGCCGGATTGGAGCCGGATAGACATGCCGACGAGGATTCCGGGCCAACCGTTGACGCAATTATCGCCTCAGCATACAATAGCATGATCCGCTGGAGTCGCGCTCGTAGCTCAGCAGGATAGAGCATCGGTTTCCTAAACCGAAGGTCGGAGGTTCGAATCCCCCCGGGCGCAATCTGTAAGTATTTAACCCATAAAGGTTTACAAAATTGACCGTCGTCGTTTCCCTCTTCCATTCCAAAGGACAGTCCGGAACAAAGGACCGTCTGGTGCGTACAGCGATTACGGACTGCTCGAAACGGATGATTTTCTGAAAGATGGTAGATTGAAATGGTGGATCGAAAACGAAATCGAGTTTTGGCCGCAATTTCGGGCTGTTTGATGCTGATGGTTGCCGGCTGTGATGAAAAACAATGGCAAGGGGTCTTGGCTTTCGTTCACGAACACAACCCCGGGCCGGTGGAAGGGATTTCGGGTATGGAAACTACAAAGAATCCGGAAACGGGGATCATCCCCGTAGAGAACGCAACGCAAAAGGAACCCAAACGCGAAGTGGCGATGTTCGGAGCTGGGTGCTTCTGGGGGGTCGAAGCGACATTTCGCAAGATTCCCGGAGTCTTGGATACGGCCGTAGGGTATTCTGGCGGCCATACCAAAAATCCGACTTACAAGCAGGTCTGCACCGACCGAACGGGCCACGCCGAGGTGGTCCGAATCGAGTATGATCCGACCAAGGTCACCTACCAACGGCTTCTGGAGGTTTTCTGGTCCAATCATGACCCCACCACCCTGAATCGGCAGGGACCGGATATCGGCAAACAGTACCGCTCGGCGGTCTTTTTCTTCACTCCCGAGCAGGAAGCGGCGGCCAAGGCGATGAAAGCGGAATTGACCAAGGCCAAACGATTCCGCAGACCAATCGTCACCGAGATCGAGCCGGCCCGAGAGTTTTGGCGGGCCGAAGAATACCACCAGAGATATCTGGAAAAAAAGGGGATGGATACCTGTCACTTCTGAGGGAAGGGATCGGATCCTATAATTCCTTGAGCCAGTCGGCCGCGATTTGTACCAGATCCTCGACTCCGACCGATCCGGATTTGTCAAGATCGCATCCACCGCAGAAAGCCGGGGCCTGGCATCCCGTTTCAAGCCAGTGTTGGCTGAACAGATCCATATCCTGAATATTCACGCCTGGATTCTCATCGATGTCGCCTTTGGGGAGGGGTTTTGCCAGAAAGCCGTGTTGAATGTACCCGCCAATATTCGGATTGAATACGGCGGCCGAACCGACCAGCCAGCCGTGATTGTTCATGTCCAGAACCTGGGTGAATATAGACTCGGGAATGCCGAAGGATTCAAGTTCGCCATCGATGATGGTAAAACTTCTCGGGTAGCCACCGACAAAATAATAGCCGGCCAGATCGCCGTGGTCGTTGATGGCTTCGATACTGGTTGCGGCGCCGACCTCATAATCGAAAAACTGGCCATGGGAAAGAACAAACCCCCGATCATTACCATACCCCCAGCTTGGATCGACAAATCCCCCGATATCCCCGGCATTATTGATGCAATGGCTTGTGCTGGAACTTCCGCGGTTTTGGACTCCGGGGTGATTCCATTGAACCACATATCCGGATGCGGGATGGGCCGTAAATGCTCCGTTGCCCATGCCGTCATACCAAGCCCCGGTCAGCCAACCGGAATCATTGATTCCTTCAATTCGTGTGTAATAAGTCCCCGGAATGTGGAAGACCGAGTGGATTGCGGTATGAATATCATACAGAAAACTGGTTCCGTCCCCTGTACCCGGGCCCTTCATCACACCCACAGATATACCTTGGTTGTTTATATCATACACAATCGTATTTGTGGTAAGCGAGATATCGGTGTACGAATTGTTGCGCCAGAGGAAACTGTGGGCGTACATATTTCCCCAACCGTCGTTGTCGGGTCCGGAATAATTACCGACGACATCTCCGTGGTCGTTGAGGCCGGTTGCCGAGGTGTACCCTTCCCGGCCGGGAAAATCCAACAGGGTAATCGAGTATCGAGTCGCTAATCCAACCGAGCAAGTCAGAACGAAAACAAGGATACACAGATTCCAGAGTCGGCGTTTCGGATTCATAAAAATCATTCTTACTGAAATTGGTAAATACCCTCACAACCAGGAAAATCGACTGGTGTTTCAGCCCTTTATTCTATCATATATCGCCATCATTTTCAAGGAAATTCCACTTCGGACCCCGTATCGGGAACGAGGGTTTTTCAGGAATGCCACCCCGATATCGGATCGGGGTCGATGATCGGATGAAAATCGGACCCTGAGGCGGAAGGGACTGGAAATTCGGGTAGGTAGCGGGTATAGTCTGGGGCAGGTTTTCGATGTGGAATCAGGATTGATGGAGAGATCTGTGGCCAGACGACTGAAGCAATCTCTGGAGAATCTGACGAAATTTACCGTCATTGCCGAACTGACCGGCGGGCCGGGGTATGATTTCCGGCCGGTCGCGAAGTTTCTGACGGATTACCGTGAAGCGGGAGCCGACGCCATCCCCGGCGGGTTTGATTTTGCCGCGGTGGCCGTACCGCAGAATCCGGGGGGCGTGGCGAACCTGGAGCCGACGGATATTTTGGCCAAGATCGACTCGGCCGGCCTGCTGGGCGAGCTGGATTTTATCCCCCATGTCAGTTGCAAAGATTCCAATGCCGATGGAATTGTATCCTCGCTGATCGGGTATCGGACACGGGGCATCGAGACCGTGTTGGCTTTGACCGGCGATCGGCCGGTTAGCGCCAAGGGTGTCTTTGAGTTGGAATCGGTGACGCTGCTGAAGACGATCCGGCGGCTCAATCACGAGGCGATCCTGAAGGGACAGCCGGGGCAGTGGGAGCGGGTGCATCGGTTTTTCGCGGGGGCGGCGGTTTCGCCGTTTAAGTACACCGAGCCCTCGCTGATGCAGCAGTACTACAAGATGGAGAAAAAGATCGCCGCCGGGGCCGGATTCGTCATTACCCAGGTGGGATGGGACTGGAAAAAGTCCCTGGAACTGATGCGCTATGTCCGGCGGCGCGGGATCGATGTGCCGCTGATCGGTAATGTGTATCTGCTGACGACCACCAATCCGGCTCCCCGGCTCATGCATGACGGCAAGCTGCCCGGCTGTTATGTCAGCGACGAACTCCTGGACCGATTGCGTCAGGAAAGCTACGATCAGCATCTGGATCGTGCGGCCCAGCAGATCGCGATGGTTCGGGGGCTGGGGTATTCGGGTGTGGATGTCGGCGGGACCCATGACTTCGCGACTTTTCGGGAGATCCTCCGTCGGGCGGCCAGGATCGGAGCCGAGTGGGAGCCGTACAAGGACAATCTGTGTTTTGCTCCGTCGCGCGCATTCTACTTGTATAGCACCAACGGCGAAGAGGCCATGCTCTCGTCCTATCCGAAAACAACCGGTCAACGATTGTTCAACTTCATGCACCGAGCGATATTGGATCCTTCGCATCGGGGGTTTCACTGGTTTCGGTCGGCCATGAAACTCACAAAAGCCCCGCGAGGAAAGGGCTTTGTGTACCGTTCCTTCACGGCGGCGGAAAAGGCGGCCAAGTCGCTGCTGTTCGAGTGCGAAAGCTGCGGCGATTGCCTGTTGCCCGAACACTGCGGCATCTGCACGATCGGACCTTGCGCCAAGGGGCTGCCGAATGTGCCGTGCGGCGATGCGACGGTGGAGGGCAAGTGCGGCAACGACCTGGATCTGGTGTGCGTCGGTGAGCGGATCTATCAGGCGGCCGCCGCCGAGGTCGGCGGACGGGAAAAACTTCGCAAGCTGAGCAATCCGCCGCGAAACGCGGCCCTGGAAGGGACCAGTTCAGTGCTCAACTATCTGTTTGGAAAGGACCACACGATGCCCAATGCGCTGATTTCGATCGGCGAGGCGATTCACGCGTCGATTCCCAAGACCGGCAGGGTGATGAAGGAACTGCACGAGATGGGCCCGGACGCCTATTCGAAGGACAGCGGCCCCTTGCAGTATATCCGGGCGCTGATCGAAACCCAGGCGGAGGAAAAGGCCGATTATCTGGCGGTCAATCTGGACGCCTTTGGCGAGAGCGACCCGTCGCAGACGGTGCGCATGATGCGTCACTACACGCGGCTTGTCCGGCGCTGGGGCGGTGGCGTGCCGATCTGTTTCGACAGCAGCAACGACGATGCGCTGATCGCGGGGCTGGAGGAGTGGTACGGAGCCGGCGAACCGGTCAAACCGCCCCTGATCAACTCGATCAAGATCTATTCGATGGATAAAATGTTTCCATTGAAGAGCCGTTATGAGTATAATTTCATCGGTCTATTGGTCGGCGAGGGCAAACCCCAGGGGCCCGGCGGATCCCACTCCGTCGAGGAACTGTACGGGATTGCCAAGCAAATCTACCAGAAGGCGACGGGGCAATACGGATTTAAGCCCGAGCAGATTTTCTTTGACAGCACGGTCTTTCCGCTGGCGATCGATATGCCGATGGAGCCGGGCGTGCCGGGATATACCTATCGGGCGTTTGAGACGATCCGAAAAATCAAGAGCGATCCGACGATGAAGGGCGTGCATTGTTCGCTGGGCGTGAGCAACTGTTGCCGGGACCTGCCGGGACGAAAGATCGGCGTGTGCCGGGCGTATGTGGCCAAGGCGATGGAGTACGGTCTGGACGCCGGGATCGTCAACACCAGCCATCAGTACGGACAAAAGCCGGCCGATCCGGAGTTGCTGGATCTGGTGACGGCTTTTGCCAATCTGGATGGATCGATGGAACGACTCAACGACGCGATGATGAAAATGGGTCAATTCTGCGCCGACAATCGGAAGGGCTGACCGGCGGGATTCATGGCGAAAAAGGAAAAACAGCAGCAGCGGCGGGAGCCGCCGCAGGTGACCAACAAGAAGGCCTTCCACGAGTATGAACTGGTGGAAAAGGTCCAGGCCGGCGTGTCGCTGATGGGAACCGAGGTCAAGAGCTTGCGAAATCGCGGCGGCGAGCTGGAGGGGGCATTCGCCCGGATCATCGGGGGAGAATGTTGGCTGATCGGAGCCAAGATTGCGCCCTACGCGTTCGGAACCGGGCACAATCACGACCCCGATCGAAAACGAAAACTGTTGCTGCATCGCGCGCAGATCCGCAAGATCGAGGGCAAGCTTCAGCAGCGGGGCTTTACGCTGGTGCCGTTGCGGATGTATTTTAACGAGCGGGGACTGGCCAAGGTCGAACTGGCCCTGGCCCGGGGAAAACGGCAGTACGACAAACGGGCCAAGCTGCAGAAAGAACAGCAGCGCAAAGACGCGGACCGGGCGATGAAGAGATTTCGAAAATGATCGTGGATGAGACAACAAAAGCTCCGCCGAAAACGACGGGGCGTAATTCGACAAGAGATGAGGTGACGCATGGCCGAAAAAGAACCGGAAAAGAAACTGATCATCGATGAGGATTGGAAGGCCGAGGCGCAGAGAGAAAAAGAAAAGGCCGAAAAGGAATTCCAGGCCGAAGAGGAGCATGGCGGAGGCGAGGCCGGCTTGCCGCAGCCGGATTTTACGGGGCTGGTGAGCATGTTGGCGACGCAGGCGTTTTTCGCGCTGGGCCTGATCGGACGGGAGGGTGAGCCCCAGCGAGAGCCGGATTTTCTGCTGGCCAAATTTCACATCGATACGCTGGAAGTCCTGGAAAAAAAGACCCAGGGAAATCTGACGGAGGACGAAAAGCGAACGCTGACGGGTACCTTGGCTCAATTGCGAATGGCGTTCGTCCAGTTGGCGGAGAAGGCGTCTTGACAACCGTGCTGGACCGGATCCTGGCCGACAAGCGGATCGAAATTGAGCGGCGAAAAGCGGCGGCGCCGATGGAAGAGTTGATCCGCAAGATCGACGGGCTGCCGAAGTGTCGCAATTTTTTTGCCGCCATGACCCAGCCCAATCCGCGCGGATTGCATGTGATCGCCGAAGTCAAAAAGGCATCGCCTTCCGCGGGGATCATTCGGAAATCGTTTGATCCGGTGGCGATTGCGACCGCTTACCAGCAATGCGGAGCCGACGCGATCAGCGTATTGACCGACGAACAGTATTTCCAGGGACGGCTGGAGGATCTGACGCAAGTCAAGGCGGCGGTTGGGATTCCGGTGCTGCGGAAGGATTTCATTCTGGACGAGTACCAGGTTTACGAAGCCCGGGTCGCCGGAGCCGACGCGATCCTGCTGATCGCCGAGGCGTTGCCGGCCGGGCGGTTGCTGGACTTGTTGATCCTGGCCAATCAATTGACGCTGACGGTCCTGCTGGAAGTCCACTCGGCCGAGTCGATGATGCGAATGCGGAGCGTCGTCGGGTTTCCGCAGCGGCCGTACAGTCTGCTGGGCATCAACAATCGCGATCTTGCGACAATGAAAGTCGATTTGAATCACACCGGGCGGATGTTGTCGCTGGTGGAGGATCCGCGCCAAGTCATCACCGAAAGCGGGATCCGCACGCGCCAGGATGTCGAGAGAATCCGACGATGGGGCGTCGGCGGCGTCCTCATCGGACAGGCCCTGTGCGAATCGGGGGATATTCAGGCCAAGTTCCGGGAATTGTTTGGGTAGATTGTCGGTCGATCCCGTCGAAAACAACGGCCGCCCCGGAACGGGTCGTTCGGGGGCGGCCGTGAATGAAAGTTCGATGATTGTGGTGATTACAGGTATTCGTTAATCAGATTTTCGAGCATTTCCACCCGGCCGGACTTGTTGGCGGCGGCTTCGCCTTTTTTGAGCATATAGGCGGACAACTCCTTGAAGCCGACCTTGCCTTTTTCGATATCGGCGCCGATGCCGCTGTCCCAACTGGCATAGCGTTCCGTGACGAAGTTCTTGAGCACCCCGTCGCGACGGATCGCCGCCGCGGCCTTCAGACCTCGGGCAAAGGCGTCCATCCCGCCGATATGCGCGTGAAACAGGTCCACCGGCTCGAAACTTTCGCGGGCGACATGGGCGTCAAAGTTGAGTCCGCCGGTCGTGAAACCGCCCATGTTCATCAGCGTCAGCATCGAAAAGGTGCAATCGTAGAGATCCGTCGGGAACTGATCCGTATCCCAGCCGAGCAGCAGGTCGCCTCGGTTGGCGTCCACGGAGCCGAGGATGCCATTGGCGGCCGCGAATTCCAGCTCGTGGATGAAGGTATGCCCCGCCAGCGTGGCATGGTTGGCCTCGACATTCAGTTTGAGATGATCGACCAGATCATACTTCTGCAGGAACGCGTAACAGGCCGCCGCATCCGAATCATATTGATGCTTGGTCGGTTCCTTGGGCTTGGGTTCGATGTAGAACTGACCCTTGAAACCGATCTGCTTTTTGTAGTCCACGGCCATATGCAGGAATTTGGCCAGATGATCCAGCTCGCGCTTCATATCGGTATTCAGCAGGGTCTTGTAGCCCTCGCGTCCGCCCCAGAAGACATACCCTTCGCCTCCGAGCTCCTGGGTGACTTCCATCGCCTTGGCCACCTGCGCGGCGGCGAACGCGAAGACATCGGCGTTGCAACTGGTCGCCGCCCCGTGCATATATCGCGGATGCGCAAACAAGCAGGCCGTGCCCCACAGCAACTTGATGCCGGTCCGCTTCTGTTCGTCCTTGAGGACCTTGACGACTTCGTCGAGATTTTTGTTGCTTTCGGCCAGGGTACTGCCTTCGGGCGCGACATCCCGGTCGTGAAAACAATAGAACCCCACGCCGAGCTTCTGGAAAAACTCAAAAGCCGCCCGCACGCGGTTCTGGGCGTTTTCAATGCTGTCGGAGCCGTCATCCCACGGCATCAACCGGGTCGGCCCGCCGAATTGATCGCCGCCTCCATTGCGGAAGGCATGCCAATAGGCCACCGAGAACCGCAAGTGGTCAAACATGGTCTTGCCTTCAACGATCTGGTCGGGATTGTAATGCTTGAACGAAAGGGGGTTCTTGCTTTCCGGACCTTCATATTCAATCTTTTTAATGCCGGCAAATGCTTCTCTCATGCGAACTGCTCCTGATCTTGACTATGTTCTTTCCATCATTTCGTGCCTGCTAACATACCCGCTCAAGATCCATCTGTCAATGCTGATGTTTCTGCTAAAGGCCACTTCCCGCGGTGCGCAAAAAAACCGCCCTTATCGGGCGGTTTGAATAATATGACACGGTGTTTCCATCCGCCGGCCGGAGTCGGCGCGGACAACATCCACCATCATGGATTGTGATTACAGGCAGCACTCCGACGGGACCAGACCGACCAGAGTCTTTCCGGCCTTGGTCTCATAGCAGAGTTTTCCCTCTCGTGCGAGCCAACCGAGACCCATATAGGTCAGATTGGGTTTCAGATCGACCGCTTTGGGCAGTTCCGTCAGATTCACGGGGTTCTTTTTCTTGGCCAAATAGGTCCAAACCTGTCCAGCCGCCTGCCCGATTTGTTCTTCCATTGATGCGCCATTGGTCTCATTCGCCATGGACTTCTCCCTAAATCCTTCTGTAATATATCCTGTTTTGTACTTGAAAACAACATCACCAACAACCTCCTTATTATACTTTATCGGTCGAGGGAGGGAAAAGTTTTATTAAAATTTCGGAAATCGATTTCGATTCGATGTTATCGGTCTTTCTCAGCAGTACAGGACGCAAAACCAAACCGATCAATACGGCGGAATCAGGGTGCGTTCCAATTCGTAATCTTTTGATTCAAAATGGATTACGCGCATAGGGCTTCTGCGACACTTGTGTTCCTGCCGTCCTGATTGGATCAGGATCAGGACAAGGCCTGTCCAAGGGTGGCCAGCCAGGTTTGATAGGCCTCTTTGTAGGCCTTGGCCTGTTTGGCATCCGGCTCGATGGTTCGGACTTTTTTCAGGCCGGAGAAGGCCGCCTTGGCGGACTTGTATGCTCCACAACCCAGGCCCGCCCCCCGGGCGGCGCCTTGGGATCCGTCGGTGTTGTAAAGCTCGACGGTAGAACCACTTACGGTCGCGAAGGCCGAGGCGAAAATGGGGCTCAGGAACATGTTAGCCGAGCCGGCTCGGACTGTACGGATGGTTACACCCATGTTCCGCATGATATCCAGGCCATAATTGAGGGCAAAGACAATCCCTTCCTGTGCCGCTCGAAGGATATGGCTTTGGGTGTGGACATTGAAGTTCAGGTTCCGGATCAGGCCCCCGAGGTTGCGGTTTTCGAGGATCCGCTCGGAGCCGTTGCCAAAGGGCAGAATCGAGAGTCCATCCGAGCCGACGGGGATCTTTGCGGCCAGTGCGTTCATCTGGGGGTAGTCCAGCCCCGGCGCGACGATGTTGTGCTTGAGCCAACTGTTGAGGATACCGGTGCCGTTGAGGCACAGGAGCACGCCGTAACGCGGCTGGGCGGCGGTGTGGTTGACATGCACGAAGGTATTGACGCGCGAGGCCGAGTCGTAGGCGGGCTTTTTTCCGATGCCATAGACCACGCCGGAGGTGCCGGCCGTGGCGGCGATCTCGCCGGGGTTGAGCACATTCAGCGAGAAGGCGTTGTTGGGCTGATCGCCGGCACGATAGGCGACGACGGTCCCGGCGGCAAGGCCCAGTTCGCGAGCGGCCTGCGGGATTAGTTCGCCCTGAACGCCGAAGGTCTCAACGGTCTCGGGCAGAAGGGCGGGGTCGATGTCCATGGCCGAGAGGATCTGCCGGGCGATCTGGTTTTTCTTGAAGTCCCAGAAGATCCCCTCCGACAGGCCCGAGACGGTCGTGACCGCGCGGTCGGTCATCTTCATGGCGATAAAGTCGCCGGGGAGCATGACCTTGTGGATCTGCTTGTAGAGCTTGGGCTCATTTTCGCGGACCCAGCGGAGCTTGGAGGCGGTGAAGTTGCCGGGGTAGTTGAGCAGGTTCTGCAGACATTTCTTCGGTCCGATCTTTTTGGCGGCGCGGGCGCCGACCTCGACTGCCCGACTGTCGCACCAGATGATCGACGGGCGAAGGGGCTTGCCGCTTTTGTCGATGGCGACAAGGCCATGCATCTGGTAGGTGATGCCGATGGCCTTGATATCGGCGGGCCGGACGCGCGAGGTCGCCAGGATCTCGGCGGCGGCCTGCTTGACATTCTGCCACCAGCTCATCGGCTCCTGCTCGGCCCAGCCGGGACGCGGGGCGAGGATCTCCATTTCCTTCTTGGGCGAGGTGGCCGAAGCCGCGACCGCCTGGGTCTGTGCGTCCATCAGCGTCGCCTTGATCGACGAGGTTCCGATATCGAATCCGAGCAGATACATGGTCTGTCCCATCCACAAAATTCGCGTTGGTTTTCTTTTGCCGAAGTATGCGGGATTATGCTGGCTTTGTCAAGATGTAGCTCGACTGGTTCGAATGCGAATTCCGGAGATGATTATACTACTCCCCAAAATTTGGACCAGGATATAAGGTGGAAGATGCGGTATA
>CAZXPW010000019.1:0-73509 GCA_964643355.1 uncultured Pirellulales bacterium
CCGGAAAGTTACCGTCGCTGGCGGAGTTGACAGCTTCATCCGGCTAAAGTGGTACATTTGCTCTACCTTTTCCAATGCGGTGGACGGAAACGAGACGGCACAGGTCAGCGCCGCCAAACAGGTCGCCCGGATCCTCGGGCGGGAACATCAGATCCGGACTTTCGCACCTTCGGAGTTTTCTCGCGAGGCGGATCTGCTGATCCGGCTGACCGGGGGCATGGTGCCGCTTCAGCATCCGATCAAAAATCTACAATCGATCCACGAAATGAAACGGTACACCGGGGTCAAGCTGGGAGGCGGATCGGGAGACGTATTGGCGGGCGATTTTACTTTTTACTCGATCCACAATATCAACCCACGACTGACGGGGATGCAGGTGGAGAAGTTTATCGAAATCTGCCGCAAGCAAACGGCCGCAACGCTGGGCGAAATCTATCGGCGGGATTTTGTTCGCGAATTTTACCCGGCGGCGGATCGGGCTATTCATGAGACTTTCGATTTATTTACCGGGCCGACGGCGGCGCACCGGACGACGGCCTGGGCGCTGAATATCGAGGAAACGGGGACGACCTTCATGGGGCCGATTCACACGCATCCGGATGTTCACGAGGCGCGGCCGCATCTGGGGTATCGCTTCACGGAGCACATGCTGCGACTGCCGGCCGGGTGGATCTATCAGCGGAATTTTTACCAGTATATGATTTGGCTGTGTCTTCCGGAACTTCGAAGCGTTCCGTATGCGAATATCGGCCGGCCACTGGACGGGATTTTACACGAGTGGCGGCCCTCCCTGCGAAAGCGAATCTGCGGAGCCCTCGAAAATTTATTGCCGACCGTTCCGTTGGAACGGCTGCGGCGTGCAGTGGCCAAACCCAGCCAGGCCGGATCGTTCGAGTATGATCTGATGCGAAGCGATCCGAATCTGGCGGCGGATATTCGAGAGGCGGTGGCGTCGTATTCCGTGCTTCGTCGGATCGTCGATCCGGCCGGCTGCGAACGATTCCTGGCCGACTTCGCGGCCGGGAAGTTGCGGACCAAGAGTCGCGCTTCGGAAGCGGAATTGATGGGACCTCTGGCAACGCTGGCCTATTGGTTCCGATCCTTCGGGGCGAAAACCTGAGCGGGTCAATACTTCGCCACGAAGCCATAAAGACACAAATGGGATTGGTTATTGAATCTTTGAAAACGATAAATCAATTTCGGTCCGGAGGAAATCATGGGTCCCTTTCTCGCCGATGTCGGCGTTATCTTCCTTGCCATCATCATCCGGATTATCGCGGGATCTTTTGACGCCGATCGCGTCGAAAATTATGTGCGGCAAAACGGCTGGGAACTGATCGATCGTAGTTGGGATCCATTTGGGCCGGGGTGGTTCGGCGAAAAGGATTCGCGGAAATGCACAAGCGAGGACGCTTATGGCTATATTTTCAATCCTTGAGGATGACTTTGCCTGCGCCAGGGGTGATTTTGCCGAGGCGATAGACCGTCTCGCCGTAATGAGTCAGTTTTTCTTCGATTGAGTCAGCAAAATCGGGCGCGACGACGAGGACGAAGCCGATGCCCATGTTGAAGACTCGGAACATTTCGTCTTCCTCGACGGGGCCGTGCTTCTGGAGAAAGCGGAAGATCGGCGGGACCTGCCAGGCGGATTTGCTGATGACGACATTGCAGTCTTTGGGCACAACACGCGGGATGTTGCCAACCAGGCCCCCGCCGGTGATGTGGGCCATGGCGTGGACGACCTTTTTGACCTTGTACTGGCCGAGCAACTTGACGATGGAGCGGACATAGAGCCGCGTGGGCACCAACAGGGCCTTTTCGACGGTGATGCCGCCGAGTTCGTCGATGGCGTCGTGGATTTTCAGGCCGAGTCGTTTAAAGATGATCTGACGAACGAGCGCAAAGCCATTGCTGTGGATACCACTGGAGGCCAAACCCAGGACGACATCGCCGCGGCGGACGGCCGTGCCGTCGAGGATGCGATTGCGATCGACGATGCCGACGGCAAAACCGGCCATGTCGTATTCGCCTTCGGGGTAGATGTCGGGCATCTCGGCGGTCTCGCCGCCGAGCAGCGCGCAATCGGACTGGCGGCATCCTTCGGCGACGGCCTCCACCATCTCGGCGATCTCGGAGGGGACCAGCTTGTGAATAGCGAGATAATCGAGAAACAATAGCGGCTCGGCCCCGATGACCAGCACATCGTTGACGCTCATGGCCACCAGGTCGATTCCCACACAATCGTACTTGCCGGCCATCTGGGCGACTTTGATCTTGGTGCCGACGCCGTCGGTCGAGGCGACCAGGACGGGCTGTTTATAATTGCGGCGGAAGAGCTTTTCGTTGTAATCGATTCGCAGCAGTCCCGCAAACCCATTGGGCAGGTTGATTACGCGCGGGCCGTGCGTGGATTTCAGCGAATGGGTAATTCTTTCGACCATTCGGTCGTTGGCGTCGATGCTGACGCCGGACTGTTCATAGGTGACAAAACCATTTTTCGACATGCTTAGCTCTCGGCCGATTCGAACAGTAATTTCTGATGGCGTTCCATCATGAATTTGCCAATCATGGTTGAAACCGGAATCGGGTATTTTTCCGACCAGCAGGCGGTGCAATAGTGATCGGGCGGCAGGGATACGCAGGACAGTAATCCTTCCAGCGAGATGTAGCCGAGGGAATCGACCTGCAGGTAGCGGCGAATCTCTTCGACGGTGCGCGAACTGGCGATCAACTCCTCCTTCGTCGGGAAATCGACGCCGTAGAAACAGGGGCTGATGATGGGAGGACATCCGATCCGCAGATGAACCTCTCGGGCGCCGGCTTCGCGGATGGATCGGACCTTGCCTTTGGTCGTTGTGCCGCGGACAATGGAATCGTCGATGACAATGACGCGCTTGTCGCGGACGACCTCGCGGACGAGGGTCAGTTTCATTTTGACGCCCAGATCGCGGAGGGACTGCGAGGGCGACAGAAAGGTCCGGCCGACATAGTGACTGCGGACAAAACCCATATCGAAGGGAATGCCGCTTTCTCGGGAATAGCCAATCGCGGCCGAGGTTCCCGAGTCCGGAACGGGAATGACGACATCGGCGTCGACGGGGTGTTCGACGGCCAGCCGCCGACCGCAGCGAACGCGGACGCTGTGGACATTTTCACCGAAAACCAAACTACTCTGCTTCGAGAAATAGACATGCTCGAAGACACAGTGGGCCGGCTTGACGGTACCGGGCGGCACAAAAAATCGGCTTCGCATCCCCCGACGGTCAAAGGTCACAATCTCGCCGGGTGCGACATCGCGAAGATAGGCGGCGCCGATGGCGTCGAAGGCGCAGGTCTCGCTGGCGACGACATAGGCGCCGGTCTCCGTACGACCGATACACAAAGGACGAATGCCATAGGGATCGCGGGCAACCTCCAACCGATCGGGAAATAGAAACAGAAGGCAGAAGGCCCCCTGCAAATGATTGAGGACATGACCGAGCGGGTCGGGCTTGTTCTGGTGAGAAGGTTTGGCCAGCAAATGAACAATGATTTCGGTGTCGTTGGTGGTTTTGAAGATCGCGCCGTGGGCCTCGTACTCGTCGCGAAACAGGGCCGCATTGATCAGGTTTCCATTGTGGGCCACCGCGAGCGGGCCGTGCGAGAATTCGCACATGAAGGGCTGGGCGTTGACCAGGGTACTGGATCCGGTAGTCGAATAGCGCACATGGCCGATGGCGAAGGGATTTCGGAGCCGTTCCAGCACGCCGTTATCCTTGCGGAAAACACGGGCCACCTGGCCCATGCCGGTGTGGCACTGGATCGTATCGCCATCGCTGGAGGCGATGCCCGCGGATTCCTGCCCGCGGTGCTGGAGACTGTGCAATCCAAAATAGGTTTTTTCTACGGCGTCGGGATCTCCGTAAATTCCGAAGATCCCGCATTCTTCTTTGATTTCCGGCATCGTGTATCCATCCATTGATTGGGGAAAAATGAATTATACGAGATCAGATGAAAATGTCAATGGCTTTGAACGGCTGTTCCTGGTACTCAAGTCGGGGATAAACAGTCCAAGCAGGCGACATTCTCCTGTCTGGAAGTGGGAATCTGGGGGCCGAATTTATCGACCCCTCAAAACTTCCGGCATTCCTTCTCCAAGAATTGTTTGATCCCCGACAATCCTGGGGGTACAATCGAAATCGTTCCAGCACTTCCGAGGTTTTCGGGATCTGTGGCAGGATATATCGTTCCTGATCGCAAACTACATACGAGTCGGCGTTGCAATCGCCGTGTGATATACAAACTCATTTCTCAGGATGAATGGAGGCCAAGATGAAGATGGACATGAATCGAAGAAACTTCCTGCAGGCCGCAGCCGTGGGAAGCGCGTGGATGCTCACTGTCTCAAACCTCCCGGCCTTCGGGCAGGATAGTTCCCCCACTCGGCTCATCAGCCCGGGTTGCCGTAAGTCCAAGGTCAAGGTGGCACGGATTTACATGGGGCTTCGCAAGGGGTGGGCCTGGCCCAAGCCGGACCTTGACGCCGAACAGGAGATCAAGACCTACGAGGCGGAATTTGCCAAGTTACCGGAATTGGCGGATGTGGACTTTACGATTAATGAGTTGGTCTCAACGGCCGAACAGGCGGCGGGGCTGGTCGAAAAGGCGACCGATGCCGATGGGGTTCTGGTGATTCACCTGACGATGGGGGCCGAGGGGGTGTTGCCGGCGGTCCTGAAGTGGGGAAAGCCCACGGTCGTGTTTGCCGTGCCGTATTCGGGCCACCAGTGGACGGGCTTTTCGTCGCTGCAAAAGCAGCCAGGCGTCAAACTGGAATGCCTGTTGACCAGCGACATGAAACAACTGGCCGTGGCGGTCCGGCCGTTCCGGGCGATGCATCACCTTCGCGAAGCCAGGATTGTCAACCTCACAAACCGGCCAATCGAGACTTATGCCGATCAGGTCAAGGCCAAGTTCGGCACGGAGATCAAGGCCGTGGATCTCAAGCGGATGATGGAGATGGTCAACTCGGTATCGGAGGCGGATGCACAGGCCGAGACTGATCGCTGGATCCGCGGGGCCGAAAAGGTCATCGAGCCCAGCACAGATCAGATCTTCAAGTCGTGCCGGCTGGCGCTGGCCTTTGAGCGATTGCTGGCCGAGGAAGAAGCAACCGTAATGACGGCCGACTGTTATGGAACGATGTATGAGCCGCTGTGTTTGAAGTATGCGTTTCCGTGTATCGGCTTTACGCGACTCAATGACATGGGGCTGGGCGGCATCTGCGAATCGGACCTTGCCAGCGCAATGACGCACATCCTCTTTCAGGGTCTGGTTGGAAAGCCGGGTTTTATCAGCGATCCCACCATCGATGAGTCCGACAACACGATTATCCTGGCTCATTGCCTTGGCACACGGAAGATGGATGGACCCTCCGGGCCGGCGGCGCCCTACAAACTGCGAAATATCATGGAGCGTCAGGCCGGAGCCGTGCCGCAAGTTGAAATGAGAAAAGGACAGAAGGTTACACAGGCGATCCTGGCGGGGATGGACACAATGCCCTATTTCACCGGCGAAATTGTCGATGCCCCGGTGGGAGTGGAATTCAACCGCGGCTGCCGAACGAAGGTCCGCGTACGGGTGGATGGGGATGTGACACAATTGTGGAAGAACTGGTCGGCCGGACTGCACCGGCAGACCTGTTATGGCGACCTGACCAGGGAACTGGGATTTTTCTGCCGATTCAAGGACATCAAGCTCATCAACGAAGCGGCGGCAACCGCATAAGGAGAGGTTTTCACGATTTACACGAATAGAAAAGTGAAAGGATCTACAATGACTACTCTGCGAATTCTATTTTCCGCGATGGTATTGGCATGGACAGCCAATGTCCAGGGCGCGGCGGAAAAGCCCGCCAAAGAAGCGGCGGCCGGGAAGGAGGCCAAAGAGATGGAGAAGAAAAAGCCAGCCGAAGACATCATCAAGACTGACACGGGCGATCTGAAGATCACCTTCATCGGTCATGGGACGCTGATGTTTCAGTACAACGGAAAGGTCATCCATGTCGATCCCTGGAGCAATCTGGCCGATTATTCCAAACTGCCCAAGGCCGATGTGATCTTGATCACACACGAACATGGCGATCATCTGGATCCTAAAACTGTTGAAATGCTGCGAAAGGACACGACGGAAATCCTGATGACGCAGGCCTGCGCCGAAAAAGTGCCCACCGGCAAGGTGATCAAAAACGGCGAATCCCAAACCGTCGGCGGATTCAAGGTTGAGGCGGTTCCGGCGTATAACATCGTCAACAAGAGGCCGGACGGCACTCCCTTTCACCCGAAGGGCATCGGCAACGGCTACATTATCAACTTCGGAAAGACCCGCATCTATGTGGCCGGCGACACGGAGAATATTCCCGAGATGAAGAAGCTGGAGAAGATCGCCGTGGCGTTTCTGCCGATGAATCTCCCCTACACCATGACGCCGGAACAGGTCGCCGAAGCGGCCCAATGGTTCAAACCGAAGATTCTATATCCCTACCATTTCGGACAGACGGACACCAAACGGCTTGTCGATCTGCTCAAAGACCAAAAGGATGTCGAGGTTCGTATCCGGGATATGAAATAGCGATTGGGCATACGATCCCGGCCAACCGGAACGAAACCAGGTTATCAATCAAGCCAGAGCGGACGGATGTGACGGTCGAAGAGGTTGACGGTAACCTCGGCGGCAATAATAGGTTCATGGGCTTGGAGGGCCTCGATAAAACGCATGCCCATCTCGGCGGCAATTTTGTAGCTGACATGCAGAAGCTGGCGAAGATGGGGATTGAAGGCCGGACAGGACGGATCGTGACGGAGTGCGGCGGCGAATTGGCCGCCAGACCAGCGGGCCACGGAAGACGGATCGGGCAGGCGGGATTTGTCGATATCGACGACGGCGGCATACGGGCGGCACAATTCGTCCAAGCGGGGAATGGCCGCGGCATAGACTTCTTTAGCAATCTGCAGACCTTCGCCGCCGGAGATCGCCAGTCCGATCAGTTCCTCCAGCCATGTCGTCCCTGCGGTTTTGAGGTGCAAGCCGGCATCCGTTTCTTGAAGAGCACGGCGGATCATCGGATAGAGCGAGAATTTATCGCTACCGGAGTGAACGCTGAGCTTGAGGTTTTTCGGCAATCCAAAACGAGCAACGGAAAAACGAATCACGGCCAGATCGTCACGAAATTCCCGCTCAAAACGGGCGATTTCCCCGACATAATCCACTCCTTTGTTGAAACGGCCGGTGAATTTCGGAGCCACGGTTTGGGCCGGGATACCCTCGTCGGCCAACGCCGCCAGAATCACCAGCAGATCAACGGGAGTTTGCGGTTCGCTTGTTTCATCCATCGAGACTTCCGTGACAAAACTGCCTGAACCTTTGGCCTGTTCGATATGGCGATAGATTCTGCCCGCTTCTCGAACGGCAGAGAGATATTGGCCCGCGATTCGCCGAAGGGTCGAAGGTTCGACCGCCAGGGGAACGGGGATACCGGGGATCGAATGAATCGAAGTCAAATCCATGTGTCGGGTCACAAAGCCGTCGAGATCGGCCGGATCGGCGGGTTGGCCAATAAAGTCGGCGACATCGAGGGTGAAAAAGTCCGAACAATCGATAAAATCATCGACAATCTTGAGGTTGATGTGATCGGCATCGACGAAATAGCCGCCGTTCCACCCCTTTTGTCGAACGGCCGCGTCGGCCTCGTCACGAACGCTTTGCGGTCGCGTTCCGATAATTCCATGTTCGCGGAAGGATTTGTTCCAGACCGGAGCGATCTCAACGCCTTGTTCGGCGGCAAGGAGGATCGCGTCAAGTTGGGCACACCCCTGATGGGCGAAGCGATCGCCAATGCCGATGGAATTGCGCGGCAGACAAATCACGACCGGCCTCGATCAGGTCAACCGCCGCTGGCGCAGCCGGTCGAGAGTCACCGCCAGAATGATAATGCAACCGGTAACGATTTCCTGAACCCAGTTGGGCCAGCCCATGCGCGTGCAACCGTTGGCCACCATGGACATGATCAGCGCTCCAATCAGAGTTCCAAGGACGGAACCCTGTCCACCGGACAACGACGCACCGCCGATGACGACCGCTGCGATAATATCGAGTTCCATCCCCATCGCCGTCGTCGGATCGCCCATGGTCAGATACGAAAATTGCAGCAATCCCGCCAGACCGTAGAACAAAGAGGCCAGAATGTAAATCCAGAGCTTGGCGCTTTCGACATGGATGCCGCAGAGTCGCGCGGTCTGTTCGTTGGAACCGATGGCAAAGATATGTCGTCCAAAGCGGGTATAGCGCAGCATGGCCGCAACAACCACCGCCAGCGTAATCATTAGCCACGCCCCCGGCGTCAACAACCACAGATAATCATCATTGATCGGTCGCAGCAGATTGTTGAGCCAGGTATTTACCGGATAGACCATGGTGTTGCTGGCCAGACCTTTGGCCGTGCCGCGAAGGGCTCCGAACATCCCGAGAGTAATCACAAACGGCAACAGATTGAGTCGTGTGACCAGCGTACCGGTGATCGCGCCACAAACCGGCCCGACCAGAACTCCGCCCAAAGCCGCCAGGATCGGCAACATCCCCCAGGTGATGATTTCCCGACCCGTTTGCAGATCCTGGATCTTGTGAGGAAGAAGCAATCCGATACACACCGTGACCAAGGCAATGGCCGAACCGACGGATAAGTCAATGCCGCCGGAGATGATGATAAGGGTCATCCCCAGGGCCGCAGTCCCCACGACGGCCGTTTGGCGGAGAATCAGTTCAAAATTGCTCAGGGTCGGAAATGACGACGGCGCCATAAGCGAAAACAAGGCCATCACAAAAACCAGCCCGATCAGAGGGCCCAGTTTGCCGAGCAGTTCACCGGCACTGAAACGGAATGGGCTTGTTCGTTCTGCAGAGGGCTTCATACGGGATCTCCGGAACCGGTGGCTTCGGCCATGATTTGGCGTTCGTCGATTTGGCTTACGGAACGGGAAGGCGAAAGAACTCCGCGACACATGACGGCAATATGATCACAGACGCCCATTAACTCGGGCAGGTAACTGCTCACCATAAGAACGGCCTTTCCGGCACAGGCGAGTTCGTCGATAACGCGGTAGATCTGCGCTTTGGAGCCGACATCAATTCCGCGCGTGGGTTCATCCAGCAGCAGGACATCGACATCGTGATGGAGCAGACGCGCTACGGCAACCTTCTGCTGGTTGCCTCCGGACAGATCCACAACATTTTGCCGGGGACCGCGACATTTGATCGCAAGCCGGTCAATCCATCGGGCGGATTGTCGGTCCAGGCGGGATGGGGTCAACCATCGTGGAAGACACGAAAGCGTCAGATTGTCCGTTATGGTCAACGACACGGCCAACCCTTCCTGTTTACGGTCTTCGCTGACAATCCCGACGCCCTGCTGCCAGCGACGAAACGGCGAGGCCGGGCCGGAAAACACGCCAACGCGAATCGAACCGCCGCGGACGGGCAAAAGGCCAAAAATGGTACGAATCAACTCTGTTCTGCCTGCCCCGACAAGTCCGGCAATGCCGAGAACCTCTCCGCGGCGAAGAGTCAAACTGGCCGAACGGGGTTTGCTCGGCCCGGACAGACCCTCGATTTCCAGCAGTATCTCGCCGGGCGTCCGGGGCGAACGAGGATAAAGCTCATCCACGGTCCGCCCGACCATCATGGCGATAATCCGCTCGGTGGGAACATCGGCGGTCATCCCGCAACCGACGCTCTGGCCGTCGCGAAGAACGGTGAATCGGTCGGATATTTCGCGGACTTCTTCGAGAAAGTGCGAGATATACACGATCGCCAGCCCCTGAGCGCGAAGCCGGCGGACCAGATTAAACAAATGCACAATATCTTTATTTGTCAAACTGCTGGTCGGTTCATCCAGGACCAGGACCTGGCAACCGATCGCCACCGAACGGGCGATCTCGACCATCTGCTGCTCGGCGACGGATAACCGCATCACGGGACAGTCCAGCGGGATATCGGGACGGTCAAGCTGAGCCATGGCGTCGGCGGCGCGGCGGCGAATCTCCGTCCAGTCCATCAGCGGGCCTCGCGTGGGTTCCATGCCGAGCATAATATTTTCCATCACCGACAAATGCCGCGCCAGGGACAGTTCCTGGTAAATCATCCCCACGCCCGCCTGCCGGGCTTCAAGAGGATTGCGGGGCTGGTAGGGTTTGTCCTCCAGCCACATACGACCTTCGTCGGCCGGATGGGCACCGGACAGGACTTTCATCAGGGTGCTTTTCCCCGCGCCATTTTCCCCCACAAGGGCCAAGACTTCCCCGGCGCGGACAGACAAGTCGACCCCCGCCAGCGCGATCGTCGCGCCGAAGCGTTTGTGAATGCCCTCCATACGGAGGCGATAGCCCCCCTGCCGCGTCGGGACGGGATCGGACACCACCGCATTACTCCCGACCGAGAAACTTCTTCATTTCGGGATCCGACAAGAGTTCCGGAGTCACCAACCGAACGCCGGTATCGACAATCGGCGGGACCTGCTGACCCTTGATGGAAGCGACGACGGTTTTGACGCCTTCATATCCCATTCGGGTCGGATCCTGCGCAATGAGGGCCTTGATCTCGCCTTTTTCGAGCGCTTCGACCAGAGGAGGCGTAGCGTCAAAACCGACGAAGGTCGTCTTGCCGGCCAGATTGTTATCGCGAAGGGCCCCGAGCATACCGAGAGTACTGGACTCGTTGGGACAAAAGACGCCGTCTGCTTCTTTCAGTTTATCCACCAGCTTCATGGCTTCGTTCTTGGCTTCACCGACCGTCGCCCCGCCATAGCGGTTATCGACCAGCATCGTAATATCCGGTTTTGTCTTGAGACTTTCCAGGAAACCCGCTTCGCGTTCCTCCGTGCTGGCCGAACCGACGGCATATCGAAGCAAGACCACTTTGCCCTTGTCGCCGAGGAGCTTGGCGAGTTGTTCGCCGGCCATCGATCCCCCCTTACGGTTGTTGGTCGCCACAAAACTGACAAAGTCTTTGCCGGGCTGACCTTCCAGGGCGGAATCGAAAATAACGACGGGGATTTTTCTTTGCATCGCATTATGAACCGGAGTCGCCAGTGCTTTGGAATCCAGAGGCGCCAGAACGATGCCGTCGATGCCTTCGGCGACAAACTGCTCGACGAGCTTGATCTGATCGGCCCGGTCGCTTTCCTTGAGAGGACCTTTCCAAACGATTTCCACTCCGAGTTCTTCTCCGGCTTTTTTGGCCCCGGCCTCGACGGACTTCCAGAAGACATGCGTGGTGCCCTTGGGGATCACGGCGATCTTGAGTTTTTTGGCCCCTTTGCCCTCCGATCCCGTGGCGGGTTGTTTCTTGGAACAGGACAGAGCGACAAAAATGATTCCCACGCATACCATCCACAATCCGAGCTTGCGCATGATCGATCCTTTCATCCGGACAACTCCAATCGGTCCCGTCCGACGACGAGACAAACCGGCATGTATTGTCTCAAAAAACCGGCGGATGTAAAGGATTTTTTATCGTCAGCGTTTGACAAAGGGGCTTAATTCCCGAAGGCGGTTGACAATTCTGGGCATAACCTCGGCGACAAAATCCACTTCGGCCTCGGTGTTGAAGCGGCTCAAGCTGAATCGGATGGAACCATGGGCCGCCGTAAAGGGCACCCCCATCGCCCGCAGGACATGCGAGGGTTCCAATGCCCCGCTGGTACAGGCCGAACCGCTGCTGGCACAGATTCCATACTGGTTGAGCAACAACAGAATCGCCTCGCCTTCGATATATTCAAAGCTGATGTTGAGGGTGTTGGGGAGACGATTTCGGATGTCTCCATTGATCATGCAGTCGGGACAGGAGGCCAGCAGTTTGGATTCGAGACGGTCCCGAAGAGCCCTGACGCGCGTGTTTTCCTCGGCCATATTTTCCATCGCCAATTCACAGGCCTTGCCCAGCGCGATAATGCCGGGAACATTTTCGGTGCCGCCGCGCCGGCCGGATTCCTGGTGACCGCCGTGAAGGAAGGGAGCGATTCGAGTCCCCTTGCGGACATACAGAACGCCGACGCCTTTGGGGGCGTGGAGTTTGTGGCCGGACAAGCTGAGCAGGTCAATCCCGCTGTCTTTCAACTTCAACGGAATTTTCCCGGCGGCCTGGACGGCATCGGTGTGAAAGACCACTCCGCGGGCATGGACAATCGAGGCGATCTGGTCAATGGGAAATACCACGCCGGTCTCATTGTTGGCATACATGACGGAAACCAGAGCCGTATTGTCGTCGATGCGAAATCCAAGTTCGTCAAGATTCAGATTGCCCTGTCGATCGACGCCGATCTCGGAGATACTGTACCCATGGCGTTCCAGATCGCGACAGGTGGTCAACACCGCCGGATGTTCGACGCGGGTGGTGACAATCTTTCGTTTGTTGGGCAACATGGCCAGCGTGCCCTTGATGGCGGTATTGTCGCTCTCGGTACCGCAACTGGTAAACAAAATCTCTTCTGGCAGACAACCCAACAAGGTCGCGACCCGCTGGCGGGCCTGGGCGATCTTGTGCGCCACCTGGCCACCGAAGGTGTGCATACTCGAGGGATTGCCGTATTGTTCCGTCAGATAGGGAAGCATCTCGGCCACAACCCGTTCATCAACGCGGGTCGTGGCGTTGTTATCCATATAGATCACGGTTTTGGGATCCCGTCCGGGGACGGCGCAATCGAGAGCGTCAAGAGTCGGAACCGGACTGTGACAAGCACAATCCCGACCACATGAAGTCGAAGCGGATTTGGATTTGGTCGTCTTTTTCGTCGTCATTCTTTGTGCTCCGATGATTCGGGATTCTTTTCGGCCTCGACGATCAGATCCTCGCTGACATATTCTCGGAGTCGGGCCTGAACGACATCCCTCATGGTGAAATCCGATACTTTGCACTGGGCGCACATCCCGCGAAACGCGACGATCACTTTGTTGCCGTCGATATCGATCAGCTCGATATCGCCGCCGTCGGCGCGGAGGGCCGGACGAATCTGCTCGTTGATGGTCTGCTGGACAAGCTGAATCTTCTGGATGTTGGTCAGCTTGGCCGGCCGCCTTGGGGTAGCTGCGGCCTGCGCTTTGGCCGTTTCACCCTGAACCTCGGCAATCAGTTCGGCGATCCGGCCGTGACAACCGCCGCAGCCACCGCCGGCTTTGCAATAATTTGTCACCTGTTCGACTGTTGACAGGCCGTTTTCGCGGACCACTTTGCGAATTTCTTCGTCAGTCACACCAAAACAGGTGCAGACAACATTGCCTTTCCTGACGACCGCAGTCCCCTCTTGTTTGCCGCGATAATTGGCAATTGCCGCTTCCAGCGCCTCCTGCCCCATAACCGAGCAATGCATCTTCTGTTCCGGCAGCCCGCCGAGATAGGCCGCGATGTCCTGATTGGTGACCCGCATGGCCTCCTCAAGGGTCTTTCCCTTGATCAGCTCGGTGAGAACCGATGACGACGCTACGGCACTGGCACACCCGAAGGTCTTGAACTTGGCGTCCGCGATACGGCCATCGGGACCCAGCTTGAATGACAGAGTCAGCGCATCGCCGCAGGCCAGAGAACCGACCTCGCCAACGCCGTCAGGATTTTCCACCATCCCGACATTGCGAGGGTTTAAAAAATGATCCATAACTTTATCCGTATAGTCCCACATCCTCGGACCCTTTCCGTCCCGAACTTTGTACAAATTTCAAACTCAACCGCCCTTCGGCAAAACCTCCAGCATCCGATCCAGCGCCCTTTTGGCCGGAATCCGGATCCTTTCCGGAACCGTGATGATAGACTGCATATCCTCCAGAGACCAGGCCACTTTTTCCAAGGTAATCTTTTTCATATTCGGACACAACGGCGGACTCGGCAGGGTCATGAACTGACGATCCGGATATTTTTTCCTTAGCGTATGCAGAATTCCCTCCTCCGTGCAAACGATAAACCGCCGGGCTGGGCTTTGGGGGATCCGTTGGAGCATACCGCCGGTACTGAGAATCTGATGCGAAAGCGTCTTGACCGCTTCTGTACATTCCGGATGACACATCACCTCCGCGTCCGGGTATTGCGCCTCGAGTTGCTGAAGCTGGCGGGGATCCATTCGCACATGGGTCGGGCAATACCCCGGCCAGAGAATCATGTCACGCCCCGTCCTGTCGATGACGAACTGGCCGAGATAACGATCGGGCACGAAGAGAATCGGCCGATCTTTCGGCAAAGAGCGGACCAGTTCCACGGCGTTTCCGCTGGTGCAACAATAATCGCAAAGGGCCTTGACTTCGGCGGTGGAGTTGACATACGCCACGACCAGCGCGTCGGGATGTCGTCGTTTTTTTTCGGCCAGTTGTTCGGGGGTGATCATGTCAGCCATAGGGCAACCGGAGTGCGGGTCGGGCAACAATACGGTCTTGTCGGGAGAGAGGATCGCCGCGGTTTCCGCCATGAACGCCACTCCGCAGAAAACAATCACCTCGGCATCGACGGCCGCCGCCTGGCGGCTCAGTTGCAGGGAGTCGCCGCAAAAGTCGGCGATGTCCTGGACTTCGCCGATCTGGTAATTATGGGCGAGGATCACCGCACGCCGTTTTCGCTTGAGATCCAGTATTTTATCCACCAATTCCCGACTCATATCCAGGTCTTTCCTTCGCCGAGATCTCGATTTTTATTCCTGCCCCGGCTCACGATTTTTGGATCGCGGGACCGAGGGCGCGATAACCGAACCCCGAGGGACCGGCTTGGTTACCCAGGCGTTGCCGCTGACGATACTGTCGGCGCCGATGACAATATCTCCGAGAATGGTCGCCTCGGCATAGATGGTAACATTGTTCTCGATGGTCGGGTGGCGTTTGCCTCCCTTGATAATCCGGCCGCGTTCATCGCGGGGAAAACTCATCGCGCCCAAAGTCACTCCCTGATAGATCTTGACTCCGTCTCCGATCACGGCGGTTTCTCCGATGACTACGCCGGTTCCGTGATCGATGAAGAAATTTTTGCCGATTTGCGCTCCCGGGTGAATGTCGATGCCGGTTTTGGAATGGGCCCATTCGCTCATGATTCGGGGAATCAGCGGAATATCAGCCCGATACAGTTCGTGGGCGATCCGATGCGTTCCGATCGCCTGGATACCGGGATAGGCAATGACAATCTCCTCGAAGCTTTTGGCGGCGGGATCTCCGTCATAGGCGGCCTGAACATCCCCCTTGAGAAGCTCCCGAATGTCCGGGAGCCGGGACAACAGCTTGTCGGTCACTTGCCGGGCCATGCAATCGCAGTCGCAGGTTGAGCAGTTCTTGATGCGGCACTGATGCCACAGAGCCAGAGCCACCTGTTCGGTCAGGTCCGCCCGGATATGGCACAACAAGTCCCCGACAACAAATCGGACATTTTCCCGGGTGATATTGCGGGAGCCGCCATAGCCGGGAAACAATAACTCAAATAACATTTCCAAGATATGCAGAACTTTTTCGCGAACCGGAAGATTCACAACATCAATAAAATTCGTCCCCGAATCGTTGCGATAGGTTTGAACGACGGCGTCGATCAATTGCTCGGTCTTGGGATCCACATAACGATCCGACATGGAAAATCCTTTCAGGTTTTCGGTCCCCTCAAGTCATGGGGCTGGATAGCAACGCTTCAAGAATGAAATGATTGGAAAGACAATCCTTCGATATCAATTGAGATCCATTATTTGGATTCGTGTTTTCGGGCCGCCATCACCATATCCTGAAGGGTTTTGCCTTCCAAGACCTTCAAGACCGCCTCTTGCATTTCCTGCCACAGGTCGCGCGTGACACAATCGGTGAAACGAGGACAAATCTCGGGATGATCCAGACATTCAACCGTGAGCAGCGGTCCTTCCAGAGTGGAAAAGATTTCGCTGAGCTTGATTTCGCCGGGATGGCGGGCCAATACATATCCGCCTTTAGGACCTCGCATACTGCGAACCAGCCCGGAGGCCTTGAGCATTGCAATCAACTGCTCCAGATACTTGTTGGAGATACTTTCGCGGTCCGAAATGGTCTTGATCTGCATCGGGCTCTTGCCATATTCCATGGCCAATTCCAGTATAGCCCGAAACCCATATCGACTTCTTGATGACAGCTTCATAATGAATCTCCTGAATTCCTACGATTTTACTGGTTTATACTCTATTTATTCTGCCCCAGTCAAGCTTTTGTGCGGAGAAAAACGAGGAAAAACCTGATCAATCCAGGTCCTGTTATCTACAATCTCTTATCTAACAATGACTTATAGATACATATCAAATGGGTTAGAATTGGGCTGGTACAACCCCAGTTATGCCGGGAGGATCTCTGTTTTCTTAAAGGTTCGGGATTTTCTTTGTTTCACGGGCCTGTACAATGATCGAGCGAATATGAAATCTTTGGAGACCCTTATGAGTTTCAAAATCGCAACCTTTAACGCCAACTCGATTCGTTCTCGGTTGGGAATCATTCTTGAATGGCTGGATCGATATCATCCGGATGTGTTGTGTGTTCAGGAGACCAAAGTTCAGGATGTGGATTTCCCCCGGGAAGCGTTTGTGGAAAAAGGATACCATTGCGCCTTTAAGGGGGAAAAAAAATACAACGGTGTGGCCATTCTGAGCAGGCACCCGCTCAAGAGAGTGCTTTCCGGGCTGAACGACGATCCGAAAGACCCGGCCCGGCTAATCCGGGCGGATATTCAAGACCTTACGGTCGTTACAACCTATATTCCCCAGGGACAAGATCCGCTGTCGGACAAATTCACCTACAAACTGGAATGGTTCCGACGGCTCGGAGGATATTTTGCGAGCCACTTTTCGCCGGCCGATCGGGTTATCTGGCTGGGGGATATGAATGTCGCAATGGAGGACAAAGATGTTTACGATCCCGTAGGATTGCGGGGGCATGTCTGTTTTTGCCCGGAAGTTCAGGCAGCCCTGTCGCAAGTTGTCGAGTGGGGATGGATCGATCTGTTTCGGAAACATTGCCCGGAGGCGGGTCAGTACACCTTTTGGGATTACCGGATGAACGCCTTGCGGCGCAACCTCGGCTGGCGTCTGGACTACATCTTTGCCACCCGGCCTTTGGCCGACCGTTGCAGCGCCTGTTGGATCGACAAAGAACCCCGGGCGATGGAATCGCCAAGCGATCATACTTTTCTTCTGGCAGAACTTGACATTTGAAGCCAGTTTGGATATACTAACGGGTTTGTATCTTATGTTGGATTCGTTCAAGGCCTGATACAGACAAAACAATACTCATGAGAGTTGAAACGGCCATTATGGCGTTGGATACGATAGCACCCGAGCAATTTTCAGAGTTACTTTCCAGACGATCCCGGATTCTATTGGAAGCGGCCCGTTACCTTTCCATGCACGCCGCCCGGTCCAATCTGCTGACCCGACCTCTGCTGGGGGATATTCTGTCTCATTCTTCCCAGATCGAGGAATTGCTGGACGCCTATGGCGCCAGGAACAACCAGCAATGGCAACCTTTCCGCTCTCTGGTCGCGACGATCAAGCTGTTCTCGAATGTGGGGTATGAGCTGGTCCATATTCAGCGTGCATTGGTCTCGTATCAGCTTTTACCGCTGCAGCGGGATTTCGGCCGGGCCACGGAACAGACGCTGGACTATACCTGTCGGATTCTGTCGGAAGCGACTACGCACTTTTTGGCCAAGGCGAAGGAACTGGGGATACCGATCCCCTCCGACACAGACCCCCATCGCTACGAAGAACACCTTCCTCCGGGGCGTCTGGAACAGAATCTGGCCACGCGAAAAAGCGAAACGGTCGCCAAAACGGTCACGCTCTTGGCGACGGCCTTTCTGAATCTGGCCGCGGAAAGCAAACCAACTCTCCCCTCGGGCGATGTCGGCCCGGAGGAATACGAGGAGTACCTCAAGGCCTCCATCACGGAGGAGCGACTCCGGTCTCTTGAATTTCGATTCCACAATCTCCAGTCTCTCTACGACACGAATGTCTCCAAGACCGAAACCGAAGACCTGGACCCCGATTTGTCGGTCCTGCGCGGGCATATCAGCGTCGTGATGCATTTGTTACGAGTGGCGACGGAGTTCGCCCATTACTACGAGCGGCATATTCAGCGAAAACATCAGATCAGCGGTGGGTATAACGATCCGCAACCGCTCTTGAGTTCGCTGATGAACTATGCGGTCAGCTTTGCGGGCAATTATCTGGCCGCCGCGGAACTGTTATGCCAGAACATGCTGAAACGGTACACCGAAATCGGCACGATCGAGGTTACCGTTCCGCAGTATCGTGGATTCCATGTGCGGCCTTCGACGCTGGTGTCCAAACTGGTGTTGCACTACGGAAGCCAGGTGAAAATGGAACTGGACGGCGAATACTACGACGCGGCCTCACCGCTGGAGTTGTTCCGGGCCAATGAAAAGATCAACGCGCAAAAACGGCGATCGCTGGCCGAGGAAATACTTCGGTTGCAACTGGTTCCGGATCGGTTGCGAGACGATCAGGATATTCGCGGCATGATCCACAATGTCGTCATGACCCTGGCCGAGACCAGTAAACTCATTATTTACGAGCACCCTTTGCCTCTCAAAGACAACCTGACCCTGCGAAATACTCAACTGATGGAGCAGGTCACCGACGAAATCGCGAGGTTGCAGGCCCACGGCAAGATCGACATCGGCACCAATCTCAAGATTCGCTTCATCGGAGACAAGCGCGTCCTGTCCGATATCAAACTCCTGGCCAACTGCGGGTATGGCGAAGACAATTTCGGAAACAACATTCCCCTGCCGGAAGGTCTGGCATATCTGAGACGATAAAAAAAGCCGGGACCCGGGTCTCGGCTTTTTCGATTCAATCCGTTCAGAATGATTGTTCCGGTTCGTCCGCGGGCACCGGAGGATTTGCGGGCTTCTCGGCCGGTGTTGAACCCTCGGCCGGTTTTTCCTCGGGAACGGCCACAGGGGCTTCGGCCGGTTTGGGGGCGTCGGTTTTGGGTTCTTCCTTCTTGATATCCTCAAGCAGATCGGCCATCTTTTTGGTCAACGACTGGGCCTTGTACGAGGGAATCGTGTAGATCCACCCCTTGTGCTTGGCGGAAAACGCCACGGCCTTATCTCGAGCCAGAAGCTTGGCCTCTTTCTTTTTGAGTTCTTCCTCGGAATCCTTCGCCGTCCGATCGATCGTCACATCCGTGGTATCCAGAAACGCCGCATCGCATTTGGCATAATACTTTTCGTCCTTCTTGGCGATCGCCAGCGTATATTGCGTGGTATCCTTGAGCTGCGCGACATAGGTTGAATCGAATTTCAGGTCCGAGGTCTTGTCCGATTCCTTCTGAACATCATCCAAATACAACCCGGCAAGGGCTTCGAACACTGTTCGGTACTCGCTGCCTTTGAATTGTTTTCCTTCGGGCATCTTGTCCAGGGAGATGTTCCCCTGATCGGGCTTATTGAGCACATAGGCGCCGTCCGGAACGGTTACGGTGACTTTCACGATCTCGTCGCGGTTGGGATTGGTCAATTCTTTTTCGACAAAATCCATGGGACTCATGTATGGCCAGTTGTTTTCCGATACTCGATATACCTTGTCCGAATCAACCGGGCGAACATAGACCTCGCTGGTCTGCTCGTGGGGTTTGGACAGCCAAAAACCCGCCAGCGTTTTCGATTCGGCATCCTGCAAAATGACTTTGTATCGGGCGGTTTCATCCGTAACGCCCAGATCGGCGTGATTGGCCTTGTTATCCGTCTTCAATTCCGCGGGCTTGAGATCCAAACAAGCCGCCAAGATCGAATTGATCTCGCTGGTTTTGGCCGGGTAGTTGTCTTTGGTTTCAACCAGAAATCCCTTGGCTCCGCGGACCAGTCGCACCTTGTCCTTATCCAGCGTCAAGTCGATCGCGGCGATCTTCTCCTGGGGAAGTCCCTGGATCAGATATTGGGGAACATCGGGCATCGAGGGCTTGCGGTTAGCCCAATAAGACTGGGCAATCGCCCAAGAGAGCATCACGGCTGCAACAACACCGAGAATCGTCAGTTTTTGATTGTTCATGGTCTTCGCTCCTGAGATGAAATGCCGATTAGGCGTCACTGGCATGACTGATGTACATTTTGCGCATCATGCTGCGGCGAACGCCCACAAGAATCGCCAAAACCAGAATCAAAATCGGTCCCGGCAGCGTACAGAAGTTCCGCAAACGCGATTCCATCCGCTCGATTTCCTTGCGTTTGGTTTCCTTGACCTTTCGCAATTCGAGCTTGGCTTTGTAAATATCTTCCTCGATCTTCCTCTTTTCACTCATAATCGTATTGGCGATCAGGTCGTCCTGGCCTTCCTTGACCGAGGCGAGCTTCTGATTGAGTTGTTGCTGCCACTGATCAATCTGGGCCTGCAGCTTGGTTTCTTCCTCGCGGGAGGCCTCTTCGGCCTGCGTCTCAATCTGATCGACCTTCACAAACGGCCGCTTGAAGTTGCCCCGCGACCGGATCGAGATCAGAGCGCTGGAACCGGCCAGATCTTCGAGCGTATTGAGAACCAGCGAACTGTTGTCCTCGACGACGGTGATGCCGAAGAAGGTTTGCCGATAGGCGACGATATCGCTGATGAAATCGACATCGGCAAATACCACGACGGCACAATCCGCTGAGGCCTCGGTCAAACCGGTCAGTTTCTCCGTTTTGGTCTCCTTTTTCTCGTCCGGTTTCGCGGCCGGATCATCCGGATCCTGATCCGGCTTATCCGCCGCAATTTCGACGCCATTCGGGAAAGCCGACTTGAGCCGACCGGTAATCAGATACCCCATCGCCACCGGCTCGGTTCCCGGAACAAACTTGCGGATCAGCTGCGAGTAGTCCGGCATCATCAACTCAAACGAACTGGACACCTTCCATGCGTTTCCTTTGGCGGTCGTGGTCAGCAGCGGGGTAAGCTTGACATTGGCCGATGGAGATTCCGACGAAGGACTGGTCGACGGGCTGTCGCTCGTCTGTGGGGCGATGATCGGCGCTGGACGCAGAACGCCCGGAAACATCAGGTTGACCGAGTTCAGAGACGCCGTTACGGCCACATCCGTATTAAACGAATTCTTTTCCTTTTGCAGACGCAGAATGCCGATGATCTTTTCGGGCCTCTGATTGGGCCGCGGAGAACCGGTCACCGCCAACTCCAGATCGCCTGCGAAAGTATTCTCGGGCATTTCCAGCCCCCAGGCCTTGAGCAGATTCGGAAGCCCCGAGCTGCTACTTTGGTCCATCATGCCCATCTGTCGCTGCATCGGATTGGGCCGATCAATCACGGCATGGGGATCCTGGAAAATAATCGTCCGCCCCCCTTTAAGAATAAACTGGTCAATCGCCCATTGCGTCTTCTCCGATAGATTTTTGGGATGAATGACCATCAGGATATCGACATCCTTGATCTCCTGCGTATCGGTGGGAACGGAGCTTACCTCGTAGGACTGTTTGAGATGCGTTACAATTCCCCAAGCCGGCTGGGGCTGCTGACCCTGCATCCGCATCATCTGGGCCATATACCCATTCATGTCGTCGCCCATCACGGGCAATGGACTGAGGATCCCGATCTTTTTCTTGGCCCGCGTGATCGCCGTATCGATCAGATAGGCGATGTCGTATTCGACGAAACTCTGCCGATCGGGCGAGAAAAAGTCGATGGTTTTGGTCACGCCAAACTGGGTCTGGACGACCAGTCCGAAGAAAAAGTTCTCGTCTTCGGAAATCGCGAATCGCTTAAGGTTGTACCGAATCGCCTCCAGCTCATCGTCGCTGTACGGCCGGGGATCAATCACCTCCAATTGCACCATTCCCTTGCCGGCCTTGACGAACTCGTCCAGCAGCGCCCGAACATAATAATAATAGTTATTGAAGAAACGAATCTGGTCGTTGGCTTTCAGCGTCGCGGTTTTGGTGTAATACAGTTTCATCCGAATCGGCTGGTTGAGACCGCCGAGAATCTGTTTGGCTCCGTTCGACAAGGTGTACAGTTTCTGGTCGGTGATATCCAATCGCCACGACCGCATCAGGTTTTGGCAGATACTGATGGCCGAAAAACCGATAACGCCGATAAACAGAACGGCCAAACTGGCACGAAAGGTCCGGTTCATTAGCTCGCCTTCCTTTCATTCAGAATAACACTGGAAGCCCAGATCCACCCGATGATCAGCAGGATGAAATACGACAGGTCCCGAAATTCGAGAACCCCCTTGAGGATCGAATCAAAGTGGTCCTGGATACTGAAACTTTCAATCGTTCTGACCACCCCGGCCGGCAGAACCGTGGATAAATAATTTAGTGTGGTCGGCATCCCCGCATAGACCAGAATCGCACAGGCGGATACCGAGAGAATAAAACTGATCACCTGGTTTTTGGACAGGGCCGAGAAAAAGGAGCCAATCGCCAGGAAGGAACCGGCCATCAGAAAACTTCCGATGTACCCGGTGATGATCAGGCCCATGTCCGGATCTCCCAGATAGATGACCGTGGCCGGAACCGGGAAGGTCAGGATCAAGGCGATCGCCAAAAATGCCCACGCCGCAAAGAACTTGCCCAGGACCGCCTGGGGAACGGTAATCGGCAAAGTGAACAGCAACTCCACCGAACCGGTCCGCCGCTCTTCCGACCACATTCGCATCGCGGTGGAGGGCACCATAAAGATAAACAACAACGGCAGGTTCATAAAAAAGGTCCGCAGATCCGCTTGCCGAATCTCGAAAAAACCCTGCTTAAAGGTCAGATACCCGGCAAAGAAGAGAAAAATAACCAGAAAGACATACGCCACCGGCGTGGCGAAATAGCCCTTCAGTTCGCGTTTGAAAACCGAGCAAAATCCATTCATCGTTCAATCCCCTTTCGATCGACGAACATCATTAAGCAACATGGCGGGTCTTCGTGATCTTGCGGAAGACCTCGTCCAGCGAGGCGCTATATTTCTGTTTCAATTCGGCCGGCGTCGAATCCACCAGGATCTTCCCGCGGGCGACAATGATTGTGCGGGTGCAAACGGCCTCAACTTCTTCCAGGATGTGCGTGGAAACGATGATGCATTTGTCTTTGGCCATCTTGTTGATGAGTTGGCGGACTTCGTGTTTCTGGTTGGGATCCAATCCGTCGGTCGGTTCGTCGAGGATTAGAACCTTCGGATCGTGGATCAGGGTCTGGGCCAGACACACGCGCCGGCGATACCCTTTGGACAAGGTCTCGATCGTCTGGTGATAGACCGATTCGATCGAACAGGTCTTGACCACCCGATCCAAGGCCTGACGACGCGCGGCTCCTTTTATTTCGCGGGCATCACAGATAAAGCTCAGAAAGCCGGCCACAGTCATTTCCGGATAGGCCGGGGCGTTCTCGGCCAGATAGCCGATCGACTTGCGCACGCCCACGGGGTCGGTGATGATGTCGTGGCCGCAAACGGTGGCGGTACCGCTGTCGGGAGGTAGAAAGCAGGCCAGCATTTTCATGGCTGTGCTCTTGCCGGCCCCGTTGGGGCCCAGGAAACCCAGGACCTCGCCCTGGCCGACATCGAAACTGATGCCATCGACCGCCACCACCGGGCCGAAGGTCCGCCGAAGGTTTTTCACGCTAATCAGTAGATTGTCCATAGTCCTATTCCCAAACCAATAGATCACGAATATCCGGCCTCCCACGGCCGAGTTAAAAAGGAATATTGAAACCCTTTTCCGCCGTTTGTCAAGCCCCCAGTTTGTATTCCAGTTTGTATTCCGTCTTCCCCCGGGTATGAGGGTTTACACCGGGTGGTTTTCTGGGTAGGATACGACCGGATCCGAATCAGGAGCAACCCAATGACACAGATTGTTCTTGCCGTCGGGGCCCACCCCGACGATGTGGAGTTTATGGCTGCCGGGACTCTGGCTCTGTTACGACAAAAGGGCTGGCAGATCCATACCGCTTCCCTGACGCCTGGCGACTGCGGGACGATGACCCACACACGCCAGGAAATCAGTCGTATCCGTAAAGCCGAGGCCTCGGCTTCCGCTGCTCTGCTGGGCGGAACCTATCATTGCCTTGAGTGTGACGATATGTTTATTGTTTACGATCGTTCAACCCTTCTGAAGGTCATTGGCCTGATCCGGACGGTTCGACCGGATCTGGTCTTTGCCCCCAGCCCCGAAGATTACATGGCTGATCACGAAAACACCAGTCGTCTTGTTTGGAATGCCTGTTTCGCGGCCGGAATTCCCAACATTCCAACACCGCAAGCCGAGCCGTTTCACCGGATTCCCTGCCTGTATTACATGGACCCGGTGGACGCCAAGGACAAATACGGCCAGCCGGTCGCCGCGGATCTGATGGTCGATATATCAGCCGTTGTGGACCTTAAAACACGGATGCTCGCCTGCCACGCCAGTCAGCGGGACTGGCTGCTGGCCCACCACGGAATCGACGAGTATCTGGACTCTATGAAGCGCCATGGTCGCCTACGAGGTCGGCAAGCCAACTGCGAATTCGCCGAGGCCTTTCGCCGACATCGCGGCCATAGTTTTCCGCAGGACGATCTGCTGAGCAAAGAACTCGGCGATCTGATCCGATCCGCCCGGTAATACAAGGAGAAACGAATGCCCCGAAAACTCAGTTTACTTGCCCCGGATTGGTGGGATTACACAACCCTTGACGAACAGATCCTCCAGGATGCTTCCCGTTTGTCGATCGCCGACATGGAACAAATGTCTCGAATGGGGTTCCGCGTAGTATTCTATGACACGCTCGAGGAGTTCTATCTGGCCGAGGCCCTCGAATACATTACGGCCTGGATGCAATCGACTCCGGATAATCCCGTCGGCATCTGCGGTCCCATCGGACCAACGGAACAATTGCCCCTGGTTGCGCGGCTGGTCAACGAATTGGATCTGAATCTGGGAAAAAAGGACGCGCACTTTTGGGGCATGGACGAATGGGTCATCGGTGACAAGGAAGTTGAACCGGATCACCCCCTCTCCTTCCGCAAGGCCGACATGGAACTCTGTTTTGACCGGATCGACAAGAAACTTCGAATGCCGGAAAAGAACCTCCATTTTCCCACGGCCAACACCAAACCCTATATCCATAGCTGGGAAGGCATTCGATGCGCCGTAATGCAGGGCGGCCAAGGCGAGACCAAACACTGGGCCTTCAACGATCCCGTCCGTCGGCAAGGCGTTTACAAAGACACCCCCCCGACCCCTGCCGAGTACCGTAAACTGACCACGCGCATGGTCGATCTGCACCCAATCACGCTGATGCAAAACGCCCGCACTTCCGGCGGCGGAATGATCACGGGCGTGCCGACGCGGGCGATGACCGTCGGCCCGATCGAGACCTGGAAGGCCGAGAAAGTCAGTATCTGGCAGGCCGGCTGCCACGACAACGCCCTGGGCATGAGATTAACGACTCTGATGATCGGAAAGAGAATCGCCGATTCGGCCGTGCCGATGTCCCTGCTGGCCGATCATCCCAATGTCCAGTTCAACTTTTATCGCCGCGGCGTCGGTTCCTGCGCGGTCGAAATGCATTAACCGAAGATCGCGGGATCCTAAGGCGTCACCGAAATCCCATTGTTCAGCCATTCGGCTGCCAATGTCGCGAAATCTTCCAGATCCACGCGGCAGTCTCCGTTGGCGTCGGAATAGAGCCCAAGTCCGGCCGTATTGAAACACCGGGCCTGGTAAAATCGAAGGTCATCCACCCAGACCGTATCCACATCACCTTCGCCCTGTCCGGAACTCGATCCACTACCCACACCGACAGCAATTTTCGCGATTGCGGCCAGATTTACACCTTGCGAAGCGATCGTGCTCAAATCGATCGTCCAGGGATTCCAACTGGTTGCCTGAATTGCATATCCCGGAAGGGCTGCAGTTCCAAAATGACCCTCGGAATCGTACAGTTTAACGAAAAGCGGTTGCTCGAAATTATCGCTTTTCCCACGGAAAAACAAGGATAACGCCTTGACTCCGTTGGCCGTCCAATCTTGCGCCGGATTCAGGGTTCGGGTGTATTGACGCAGATACGGCGCTTCGCGGTTCTTGACTTCCATTCGCATGGATTTGCTCGCCTGCGAAGCCGTGGTGGAATCTATCGCGTTGGCGCTATTGGGATCCATGGGTTGCCCCGGAACCATGTTGGGGTCCCAAACCAGACGAAGCGATCGATCATTGGCATATGTTTCAAAATCCTCAAACGGAATCGATTCGGCGGTTGTGAAGCTCTGGGTTCTGCCTTCCACAATCCCTCCGGGTCCGACCATATCCACTCGCCACTGATATGTCTTGCCGGCATCCAGAATGCCCGGATTAAAAGATGTTCCGGCCGGCAAAAAGCGACTCATACTTCCGGCCTTTCCAAACCAGAGGATACGCGAAGTCGCATAGGCCGGCTCAACCCAGGTCAGCGTCGTGCCGCTCCATGCCGCATTGGTTGCCCCATCAACAGGCCCCAGACAAATCGCCGCCGGCCCATCAGACAGAGAACAGATGTCATCAAACGAAACATGATAACCCGCGGGATTTTCCCTCTCGTTCATGGCGAAGATCGCGCTGACGCCGCTGGGAAACACGGGATGAACGGGAAAGGGAACCGAGGAGGGTTGATTGCGTTCCCAGGAATCTTGCGCATTGGTGTCAACCAGGGTCGGCGTCCGTGCGATGAGGGGACCTCCTTTATAGGCGTACAGACTTCCCGTAACATACACCGGATTCGATCCTACGACATCGAGTTCTGCATAAAAACTCCGCTGATTGATCACTCCCGGAACGGTGACTTCATACGCTTTGGCCATAATATGTTGCATCATGGCCACCTTCTGAATTTCAATCTGCACATTCGCCGGCCCATCGTACCAACTCACCAGCAGGACATAGGTCTTGGCCGCAATAAAACCGGGGGCCGGATACGGAGAGCCCGGACTAATGAAATATTCGGCGCGAGCCCCGATTCCATGCACAGACCGAGACGAATCCTCTCCGACATTGATCACGGCTCCAATCCGGACATCCTGAAAGGATTCGTCCGAGGCGATGGCCGCTCCAAACGCTGATCCGTAAACCTTCACGCTGGTCGGCTCGTCGAGGGAAAGGTAATAATTTTCTCCCGAACCGGGTTTGAGACTGTGCGAATAGGTCTTGGTCAGATCCGGGTAACAATAGAACTTCCAGGTGGACAAGTCGTATGAACCGGAGCTGAAGCTCTCGATCCAGTTGCCGGTTACGATACTACCCATCAAACAAAAACCGAGTGTTACACATACCAATCGATTTGACATAATCTGTCCCTCCAAAAAGTGTTGTGGGGTTTGTTATCGACACCTGCCGGGTGTACAAACAAAGATGAAAGACAAAACGGTGAGGTCTTGACTTGCGTCAAAGCAGGTTTTAATGTTTCATCATTCGATTCCTCCGGTTTAATTCCTCTCACTGATTATTATCCGATATTCGGCAGTCAGGGTCAAGCCCTGAATTGACGATTTTTCTCAACTCCCCCAAAAATCTAATCGGACACCCTTATCGTAAACGCTTGGAGGGGTTTTCTTCCCTGATTCTGGCTCCAGCGATATCCGCTGCCATGTGGTCACCACCACCATCGATCGCCTGGTTGACTACTGCAAAAATACCCCCCCCTCCGCTCCGCCGCCTGCGTCCAGCAACGCATCACCCTGATCGACCGCAACCTGATACTCATCAAACCGCCGAGAAAACGAATATCATGTATATGTAGGGAATATTTGCCGAAATATCTCCCGGCAAATATAAAGGGACAGACAATATGCGACGCTTAATGAATACTTTCCTGAAAATGATTATTTGTACAATGCTCAGCATGTTGAGTTCGGCTATCCGGGGTCTTGAAATCGGCAACCTCTCTTGTTATATTTCTCCGTTACCGACCCCGAAGGGGTCGAATCCGAATAGCCCCGGATGAAATCCGGGGGATTGAATCCGACAACCACTTCTGTTATATTCCTACATTACCGACCCCGAAGGGGTCGAACGAATCACGAATCCCGGAAACGAACAATCGATGACAACCTACACGCAAATCCTTTATCACATCGTCTTCGGCACCAAAGACCATTACGGATGTCTCGATCTCGACCGTCACGACACCCTGTGCGGCTACATCGCCGGCCTGTTGAAATCGAAATCCTGCACGCCCTACAAACTCGGCGGATATACCGACCACATTCACATCTTGACCTCGCTACATCCAACGGTGGCATTGGCCGATCTGGTCAAGGATATCAAACTGGCCTCGACCGCCTGGATCAAACAGGAAAAGGCATTCTCCTGCTTCTCCGGCTGGCAGGTTGGATACGGTGCCTTCACCTGTTCATGGTCAGTCAAATCCGATGTCCAGGACTATATCGCCCGCCAGCACGAGCATCACCGAAAGCAAACATTTCGCGAGGAATACATTGGTTTTCTCAAGCGGGCCGGTGTTGCCTTCGATGAAACTCGGATTGACAGCACCTCGGAATAACATAGATCGTCCGTCTCGGTTATTCGACCCCTTCGGGGTCAGGAATACAAAGAAATGGAAATGGCGCCATACTTGAACCGCGGGTTTCACCCGCGGCTATTCGGATTCGACACCTCCGGTGTCGGAATTTCACGCCACACTCCCCATCGGATGCCTCCGATTCTCCAGCGGCAGCGGAACCGGCACATGGAGCCGATGCGATTCACCCACCGCCGAGGTCATCTCTAGCGCCACCCGGCCGTCAAATGGAAAACTGAACGAAAACCGCTCAGCCGGTTTGAAGCCGCCCGGGAACATCAAATTCCCCTGAACCTTTTCCTTTTGTCTATGATTTCGATTGACATCGACTGAATTTTGGATTACAATAACTCTTGTTCGTTTGGCAGTCAATGACGAGGAATTCGGTTTGAAAGGGAATCGTATGAGAGGCGGGAATTCTTTCACACTGATAAAGGCCCCTTGTCTCCAGATATCGTTGGTTGTCCTTGCACTTGTGCTGTTCTGGAACACCCTTGCCTGAGCAGAAATCTACGATCTCAGCCCCGCTCCTTTTCGGGGTAGGGAGAATACGATAATCCAGGAATGGGATTTGCTGACCTATGATCCTGCAATCATGATGGGGTCGATTGATTATTGGTTTGAGATTGACAATGGCCATCACGGCGTCTGGACCGTTAAAAATCCTGTAACTTCCCTGGTTATCCCCTTCTATTCACCGAATCCGATTCGAATTTGGCTGCAAGTGGCATACGACTCGGATCAATTCGAAAAGTTTCCACCGATCATGTATTGCATGATCGACGATCCGTTTTCCTATACCGTGATGAATCTGATCGAAACAAAACCGGTTGACTCTTTCTATTCGATTGGCGTTTACTCCATACATATCGATGCGTCCAGCAGAATTTTCCTTCGTCCAAGAGATTGCTGGGTAAAAATTGACTCCATGATCGTCGAAACCCAGCCGATTGTTGGCGACATTGATCAGAACAAGCACATAGATCTCGACGATTTGAGTATGATTACAGATCATTGGCTCCAACCGCCGGGAACCTCTTCAACCGACCTGAACGGTGATAATATCGTCAATGGGCTTGATCTGGCCCTGTTCTGCGAAAACTGGCTGGTGGAAATTGCCTCGCCAATGCCGTAAACAGAAGAGATAGAAGCAACTCACTGTTCTTGGCCAACAAAATCGATGCCTGTCACCGAGGCCAGTATCTTCATTGTCCTTCTTATTGTCCTGACTTCCCGGCTTTTCGGATCGCGTCGATGAAGGCCGGAGGGTTGATGATGTGGCAGTTCCCGCCTCGGATGGATGCGCTCTTGAACGCCAGCGAGATCATGTTCTCTCCCGTCAGATCGGGCCGAACCTGCCAGCCCATCGCGAAAACCCCCGCCAGATAGGGGATCGACCAGCTCAATCCGCCCTTGCCGGTAATTCCCTGATCATGCAGCGCTCGTACGCCCAGCCCCGGATTTTTCCCCTTTTCAAGGATGCCGTCCGCAACGGGACGGAATTGACCCGGCCAGATCGTCGTCCAATTGAACCAGAGCGTCTGAATCATATGCTCATTCAACCGGGAAGATTGGCTCCGAAGATCCATATTGCGAACACCCAGATAAGGTCCGACGGCCTTCGACTTGGATGGATCCGAGCCGGCCCCCTGGATAAGACAGGTAAGGGGCAAGAGGATGCAAACGAGAAGAAGGACAAACGCGTTTACCTTCATCGTAACCTCCTTGTTCGGAATTTTACATTACACTTTGCGCCATGTCGGATAACTCATCCGGAACGCCGACCTCGCCGGTTTGGGCGTATTGTACCATGACCTGCACCAACAAAAAAGCCCCCGATCATTCGGGGGCTTTCACTGTGCCAAATTACGAACTCGTTGTCATCCCCCCTTCCGTACCCGGAACCGAAGCCGAATCGAAGATAAGGTTACGCAACAAACTCTAAATTCTATCTCCTATATCCTAAATCCAGATTACTCTTGAAGCCAATCAACGGCAAACTCAACCAGATCGCCCAGATCGACGATTCCGCTTCCGTCAAAATCGGCCCCGTCGCATTCGCTCCAAATTGCGCAGGTCCGCATCCACTGCGCCGCAAACGCCGCCCAGTCCGGCAGATCGACAATCCCGTTGCTGTCGAAATCGGTGTTGCGATACAGGGTCAACTCAACTTGCCGCGAAATTCCCGGAACGCACGGTACCCAAAAATCCAGAGGACAAGGGTGAACCCCCGCTTGCAATTGTGCCGTATTGGCGTTGATCGAGACATACACCCTCGTACTGTGTCCGGCCCCAAGAGTACCGGAAGTCTGCGACAGATCGATCCAGTTGACCGACGGAGGTTTGCTCACGGACCAGTCGAGCACGGCAGTACCGGTGTTATAGATCGTGAACAAAAACTCCGACGGCGTCATCGGCCCGCCCTGCCGACCGACAAAGACCGCCGGACCCGACGGAAGGATCGACCAACTGATCGTCCCGCTCGGCTTGGTTACCACCTGGAAACCGTCTTTCAGGGTTCCCTTGGCCGCCTCGCCGCACTCCGGGGTAACGATCACATTCCACAATCCAACGGTCGCACCCGTCAGGTCCGCCTGGCAGGTGATTGTGTGCTCATCGACCACCGACACATTCTTGGCTTCGATCTTCTCGACGGCGGAACGATACACAACCAGTTCCGCATCCACATTGATCAATCGAGCGTTGCCGCCGGTCGAGTTGGTCTGGAAGAACTCGATCTCCTCGCCGCCGCCGTTTTCGAAAAAGTCCAGTTCCAAGTAATAGCTTCCCGCCGCGGGGAAATTAAAGGTCATGGTTCCGGCGGTTCGGTTGCCGTTGACATCCGTTGTCGCAGGGCCTCGCGGACTGGCATACTGTCCGACCAACTGGCCGTTGATCCGAAGCTCAAACCCATCGTCGCTGTTGACACCGAAATATCGAACGCCCGCGGACGGAGCAAAAATATATCCGCTGAATCGAACGGCAAAATAACTCGGATCCCCGGAGTTGTACGGCGGCAAAAACTGCAGATTGTTAATGAACACCCCTTCGCTGCCGGTCTGAAACAGGTTGATCCAGGGATGGACGCCTCGTACCTGAGAGAATCCGGAGGGATTGTTGAGCAGCGTCGTCGCCGCCCCGATCGCGTCGAAAGATTGATTCCATTGGACATACAAAGCGTCAAACCCGATCTCGTTGGATCCTTTGGTGAAGGCAACTTCCGTCGCGGTTCCCGGTTCGAAATTGGCGCCGAGAATCGTCAGATCGGCGACGCCCGTATTGCACACTTTGCCCGGAACCACCGACGAAATGATCGGCTCTGGGACTCGGGTGATCGTGATCGAGTCCGTGGCATTGGCTACCGGCTCCCCAAGGGAATTGAGGCCCTGCAACTCGATGAGATTGGCGCCCATGCTCAAATCCACTGTCACGGTAAAGACATTGTTACCGGAAAAGTCGGCTTTTTGGGGACTCCCATTGACGGCAATCCCCGCCACTTCCAGCGGCGCCGCCCCCTGGATCACCGCCGTCGCGCCGGCCGAACAGAAATCCTTGCCTCCGTTGGTCGTGATCTCGAAGGTCAGCGGGGGAATCTGTGTCAGGATAAACGCCCGTCGCGCCGCGACAAATTGCTTGATTCCGGTCCGGCGGCTCTCCCCCTGCCCGTCGGCGATCAGCGCGGCGGCTGCATCGTCGAGATATCGGTCGAACGCCATCGGCGGATCGGTCGTGCCATAGGAGGTCTTCCACGGTCCGCTGACCAGTTCCGCGAAGGTCTGCAAATACATCCGTCGGTACTTGGGATAATTCAGAAACTGCGCAATTTCGGGAAATTGACCTCCGACATAAAATAAATCCGTCGTGGCCGAGTGACCCGATCCCAGCGTAAAGTCGATATCCCACGGCAACAAATACCACTTTCCTTCGGTCGCGGCAAAATAGAACGCGTTGTTCTTGCTGCGGGTGTATCCGTAACTGTCCCAGTCGCCGACGGCATGGCGGATCGCCAAAACCCGGGCGAACTGTTCGGGATGGATGTACTGCTCGATGGTCTGCTCATAGGCCGGATCACTCGACGGTAGGTTCATCGCCGCTGCAAAATCAAACAGATGCGTCCACTCGTCGTTCTCGCGATGACCGCGTTTTTCAAAGTTCCACCGCCAGGTCTCATTGAGACGCGGATGAGCCGAGTCATAACGGAGACCTTCGTCCATGTTGGCAAATCCGGTTCCGTCGGCGGTGTATTCGAAGTAATCGTCGATCTTGTGCAGATAGCCGTCGGCGTCTTCGGGGAACCACCGTTCGATGTAATCCGTATCGACCGCCTGAACCTCTTCGTAGCTGCCGTAACTGTTGCCATTCAGGATCGGCCGGACATAATCCGACATCGAATAATGCAGGCCCATCTGCTTATAAAACCAGTACGAAACCCGTTCCTGAAGAGGTCCACGACTTTCACCCTCTGTATTATCGAGATTGACCTCTTCCCGTCCCCGGAAATTCTGGTCCGAGTTGAAATCGAGCCGATACGCGAATCGGTTCACCGGATTGCGACCGGATCCGGAACGGATGAAGGGGCTTCCCCGGAAACGAAGTCGAGCATTGTAAAAAACCTCTTTATTGTTATAGACAAAGGTGCAGTCCATCAGCTCATTGGACAGGTTGGGGCGACTGGTAAAGGCGCTAATCACGCCGTTGGACATCCACACGCGATAGTTGGCAAACGGCCCGGAATAGGCCGTGTCGCCGACGCGGACCAGGCAGGTTCGGATCGGCACTTCCGCCGACGGCTCCAGATTGGTGGGGAATCGCGTGGCGGCCGATCCGCCGTCCACGGCCGTGATGAAAAACGCCCGCATCGTTCCGGCCGCGGCGCCGGGAATCACCCCCGTGAAGATTCCGTCGCCGGAAACCGCGTCGCTGTCGGTTCCGTTATCGACCATCGCGATCTGCGTAAAGTTCGTCGTGCCTTCCGATCGGTAGTTGAGGTACGCCGTCGGCGCACCGTCGGTATCGGTGATCCGCGCCGTCACCACGATCGCCTGATTGGCGGTCGGAAGGACCGGCGAATGCGCGATTTCACGGATGTCCGGCCCGCGGTTGGCGACATAGGCCGTATTCTGCGCGCCGGGCGTGCCGATATTCATCGGAACCGTTAGTTCAAATGCCTTCGACGGCCGCGGCGGCTGAACGGGGGAATTCGGTTGCGATACTCGCGTCAATAGATATCGGCTGCCGCGGAGCCACTTGGCTTTACCGCGGAATATGACCTGCCCGCCGGTTACGCTGGTAATCGTCTGGTTGATCCGGTTGGCCCCCGGATCGCCGTGACCGGTGGCGATCAAATGCAGGGATTGGGTTCCACTGTACGCCGCTTCGGTCGTCACGAATGATCGCACATGATTACCGAGGGTTCGCCATCCGGTCTTGCCGTTTTCGAATCCGTTGTTGGTCAGCCGCTGGGTTCCGGCGATGATCACTTCCAGATCGTCCAGCAGGACCTCGGCCCGATTGAGCATGATCAGGTCAAATACCGAAACGGTGTCGTGCGTATATTGCGGATCGCTGGCGCTGATGGTGGTTTCGAAGGATTGCCAGCCCGACTTACCGGATTCGTCGCTGTCGGCCCAGGCATCGGGCGTGTTGTTGTCTTCGTCCGGATCGCGCAGCTCCATGCTGGCGCCCTCGCCGTCGGACCATTTTGGCCAGCGGCCTCCGTCGCGGTAGGTTACCTCGTCGGCCACAACCAGATAGGTCTGCAATTGACCATTGCCGGGATTGATCTGCTGGATCGGATACGACAACTGAATCCGTTCGCCGCCGTTACTCAGCGTGCCCGTATAAGGCCCGAACAAGTTGGACCCGGCGACCAGATTCGGATATACCGTCGCAAGAAAAGTGGGATCCTTGGCCACGACCATGAATGACTTGCCCCCAATCGTCGCCCCTGCGGGGAATGTGTAGGTGAATCCCGCCGTAAAGGTCCAACCCGTCAGATCCATGGGATCCTCGCTGCGGTTGTACAACTCGACGAATTCATAGCGATCCTCGCGGGTGAAGTGCTGATACATAATCTCGTTGATAACGATGTCATGGATCCGGTGTTTGGAATTCGCAAGATTTTCAGTCGCCGAACTCAGGATTCCCAGATACGCAGACCCGTCCGGATATCGGCCGTAGGTGACATCCGGAGGGGTAACGGGAAATCGAACCGCATCCAGAATCCGAACCGCAACCGGCGTTGGATCCAGTTTTGCCGCGGTCAGATAGACCGTCTCGCCGTTGAATTCCAGGCCGAACGGAAAACCGTCCGAAGCCGTCCCCTGATGAACGGAATAAAACTCGCCCGGTTGCAGAACGATCCCGTCCGGCAACTTGTATTGCAGCAGGTTCATCCGATCATCGCTCAGATACACCATGCTCAGATCGACTTCTTCCGGACCGGGATTGTACAGTTCCACCCAATCCGTCCCCGGCTCGGCGTCGCTGTTGGCCAGCAACTCGTTGATCACCAGCCGTGCCTGAAGATCGTTGGCGACCCCCGACGGTTTTTCCACCGCCCGGAGTACCATGCACCCAAAAGCGTCGCTGCTTCCGGAGATCGCGTTGTTATGGAATTGCATGGCCAGGACATTGGTGCCGGGCACGAGCAAATTCAAAAATCCCGTCAAATCCGGGCCATCCACCGGTGGTTCCCAACCGCTGCCGCGCCCCCAACTATACGGAGGCGGTGTTGCGGTTGCGGACGCCGAGGCGGCAACACGAGTTCCGTTCAGGTACAAGACATAGTCGTCATCGTATCGGATTTCGGTAGTCAGTTGAGAAAAGGATGCAATCTGTTCGGCCGTCAATGAAAACGGAATCCGGATATAAACCGAGATATAATTCCCATTCATTGGGGGATTATCTGGGTCGCCTGTAAGTCCAAGATTCGTTCGAATGTAATTCATTTCATCGGAACTGCCGCTGTATCCATAACCGTTATTCCCGCTGAGCCAAGATGCGTTCTCCACGAAGTCGATCTTCGTCCAATTGATCGAAGGATTGCCTCCGACCGGTGAGGGTTCTTGTGTTCCTTTGAAATATCGACCCGCCGAACCGATATCCACAAGCGTTACGGTCTTGGCCCCTTCCGGTTCCTTCTGGAGGGCATCGGCAACGCCGGGATTTCCGCCGATGTTGCTGCTGGCGGCCCATGAGGTTGCATCGCTGGGATCGCCACCCTGTTTGATCAGGATCAGCGAGTGTCCCGCCCCATCCGCTGAAACCGGCCAGGGATCGGAATCGCTGTATTCAAATGACAGAATGATTCCGCCGTTGGGATTGGAGATTTCGATGCCTTCGCCGCCGTTGCTCAGCGAACCACTGACGAACGGCCCATAAACGGTCTGGAGACCGTAGGCCGCCTTCACGGCATCCGGATCCTTGGCCAGAACCAGGTACTCTTTGGGCCCCAGGATCGTATCGGCCGGGAAAGTATAGGTCAGTCCGCTGGTAAAAGTGAACTTGCTGAGATCTTCCGAGGTTCCCTTTTCGTTGTATAACTCGATGTACTCGAGCGTTTCATTGCCCTCAATCTCCACAGGGTGGTACATCAACTCACTGACCACAAGCGCCGATGAGGGTTGAATAAGAATGATGGAAACGACAAAAGCGGTAAAGAAAACGGACAAACGAAATGAAGTCATCGATTTCATTTTTGCTCCCTTCTCCGATGACAAAGGTTGTTTCGCTTGCGATACGATACGCACGCAATTATACCCTTAATCCCTTACTGTTCAAAACTTAGAGTTTCTCCACCTCCTTGAATACCCCCCATATTTCGGCGATTCCCCGATATGTAGAGAGCCATTTTGCCTATTTTATGACGGTCTAACTTCTAAAAATATTGCATGATTTTATATTATTTTTTAACAAATTTTCGACTAAACAATGCCGCCAATAAAATCTTGTCGAAACTTATTTTCCGGATTGAATCATCATTGCCGTAAGTCTTTTCTGCTCCGGAAGATAGAAAACACCCTCGAATAGGGTTGGTGTGATCGCCACGGACTGAAGCCGTGTACGGGAAAGGAGTTTCATTTGCTTGCCGGCCGATAGGACCCACAGAATGTTCCGCTCATCGCAAATATAGACCCGGCCATTTACAATAACGGGGGTGCAGCCCCAGACCCCGGCATCCATTTCAAAAGACCAGTAGTGCTCGCCGTTTTCAGCATTGAAGCAGTGGAGGTTGGCCGAATAATCGGCGATAAAGAGCAGGCCGTTGTAAAGTGCGACATCCGAAAGCGTCCGATCGACCTTCCGCGATTCCCAGATCTTCGTCCCCGACCGGATATCCATGCACGATAGCATCCCTTTGCCAACACCGTGAATGGGGCTCTGACCAATCGCGACGAAGGCACGAAAGCCATCAATGACGGGGGTTGAGATGATCTCGCTGGGCCCGTCGGGGTTCTTCGATTGCCAACCCGAATACAAAATCGTCTTGCCGTCTCGAACCCGATAATCCGGAGGGTTACAGTCGTATTGCCAGACTTTCTTGAGTGGAAACGGTTTTCCGTCCTCTGACGGCCCCGAAACCGGCTCGAAGGCGTAGAGCACTCCGTCGCCGCCGCCGAAAAGAACGATGGTTTTGCCATCGACGGTTGCGGAAACGGGGGAGGACCAATGGCCGTGAAACATCCGCCGGCCGATCTTTTCGCCATCGGTGGCGACGAGCTTGCCGGTCGTTTTATTGAGGACGATCAGCGACGGCGCCTCGGGATTGGGCACAGTCTTGTGGACATCGTCCTGGCCGTTGGAGGTGCAGGCGTAGAGGTAATCGCCCACCAGCAGCGGCGAGCTTCCGCACACATCGTGGGGAATCACGCCGACTTCAGTGAGCATGTTGAACCGCCAGATGATGTCACCGTCGGTCTTGCCGAGGCGATAGCCGGATTCGGGCTTGACCTGCATGTAGGCCAGCTCGTCGCGGAAGGGGCCGTCGTTGCCGTCGGTCTGGCCGTAACGGTCCAGGCACAGGACATCGCCGCGCGAGCCGACGATGTAGAGCCGTTTTCCGTCGATGGCCGGCCGGGAGCAGATACCACACTTCCACTGGTCGAAATGAAACGGCGGCTTGACTCCCTCCATGTAACGGGGCACGATCATCTGCCACTGCATCTTGCCGGTTGCCCGGTCCAGGGCCATGAGGATGCCGCCGCCGGTGGGTTTGAGGGCGGGATGTTCCAGTTTATAGTCGTCGATACCGAGAAAGATCTGCTCGCCGTCGATCCGGGGGATGGTGTATTGATGGCTTCCCAGTTCGATTTCCCAGAGGATGTCTTTGGCTTCGAATGGATCGGGCAACGGGCGATTGGGAATATCCTCGGCCAACGCAACCACAACCGGCAGAGTACAAATAACGAGTGGAAAAAACATCCGAGTACGATTTCTCTTTTCTGCTCCGGCACAAACCTGCATGATTATCCTTTCAGCGATGCATTTTCCGGATTGGTTTTCTGAAAACAATCGAGGAGATATTTTCGGGCCGTCTTAAGGTTGGCGGTCATGATGTCGGTGTCGGGGTGGCTATGGGTGAAGGGGTTGACGAATCCCGCATAACGGATCTCTTTGAGCGCCCAGATCCATTCGGCCATGTCCGTCGGGCCGAGGCCGGGGAGCTGCTTGTCGCCGTTCTGCTTTTGCCAGGCGTAGAAGAACCGCAGTTGTTTCCCACTAATGCGGATCGCCTCGGGCACCGAATCCTTAAGTCCCTGGATATGGTACGGGGCCAGGGCGATACCGATCCGCGGCGAGCGGTTCAGATCGACGAAGGCCTTGAGCGAGTCGAGGGTGTTCAGCAGCGAGTCGCCGTGGTTCTCGATGGCCAGGACGGATTTGTGCTTTTCCGCCAACTCGGCCAACGGCTTGAGTTCCTCCATGTACTGCTTCATCCGCGCCGTCAACTCTTCGGGCTTGCACGGCCCGGCACTGCCCTGTACGGCCACCCCGCCGCCGCAACCGCCGAACAGTTCGGCATATTTGGCAAAGCCGCCGGCATAGACGGAGAAGGAAAAGAGCTTGAGCTTGTGCCTGGCCAGCAGGTCGTTGAGGCCCGACGGTCCCAGCCGCTTGGCGATGTCGTCGAGGTGGGGGCAACCCTCGTGGGCCGACCAGATGTCGATACCCTCAAAGCCCAGGCCGGCGATTTTGGTAACGGCCTGCTCGATCGGCAGTTCCATAAAACAGATCGAGCTGGCCGACAGTCGCATCTTCCAGGGTTCCTTCTGCGACTGAACCTGCGGTTCTCCCCCGGCCAATAACGATGGCGCCGCCCCGGCTGCTGCCGCAAGGCCCGCCCACTTCAAAACGGTTCGGCGATTCAGGTTCGTCCGCATGAATTACTCCCGAAAAGACGCAAGTATAGTCTGTCGCCGTCGCCCCGGATAATTAATCTCTTCGCTTCAGGCCGTCGTCACGGTTGCCGGATCTTCCATCAAGTCGATCAACCAGAGGGGATGTACCGATTGCAGAACAAACGGCATCACATTGGACCATTGTCGGCATTTATCGAGGATATCACTGTCACTGGAAAGAACAATCCGGTCGGTCGCAGCCAATCGCTTATCGGGGCTTTGTGCCAGCTCAATCTTCCAGGCCCAGCCCCTTTCGGACGCAATCTTTTCAATCAGGGTCTTGAGACGGCCGGAATTGGAAACGGGACGATCCAGCAACCAGAGGACATCTCGGATACCGATTCCGTCGAACAACTCACCGATGCGTTCGATGGCGGGAATGGTCTCATTGACGCGTCGATAGGTCCCGTGCAGACCGGCCAGGTCCCGAAGGCAGCCGTCGCGACCCCGGAAAATCGCGCCGCCGGCCAGCGCCGCTTCCAGGGTGATAATCTGATTATATCCATCCAGAGCCACGGCTTTCCCGGGCAGGTCATAGAACGACACGGCGGCTTGATGACGACGCGTCCGCTGCCGATCCGAACAGGCCGACCGCATTACGGCCATTCGCTGTCGAGCGGTCAGGTTAAAGTGATCTCCTACGAGTTTGAGGGCGCCGGCGGGAGCATACTCTTTGGTCAACAAGAGAGAGTAATCGACGGTCGCGGCACGAAGGGCAGGTATCATTCCGGATTCAAAATTACGACGGTCTTCGGGATGCGGTCCGCGATGGTTTCGTTTATCCGGCATCGATCGTTCCTTGCTCGTCACCGGCCGCTCCGTTCAGGAGTCTTATCGAAGAGCCGGGGTGTTGGCGTCGGCCGGCTGCTGGGCCTCGGCGAACCCTTTTTCTTTGGCGGCCTTAAGGGCATCCCATTCCACTTTGAGTTTTTCCATCACAGCCGGCGATTCGATCTTGTTCATATCCTCCAATTGGGCCAAGAGTTTATTGACTTCGGCCTCGGCCTGGGATCCTCGCAGGGTCTTCCAGCCCTGGAACTGTTTGACCAGCCCCTCGGCATACAACTCTACATCGATGGCCATTTGAGGTTGATACACACCCGATCCGGAAATCAGATGGGCGGTCAGAGTCTGTGAAAAGGTGGGATCCTGCTGGATCAGGGGATCCATGATTTCCTTGGCTTTGGCGTTAATGGCGTCGATCACTTCGGTCTTGTTGAGATGCTTGGCCAATAAACGCTTGATATAGAGGGTCAACAATTGGTCCCGTGCAATATCGGACGCAAAGCTTTTGGATCCCCGTCCAGAGAGCTTTTCATATTCGGCGAAGGACAAATCGCACTGTTCCAGACCCTTTGCGGAAAAATCGGCGATGGACTTTTCCAGAGATCCAACCAGTTCCTTTACGACCGGAGCGAAATCCTCCGGCACCATCGGCGAAACCACGGCGACCTGGTCCATCAGACTCGCCAAAAATTCCACGGCCTGGCTGGTTGTCTGGGCGGATTCATAATACAGATTGGCGCGGCGAGCGGTCGCAAAGTCAGTCGTTTCACGGGAAGAGGCGCTTTGACAATCCTCTATGCCGCTGTCCAGGATCACAACGATGTCTCCGATTGCCTTGGCATAGCTTTCCTGGGTACTTTTGATGTCGCCGAACAACCAGGAAATCCTTTCCTTGCACTGGTTGATCTGCTTATCCGTATCCGTCAACTGAACTTTGATGGTTTTGAGATTTTCGGAATCCCGGATCGACTGGATCTTGGTCTGGACCGCGGCGATCTGGGATTGAATCGTTTCCAGTTGCGGCTTGACAATGGCGATCTCGCTTTCGAGTCTCCCGATCTGATCGGTCTTGTCCTGAGTTTCGATATACAATTGCTTTTTCGACAGCAGAAGATCATACCCCTGTTGCTGAAGCTGTATCTTTTCATCTCCGGCCAGGGCATCGGCCTTCTTGAGGCACTCTTCTCCCTGAATCTGAAGGGCATTGCCCTTGCTCTGAAGTTGATCGCGCATAACCGTCAGGTCAGCCCGACTTTTCTCCAGTTCCGCCAGCCGGCCGGCAACTGCGGTCCGTTGCGCAGTGAGGGACGGACGATTTTCCTCCCCGCCGGTCAGAATCTTGTCAAGCTGCTCCACCTGCCGATCGGTCGTTTCGATATGGGTCAAAAGTTCCTGACGATCGGTCTGAAGCCGACCCAGCTCTCGCAATTTCCGATTCAATTCCGCCAAAGCCGCCCTTGCCGGCGGGTCAAACCGAATCAGTCCCATTCGAAGCCGTACCGCTTGCGACCATGCCAGATCGGCACTGGCCAGGGATGCGGCCGATTTGGCGGATCCGGCGTTCTTCAACGCGTTTTGGATTTTCTGACGGTGTTGGGCGTGTACGGCGGCCAGATCAACGGTCTTGACCTGATCGCCTTCGATGATGAGTTCCGGAGCCAGATTGACCGCGGTTACCGCCTGACGGCTTTGCTGATGCGCTTCTTTGGCGCTCCGGTTCTGGGGGCTGTCCGAACACCCCAGAATCCCACATACCATGCACGCAAACGCAACTCTTTTAATTCGACAATTGTTGGTCGATCGCACGGGTTCGGTCTCCAATATCCATGTTCTGGGGTCATTGTAGGGGCCGGTCGATCGGATTGTCAAGGATTTTACAGTCTGGTTTTTCTTATCCAGATCATTGACGCTCGTGTTGGGTGTCCAGTATGATATTCCGACTTCCCCCTGGCATGTCCGGATCGGTTTTCCGGGGGAGATTTGTTAATCTTGTTTTGACTTATCGGACGATATAGAGAACATGCGAATACGGGCGATATGCACAATCGGAGTGATCGTATTGGCCGGTCTGGCCTGCCAGGAAAGTCCGCCGCGCGATACTCAATTGGAACGGCCGGACATCTACAACAAGGCCGTGAAAGATCTGGCCAGAGTCATCCAGTACGAGGCCGTGGCGGTCAAGGGATATGGTCTGGTCGCTTCTCTGCCGGGAACCGGGTCAGGCGAATGTCCCCCGGCATTGCGAACCGCGATGAGCAACTATATCCGAAAACAGCTCCCGAAAACCAGCCGGCTCAATCCGAATGATTTTATCGACAGCAAGAATACGGCCGTTGTGGAAATCTACGGGGTCGTGCCGCAGTTGGCATCCAAAGGCGATACTTTTGATGTCCTGGTGCGGTCGATCCCTCGAACGCAAACCACTTCGATCCGGGGCGGACGGTTGTACACCACCGACATGAAAGAATTGTCGCGTTTCATCGCGTATGACCAGTTCATCAAATCCCTGGCACAGGCGGAAGGCCAGATTTTTACGGACGATTTCGGGTCTTCCCCCGCCGATGAGAAACAAGGGTTCATTCTTGGCGGAGGCGTTGTCGATGAGCCGGTACGGATTTCGCTGGTTCTCAAAGAGCCCAATTACTACACGGCCAACGCGATTCGGAACCAATTGGTTCAGCGATTCGGCCCGAAAACAGCCAAAGCCATTTCGCCCGCCGAAATTGAGTTGTCCATTCCCGCAGAGTATCAGAATCAGAGAGCCAAATTCGTACAGTTGATTGAGCAAACCTATTTGACAGCCAATGACTCTTCCCTTCAAGAACGGATTCGTATCCTGGCTGACGCCCTTCAAAAGGATGGGGACAAAAATGCGGCCGAGCTTGGATTGGAATCAATCGGAAAACAATCTCTGTTCGCCCTGGGAGGATTGTTGGAGCATCCCGACGAGGCCGTTCGATTTCACGCGGCACGGTGCATGCTGAATATCGGGGACGACCGCGGCCTCGATGTTCTCCAGAAGATCCTCGAAAACCGAAAATCCCCGTTGCGACTGGATGCTATTCGAGCCGTGGGTACTGGCGCAAGGAAAACCGACGCTTCCCGAATCCTGAGCCGGGCATTGGATGACGAAAACTTCGAGATTCAATTTACGGCCTACGAGCAGTTAGCCCGCAATGGGGACATGCGAATTACACGGAAACTGATCGGCGGCGATTTTTTCGTGGATTCCGTCGCCTGCGCGGGACCGAAAATCATTTATGTCTCCCGAAAGGATTCTCCAAGAATCACCTTGTTCGGCGGAGATATTCCCTGCGAGAAGAATGTCTTTGTCGAAACCCCCAATCGCCGTTTGACGGCCAACGCTCGACCGGGGGATCCGTATTTGTCGTTAATTCGGATCCATCCATCCTTACCGCGGCCGATCGGCCCCCTGCAGGCCAAGTATGACACGCTGGATATTATTCGAACCGCCTGCGAACAACCGGATGCGGGAAAACAACCCGGCCAGCGACCGGGACTGGGAGCTTCCTATTCGGATGTGGTGTTGTTGCTTGATCAGATGTGTCGTCTGGGTGCGATCCGAGCGGAATTCCGACTGGGTCCCATGACGGAAGCGGCCAAGCTTCAACCGCCTTCGGAACCGATACCCGAACCGACAACTCCGGTCGCCGAGCCGGCCCCCCAGACCAAACCGAAAAATCAGGGATGAGAACCTATCGCCACGGAAACCAGGGATGAAACTCGACAAGATCGTATTAAACGGATTTAAAAGTTTTGCGGACAAAACGGAATTCATCTTTGACCGGAAAATCACCGGAATCGTCGGCCCCAACGGCTGCGGAAAAAGCAATGTTGTCGATGCGATGAAGTGGGTTCTGGGCAACCAAAGCCCCAAGGCGCTTCGAAGCGGTCAGATGACGGATGTGATCTTCAGCGGTTCCACCAGCCGGAAACCCAGCGGACTGGCGGAAGTTTCGTTGTCGTTCTCCGATGTCCGGGGTCTGGGTCTTGAACAAGACAATCTGGATATTACACGACGCCTGTACCGCAGCGGGGAAAGTGAATATCTTCTCAACGGCAAGGTTTGTCGGCTCCGGGATATCCGTGAATTGTTCATGGACACCGGAGTGGGCGTCAGCGCCTATTCAATCATCGAACAGGGACAGATTGACCAGTTATTGCAGGCGTCGAAGGTGGACCGCCGCACCATCTTCGAAGAAGCCGCCGGCATCAGCAAGTTCAAGGCCCACAAGAAAGAGGCCCTCCGGAAACTGGAACGGACCGAACAGAATCTTCTTCGCCTGGCCGACATCGTCGGCGAGGTGCAAAAACAGCTTCGCAGCGTCAAATTGCAAGCGGGCAAGGCCCGCAGTTTTATCAGTTACACCGAGCGTCTCAAAGAACTGCGGGTTACCTTTTCGCTGGCCGAATATGACAAAATCGTCACGCAGATCCGCGAAAAGAACGGCGATCTGGCCGAACGGCAGGAACGGTTCAGTTCCATCGCCGCCGAGGTGGCCCGATATGATGCGTCGCTGAGTCAGATGCGAGCCACGCTCCTGGAATCGGAGGGACAAATCAGTCGCTGGGACGGCGCTCTGATCTCGGCCAAAAGCAAGATCGAACAGCAACTCGAGCGAATCGCCGCGTTACAAAGCCGGGTGGAAGAGCTGGCGAGCCGAAAGAAAACCGCCGTCGAACAGATACGAGCGCTCGCCCGACAGTCCCGCCAGTTGTCGGAGGACCTGACCGATTCGGAAATTCGGCTTCGGGACAATGAACAACTCCTGCTCTCCAAGCAGGAAATGATGCACGAACTGGAAAACCGGATGCGCGAAATCCAGTCGGAACTGAGTCGAATCGACGCCGATCTGGAAGACGAAAAGTCCGGAATCATCGATTTGGTTCGGCGGACAGCTCAGTTGCACAATGAAATTCAGAGTCTGAATCATTATCGGGACAATCTGAACGGTCAGAAAGATCGGCTCAACGGCCGAGCCACCGCCGTCCAGCAGCAGTTGGCTGACTTATTGACCGAAAAAGCCCAATATCAGGCCAGGCGATCCGATATTCAGGCGGTTCTGGAAGATCTGCAGCGCAATCTTGAGACCAAGCGGAGCGAACTCGCCTCGCTGGACGACCGCCAGGCCCAGGCCTCCGAACGGATTGCTTCTTTCCGCGCCCAGCTCAGCGGGTTGTCCAGCGAACGAAAAGTGCTCGGGGATATGGAGTCCAAACGAGAAGGTCTCAGCGATACTCTCAAGGAAATTCTTCGAAGCCGATCGGAAAACCACGACAACCGTTATGGATATATCGAAGGAATCGTCGCCGACCTTTTCAGCGCCGCGCCCGATCAGGCCGAAATGGTGGAAGCGGCGCTGGAAGGGTGTACGGATATGCTGGTAGTCAACCGGACCGTCGCGTTCCTGGAAGACTCTTCGTTACAATCCCAGTTGACTCATCGCGTGGGTGTGGTGTGTCTGGACCAATTGGACCCGTTCGTCGATTGGGTGGATTTGTCCGGCGAACCGGGAGTCCTCGGGCGGGTCGTCGAATGCGTTCGTTTCGACAGCGCCTATGCAGCCCTGGCCTGGAACCTGCTGGGAAAAACGCTGCTGGTGGACACGGTGGAAACGGCCCTTCGGCTTGCCTGGCAATTGGGTCCCGCATATCGGTTTGTCACCCGGAAATCCGAAGTCGTCGAGGCCGATGGATCCGTACGGGTCGGGCCATTGCGACAGGCGGCCGGGCTGATCTCCCGAAAAAGTCGGATTCAGCAACTGGACGGCGAAATAGCGGCCGTTCAATTGCAGATCCGGGAATTGGAATCTCAGCAGCAAAAAAACACTCTCGAAAACGAACATCTTGCCCGATTGTGCAAGGAATTCCGAACTTCCATTTACGAGGCCAACACCGAGAAGGTGGACGCCGAATCCCGCCTTCGGCTGATCGAACAGAATATCAAGCGGCTCACCGATGAACAACCCATCGTGGCCGGGGAAATCCAGATGCTGGAGGAGGAAATCTCCAACTCCGTCCAACGAGAACACGATTCCAAACAGAAATTATTCGAACTCGAGCAGATTAACGCCCAGCGATCCGCTCGTATTCAGGAACTCCAGGACCTTCAGGAGAGACAGCGTTCCCTGCAGAATGATCAAGCCGCGATTCTGACCGAATTAAAGGTCGAATTGGGTCAGTTTGCCGAACAACAAAAAGCAATCCGCCAGCGGCTGGCGGGACTCCAGGGTCAGTTACACCATGCCCGAATGGCCTCCGAGGCGGCCCGTACCGAGGCCGCCGGCTGCGACGAGCAAGTCCTGCAGGCCGAACGCAATATCCTCGCGGCCGAATCTCGGGCAAGCGAATTGTATGCCGAAATGGAAAAGGCCCAGAAAATCAGTCATCAGTTGCACCGCGAAGTGGAGCAGCTTGCCGAACGGCAAAAAGAATCCGAACAGATTCTCCGGCAACGGCGCTCGGAACAAGCCGACATCGAACGCCAATTGCATCAGGTTCAGCTCGAGTTGGGACAGTTGCAGGTGCGGGATGAAGACCTCCGACAGCGAGTCCGCGACGAATTGCAGATGGATCTGGTCGAGGCCTACCAGAGCTACCGCCAGCAGCAGATCGACTGGGATCAGGTTCGCGACGAAATCGCCTCCCTCAGGGAGAAGATCGAACGGCTGGGAAATGTGAATGTGGACGCCATCCAGCAACAGGATGAATTGGAAAAACGAAGCGAGTTTCTGACCCAACAGGTTGAAGATCTCACCCAGAGCAAAAAACAGCTTGAACAGCTCATCGAACGCATCAACAAGGAAAGCCGCGAGAAATTCATCGTTACTTTTGAGCAGGTTCGCGCCAATTTCCAGACCCTGTTTCGCAAGCTCTTCGGGGGGGGGAAAGCCGACATCCTGCTGGAAAATCCGGAGGATGTCCTGGAAAGCGGCATCGAAATCGTCGCTCGTCCTCCCGGCAAAGAAACCCGGAGCATCTCCCTGCTCAGCGGCGGCGAAAAAACGATGACGGCCATCAGTCTGTTGTTCGCGGTCTTCCGGAGCAAACCGTCGCCGTTTTGTTTCCTCGACGAGGTGGACGCCGCCCTGGACGAAGCCAATGTGGAACGGTTTAAACTCATCGTACAGGAGTTTCAAGCCGACTCGCAGTTCGTCATCGTCACGCACTCCAAACGAACGATGGCGATCGCGGATATATTGTATGGCATTACGATGCAAACGCAGGGCGTCAGCAAACGGATCAGCGTCCAGTTCGAACATCAGGATTCTTCCGATGCGGCCGCATGATGGTCGGACGATCCGGACGATGTCAAAACGATCCCTCAGGAAAGACAGCCACATGTCGAAAACGGCGCAAATCCATACTCTGTCCAACGGAATGACGCTTCTGGGTGAACCGATGGACCATGTCCAATCGGTGGCATTCGTGTTTCTGGTTCCCTTCGGATCCGCCCGTCTGCCGGAGGACGCCTGCGGAGCGGACAATGTGCTGCTGGACTGGCTCTACCGTGGAGCCGGTTCGAGAAACAGCCGTCAGCTTATCGACGCTCTGGACGGACTGGGACTTCATCGCAGTTGTTCAATCACGCCTCACCATCTGGTCTTCGGAGGGTCGCTGGAAGCTCCGAATCTATCGGCGGCTCTGGAACTCAACGCCGACATCCTGCTACGGCCGCGACTCGAAGACGCGCAGTTTGAGCCCTCGCGACAACTGGCCTTGCAGGAACTGGAGGGGTTGGAAGACGAGCCACGGCAAAAGGTCATGACGCTGGTTCAGGAGCAATTCTATCCCGATCCTCTGGGGCGTCCCTCCCTCGGTCGAAAATCTGATTTGCTGAATCTGTCCGCCCGACGGCTTCGCGACCTGTTCGACGACGGCTTTCATCCCGCTTGCGGCCTGTTTGCAGTCGCGGGTCGCTATGATTTTGACGCGGTTTGCCGGCAACTGGAATCTCTTTTTGGGACCCAACCGGTTTCAGCATCGTCTCCGATCGTTCCCGGTTTGGCCGGCGAGCCGTATCGACATGTTCATCACGACGGGGCCCAGGTTCATATCGGTCTGATGACTCCCACGGTCCCAATTACGCAACCGGATTATTACCACGCGATGGCGGCGGTATCCGTTCTGTCGGGCAGCATGAGCAGCCGGCTGTTCACCGAAGTTCGCGAGAAGCGAGGTTTGTGCTATGCGGTCGGAGCCCGGTACCACACCCTTCGGGATTTGGCCGGCATCAGTTGCTATGCCGGCACCACGCCGGACAAAGCCCAGGAAACCCTTGAGGTAATTCTGAGCGAATTTCGTCGTTTGCGACACGGAATCACGGCCGAGGAATTGCGGCGGGCACAAGTCGGTCTGAAGAGTTCCCTGATCATGCAGAGCGAACAGACGGCCAGTCGATCCGGCGGCATCGCCAGCGATTTTTATTTGCTCGGCCGAGTGCGACCCCTGGAGGAGATTAAACAACACCTTGAAGAACTGACCACCGATTCGGTCGGTCGTTTTTTGCGGGATCATCCCATGGATCGATTCACGATCGTTACCATCGGACCCAGAGAAATCAGGATTCCATCCTGACCGGTCTTTCAATATGGGGAACCCTATGCGTTTTCATCATCGACAACTGGCCAATGGACTGACCCTTATCGGGGAAACCACCGATTCGGCCCAGTCCGCCGCGATTGGTTTTTTCGTCAAGACCGGTTCGCGAGATGAGACCCCCGCTCTCAGCGGGGTATCGCATTATCTCGAACATATGACTTTCAAGGGAACCGAACGGCTTTCGGCCCTGGAAGTCAACGAGGCCTTCGACCGCACCGGGGCCAAGTTTAACGCTTTTACCAGCCATGAAAATACCGTCTATTATGCCGCTGTTTTGCCCGAATATCTATCGCAGGTCACCGACCTGTGGATCGATCTGATGCGGCCAAGTCTTCGGGATGACGATTTCGCGATGGAAAAGCAGGTCATTCTCGAAGAAATCGCCATGTACAAAGACACGCCGCAGTTCGATGTCATGGATCGCTGCCGGTCGTTGTATTTTGGAGACCATCCCTGCGGCAACAGCGTTCTGGGCAGCGACGAAAGCATCGCCGCCATGACGGCCGACCAGATGCGACAATATCACCACCGTCGATACGGTCCCAATAACCTGACGGTCGCGTGCTGCGGACGGCTGGATTTCGACGCTCTGTGCAGACAGATTGAGTCCGGCTGCGGAACCTGGAAACCCGTCGAAGCCGGCCGAACCCTCTCCCCCGCCAACGGCAGCGGCCATCGGCGGCGTCTGGGCAAAAGCAACATCCAGCGGGAACACATCTGTCTGCTCAGTCCCAGCGTGGCGATCCAAGATCATCGTCGCTATGCGGCCTCCCTGCTCGGGATGATTATCGGCGACGACACCGGTTCGCGTTTCTTCTGGTCGATGGTGGACACGGCGCTGGCCGAGACCGCCCTGATGGAATTCGAGTCGATGGACGGCGTCGGCGTAATGGACAGTTATATTCATTGCGGACCTGAAAATGCAAATACCGTCCTCGAACTTGTCGAGAAGACCTTCGCCGACCTGCGGCAAAACGGGGTTACATCCCAGGAACTCCAGGCCGCCAAAAACAAAGTCCTCAGCGCCATGACCATCAAGTGCGAAATCCCCATGGGCCGACTGGTCGATCTGGGCATGAACTGGGTTTATTTGAAGGAATATCGGCCCATCGAAGATGAAATCCGGGATATTCGCTCCGTAACCGTCGATCAGGTCAATGACCTTATCCGCGAATTCCCGCCGGAACGGTTCACCTGTTTTTCCCTCGGCCCCGAATCATGACACTCCCGTTCGGAAGAAAGGGCCTGATCGTGACGCCGATCAGTCCCATTGAGGTTCATTGCTCAACAAGAGGATCAGGGAATTGTCGTAATACAGGTCGGATATCTCCCGCAATTCAACCAGTTTTCGGCCAGAATCGCAAAATCGTTCAGACCAAACCGGCAATCGCCATCCAGGTCATACTGGACCGGCTGCGGACAAATAAATTCGACGCCGGCATGTAGCAGATAGACATCGGCAACCTCCTCGGCGGTGAGAGCATAGTCATAGAGTCGAAGATCATCCATCCAACCGGCATACAGGGCATCCCATTGAGGCCAATTGGATCGGCCGATGAAATTGCTTCCCCGGGTCAGCACGGACGGAATATTGGTTATTCCCGTGGCTACGGCCACGCCGTTTTTATACAAAACGACATACCCTTTCGGATCCACCGTGGCCGTCAACATCTGCCACACATCGTTCTCCAGAACGCCCGGACTCCAGACCGCACCGCCGGTTCCTCCGGAATAAATTTCCATCACGAATTGATTGCTATTGTTTCCGCGGGCCAACAAAATATTGTCCGACGCCGAACCGTTGCCGAAATCAAAAAATCGCGCCCAAGACCCGTACGACATCGGCTTGGCCCAGACTGACAGGGACAATCCCTTCGAAAAATCATCGAATCCGATCGGCAGCGTGATATAATCATCGATGCCGTCCAGCAAGATCGCCTGATCGACCTTCCCCGCGCCATAGACCACACCACCAGTCGAAACGCCGTTGTAGTTGCCGGTGGCGTCATTCGGGTCGCCGTCCATCTTCCAATGGCCGATCAATTGTCCGACGGTCAGATAAGCCATTCTTGTTCGAATGGAGTTTCCATTGCTCACCTGGCAGAAGTAATATCCGCCGTCGGATGGATCGAGATTGACCACGGTCAGAATCTGCGTGGTCACTCCATCGTAGCCGATTCCCTCGGGAAGAACCGTTTCACCTCCCGCAATCCCATCGGCGTCATAATACCATCGATAGCCGAGAGTCCCGCCCAGCGGATCCGAAGCCACAACCGAAAAGACGGCGTTACGACCTTCGCCCACAATCGTATCCTGAGGTTGTTGCTCAAGGATCGGAAGAGTCAGTTCGGTCTGGAAAGAATAAACATAGCCGCCTCGAATCTTTCCATCCCCCATCAACTCATCGATATGCCAGTAATAGACGGTATCTCTGGCCAGAGTCACAGCAAACGAAGTCGTGGCCTTGGGAAGCGCTGTATTTCCGCTGATACAGACGCCGTTGGGATCGGTCCCCAGATACACAAAATGCCCGACCACATTCGGATCGACCGCCCCTTCTTTTTGGGCCGTCTTCCATTGCAACAAAGCCGTACCGCCAGGAACTCCCAGCGCGGCTTGCGCGGGCCAAATTGCTGTTGCCCGCCTCATGCTGTCACCGTTGAAGGCGCGGATTTCTCGTGCGCCCACAAATCCAGTCGGATCCCAACCGGCAAATCCCCCGCCATCGCCAATAATCCGAACTCCATAAATAGTCCCCGGGCAATGAAATTCAAAGGCGTATTTTGAAGCGTCCGCCGGAACGCCGGGGTCGGTAGATGCATTCCCCGACACTTTGAAAGGATAATTGTGCCAGTATGGCACGGTCTTCCACAACCCGTCATAACCTGGAAAGGAATCCGGCACGAGGGTATAACTGCCGAACGCCGAACTCGTCGCAACCTGAACGACAACGGGTCTATCGACTGTATTAAACCATCCGCCGTCCCCGAAAACCCGCACATCCCATTCCAATCGCATCACACCGCTGATCCCCGAGGGAAACTGCAAACCCATCCCGTCGTACAGCCAGCCGGTTACAGCGCCGATATCTCCCGACCAGGTATCATGTGTGGATCCGTCGCCTCCGTCCCCATCAGTCATGTAACTAAAGGGCGTATTTGATCCCCCCGAAGCAAAAAAGGCGGTATCGCTCAGATTCGGCGAAACCGTCATAAAAGGATTCCCCTGTCTGGTCACATTTTCCGCTTGTAATCCCACTCCCCACAAGCAGGACAAAAATACCCCCATGCACAAAACTCTTCGTTCCTTCCGCATGATCACACCTCCAAACTGAAATGAATATTTGTGATGTTTCTCCACTCACCGTCCCAGTCCGTCGCCGGGTAAACCAACAGATCACATTGTACCTCATCCTGGCAATCCACGGCAATGTATTTCACAAATTCCAGGGGTATCTGACAAGCAACATAGAAATCAATGGCCCACCTGAACAAACGGAACAACATTGTTCTTTGAAAAACAATCCCTCGATAGCCATGGAAGCCCTGATCGTTCGAAAATGTAGAAATTGAGAGGTCTGAAGGAATAAGTGGAAAGCGATATCTATTAAGTTTTATGTCGTGTTTCCGGGTGTGAGGGCTGGAAAATTTATTATATCCCTATTGCATACCCCCTATAACCTATATTTTTCTTTTCGGCTTTGCGTGAGATTTATTTCGCCGGTTCAAACTTCAGTGACGCCGAATTAATGCAATACCGCAGCCCCGTCGGCGGCGGCCCGTCTTTGAATACATGCCCCAGATGCCCCCCGCACCGCGCGCAGACGACCTCGGTCCGGACCATCCTGTGGCTGCGATCGACCCGTTCGACGATCCGCTTGTTGTCGGCCGCCTGATAAAAACTCGGCCAGCCGCACCCCGAATCGAACTTTGTCGCAGACTCGAACAGAACCGCCCCGCACCCTGCACACAGATACCGCCCAATCTCGTGATGATCCCAGTATTTTCCGGTAAACGCCCTCTCGGTCGCCGATTTTCGGAGAACCTCATACGATAACGGCTCCAGTTGCCGTTTCCACTCGGCATCGGATTTGATGACTTTGTCTTCCATCGCTTTTTGCCCTTCTTTTGCTACGACCGGTTTCACGGCATTCGGATCGGCCGATGCCGCCGCCTGCTGGCTGCCTGACGGTGGCATCGGAACTTTGACTTCGATGCCCAGCTTGTCACAGCCGGGAATATAAATCATTGTGAACAATAATGTTACGATTGATACAATTCGCATAAAATTCTCCCGTTTTGATCAGACCAATCCCTGTACGCCCCAAAACCAATCCGGTTCAAATCATATCCGAAATCATTGTCGATGGATCCAGTACGAATTTAACCAACGAGAATTGCCCTCGTCACTGACAGCGGTTATGATAATCACGGTTGAAGGGCACGACCAAGATCGGACATTATGCGGCTCAAACAAGGAGTCTATCCATGAATCGAATGTGTCGGCTGATTATTTTGTGTTTTCTTTCAGTTTCTGCCTGGGCACAATCCTCGGTCAAGATTTGGCAAGACAAGCTCAGTCTGCCGTCCTACCGGATCGAGAAGCCCGATCCCAATCCAATGTTCTACAAGGGCGAGTCCTACCAGGGCGCAAAGAAGATGATCTATCCCTATGCCCTCATCGACGGCCTGACCGGTATCCGTCAAAACGCCGACTGGACAGCCCTGAACCTCGAGAACGAATACCTCAAGCTGGTCGTGTTGCCGGAGATTGGCGGCCGACTCTTCTCCGCCACCGACAAGACCAACGGCTACGATTTCCTTTACCGCCAGCATGTGATCAAGCCCGCTCTCATTGGCATGCTTGGCGCCTGGATCTCCGGCGGCATCGAGTGGTGCGTCTTTCACCACCACCGCAACACCACACACATGCCCGTGGATAACTGTCTCGTCGAGAACCCCGACGGCAGTAAGACGATCTGGATCGCGGAGACCGAACGCCGCCACCGCATGCGCTGGACGATCGCCCTGACCCTCCGGCCCGGCAAATCGTACTTCGAAGCCGAGGTCACGATGTTCAACCGAACGCCGCTGCCGCATTCGATCTTGTACTGGGCCAATGTTTCTGTGGGAGTTAACGACGATTACCAGGTCCTGTTCCCGCCCAGCGTGCAGGTGGCCACCTACCACTCCAAGAACGACTTCACTTATTGGCCGGTCGGCCGAGGTCGATACCGCGGCACTGACTATTCAGGCATCGACCAGAGCTGGTGGAAAAATCACCCCAAGCCCGTCTCCTTCTTTGCCTGGAACAATCCCGAAGACTTCATGGGCGGCTACGATCACGGCCGCAACGCTGGTATCGTCCATATTGGCAACCACAACATTGTCTGCGGAGCCAAGCTGTGGGAATGGGGTCCTAACAACATTTGGGACACAAAGGTCCTCACCGATTCTGATGGTCCCTATGCCGAACTAATGGTCGGCGCCTTCTCCGATAACCAGCCGGATTACAGTTGGATCAAACCCGGTGAAGTCAAACGATTCCGTCAGTACTGGTATCCCGTTCGCGATATTGGTGGGGTCAAAAATGCGACGCTTGACGCAGCCGTTAATCTCGAACTCAAGGACGGCAAGGCCAAGCTGGGCTTCCACGCGACATCCGCATTCCCAAAGGCGACGGTTCTGCTCACCGCCAACGATAAACCAATCCTCGAAAAGACCATCGACATCGCTCCGGATAAGTCCTTTATCGAAACTGTTCCCGTCGATGCCGAAACTCAATTGACAGACCTTAAGGCCACGCTCAAATCCGCCGACGAAAAAGTACTCGTCAAATACCAGCACACGAAGCTACCTGACCCCGGCCCCCTGCCAACCGAAGTCAAGATTCCACCAGCCCCCAAGGACATTCAGACCATCGAGGAACTTTATCTGACCGGCCTGCGCGTCGAGCAGATCCACAATCCCGGCGTCAATCCCCTGGACTACTACAACGAAGCCCTCGCCCGCGACCCCGGCGACACACGGACCAACACCATCCTCGGCATTCACGCTATCCGAACGATGCAGCCGGACCTGGCCGAAAAACACCTGAGAACTGCGATCGCGCGGCTCTCGGCCGAGTATACCCGCCCGAGCAACACCGAACCGTATTATTACCTTGGCCTGGCCCTCAAGGCCCAAAAGAAACTCGACGAAGCCGCCGACGCTTTCTATCGTGCTACCTGGGACTACGCTTTCCACTCGGCGGCGTTTTTCCAACTGGCGACATTATCTTGCCGTAAAGGTGACTATACCGCCGCCCTCGAACAGATCGACCTGTCGCTTTCGACCAACGCCCTCAACACCCGCGCCCAGGTCCTCAAGGCCACCATCCTCCGCAAACTCAATCGCCTCCCCGATGCCATCGAACTGGCTGAGAAAGTCCTGGCCGTCGATCCGCTGGATTTCGGCGCCATGAACGAACGCTTCGTGTCCCTCACGGCCCTGAGCCGTCGCGACGCCGCCGACAAGGGCTTTGTGCAGATCACCACCGCCATGCGCGGCCAGGTCCAATCCTATCTGGAATTGGCGACTGATTATATGGATTGTTGGCTCTGGGACGACGCAAGTCAGGTCCTCTCCCGCATCTCCGATTCGACCTACCCGATGGTCTGGTACTACATGGGCTTTTTGTGCCAGAAGAAAAACGCCCCTTCGTGCCCCTCGGTCTCCTGGAAACATGCCGCCGAACTGCCGCCGGACTATTGCTTCCCCTTCCGCGGCGAATCTGCCGCCGTCCTTCAAGCCGCCATCGACGCCAACCCCAAAGACTCCCGCGCCTGGTACTATCTCGGCAACCTGCTCTACGAGCTCCAACCCGAAAAAGCCGTCGATGCCTGGGAAAAGGCCCGCTCCATCGACGACCACTTCGCCCTTGTGCATCGCAATCTCGGTTGGGCGTACTTCCGCACCAACAAAGACACTCCCGCCGCCATCGCCTCCTACGAAAAGGCCGTCGCCTGCAACAATGCCGACGCCCGGTACTACATCGAACTCGACGATCTCTACGACCGTGCCAATACCGACCCCGAGAAGCGGCTGGCCATGCTCCTGACCAATCCCAATCTTGCCGAAACCAACAAACCGATGCTTATCCGCCAGATCACTCTTCGCGTCACCACCGGCGACTATGACAAGGCCATCGCTCTCCTGAGCGGCAACCAGTTCTTTATCGCCGAAGGAGGCGGCCGGGAACTATCCAACGCCTGGATTGATTCCCATCTCCTTCGCGCTCGCAGGTACCTGACTGAAAAATCCTTCGACAAGGCCCTGGCCGATTGCGCCGCCGCGGGCGTCTTCCCCGAAAACCTCTCGCAGGAATCTTCCCGCGACGAGGATCGTTTACCCCAGATCGACTGCGAAACCGCATTGGCATTAACCGCCCCGGCCAGAAGGACAAGGCCATAGAAATCTTCAGACGGTTGGCCGATCTGAAAGTCCGTGATGAGGAGGCCGAAAAGCGGATCGTCCAAGCGATTGCGTGGAAACAACTTGGTGACAGCCCAAAATCCGAAGCAATTCTTGACGATTTGATCGCCAAGCTCGTACAACGACTCAACGGCGGCGACGGACAGGCCGACTTTTTCGCCAAGTTCGGGGAACAACAGACCCGCGCCAAACGCAAGGCCGACACCCACTACGCCCTCGGACTGGCCCTCATGCACAGAGGCAATATTTCAGAAGCCAAAGAAAACTTCAAACAAGCCCTGATTCACAACGCTTCCCTGACATGGCCCCGCTTTTATCTATCGCTAATGAATATACAATAAAGATGACCATAAATAGTCATTTTATTGCTCTCCCAGATAATATCCAGTAACGGGTGACTGCTCGTACCCCATGGATCGATGCGCCACTTCTGCACGATATACCGAGTCCTGCATCAGGCATACCCGCCGGTCCTTTGCCGGAATCATCGTCGAATAAATCCGCAGTTCCCCCGGCAAAGAGGTGACCAGTTCCTCCCGCCAGTCGCCGAACAGATCGGCCATCATCAGCACTGTCCCCTCGATCCCGTCGGCCACGGTCAAGCTTTTGTACTTGACGATCGACAACCGGCGTCCACCCCCCCTGCCTTCAATCGATTCCCGCAAGAGATCCCCATCCCAGAAGATCCAGTTCCGACAATTTGGCACATCCGGTCCCTGTCCGATCCGTTCCCCGGCCGCCGACAATAAAAATCGATCGCGCGATCCGCCCTTGGGGTCCTCGGTCGCAAAACATTCCAAGCCCGACCAGCTCGAGTCGATATCCGCAACCATCGCATCGCCGATGTGCTTGGTCGGCCGTCCCAGTTTCCAGATCGTCTTGCCGGTCCGCGCCTCGACCAGACACACCCCCAACCCATCGTCGTGCCACGGCTCGATCCCGTAAAAGATCTCCATCCCCGGCCGCGACGGATCGACATCCGTCACAAAACATTTGTCCGGGTGCCCGATCCCCACCGAATACAGTGCCGTTCCGTTGTCATCGACCACAACCGATCCGAGGACGACCTCATCGCGGCCGTCCTCATCGACATCGGCCGAGTGCATCCCGTGCGCGCCCTGGCTACGGATGATCGGTTCTTCATCATCTCCTTGCCACCGCCACAGCCGTTTTAAGATCTTGCCGCAGAACTGATACGCGTCCAACACCATCAATTTATATGTCCCCCGGGCCACAAGAAGACACGGCGTCTTGCCGTCGAGAAATGCCACACCCATCTGGTTACGGTTGATCCGATTGTAATCGCCCAGCCGCGGATCTCGCTCCGGCCAGTCGGCCTGCGTGATCTCCTCGCCCGTCATCCCATTCAGAATCGACAACCACTCCGGTCCGCTCCTAACCCGCCCATCCGCTTCGCGGGCATCCCTGGGTCCGGTTTTGACCGCCACCTCCGCCTTGCCGTCGCCATCGAAGTCGAACACCACAAACGGCGAATACCAGATGCCCGGCTCGATCCCCGGGCCAAGATCGACCTGCCACAGAAACTTGCCGTCGCTGCGATAGGCCTCCAGCTTGTAAGTCAACCCACTGGTGTTCGGTCGGCCGGCCGGATCGATTCCCTCCAGCGGTTGCTTGAGCACAAAATCATACGCCCCGTCCCCGTCCAGATCCCCCACCCCCATTCGTTGTGGTCGGTAATTCCCCTGAAGCTTGATTGCGCGGAAATGTATTTCATTCGAATCCGCCTTAACGACTGTTTCCGCCACGGACCCTGTTTCTTGCCCTTCACCTACGGATTTCACCTGATACCGAATCTCGGCCTTGGCCGCATCGCCGGGAATTTTGCCATCCAGGAAATCCGTCGTTGTTAGAATCGGTTCGGCATTCAATCGCTCCGGAGATACTCCGTCAATCCCCCGATATACATTGAATCCCGCTCCGGCGGGATCGCTATTGAGCATCCTCCAACTCAGATAGACCGTCCCCTCCGACATTCGTACTGCGGTCAGACCACGGTCCAGTTTTTCCTCCACCCGCTGTGCGGCCCAGCCCTGCACCGCCGGTTTGTCGGCATGTTTGGGGGATAACGCGGGTATGAAATAGGCCCGTTCTTTGGGATCCTGTGCAAATACGGGAAAAACCAGAACAACAGCCGTTACAACACTCAAGACGACTCGACGCATGGCCACAATCTCCGCACGATCCGTTGAACGATCCAGTATCAGATGGAATCATCCTACAGGATCAGCCAAGTCCGGTCAATCGCCCTGACAAACGGACGACCCTCATTTCAAGTCGGAGTTTCGGGATTTGAAGAGGACAGCAAGGAGGTCCAGAGCTTTTCGCTCTTCGGTATCGAGCTGCTCAAAAAGGGAACCGTCGCGAAGGTCGAAAGAACGGCGAGGCCGGCCGTCGGGGATGGTGCGGGAAGAGCCGTTGTGGAAACACCAGCCGGCGGCGCCGCCGTCGCGGGCCGCTTTGGCGTCGGCGAGAAAGTCGGCCGCAACCGGATTCCAGTTGGTCGAGTAATCGCGGCGGAAGGGTTCCTGGTAATGGACAGGGATGACGCGGCCGAGGGCCTTCATCCGGTCGAGATACCATCGGGTCTTATCCAGCGTCTGCGAGGGCGACTTGGCATCGCGGGGACGATGCGGGCAGACAAAATCGAGCTTGACATCGAGGAGGTAATGCTGAAGTTCGTCGGGGTCGATATCGCCGCCGTCGGAGGCGGTGACCAGCAGGGAGGGCATCAGTTCGCGAGCCCGAAGTCGGAGGGCGGTCAGGTCGGCAACGGGAACAAACCGCGCATCACGAATGTTGCGTTCATTGCCCAGATCGAGGTACCAGTTGGCATAGGTCCCCAGCGTATTGAGAATCGTCTCGACGGCCTTTGTGTGCGCGGCGAACGCCTGGAGGCGCGGAGATCCGGTCGATCCGTTGCCGCGGCTGACAGTGACATCGACGACGATGCCGCGACGGTCACATTCAGCGACGAGCCATTGAAGATGCGACAAGTACGGCTGACGCGGACTTCCGTCGGGATTGGCGACGGTAAGATTGAGGTCGAACGCCCCCCAGGTGGCCCAGACGCGGATCCAGTTGATGCCCAGCGACTTCATCCGATCCATATCGGCGACAGTCTGCTCCTTCGGGGCGCCCAATGCCCCGTAGAAACTGATGCCGTAGAGAAAGGTTTCTTTATCGTTAATAGTAAATTTCGTGTCCCTGATCGCAAGACGGGTAGTTTGGCCGGTTGTCAACGATCCGGCGTTTAATCCGGCAACAAGAACGACAATTCCACAAATGGTTGTTGGTTTCATCGTCACCTCCTGAACAATTATACAGAACTGCGGTTTTGGAAAAGCGGCTAACCGATTTCGATGAGATTGTCGCCATGTATGGGTATTGGGGTTTATTTTGCGGCTGTCAAAGAACGATCCGGTTCTGCCGTTTGGGTTGGGAATCCGAGCGCATCAATTTTTGCCGCGAGGATAAAATCGTTGGCATGCAGGCCGTTGATCTTGTGGGTCCAGAGTTTGACCATAACCTGCCCCCAGCCAATGACAAGATCGGGGTGATGGTTCTGTTGTTCGGCAATTCGCCCCACCTGGAGCGCAAAATTCATCGCGGATTGAAAATCCGGAAACTGGTATGCCCGTTCGAGTCGATGATCTTCGATGACTTTCCAGCCAGAATCGATTTGCGCGATCCACTCCTGGAGAACCTCTCCGCGCAAAGGTTCGACACCTCCCTGACACGGAACACAAGAGGAATCGGCGAGCGGACACATCCTCGGCTGTGAAACGGGTGTACTGGATGGACAATGGCGGGAAGTATAGAGCGACCAGATCAAGACGATCACAACCGCCCCATGCGTCAGCAGAAAGGCGGGCCAAGAGAACCAGCGGGCATAATCGGGATCCAGGATGTGTTTGCCGGGAACGCAAAAACAGACGACAATCGCGATGATGGCCGCCAGGAGAAACAATTGGTGCAAAAACGACATTCGCCACGGGATGGAGGACAACAAAATCCCCGCAACGGCAACCATGAGAAGCGATGTGATCACCGGAGCCAGCACCGGACCTGCCCAGATGGACGGGATCAGGAACAGAATATCCCAGTCCCAAAGAGACTGAGGCCAATTGAGGATGACTTTGAGCCACACATAGTAAAAAATATCCCAGACGGCAAACGAGATCAGAAATACGGCCAAACGCCCGCGGAGATCGCGGGCCATCAGCCAACTGCCGGACACCAATAAAACCAAAGTGGCGGCTTCGCGAGAAATCTCGGTGATCCCGATCAGATTGGCTCCCGGCATCGTACTAAAGGGAGCGATCGGAAAGGCAAACCCGTCGGGATAAAACAGGGCTCTTAGGTAAACAACCACGGCGGCTTCGATAAATCCAAACGCGATCCCGAAGACGATCAGGATCAGAATCCGGGGCATGATCGATTCCGACTGAAGGGACCTGTTCATCCAGCGACTCCTTGATCTGTAAATCAGAACCGATGGCCCCCCCGTAGAAAGCGAATCACTCGTTTAGGTTTCGGGGATCTTTGCCCTGTTCGATGGCTTGAATTTTATGGACCCGACGAAGGTGACGCCCCCCCGAAAACTCGGTGGTAAGCCAGGTTTCGACGATACGACGAAGCATCCCGGAACCCAGAAGATCGCCGGATAGACACAGGACATTGGCGTTGTTGTGCTGCCGCGAAATACGGGCGTTCAGTTCGTCGTAGCAAAGCGCGGCGCGTACGCCTTTGACCTTGTTGGAGGCAATACACATTCCAATGCCGGTACCGCAGATAAGAATCGCGCGATCGGCCTGACCGTCGGAGACCGCCGAAGCGGCGACAAACGCCAGGTCGGGGTAGTCCACGGGCTGGTCGGTATTGCTGCTAAAATCGAGCACTTCGTGATTGAGCTGCGCAATGATGGCCTTGACCTGTTCGACGGCGCTAACGCCCCGATGATCGTTTGCTACTGCTATTTTCATACCACAATCTCTTTCAAGCGTATTTCCACGGCACGACGAATCCGGTCGGCGATTCGACGATAGGTGTTCAAATCGGCGCCAATGGGATCGGGGATGTCTCCGGATTCATCCAAAAGCCGACACCGGTCAGCTGCGGCAGGACACAATCCCACGATCCGATCCCGGTGACTTCGTCCCAGAGCGAATATCCAATCGCTGGAACGAATCAATTCGACATCCACCGTGCGGCTGCAATGGTTCGACAAATCGAGGTCATTTTCCCGAGCAATTTCGACCGCTTCCAGACTGGCCGGACAACCCGGAAAGGCCATCGCACCCACAGACGAAACCTTATACCCAAACCGCTCTACGGAGTCAAGATCACACCGGAAATATTTAGCCAACCATTTTTTGGCCAGAATCTCAGCCAAGGGACTGCGGCAGGTGTTTCCGGTACAGACAAAAAGGATGCGAGTCAGGGAAAGATCCTCAATATCGGCACGGGAACAGACCCCTTCACGAAGAATCTCCAATCCGTCTTGGTTGACTCGAACAACCGTGCTACTTTTGCCATAACGGCAACGACCGCCAGGAAGATGGTCAGCATCCAAAATGCAATCGAGGAGACCGTCAAGCGATTGCCGGACCTGATCGGCAGTGGTGGCCGGGGGAAGTCCCGAGGCGTTGGCGCTGGGCGCGACGACCGGATGCGGGATGGCAGTAAGAAATTGAGCGGCAACGGAATTCGCAGGGCAACGGACACCAAGAGTGTCGTCCCGATACAGGCAGGAAAACCAGGGATCGCCGAGGATTCGATGTTGATTGGCGAGTTGAGTGTCGGAGAGGGAAAAGACCAGAGTGATCGGGCCGGGCCAACCGCGAGAGATCAGGCGGCGACATCGGGGATTGACAGCCGGGATATATCGGTTCAGATCGGCCGGAGTGGCAATATGGAGGGTATAGCGTTTTTCGGAGTCACGGTCTTTGACAGAATCAAGACGGGCGAGTGGTTCAGGGGCCGTGATTGCAGCCAGCCCATAAACCGTCTCCGTGGGAAAAGCAACCACCCCCCCTTCCGAGACACAACGAGCGGCCTCAGCAATCTTGCCGGTATCGTTGTTTCCCCCATCAAGTTTCAGGATTTTCGTCTGCATAGTTGCACTATAGCGGAGAATGGCGATAGCGTCAACGGGGATGGAGGAAGTGGAAAGCGACCGGGAAATCAGGCGTAGTAGTCGATATACAAACCAAGGGGGGCCGGAGAGTCAGTAAAGTATCCCCGAAGGCGGGAATACAAAATTTCTGGAATCAAACGGCGGGTAACGGGTACTTTTCGAGTCTGAGCTCTGGAATTGGAACGACCGGCTGAAGGGGCATCGTGGCGGGTTAAAAGCAGAGTTTTATTGTCCGCCGGAAACCCAGCCGGTTCAAACGGAAACCCGCCTATGGCCAACGCGGCATCCATCACATACACCTATAACATTCCCTTTTGAATATTTCGGGCATGTTTATTATACGACTTTAGAAAAGTAAGTTCCAAACAAAACCCCCTTGTCAACCTATTCAGTTGAATCAATTCAAGGGGGTTTCGAATCGGATCGATAGACCAAAGAATCAACCTACTTGGTCGGAATCGCTTCTGCGGCCTTTTCCGCTGCCTTTTTGACAGAATCGGCGGCTTCCTTGGTGGCTTCAGCGGCTTTTTTTGTTGCGTCCGCGGCCGTTTCAGTGGCCTTTTTGGTTACATCAGCGGCGGTATCGGTGGCCTTTTTGGTGGCATCCTCGACCGTCTTCTGCTGTGAAGTTCCCGTACCCGGCTTTTTCGCTGGTTGCGACTTCGAACAGCCGGCCACAAGACCGGCAGCCATTATTCCCATCCCCTTCAAAAACATGCGGCGTTCCATTTGATTTCCTTTCCTTGCAACTTTGTCTTTATCTTGTCTCCGATTGTTTCGGTACCAAGCTGGAAATACGAATCACTTCGTCATTCTACATAGTATCGACAAACAATGCAAATCCCCTCAATAATGCCCCTATCCATATTTCGCTATCTTCTTGTTTTATAAAAGGTTACATAACAATCACCCAGCCGGAGGAGTAGGTGTGTTATCCCGCGTTTCTTCTCCGGAATCTTCCGGTGGGGTACCTGCGGCAGGGGTTTCGGCTTCTTCAGAGGCCAGTTCAGATTCGGCAGCGGTGGCCTCTTCATCCAGCAGCTCGGGGGTAACCGCCGTGGTTTCCAGGAGAAGATTGATCTTCTTTTTGACAAAGGGCAACAGAGGGACATGTTCGACACGACGGAGGAGTTTTTTCCCGGTGGCATCGTAGATCTCAAGGTCCCCAGCCAGACAGATTAAAAGTTCGAAGAGGTCTGGATAGGTCGTACGGATACGCTTTGCACCCCGAGCAAGGGAATCATCCATACGGCCGAACTGATAATGTTCCAGTTCATTGTGAGTGATTCGCCATTTGCTGTTGAGGCGGGTCCAGAACCACATGATCATCCAGAGCAGGGTCAAAGGAATGCTGACAATCAGACCCAGATTGCGGGAATATTGAGGGTTTAAGTCGGCGAAAAAACGGTAGATATGACCGAAAATCGTAAAATGTTTGGCATCCCGCAGCCATAAAACCAGAATCCATAAACCCAGGATGACGACCAGCCAGAAAATCGAATAGTTCCGGTTGAGATCGACTCCCATGGTGATCAGAACCAGCAGAAGGGTAATTCCATAGAACCAGGCCAGGACCTCCGAAAATCGCTCGATACCGCCGACCGGCCAGAGGAGAAAACCCAGGAGAATAATCGGCCAGGTGAAAACAAGATTGGGATAGGTGTAAAAAACCACCTCATGTAGGATTTTTTTCGGCTTCGTTACTTTTTGTTCATTCATCGATCATCTCCAATACGGATAGACGCGACAGACTTGCCGATGTTACATCGCAATTCCGGTATAGGTGTACCACAGGCCTGAATTACGATCAACAGGATTCCGCAGAAATCGCATCGAAGGGAATCGGTTGCACTGTGGGGGATAAACGGGTATAAGTTGATTCGACAAGCCACGGGAAGTGATCATGACACGAGTGGAGCTACAATCGGTTCGCAAGGTTTATGCCGGAGACATACCGGCCTTGCTGGATATTTGCCTGACCATTGAAAGCGGCCAGCGGTATGTACTGGCCGGACCGAGCGGATGCGGAAAGACCACTTTGTTGCGGATCATCGCGGGATTGGAACAACCGGACGAGGGGCGAGTCCTATTCGACGGGCGGGATATGGCGGGTGTGGAACCAAAAGATCGACGGGTAAGCATGGTATTTCAAAATGCTTTGCTCTATCCGCATTTGTCAGCGTTTGAGAATCTGGCGTTTGCCATGCGGGTTGAGGGGATCAAGGGGGAAAAGGAAATCCGATCGGCGGTACACCAGATGGCGGAGATGCTGGGGATCGCGGATCTGCTGGGCCGAATGCCGGGGCAAATCTCGGGCGGGCAGGCCCAACGGGTCGCCATCGGCAAGGCGTTTTTGCGCGAACCGGCAATCGTATTGCTGGATGAACCGATGAGCCATCTGGATGGACCGCTGAAGGACAGGATTGAAGATTTGATTATCACTCTTCAACGACAACGAGGGCTCACCATAGTTTATGTAACCCATGATCAAACGGAAGCATTTTCGCTGGCGGATCGGATCTGCCTGCTGGATCGGGGTTTGATCCAGCAGGTCGGTACCTCGAGGGACATTTTCTATAATCCCGCCAATTCGTTCGTGGATCAGTTTTTCCGGCGGCTGAAAGTACCCTGGGTGGAAAAGAATACTCCGGATATCCAAGAGAAAGGAAAGCCATGAGACAGATCTGGTCAATTACCCTTCTGGTTTGGTTTGCAGGACTGAGTATTGCAGCACCCCTTCAGTTGCATCCGGACAATCCGCACTACTTCCTGTGGCGGAGCAAACCGACGATCCTGATCGGCTCGACGGAACACTACGGGGCGGTCCTGAACGGAGATTTTGATTATACAAAATATCTGGCGACATTGAAAGCGGATGGGCTGAACCTGACACGAACCTTTTCCGGTGCCTATTGCGAGGGCGTGGGGAACTTCAACATCAAAAACAACACCCTGGCGCCGGCCGCGGGCAAGTTGATCTGCCCATGGGCACGATCGGATCAGGATGGCTGCGCCGGCGGCGGGAACAAATTCGACCTGACGAAATGGGACCCTCGGTACTTCGAACGGCTCAGGGATTTTATCGCCAAGGCCGATGCGGCCGGAGTTGTAGTTGAACTGGTACTGTTTTGCCCGTTTTACGAGGACAGCATGTGGAACCTGAGCCCGATGAACGCCAGGAACAATGTCAACGGCGTCAGCACGATCGACCGTGAACAGGTCTACGCGCTGAAAGAAGACAGACTGACGGCAATCCAGAAGGAGATGGTCCGTAAGATCGTTACGGAGTTGAAGGATTGCGAAAACCTGTACTACGAGATCTGCAATGAACCCTACTTCGGTGGGGTGACTCTGGAATGGCAGGCGGCAATCGCACAGGTTATTACCGAAACCGAAGCGACCCTTGGCGTCAAGCATTTGATTGCCCAGAATATCGCCAACCATCAACAGAAGATCGAAAACCCGAATCCGCAGGTGTCCATCTTCAATTTTCATTATGCCCGGCCGCCGGTGACGGTGCGCGAGAACTGGGGACTCAATCGGCCCATCGGCGACGACGAGACGGGATTCGACGGCAGCGAGGACAAGACCTATCGGCGCGAGGCGTGGAACTTCATGCTGGCAGGGGGGGCGATTTTCAACCACCTGGATTATTCGTTTTCCGTTGGTAAGGAAGATGGCACCGGCAAGGTCTCGGCGCCGGGAGGCGGCAGCGCCGCTCTGCGAAAACAACTGCGATACCTGAAGGAAACCCTGGAAGCGTTCGATTTTATCCGGACTGTCCCGGTCAAGGAAATCGTGAAAACCGGCTTGCCGGAGAAAGCGACCGTGTACGCTCTGCAGAAGGACCAAAATTATCTGGCGTATATCAGCGGCTGTAAGGGACCGGTTGACATTCAATTCCATCTGCAGAATGGGGAATTCAGGATCGAATGGTTAAATCCAAAAGACGGGAAGCCCATTGGTTCGCAACAGATTCAAGCTCACGACACGCCGGTAACCATTGCGACCCCGGTATTCGAGGATGATCTGGCGGCTCGGATTTCGAAACTATAACCCCGAAGACGGATACCGGAATTCGGGACATTTTCCCTTTCAGGAATTTGATCGCCTCAATGGGGGAATCAACCGTTCTTATTTGGCCTTGATATCGAAAGCCATCAGGGCCTTGCCATGACGGATATAGAGGATGCCGTTGCTGATGGCCGGATGTGCCCAGTGCTCTTCATTACCCAACGAAATGTCAAAGGAACTGATCAACTTGTATCCGGCAGATGAGGGCCGAATCAGACCGACAGTTCCATTTTCTCCATATCCATAAATCAGGCCGTCGGCGAAGACCACGGAGCCCTTTCCGACCAAACCGTCTTTGTATTTGATCTTGCCGGAGACCAGGTCCAGACAAATCCATTCGCCGTTCGTCGCGGCCCCATGGATATCCTTTCCCAGTAAGATAACCCCGCCATGATGGACATCCAGTTCCTTCTCGGTCCACTTCCTGGTCACCGACGAGCCATCCGGCGAGAGCTGAAGCATCATTCCGCCGTGATTGTAGCCATTGGTCAGATAGATCATCCCATTGGCATAGGCGGGAGCGACGGCGTTGATATCATAGCTGACCTTATGCGGATATTTCCAGAGAATCTGGCCGGATTCCGGATGTATTCCCACGACCGTTTTCTCAAGCATCGTGAGCAAAATGCGTTTTCCGTTGTGCTGAATGATCCTGGGACAACAGTAAGCGCTCTTGTCGGAGATCCCCTTTGTGGTCCAGATCGTCTTGCCCGTGGTCTTGTTAAGGGCCACAATCGAAGCATCGGGGCCGCCCGGGGTACAGATCACCTTGTCGCCGTCAACCAGAACGGATTCGGAGATTCCCCAGGAGATGTTTCTGCCACCGAATTGCTTGAAGGTATCGACAGCCCAGACTTCTTTGCCGTCTGCGGCGTTTCTGCATGTCACCAAACCATGCCCGGACATAAGATACAATTTTCCGGCGTCGAAGGTCGGGGTGGTCCGGGTTCCCGGATTCGAACCGGTCCATTCGGGGCCATAAGGAACTTTCCAGAGAAGTTTCCCGCCGGTATTGAAAGCATAAAGAAAACCGGTTTTCCCTTCACAGCCGGTTGTGTAAAGCGTATTACCGACGACACATAACGAGGCATACCCCTTGCCGAGCCCTCCAAACGACCAGAGCATTTTGGGGCCTTCGGCGGGCCATTGCTTGAGCAGTCCCGTCTCCGAGGAAATTCCATCGCGGGTCGGCCCGCGAAATTGCGTCCAGTCGCCGGCGTTCAAAGGACAGGAAAATAACGCTATGACCAGAGTCATTCCAATCGTCCATTTCATGTTCGATCTCCGATATCGGTAAAACCAATTCGTTGCCCCGATTTCAAACCATGGGCCATTTCGTGCCGAGGCACTATTGTAAGGGCCTTCTGGAATCCCGTCAAAAACGAAAATCCGGCATTGGACCGAATGCCGAAATGACCGAATTTGTTTCCCAAATGGGTCTCGCTCAGGATAGCGCATCCTCAAGAAGGTCGGCTACGGGACTTTGCGAACGGCCATTGCAGATCGCCATCCAGATACTGGATAGTTCCACGCCGGTGAGACGACGAAGGGCGAAGTCTTCTTCTTTCCAGATTGAGACCCGGCCGGATTGAAGACAAAACACGGCAACACCATAGGGGCCGTTGTCAAGTATAAAAGACGACATCGCCGGTACTCGATCAGCCAATTGCCGCCGGAACTCAGGATCGCAAACCTGGCCGACTTTTCCCGCGATTCGAATTTGGATCCCATCCGCGGCGCCGTGAAAACACATTTCCACCGAGGGATTCGCTTGGATCTGTCGAAACAGGGCCTTATTGCGAATGGTGCTGAAATAAATCCCGTGTTCGTCGGCACGCAGGAGACGCATGGTTCGAACATGAGGTTGGCCATGATGACAAGTTGCCAGATAGAAGACTGGATTGTCATTGAGAAATCTCAGTATGTGTTCTCGGTTCATAATCGCAATCCTTTCAGCCAAAACACAGGGGAATCTGGTCCCAAGAACAAGAAAATCGTAGCATCATGCAAACGCGGGAATCCAGAACAAAGCGCTAAAGGGATGGTAGGTTTCGTTACGAATTCCAAGACCCGTGCCAAAACATCACATCGGTCTTCACCTCGTCATTTCCCTATATTCCTATTCCTGTATTTCGAATATGAATCACGGTATAATCACGCATTCTACCCCGGCATGTTCGCAAAAAACCAAGATTTGGATTAGCGGGATGGCCTGATTTCCCATGGCACATTCAACCGAATCCAGTCACGCCATTTGCTGGATCCGTCAAAAGCTCGATAAGGATTTGTAGATTTGTTCCGGTTCCGGCAATGAACGACCACAGGACAACCATAGGCCGGGAGGGGATTTGCGAAAAACAAAGAATGCGACAAGGGCGAACTGATCGGTCAGCAAACCGGGAGGGGTCGCGATTTCAAGCCGAGACAGGACATCGGAAACGAAGGGCGTTCGTACCTGCCCCGAATCGAACCAAGAAAGAGATTCAACAACGGAAGGAATCTGATCGAGGATAAAATCCGGCAAGCGAAGGATTTGACCCCGTCGGAAGACATAGGCGGCGAAGCATTGAATCTTTTTGCTTCCGGGTTTGGCGACTTTTGCAGACCGATCTATATGTAGAACCGTCAGCTCGGACAGATCGGCGGTCCAGCGGGCACCGGCCGTTCTTATTTTGTTAATGTCTTCGATAACCCGTTTGAGTCGATTGGCAACCTCAAATCGCAAAGCCCGTGCTTCGTCGCGCATCCGGTCTTCCAGGCCAGACAGGACCAAATCAAACCTGCCCGCGACCAGGTCGGCGGCCGCATCCAGACTGAAAAGATACTCATCACGACTTATTCTGCCGACGCACGGAGCGGGACATTCGGCCATTTGAAGATAGGGACAGGTTTGAGCGCGATCCGGAGAATCGATGAGATTGAGTTTGCGACACAGATCAAAGGCGCGGGTCTGGATGTCCATCATTTGCATAGACCCTTTTCGGTCGTGGTACGGGCCAAAGACACTGAGACGGTGAGAAGAAACAGCATGAAAATCGACCCGTGAAGTATAGGTGTAACGAGGCCATGGAACCGTCCGGTCGATCTGGATCAGATGCAGATTCGGCAGCAGGATCCTGTCACGGTAGGAATCGGCAAACAAATACCGAGCGATCCGCAGCAAATCCCATTGGACCTGAAATTCACAACAGGCCGAACGGAAATAGATCGTTCGAGCAATCTCAGATAAACGGGCACGACGAGAAGGTTTTTCCGTTTGGAGAGTCAACAGACGACTTCGGGCCGTGCGCCGCAGGTTGGTCGCGGCCAGCAATTGAATGGGCCGATCGTCGGCGTCAGCGAAAAGCAAAACCCCCCTGCCGGAGGGAATGTCCGAAGACCGCTGTTGCAGGTCCTGCAAAGACCCGTCAAATCGGACGGCCGAATCGAAGCAGTCCGAAAGCATAGGTCGATCAAACCTTCATGCCCGAGATGACGGTATTGAAGACCATCTGACCGTTGACAACGCCCTGAATTTCCGCGCTGAACTGACGGCTGCGAATGGATTTAATATGCCCCAGCAGATACAGTCGATTCCCGGGAACCACGGTTCCGCGGAATTGCGTCTGGTCAATACCGGAAAAACCAATGAAACCCGTCAATCCGTAAATCCGTTTCATAAAGAAACTGGCCAATTGTGCGGCCGCCTCGATCATGATTACGCCAGGCATGAGAGGCCGTCCGGGGATATGCCCGCGAACCCAGAACTCATGGTCGGTTATGTCTTTGAAACCAACCGCCTCCAGTTTTTCGCGATCATACCAGATGATTCCGTCAAGCTGCGACATCTCAAACGACTGCGGATTCACCTCCGCAATGGCGTTACGATCGAAAACGACCCGATTCAAGTCCAACTTGGACAGGTCGATCAGGAGTGCGGGGGGCATAACCGGCCTCCGATAAGCGTCAACTTCCTTGTTTTGCAGCGGCAATCGCTCGGGCGCAAAGTATCAGTTGTGACCCCCGCCAATACCGCTGCTTTCTCTTGAAAAGTTTATTCCGTAGCGCGGATTTCCAGAATCCGGTTGCGGACCAGTTGGGAGGCCTGCTTGATCATCTGCATCTGTTTTCGGACGCGAGTCCCTGCGGCCTTATTCCCACCCTCGGCCTTGTTAATATCCGATTCAATCTCCGCGACAAGCTTCTTGAGATTTTCATATTCCTGCATTGTATCAAACCTCCAATGACGATATAATTGGTCGTATTCCAGAAAGCAGAAATGTACTCGGAAAACCGCGTTTTGTCAACCGAAAAGCGGGATCTTTCCATCTCTTTTTTTCCGGCCTTCCCCGGCCTGCCTAAGGCCTGAGCTTGAGGGTTAGTTCGGCCACCCGCTGGGCTCTCCTTCGGCATTGACTGACAACTCGCTCGTCGGGCTTGCCGATGGAGACCGGGCCGAAGTGGTCACCCTGGGGATCCCCTTGGATAATCATGCCGTGAACCAGGAGAGTGGTCAGGATGTTGAAAACGGTGATTTCGTTGCCCCCACCGATATTCGCCGAGGAACTAAACGCGGCCCCGATCTTGCCGTCCAATTTGCCGTGCTTGCTGACGGATTCGTCGAAAAGTTCGGCGATCTTGGCGCACATTCGCCCGTAATAGGTTGGGGAACCGACCACAATCGCGTCAGCGTCCAGGAGATCGGCGATTTTGACCTGTTCGACGGATTTGCACTGCGTCGGCAATCCGGCTTCACTCATGCTCTGTGCAAAAACCTCGGCCATTTGCCGGGTGTTGCCGCTGCGAGAATAGTAGATGACCAGTCCTGTGGCCATAGCATTCCTTCCGTGTCGGGTTATGGGGTTCCTTGCGGGACGAGGACTTCGGTTGGGTTGTTGTCCTCTTGGAGAAGTTCCTTATTCTGCGTAAAGCCCTCCGGGATCTTTGGAATAAAGATCGCCGGATCAATCGGTTGATTGACGACTGCATTGACAAACGAGATATCATAGATATCGCCTTCGGTGGATGCGGTCACAATGCGCTGGGGAAGGACCTGACGACCGTCGATCCAGAAGTCGATTTTTTTGTACTGCTCGGCGAACTTGGATTCGGGTCTGGTCACCAGTAACAAATGGATCGGTTGATTCGGATCGGACCGGTTCTCGGCAATCAGCGAGATCGTGAAATCCTTCGAAAGATTTTCAGTCTTGGCAAAACCGACGATCGGAAATACGGTATTGAGAAACTCCAAAACATTCAGCGGCTTTTCGGGTTTGGCCTTTTGATAAAGATCGGCCTTCTTCAGGGTGTGATCGATCCGGGTCAGCCAGACCCCGTCAAAGAAAAACTGTTCGAGCCGTTTTTCTTCCTTCGTATCTTCCTGCTTGAAGGTATCAAACTGGATCCGAAGTTGCGATTGGGGGGATTTCCGGTAATGAATCGATCCAGTCCGGAGGGTTCTGGAATCCAACAACTCGGGATCCTGAATGAACAGGTATTTCAGCGTGGCCTGGTAACTGCCGAGGGATTCGGTTTGTCTACGCAAAACCCCAAGCACCCCCTCAAGCGTGGCCCCCAACGGGATGGAGAGAGATGAAGTGGTCGGCGTGGTCGGTTCCGAGACGCCCCCGGCCGGACATTGCGACTCTGGGGTCTCAGCAAGACACCGACCCATACTCAGAATCAACAAAATCAAGATCGCTTTTTTCATGGCTTTCCCTGATTAAACGCTTGAACGCAACCCGTCATTTCATCATAACTGATTTTCGACGAATCCGCCGATTTGTCAAGCCCCAAGGAGGGGCAAGGTTCTTCGTTTTTCCTGAGACTTCCGCTTTATAGACATAGTTTACGAAACTTTTACTTGACAGTTCCCGACCGTCATGGTACAATATTATCGCAAATCAGATCATCGGTTGGGCCTTAACGGAAAATTTCAACGGTTTGAGGAAAAAAGAAAGAACGGTTGCCATGTTACATTTCCACAAGAGGGGTTCTCACGAACTCACGAAAAATTTTTAGTTTTTTCGTGGACACCGATTGGGCGGAAACTTATAATAGAGTATTCGAGATTGTATAGGAATCCGTAACTCTATCGAAGTGAGACAGATATGGCACATAAAAAGGGACAAGGATCGACACGGAACGGCCGCGACAGCAACCCGAAGTATCGGGGCGTTAAGCTTTATGGCGGCGAGTTCGCACAGGCCGGAGCGATTATCGTCCGGCAAAAAGGCACGCCCTTCAAGGCCGGATTCAATGTGGGCATGGGGCGGGATTTTACGCTGTTTGCCAAGACCGACGGAATTGTAAAGTTTCGCGGCCGTAAGGTGGACATAATTACCAACTGACGAGATAATCCGAATACGAATCAGGCGGCGTAAGCCGCCTTTTTTATTGGGGAATGGCTAAGGAAAATCCTATGACACAAAATGGCAAAACTCCGTCGGAAAGCCAGGTGGATACCCGCTATTTGCTCATGCCGGATCAGGCCAACGCCTACGGGACCGCATTTGGCGGAGTCATTATGGCATGGATCGACATGACGGCCGCCATGGCTGCCCAAAAACATTCCGGAACCCAGATTGTTACGGCCTCGATTGAGTCGATGTCCTTTCTGGAGCCGATCCGGATCGGCGAGCATATTCATCTCCGAGCGCGAGTCATCTATACCGGGCGTAGCTCGATGCAGGTGGAAGTCCGAGTTCTTCGGGAAAATCCCCTAAACAACACAAAGGGACTCGCAACGACGGCCTATTTGACTTTCGTCGCGATCGACGAAAACAATCATCCGATTCCCGTTGCCCCCCTGCTGCCGCAATCCGATGAAGAACGACTGTGCTTTCAGCAAGCGCAGCAGCGATATCAATCCCGAAAAAAATAGAAATCCATCGCAGAGGGGTCCTATTGGATTCTTAATCCTTTTAAAATTAAGGATTTACGGTTATTATACTTGTGTTTTTAGACGATACTTCGTATAATCAAAGTAAAATCGAGCATGAATCACAAACCTAATCGGAGAGGTGATGGATGAGTTGGGTATATTCATCTTACTCCAATATTCTTCGTAACAAGCGAGAGGTTTAAGTCCTCTTATGGATGACAAACAAGCCAAAATGGGATGGGAAAATGGCCTTTGCACGATATAGAATAAAAACCATCATGATTGTCTTTCTGTTTGTGTTCGCAAGCCCCTGTTTGTACGCCTTGGATTGCCCAACCGGGGATATTAATGGGGATTGTATTGTTGGAATCCCCGACCTTCTTGAGTTGGCAGAATACTGGTTATTCCCAGACTGGATTTGCCCTGAAGTCGGCTTGGTTTCCAATTGGAGAATGGATGAAACCGATGGGGTTCAAGTATCCGATCTGAAGGGACTTTATCCTGGGATCCTCGAAGGCGGCCCTGTCTGGCGGACGTCCGGGGGGCGACAAAACGGCGCGCTGGAATTGGACGGTGTGGATGACTATGTTGTCATTCCGGGTTACACGG
>CAZXPW010000020.1:0-70875 GCA_964643355.1 uncultured Pirellulales bacterium
AACTGGCTGGTTTTGAAGCGCCCATACCTGGCTGCATTTGAAGCGCCCCGTGACAATTCCTCGAAAATTCAAACTGGGCCCGGTCCGACTCGAACGGACGACCGACGGATTATGAGTCCGCTGCTCTAACCGACTGAGCTACGGGCCCGCGGGCGTTTTTGGCACGCACGGGAACAGTATACCGATTCGGGCGCGACATTCAATTCGAAAGCGGGTACCCAACAAAGAATTGTCGGAAATCGGCGAAAGAATTTACAGATCGGTCGGGATGGGGTATAAGATTGGGTGAACGCTTTACGGACTTACGACAGGAAACGAATATGCACCCAACAAGACGCTCGGAAGCCACCCAGGCCAAACTGGACCGAATCCGAAAGGCACTCCGGTTCGAGGAGGCGGACCGCGTGCCGATCAGCGATTTTTTCTGGGGAGGATTTGTCGCTCGATGGCGGCGGGAACTGGGTCTGCCCGACGACGCGGATCCCTACCGGTATTACGATCTTGACTGGATTGTGACGACTCCGAATATGGATCCCCACATCCGGCCGTTTGTAACCCTCCGGGAAGACCAAAACGAAATCTGGGTCAAGACCGGTTTTGAAACGGTACTCCGCAAGCGGCTGGACCGGCCGATGCCCGAGCAGATCTCGTGTGATACGGATACGATCGATCGTTTGGAGGCGTTTGAATTTGACGATCCGGCAGACCGTCGTCGGTTCTTTGAGGCCGGAGACAACCAGATCGCCGGGGTGGGGGACGGTTTTCAGCGGAACAGCCCGCCGTGGGTGGAAACGGTGGGAAACCTGCGGAAGGACTTTCCCGTTTTCGGCAGCATGATCGAACCGAGCGAATGCCTGACGCGGCTGATCGGGCAACAAAACGCTCTGCTGTGGATGGGTTTGTATCCCGAGCGGATGGGGGCTTGTATCCATCGCATCGGGGAGTTTTATCTGGCGGCATGCAAGGCCGCCATCGCCGCGGCGGGGGGAAATCTGGACGGATTCGTTATCTGGGGAGATGTGGCGTATCGCCGGGGGATGTTCTTTTCGCCGGATTATTGGCGCGAATTTTTCAAACCCTGGGTTAAGGCGATGGTGGACCATTGTCACGCCAATGAGTTGCCGGTGATTTACCACGGGTGCGGATGTATTCACGCGATTTTGCCGGACTTCATCGAGATCGGAGTTGATGCTCTCAATCCGCTTGAGGCCAAGGCCGGGATGGATGTCCTGGACCTTAGGCGAAAGTACGGCCGGAAAATCGCCTTCTGCGGGAACAGCGATATCCAGATATGGGAAACCGGAGATGAAAATCGGATTCGGGCGGAAGTTCTCCGGAAGCTGAATGCAGCCAAGGGCGGCGGGCTCATTTTCCAGTCGGATCATTCCGTGGCCAGCGACGTGTCGGGTCGAACCTATGATCGAATCGTTCAATTGGTGCGGGACTACGGCAGATATCCGCTCCACTTGGGACCCTTCGACGAATCGATCGATCCGATATCGGAGTAATTGACTATTAATTAACTACATTCATCACCTGGAGAACGATATGACGCCCGTGTCCCCCAACCCCATTCTCGGAACCATCCTGCACGCCTTCGGCGCCACCGCCGCGGTATTCTGTTATACCCCGCAACAGCGGCTCCGCGGCTGGTCGTGGCAAACCTATTGGCTGGCCCAGGCGTCGATCTGCTGGCTGATTGCCCCAGTGGTTGTGGCATGGCTGACAGTTCCGAAGCTGGGCGAGGTTCTTCGAACGGCATCTCCCGACGCGATGGGGCTGACCTTTGTGATGGGGATGATTTACGGCATCGGCGGAACGGCATTCGGCGTGGCGATTCGTTATCTCGGCTACTCGCTGACCTATGCGATCGCAATCGGAATTTCCTGCGTGTTGGGGACCTTTGCCGGTCCGGTATGGAACAACGAGATCATGGCGCTGTTGGAGAAAACCGGTTCGGGATGGGTCTTCTGCGGAGTCTTTATCGGTTTGCTGGGGACGCTGATCTGCGGCCTGGCCGGCCGCCTCAAGGAAATCGAACTGCAGCAGGCGGGAGGCGGGGCGCAACCCTTTCGGTTGGGAAAGGGACTACTCATCGTCGTTGTTGCGGGGATCTTTTCGGCGGTTTACGGTATCGCGATTAATTTCACTGGTAAGCCCATCGCGGCAACGGCCGAACAATTCGGGGCCGGGCACTGGCAGACCAACGCCGTGTATATCTTTTCCAACAGCGGGGCTTTCGTGACGACCGCGGCGTACTGTCTCTGGCTGGCGATTTCGCAAAAATCCTTCGGAGAATATCGCAACCCGCGGACGGACATTGCCGGATCGCTGGGCGTCAACTACCTGATGGCGCTGCTGACGGGTTGTCTGTGGTATGGGCAGTTTTTCTTCTACGGACTCGGGCATGTCCGCATGGGACAGTTTGAATTTTCGAGCTGGGCAATCCACATGCTGATGCTGATCCTCTTTAGCAGCGTGGTGGGGATCCTCATGCGGGAATGGCACGGCCACAGACCTCGGACGATTGCGGTTATCGTTCTGGCAATGGCGATCCTGGCCGTTGCGGTATTATCGCTGGCCTATGGCAATTATCTCGGGGACCAGGCGGCGAAGTAGAGTTCTCGACGATTATTTGGAATACGGGGATGATGCAATGGTAAAACGCTACGGAATGGTGATTGGTCTCAACGAAGACAAACTCGCTGAATACAAGCGCCTTCATGCGGCTGTCTGGCCGGGCGTGCTGAAGATGATCACCGAATGTCACATCCGGAATTACTCCATCTATCTGCGTCGCATGCCCGATGGGAAATTCTATCTGTTCAGTTACTTTGAATACACGGGTGCGGATTTCGCCGCCGATATGGCCAAGATGGCCGCTGACCCGACGACGCAGAAATGGTGGAGCCACTGCATGCCCTGTCAGTCGCCTTTGGCCGATCGCGCCGACGGGGAATGGTGGGCGAACATGGAGGAGGTCTTCCACTGCGAATAACAAGGGCGGGTTAATACCCGCCCTTGTTTGCAGTATGTTTTCGGTGGAACCCCGAATCCCGATTAAAGTTTTTTCAGGGCTTCATTGGCCCGATTTCGCGTTCGCTCGTTTTTGGTCTTGTCCCTGACCGTCTGGAGGGCGGATCGGAGCTGCTCTTTCGATGCCCCGGCAATCTCTTTGTCCGCCAGAGCCACAAGAGACGAATACGCGTCTTCGGCAACCGCCGCATCTGTCGCCAGCGTGGTCAGCAGTTCCAGCGAACGAACGGTCGGAGCCGCGCCGAGCGCCGCGATCGCCAGGCGTTTTTCCTCCGGCCGATTTAACAGGGACATCACCTCGCCCACTCGGGCCGACTTATCGGTTCCGCTCAGCTTGGTATTGCCCTGGAGATACTGCAAATATCCCCGCAACCCCAATACCTGATGGTTCATCTTCTTTCCGGACTTGGCCAGTGCCGCCAGCGCTTCGCCTGCGGCCGTATCTTCGGGCCAGTTGTTGGGCCAGGTGGACAGAGTTCGCACCGCTTCATCCTGTACCATCTCTTCTTTGTCGTCAATTCCGGACTTGACCGCGGCCAATGCGTCCGGCCCTCCGGCGGCGGCCAGCGCGTGTAATCCGATGATACGAATCTCGCCTGCCGCGTTTTTCGTCAGCGGGATGAGCGGCGCAATTGACTTGGATCCGCTTCGTTTGGCTATGGAAATCAGAGACTTTTCGATATTGTTTCTCTCTGTGGAGTTCTGCGTTTTCTCAAGGGCTTTGACAATACCGACAAGCTGCTGATCCGTGCCGATCACGCCCAGCGCCTGAACGGCGGCCCCGCGAATTCCCGCATCGGCATCATCAAGCCCGGCCGCAACAGCCGCCGTTGCGGATTCGATCCGGCGCATTGCGGCAAGTTCAAATAAGGCCTGCCTTGTTTTTCCGGTTGCCTGCGGCATTCGGGCCAGCAGCTCCGCATCGATTTCGCCGCCGGACAGACGACTCAGTGTCGTCTTGGCCGCTTCAGCCAAAGCGGCATCGTCGCTGCCGGCCGCTTCCAGCAACACCGGTACACAAACGACGCCGCCAAATCGGTCCATGGCCCGAACCGCCGCCATTCGCACTTCTTTGGATCCATGTTTCGCCGCATTTACGATGGCCGGTTGCACGGCCGGATCGCTGCGATCGGCGATCGCCAACAGCAACATTGGCTGTCGTTCGGCCGGCAACTGGGCCAATAGAGCGGCCAGCGATTCGGTTATTTGTTTTCCCCTCAACTCGCGGGCGGTGCGAAGTCCGATTCCCACTCTGGCCTGATCGTCCGACTTGAGTTGTTCGGCCAGCAAATTGAAACCTTCTGCTCCGCGGGCAAGAATTACACCGCGCGTGGCCTCGAGCGTCTTCTGTTTGGGCACATTGGCCTGTCGGACGGCGTCATAGAGTTTCACCGCCTGGGCTGCGTTCCCGTCCGACAAATATTTTTCCGCCGTCAGGATACAGCCCTCGGCGACATAGGGCCGGACTTTCTCCGGCGCAATACCCAGCAGAGGGGTCAGCGCCCCGGCCGCCGCATCGCCACCGATATGTCCCAGCGCGACCGCCGCCGCCGAAGCCACATCCGGATCTGTGTCCCCCAGCCGCGCGATCAGCGTCGGGACCGAGCCCGCATCTTTGCGCACGCCGATGGAATTGATCACGCCGACCAGCAACCGACCCTGAACTTTGCCAATGGCATCCCGTAGCGCGGCGCCGGCCTCCGGATCCGGGATCGCTTCCAGGGCAATCCTTGCCCACGACGACAAGTCCGCGTTTGGCAACAGCGGCGCCAGCGCCGGTACCGCATCCTTGCTGCCGTAGATCGCCAATTGTTTGCAGGGGATCGCCTTATCCTGTGGTGGGGCGTTGGATTCGATGATCTTGATCAGCGACTGTTCCTTTTCCTTTCGGGTGGCAGCACTATCACCGGCTGCCCAGGCCGCAAACGGAAGGGCGGCAATCATCATCAGCGAAACAAGAGTTCGTAAGGTTACATTCAGTTTCATCATGGTTATCATCCTTTGGATGGAATCTCAGTTCAGGTTACGCCGATCTTACAGCCGCCACGGATCCCGAATCGCCTCGGACCGCAGCCGGTTGGCCTCTTCGTCGCCGATGAACTCGCATTTCTTTGGATCGAAATTGACCTTGCGATTCAGGAACAGCGAGACATTGGCCGCGTGGCAGGCGATGTGTGCCCAGCAGGCCACCTCGGCGTTGGCCCGCGTCTGTCCGCGAGAACGCACACAGTCGAGAAAATCACGGACATGGAAGTCGGCCGGATAGCCGGCGATCTTGGCGCCTTTACCGACCAGCAGGTCGGGCGAGCTGGCCACGATCTCCGCATCGTCGCCGGTCTCAACCCAGCCCTTGTCGCCCTCGAATCGCACCGGGCACGAACCCAGCGGCAGCCAACCGTCGTTTCGCAGGATGAGTTTTACGCCATTGGCATAGAGGGCATGTAACTGGCCGTCTTTCGGTTCGTATTCAATCGGCGCCGTGCTGTCGGCGTCGTTGGCCCACTGGCACAGATCCACGCAGTGAGATCCCCATTCCAGACACCCGCCGCCGACCATACCGCCGCCTTTCTCGAAGTTGAAGCCGTCCATCAGCTTGCCGTTGTACGGCCGCCATGCCGCCGGTCCCAGATACAGATCCCAATGGACCTTGTCCGAAGCCGGTTCCGGTTCGGCCGGCATCCAGCCGCTGGTGCTGGTTCCCAAGCCAGCCGGATGGGCGTAGAGCGTATGCAGTTTGCCGAGTTTTCCGCGGCGAGCCAGATCGATGGCGAACATAAAGTTCGGCAAACTTCTGCGCTGGGTACCGGCCTGAAATACCCGGCCGGTGCGGCGGAAAGTTTCCGCCAGGGCCAAGCTCTGCGCGATATTTTTCGTACAGGGCTTTTCGCAATAGACATCCTTGCCCGCTTTGGCCGCCAGGATCGAGGCCGTCGCATGCCAGTTGGGGCCGGTGGCGATCAGCGCTGCATCGATATCGCTGCGGGCCAGGACTTCGCGCAGGTCGATGGCGGTGGTGCAATCCTTGTTGCCATACTGGTCGTTGACCATATCCCGGGCTTTGTTTCGATTGTCGGCCCGCGGATCGCAGATCGTCACAAAGCGGGCGTCCGGCTCGTGCAAAAAGCAGCCCAGCACATACCGGCCGCGATTGCCGATGCCGATGCCAGCCATGACGATTTTTTCGCTTGGGGCCACGCCGCCATCCTTGCCCAGAACCGTGGAGGGAATGACCTGCGGGATCAGGAATGCCGCACCCGCCCCCAGGGTTCCCTTGAGAAATTGACGACGATGAATGGAAACGCTTGTCTTGTGCATGTCGGATTCTCCGGTTAGACCATCAATCGCAGTTTTGGTTTCGTGTTCCAGAAATTCCCTTCTTCCCCGGCACGATCGAACCCGGATTCGCCGGGAACTACTATTGTAGACCGATTCCGTTTCGGTGCAAGAATCCATTTGGATTTTCGCGATCCTATGGAAGCCACCAATTTTATATTGGGGGTTGATTGTTGAATGCTGCAATAACCCCCGGAATAAATCCGGGGGTTTCCATCCGGTAAATGGTTGGTTCCCACACCTATCGCCTTGCGTCCAGGCCCTGCCACTGGTGTTTCCACGGTTCCGGCCCGTCGCTTTCGACGACGAGGTAATCGCCTTCACGACGACACTTCAGAGGCCGGTTGTTTTCGTCGTTGAGGTATCGCGCGGGCATGATCCCCGACTTGACCAGCGTCTGGAGCGAATCCGGAATCTGTCCATAAGCGAGCCGGTATGCATAGATTGCCCGCCCGATCCCCAGCCGCACAAAATGCGCTTCGTGATGGGTCTTCGGATCGCGTTTGGGCTCAGGAGGCAAGTTCAGCAACCGCAGCAATTCGACTGCCAGCGGAGTCACTTTCGCCGAATCGGCAGGGGCCTTGAAGGTGATGGTGTGGTCTCCCCTGGCCAGTTCATGGGTACCCAACAACAAGTCGGCCTCGTTATCCTCGGCCGCACGGAAATCGGCCGTCATGATCTTCTTCGAGTCGATCTCAATATCATACGGCCCATACCCCGGCCCGCTGGCCGCGGTGAGCCGTACCGCGTATCGGCCTTCCTGCTCCAACACAAACGGCAGCGTTAGCGTTGCATTGGCCGACTTGTTCGGCCAAAGCAGGACCGGCCGAGCGCCGAAGAATCCCGTCGTATCGACGATCAGCTTGGCGTCGCTTGCGCTGATCCTGGCCTTTTGGAACGCCCGCACCAGATGATGCTGTATCCACGGCACACGCCGTTGCGGCCAGGCCGGCATCGGCTCGAAGGTTGTCTTCGGCTGGCCCTCCTGATACCAGTACGCCACGCTGCTGACAAAATCCGGCCGTTCCAGAAAGAACCCGCCGGTATCTTCGACGGTGTTGCCCTTGTGCTCGATCGTCGCCTTCAGCGACTTGGTGAAATAGATCGGGTCCGGCAGGTGCCAGCGGTAACAGACGCCGCTGTCGCCTGCGCTGTCCCCTTGCCAGCGCGGATTGCCGAACCAGTGGCTCGTTCGCGGCCGAAATCCCCAGGCGTCGTTGTAGTAGTCTTCGGTTCCCGTACCCTGCAAGCTCGGCACTTCCTCGCCGTCGATGTAGAAAAAGTCGTCACCCTCGCCGAACCAGCCGTCCATCGTCGAAGTAATCGACTGGACCGTGCCGACATAGAACCCCTTTCCGGCCAGATCTGCGAACAGATAATCGCGGTCCGCTACGGCCGGATATTCCTGCCGATACCGAGCGTAAAAGTACGGAATCGACTCCGGCAGCGCATCCACCTGCGTGTAATCGACTTGCCAGTACAATCCCGTTCCGCGGTTCGGGTTGTCGTTGGTGATGACGATCTTCGCCGATTTGCGGAATGGCATCCGCCAGTAACAGGAAAGCGATCCGGTGATCGAGACCTGTACGGGGACACTTTCGACGACTGCCGGTTTGCCCTGTCCCACGGCGAAGAAATCTCCGAGCGGGGCTTCGACCCCCGGTTCCGGATTGCCGTCCCAATAAATCCGCAGGCACAGCGTATTGAGTTCGCTGACCCAACCGGAGTGGCTGGTAAACCACATGTGCGTGATCACCCCCGGCCCTTCGAACAGAGGCATTTCGACCGATTTGCCCGGCTGCAGCCAGGTCATGTCGAGATTTTCGGTTTGCCATTCGGGCTGCTGATTGCTCGACACCCGGCGATTGCGTCCCTCGGGTCCGAGGTTCATGGGGTTGAGCAAGTCCATCAGCGACTTTGAATCCGACTTGGCCGAATCTGCTCTATTATCGATCCAGATTGCGTCGTTCATATACGCCCTGGCGTATTCATACGACATCTGTCCTTCGCGTGCGCCGCTGGAGTTGCGGAACAGAAAAATGCCGCCGCCCGGCTGATCGGAGTCATCCCGGAAGCCGACGAGAATCACGCTGTGCCCATCACGAACGCCATCCGGCGAAGCCATCACCAGCACGCCGTCTTTGTACTGCTCGGCCTTCGGCCAGCGAAGTCCGGCGCAGACCGGCCACTGTTTGCACAGCGTTCGCTTGATCTCGATCAGTTGCTCGGCCGTCAGGCCGGTTGTAACATCCCACGGCTTGATCCAGTGCATTTGCAGGCCGAGATTGCGGTATTGTTTGGCGTGTTCGATGGCCTCGTCGCTGGGTTTAAGATTGGGGTTGAAAGCCGCCAAGTAGGGCAGATCGGCTTCGGGGCAGATTCCGTAGGCCTCGTATCCGGCCCACAGGTCGGAGAAAAAGCTTCCGTCATTGGCTTGTTTGGTCACCTGGTTCGACGCCCAGTTGAGAAACTCCACGCTCAACCGGACCTTCGCTTGTTTTTGGCCGGAGATGGCGTACTCCAGCGCCTCGGTCACGGCAAACACCGAACAGGTGCCTCGTCCGCCTTGCGGCCGAATCGCCAGATCCCATTTGGCAAATTCCGGCCGTAGATCCATTGTGCTTCGCGGTACCCCGATGTCGTCTTTTTCCGCCGCCACCGCCGACAGGCCCAATCCTCCGACTGACACGGCCGCCAAAGCCAGTGTCCAAACCAACTTGCTCATCGTTCGAAGCTTTCCATCAACCGTTCCTGTTTTCATGCGACCATCTCCTTTGAAGGGTGAAATGAACCGGACATCCTATCCGCCCAAACCCCGGCGGTCAATAAATGCTTGCCGAATTTCGATCCTCCAACCCCAGGATATCAAATTCGACCCTATTTGATCTGTCCCTATACCCTGAAGATATGCGCGTTTTGTTCGAAAATATTTGTGTCCCAAAATGATAATGCGTTCTGCCACAAGGAGTTATCGATTTTTCAAGACCCCAAAAACAGCAAGAAAGTGAAAGCGCATTTTGTTCGAAGGTTTTGAAAATTTATAAAGCGAAATTGATATCGGCCACGCAGGGGGGCTCGCAAACCGCCCTTACACACTCCACGATGGAAATTCGACGGGGCGGATCCGAAATTCACCGCCGAAATTGCCCGCTGTTGACCGACACCGACTCTGTCGGATAAGCAGAATCTGAAGATCAAGACCTTTGTGGGCACCAGCGAAAATGCCGTCAAGATCCAGATTTGGACAGCATTGCTGTGTATGCTGTTGCTGAAGATCGTACAGATGCGGTCGCGGTTCGGCTGGAGTTTATCGAATCTGGCGGCGATGTTGCGGTTTAGCCCGGATATTTCACCGTCCCTTCTGACCTGGCTATTCGGGATATGCGGTGTCGTAATCTGTCAAGGCCGGAGTGAAGACCGCCGGATGTGCGCAAACTCCCCCCTTTCCCCCACGACCACACACCGGATTGTCCCTCGTTTCAGCCGGTGGCGACGGCCGGAGTCCAACGGTTCAACCGCTCTAGAATCCGACCCAACACATCCTTCAGCGGATAACCGTACCCAGCCCATGGGGTGGGGGGGTGGGAGACAACGACCCACGAAAGAGCTCTCTGAAACATGTGCGCATAATTCCTTGCACTATCTGATCTTCTTAGCGTTGTAGAAATATTTATTGAAGCAATTCCTTCATTTGACCTCTGGTTCCAAAAGAATAGAAAAGGCGGGCATCAGACCCGCCTTTGGTTTTGGGTTGGGGTGGGGATTACAGCCGCCAGGGGGCCCGCATAGGACGGGCGAGCATGGAGTTGGCCTGGGGGTTGTTGGTGACTTGTTCTGTGGCCGGATCCCAGGCGAGCTTGGCTCCGTCGAGCTGCATGGAGATATTCAGAAGGTGGCAGATCGTCGCAGAGTGGTAACCGACCTCGGCGGAGGCGAAGGGCTGCTGGCGGCTTTTGACGCAGTCGAGGAAGTTGCGATGGTGGCCTCGCGTACGGCCCAAACTGACATCGTTGGGTCCCAGTTTGATCTTGAGCAGATCGGGGTTACTGGCCTCCAGCGAGCAACCGTGAATATGCACGAAGATCCAGCCGTCGGTGCCGACGAACTTGATGCCGCGCGGCTCGTTGCTGGTGCCGATCATCTCCACGCCGTTGGCGTACTTGCATTTGAACTCGAAGTTGAAGAAGGTGTTGTAGAGCTTGCTCTTGGGCAGCTCACCCTTGGCCCAGTACTCGACGGGCGTGGTGTTGTCGGTGCCGTTGCCGAGCTGGCCGATGTCGATGACATGGGCACCGCGGTCGGTCATCTCGCCACCGCCGTGGTTCATGATGAAGCGCCAGTAGAAATGACAGCGTCTGTCATTGTAGGGAACCATCGGGGTGTGGCCGAGCCACATATCCCAGTCGAGTTCGGCGGGAATCGGTTGTTCGGGGTGTTCTCCGGTGTCGTTGATGATGGCCTTGTGGTGCTCCTCAATACAGGGCAGATTGACGATCATCGTCTGGAGTTTGCCGATCTTGCCGCTGCGGACCAGTTCGCAGGCATAACGGCCGCTTTCGTTGGAGCGTTCGTGGCTGCCGGTCTGGAGGATGCGGCCGTACCGTTTGACGGCGGCTAAGACGGCCTTGCCCTCGGCGACGGTGTTGGTCAGCGGCTTTTCGCAGTAGATGTCCTTTCCGGCCCGGGCGGCGGCGATGCTGGTCAGGCCGTGCCAGTGGTCGGGCGTGCTGATACAGACGGCATCCACATCCGTTTCCTTGGCCAGTAACTCGCGGAAGTCCCGATACTCGCGGCAATCCTTATTTTTGTAGGCCTCGTTGACCATCTGGGAGGCCATCTTCAGATGCCGGGAGTCGGCATCGCAGACGGCCACGACCTTGACATCCGGGTGCTGAAGGAAGTTGGCCGTGTTGCCGCGGCCCTGGCCGCCGGTTCCGATGCTGGCCATAACGATCTTATCGCTGGGGGCATTCTGGCCCAAGACGCTCGAGGGCACGACGGTCGGGATCGCGATCGCGCCGGCGGCGACGGCCGTGGTCTTCAGGAAGGTTCGACGATTCATGGGATTCATGCGTTGGCCTTTCAATAGGATAAGGATATCACAACTTGTAAATATCCGGTATTTGACAGCCCTGACAGGGGCAAAACGCGCGGATGTTGGCCTCCGGCGTCAGCGGCGAGACCTCGCAACCCGGCATGAGAATGAAAGGATTGCCCGCCTTGGCAAAGCAATCCCGGGCCGCGTCGGCAACAATCTGCGGCGTACCCTGCACCAGCACCGCCGACGGATCGAAGTTGCCGCACAGGGTGACCGCCGGGCCGACTTCGGCGCGGGCTTTATCCAGCGGGACCATCCAATCGCAGTCGAGGATGTCCGCCCCGGTCTTGGCCATGTGACCGATGATGGAGTTGATGTTGCCGCAGATGTGGAGCTTGACGGTCGCGCCGGCCTCGTGAATTCCAGCGACAAGTTTGGTTTCCAGCGGCAGGACGAATTGCGAATACAACTCCGGGCCGATCAAGCTTGCGGCTGCATCGCCAATCCCGATCATGTCGGCCCCGGCCTTGATCTGTTCGCGCGCAAACCCAATGGCCTTTTCGACGAGGACTTCTCCGGCTTCCAGAAACATTTCGGGTTTATCGAATAAATCCATCAGCGTGGTCTCGACGCCCCGAAGGTCGCCATACTCGGCCAGCGGACCTTCAATCCAGCCCAGAACGCTGTGAGTCCTGCCGACCTCGGCGGCCAGGGCCCGCACGCCTTCGATGCGGTCGATGACCCGCGGGGCCTTCAGAATCTCGGCCTGACGGAGCTTGGCAATATCCGAAGACTCGTTGAGGATATACCCTCTGGGCTTACCCACACCATCCGGCGGGTAATCCAGCTTCATTCCATAGGCCGAGGCCTCCCGCCAGGGGTCGCTGATCGCGCTGATCTGATCAAGGTTGAACGCCCGAACCACGCCGAGCTGGGATCGGACCAAGGCCTGCCAATCGAGGTAATAATTGCGGTAAGTGAGGCCGACATAGTTGGCCGACCATGCCATGAAAATCGGCGTTACTGCCGGCCGATCCACCGGCTGCCGCTTCAAAGTCGCATAGATCCGTTCCTTCGGTGTCATTGTTGACCGCATATTCGTTCTCAAAATCCAGGAATTCCCCCACAATAGGGGCATTCTATCATAAAACAGACGAACAGGCAATCCGGGATATTTCCGTCAAATCCATCGAAACGATCGACTGGAATATGGTTGCAATTCAAGGCGGGGGGGGATATGGTGTTATTTTATTCCTGGCGGGAAGAGTTCAGACGGAAGGGCTGTTTTGGAGATCGTTATGGCCAAGAAGGGCAATGTCGTGATCGCTCAGTCCGGCGGTCCGACAACCGTAATCAATTCCAGCGCCTGTGGCGTGATTCAGCAGGCGTTAAAGTCCGGAAAATTCGGGCGGATCTACGGGGCAACCAACGGAATTCTCGGCGTCCTGAAAGAGGATCTGTTCGATGTCTCGTCGGAAAAGCCGGAAACCATCGAAGCCCTGAAACGGACTCCTTCCGCGGCGATCGGTTCCTGTCGATACAAACTCAAATCGCTGGAAGAATCGAAAGCGGATTACGAGCGGATCCTGGAGGTCTTTAAGGTCCACGAAATCCGGTTTTTTTTCTATGCCGGAGGCAACGACTCAATGGACACGGCCGACAAGATCAACAAACTGGCCGCCGAAATGAAATACGAGTTGGTTTGTATTGGAATTCCAAAAACAATAGACAATGATCTGGCCTTCACGGATCACTGCCCGGGTTACGGTTCGGTGGCCAAATATGTTGCCACCAGCGCCATGAACGCCGGACGAGACACCGAGGCGTTGTACACGACCGATACCTGCACGATCCTTGAGGTAATGGGACGGAATGCGGGTTGGATCGCGGCGGCGACCGGGCTGGCGCATCGATGTCCGCAGGACGCCCCGCATCTGATTTACATGCCCGAAGCGGCATTCACCTTCGAACAATTCGTCGAAGATGTCAGGGCCGTACATAAGGAGCTTGGCCGGGTGTTTATCGTTGTCGGCGAAGGATTGAAGGGGCCGGACGGAAAATATGTCAGCGCTGATGCGGGAAAATTCGGCACCGATAGTTTCGGCCACGCACAGCTTGGAGGTGCCGCGGAGATGCTCAAGGCCGTGATCGAGGACCAGATTGGCGTTAAGGCCCGCTTCAACAAGCTGGGAACCAACCAGCGCTCGGCGATGCATTTCGCCTCGCTGACGGATGTCAACGAGGCCTATCTGTGCGGGCAGGCGGCCGTGAAGGCGGCAATGTCCGGCATCAACGGCAAGATGATCACTCTGGTTCGTGAATCCGGGGATGAATACAAGTGTTCAACGGGGTTTGCGGACCTGAAGGATGTGGCCAACGGCGAAAAGAAAGTCCCGCGGGATTTCATCAATGAGGCGGGCAACGGAGTGACCCACAAGATGCTCGAATATGTCCGGCCTCTGGTGCAGGGCCAAGCTCCGGTGACCATCGGAATTGACGGCCTGCCGGTTTACATGCGATTCGAACGAAAACATATCGACAAGAAACTGCCCCAATATAGGTAAGGGAATTTCTTCATGCAGGATGGTTTTGATATTTGCGGCAAGAGCATCGTCATCACCGGCGGCGCGGGAGTTCTGTGCGGGGCGATGGCAAAGGATCTGGCCCGGCGCGGAGCCAAGGTGGCGATTGCCGACTATGATGAGCCGCGCGCCATGTCCATGGTCCGGCAGATTGAAACGACTGGCGGAATCGCGACGGCGGTGAAAATCAATGTCCTGGAACGACCCAGCGTTGAGCAGGCATTGACGATGACCCTCGACAAATTCGGCCGGGTGGATGTGCTGATCAACGGGGCCGGCGGTAATAAGAAGGAGGCCACTTGCAGTCCTCCGACGACCTTCTTCGACCTGCCCGATGCGGCGATCCGGATGGTCTTTGATCTGAACTGTCTGGGGACGATCATCCCCAGCCAGATCGTCGGCAGGCACATGGCCGAGCGGGGGGATGGCGTCATCGTGAATATCTCATCGATGAACGCCTTTCGCCCGCTGACCAACATCGCGGCCTATTCGGGTGCCAAAGCGGCGATCAGTAACTTTACCCAGTGGTTGGCCACCTACATGGCGCAGCGACACTCGCCGAAGATTCGCGTCAACGCGATCGCTCCCGGATTTTTCCTGACCGAACAGAATCGGTTTCTTTTGACCGATGAAAAGACCGGGGAGTTAACCTCTCGCGGCAAGACGATTCTGGATCATACTCCGATGCGGCGGTTTGGAGACCCCGACGATCTGCTGGGAACAACCGTTTGGCTGATCAGCGATGCGGCGAGATTTGTCACCGGCGTGGTGGTCCCCGTTGATGGGGGCTTTTCCGCCTTCAGCGGCGTATAAGAACAGGACGGAAAAATGATGGGAATGGCCGATCCGGCACAACCGCTAAAAGAACTCAAGCCCACGAAGCCATTTTTTGTCGGCATCGACTCCGACGGGTGCGTCTTCGATACGATGGGCATTAAACATCGCGAATGTTTTTGTCCGATGTTGGTGGGATATTTCGGTCTGCAACCCGTTGCGCAGGCGGCCCGCGAGTGCAAGGATTTTGCGGATTTGTTCTCCAAAACACGCGGGGCCAATCGTCACAAGACGGCCGTCCGTATCCTTCGGGAACTGCTGCCATCGCACCCGATGGTTCTCGAACGGGGTTTCAAAGTACCGAAGTTTGAAGCATATGTCCGATGGGTTGAGGATCCCAAGAGCTTATTGAGTAACGAAGGGCTCAAACAGGCCATCGCAGCGACGACCAACGAAAAAGACAAGGCCGAACTCCAACAGGCTCTCCGGTGGAGTATCCGCGTCAACGAGCTGGTGACCGAGATCGTCAAGGGCATCCCGCCATTTCCGTTCGTACGAGAATGTCTGGAACAGCTTATCGGCAGGGCGGATGTGATCTGTTGTTCGGCGACGCCAACCGAGGCGCTGGTTCGTGAATGGCAGGAACATAAGATCGACCATTACCCGCGCGTGATTGCCGGCCAGGAGATGGGAACCAAGGCCGAACATCTTCAGTACGCCGCCGGAGGAAAGTATGCCCCGGGACATGTGTTGATGATCGGCGATGCGCCCGGCGATCTGAAGGCCGCCAGGTCGGTTAACGCCCTGTTTTATCCGATCAACCCCGGCAACGAAACCTCCTGTTGGAAGCGATTATTCCAGGAGGCCCTGGACAGGTTTTTCCGCGGTGAATACGCCGGGGCTTATGAATCTGGTTTGATCGCCGAGTTCGACGGATGTCTACCCGAGAATCCGCCGTGGAAGAAGTAGGAAACTGTCCCATGGTCATCTCCTGTCAGAATGCGCAAGATACCGTCTCCCTGGCTCAGGCGGCGCAGGCGGTTCGGACATATTTTGCCGAGTCCAACTACTACGGCAAGCGGATCCTGTTGATCGTGCCGGACAACACGCGCTCGGGCCCCATCGGCGAGATTTTCCAGATGATCTTCGAAGCCGTGGAAGGTCAAGCGGCGGCCGTTGGTGTGTTGTTTGCGCTGGGGACTCACCAGCCGATGACCGAAGAGCAGATGTGCAAGCGACTGTCCCTGACGATCGAACAGCGAAAGGGCCGTTATGCGGGCGTACGGTTTTTCAACCACGAATGGGACAAACCCGAGATGTTCCGTTCGATCGGAACGATTTCCGCCGATCACATCGACAGGATTTCCGAGGGGCTGTTTCGCGAAGAGGTTGATGTGGCTGTCAACAAACGGATCTTCGAGTATGACGAATTGATGATTCTCGGTCCGGTCTTTCCGCACGAGGTCGTCGGTTTTTCCGGAGGCCACAAGTACATCTTTCCCGGCATCGCGGGAGCCGAAATCATCGATTTTTTTCACTGGCTTGGCGCCGTCGTGACCAATCCGTGGATCAATGGCAATATCGATACGCCCACGCGGAAGGTCGTCGAAACGGCTGCGGCCATGGTCGCCGTCCCGCGGACACTCTTTGCCGTTGTCGCAATCGGCAATCAGCTCAAGGGGTTGTTCATCGGGGATGTCGCCCAGGCCTGGCGTCAGGCGGCCGAGTTGTCACGGCAGGTTCATATTGTCTATACGGATCGGACCTACAACACCGTTCTGGGGATTGCTCCGGAAATGTACGACGACATTTGGACGGCCGGTAAGGTGATGTACAAGCTCGAACCGATCCTGGCTGACGGGGCGACCCTCATTATCTATGCCCCGCACATCACGGAAGTGTCCTACACCCACGGAAAAATCCTCGACCGCATCGGATATCATACGCGGGATTACTTCCTCAAACAGGGAGATCGCTTCAAGGATTTCCCGCGAGGGGTCTTGGCGCATTCCACGCATGTCAAGGGCATCGGTACTTACATAGACGGCGTCGAAAAGCCGCGGGTCCATGTGGTGTTGGCCACGCGAATCCCCAAATCCCGTTGCGACAAAATCAACCTCGGCTACATGGATCCTGACTCGATCCGGGTGGCCGATTACCAAAACCGGCAAAACGAAGGCGTGCTGGTTGTGGAGCATGCGGGGGAACTGCTGCACCGGCTGAAAAGCGGAGTTATTCCAAAGATTCCGAAAGAATAGTCAATCGTCAATATTCAATAGTCAAGGTATTCATAATCCATTGAATCGGGAGAACTCAAATGTCACAAGCGGATATCGGACTCATAGGCCTGGCTGTCATGGGCGAAAACCTGATCCTGAACATGGAAAGCAAGGGCTTCACCGTCGCCTGTTTCAACCGGACGGTGTCCAAAGTGGACGATTTTATCAACGGCCGCGCCAAGGGTAAGAATATCATCGGTTGCCATTCGATCGAGGAACTGGTCGCCTCCCTGAAGAAACCGCGCAAGATCATGCTGATGGTCAAGGCCGGACAGGCCGTCGATGACTTCATCGAGTTGTGCCTGCCGCATCTGGAAGACGGCGACATCCTCATCGACGGCGGCAACAGCCACTTTCCGGACACGACCCGCCGTACCCAGTATGTCCAAAGCAAGGGAAAGCTCTATATCGGCACCGGTGTTTCCGGCGGCGAAGAAGGCGCGTTGCGGGGGCCGTCCATCATGCCCGGCGGAAGTCCCGCCGCCTGGTCCCAGGTCAAACCTATCTTTCAGAAGATTGCCGCCCACACCGCCGAGGGTGAGCCCTGTTGCGACTGGGTCGGGGAAAACGGCGCCGGCCACTTCGTCAAGATGGTCCATAACGGAATCGAATACGGCGACATGCAGATGATCTGCGAGATCTATCACCTCATGAGCCAGGGTCTGGGCATGACCAATCAAGAAATGCATAAGGTCTTCGCCGAATGGAACTCCGCCGAGCTGGATTCGTATCTGATCGAAATCACCCGTGACATCCTCGCCTATAAGGATGAAGAGGGCAAGGAAGTCGTCGATCTGATCCTCGACGCCGCCGGCCAGAAGGGTACCGGCAAGTGGACCGTCGTGGCCGCGCTCGATTCCGGCCAACCCCTGACGCTGATCAGCGAGGCCGTGTTCAGCCGTTGTCTGTCGGCCATCAAGGACGAGCGGGTTAAGGCCTCCAAAGTGCTCAAGGGACCCAAACGCAAATACCGCGGCAACAAGCCCATATTTGTCAACGATCTGCGGGCGGCCCTCTATGCCTCCAAGATCGTCAGCTACGCGCAGGGATACCAGCTTATGCGGGCCGCCGCCAAAGAGTATGGATGGAATCTGAATTACGGCGGAATCGCGTTGATGTGGCGGGGCGGGTGCATCATCCGCTCGGTCTTTCTTGGTAAGATCCGCGACGCCTTCGCCAATAATCCAAAGCTCGACAATCTGCTGCTGGATCCGTTCTTCAAAGAGGCCACCGAAAAGGCACAGCAGTCGTGGCGCAATGTCGTCATCGCGGCCGTTAAGCTCGGCGTGCCGGTTCCCGCGATCAGCGCGGCGTTGTCCTACTACGACGGCTACCGCAGCAAGCGGTTGCCGGCCAATCTGTTGCAGGCCCAGCGCGATTACTTCGGCGCCCACACCTACGAACGAGTCGATAAACCCCGCGGCCAATTCTTCCACACCAACTGGACCGGCCGCGGCGGATCCACCAGCGCCTCGACCTACACAGTCTGATTCGAACTTCTTCTGGCAACCGAAGAACCCCCGGCAAAATACCGGGGGTTTTTTATGGATCGAGGGGATGTCATTCGTGGAATATCGAGGATTCAATTCAAAAGATTTTTTCGAGAATCCAAAGGCGGGGTTGACGGCCCTTCGATTGCTTCCTATCATACCAGCGATGACGGAAACAAACTGTCACAAATATCGTTTGGGGATTATCGGGAACTGCTCCTATCTGGCGTACATTGACGACCGGGCCTCGGTGCGGTGGTTGTGCATGCCCAGATTCGACAGCAGCTTCCTGTTCGGCTCATTGCTGGATCCGGACAAGGGCGGGGAATTTTCCGTTCTTCCCGCCGCCTCCTTTGATTCGCATCAATATTATATCTCAAATACCAATGTTCTCTGTACAGAATTTAAGAATTCCGAGGAGGGATTTCGCGTCGTCGATTTTGCGCCGCGGTATTACCAGTATGACCGGTATTTTCGTCCCCACATGCTGGTCCGAAAGATCGAACCCCTTCGAGGCCAGCCGAGGATCGCCGTTCGTTGTCTGCCGGTGGGGGATTATGGAAACATTCGACCGGAAATCGTATTGGGCAGCAGCCATATTCGATATCTCAACCTGGACGGACATGTCCGATTGACGACGGATATTCCGCTGCAATATGTGGCCAAATCCAAGGTTTTTGTTCTGAACGGACCTCGATACATGGTCTTCAGCTACGGACCTCCGCTGGAGGCCCCGCTGGTTTCTACGGCGGAAAGCTTTCTGGAAAAGACCCGTTCCTACTGGTTGAACTGGATCAAGACAACGACGATCGCCCCCATTTTTCAGGACTGGATCATCCGTTCGGCCCTTGTTCTCAAGCTTCATCAGTACGAAGATACGGGAGCGATCATCGCGGCCGGAACCACCAGCTTGCCCGAATTTCCCGGATCCGGCCGAACTTGGGATTATCGCTATTGCTGGCTGCGAGATACCTACTACACGCTTAACGCCTTTAACAATGTCGGCCACTTTGAAGAGCTCGAACGGTTTTTCCACTATGTCCAGAATCTCATCGCCGACGATGGATTTCGGATTCGGCCCTTATATTCTGTCACCGGAGATCCCGTGCCCTCCGAACAACACCTCGATCTGGAGGGCTATCAGGGCAACGGGCCCGTTCGAATTGGAAACGATGCGACCGTACAAAAACAACACGATGTATATGGCCAGGTCCTGATCAGCTTGTTACCTTTGTATATCGATCGCCGTCTGGAGTATATGAACACCCGTCAAACCCTGAACCTTGTCCGTCATCTTTTGCATCAGATCGAGACGGTTTTCGACGAGCCCGATTCCGGTATCTGGGAATTTCGCGGTCGGTTTCAGCAGCATTGTCATACCTATCTGTTTCACTGGGCGGGGAGTCAATCGGCGCTGAAAATCGGCGAAATCTTACGGGATTCGGGAATTTGTGAGAAGGCCTCCCTGCTGATCCGGCGAAGCCGCGATAAAATCGAGGCCTGTTACGATACGACTCGAAAGGTATTCACGCAGGCCGTTGGAAACGGACACCTGGATGCCAGTACCCTTCAACTGATTAACTTGAGATATCTCGACCCGGCTTCGGATCGGGCCCGACACCACCTGGCGGCATTGGAGGCCGAATTGAAAACGGCCCAAGGGCAATTCCATCGGTATCTGCACCCCGACGATTTTGGGGCCCCCAAGGCGTCGTTTCTGGCGACCGCCTTTTGGTATATGGAAGCCCTGGCCTGTGTGGGTCGGGTCGAAGAAGCGATGGAGGCGCTGGAACGGCTCTTATCCACCGCCAACTCTCTCGGCCTGTTTAGCGAAGACGCCTGTCCCGACGGCTCCCAATGGGGCAATTTTCCCCAAACCTACAGCCATGTCGGTCTGATGAACGCCGTGTTTCGGATCGCGCGGAAGTTGGACCGTCCAATGTTTCTGTGATCGGGATACCCGTATGCCGGAAACGATGACCAAAACCGGGAATCGGATTGTGCTGGTATCATACCGCCTGCCGTTTCGCCTTCAAGACGGTCAGCGCGTGCAAAGTTCCGGTGGTCTTGTGTCGTCCATCCTGGCGCTGACGCAAAGCCAGGCGACGGAGGGCGTCAAGCGGTTTGAGGGTGAAATCCTCTGGGTCGGCCGAGCGGAAAATTCCCCGGAAGAACTGACGCAGCTTCAGAAGCAGTCGGGACCGTTTCGTTTGATTCCGGTATCGATCGATCCGGAACTGGACAAACGATACTACGGCGGTTTTTGTAACGATACGATCTGGCCACTGTTCCACTATTTTTCGTCCATGGCCGCATATGTCGAAGATCATTACGAGGCCTATCAACTGGCCAATCGGCAGTTCGCGCAGCAATTGGAGTCGATATTGCAGCCCGACGACTGGATCTGGATTCACGACTATCAGCTTATGCTGCTTCCGGATAGGATTCGGACCGTGTTCCCGGATGCCAGTATCGGTTTCTTTTTGCATATTCCATTTCCGTCCGTGGAAATCTTCCGTCTGATGCCCCGCCCCTGGAGGCAGGCCCTGTTACAGGGAATGCTCGGAGCCGATGTGATCGGGTTTCATACCTTCGATTATGCCCAGTATTTTCTCCGGGCCGTCAGCCGGACCCTCGGACTGGAAACCGCCCCGACCTCCGCTATGGTGGAAGGCCGGATTGTTCGCGTGGACGCCTTTCCCCTGGGCATCGACTATCGGCGGTTTCAAGACGCCCTCAACTCCCCCCAAGTGATGGCCGAACGGCAAAACCTTCATAAAATCCTCGGCGGTAAGAAACTGATTTTTTCCGTGGATCGCCTGGATTACACCAAGGGATTGCTCGAACGGCTTCTGGGATTCGAGTATTTCCTGGAAACCCATCCGGAATGGCATCAAAAAATCGTTTTTAATATGGTCGTCGTGCCCTCCCGCGAGATCGTTGCGCGGTATCAGGACATGAAAAAGGAAATCGAGGCCACGGTCGGACGCATCAACGGCAAGTATGGATCTCTGGTCTGGAGGCCCCTGGTTTATGAATACCGCTCTCTGGCCTTCGCGGAGATGGTGGCGCTCTATGCCTCAAGCGAAGTCGGATTGATCACCCCCATTCGGGACGGGATGAACCTGGTGGCCAAGGAGTATCTGGCCTGTCAGGGGGAACCCACCGGAGTCCTGGTCCTGAGCGAAATGGCCGGAGCGGCGGCGGAACTCAGCGAGGCGATTCTTGTCAATCCCACCGACAAAAAGGAAGTGGCCGCTGCGATCGCCAAAGCCCTGTCGATCCCCGAAGAACAGCGAAAAACCGCGCTGTCGCACATGCAGAATCGCCTGAAACGGTACGATGTCTATTCCTGGGCGCAGGATTTTTTTGAAACCATGAAACAGGTTCGACGGGAATATCGCATCCGCCGGGTGCGCCTGCTCAGCGAGCCGGTCGAAAATGAAGTCGCCAACCAATTCGCTCGCGCGTCCCGTCGCATTCTGTTTCTCGATTACGACGGAACGCTGGTTCCGTTCTCCCGACAGCCCGAAACCGCTGTCCCGGCCCAGTCCCTGCTGGATCCGTTGAAACGCCTGGCCGCCGACGAGGGAAATAGTCTGATCATCATCAGTGGACGAAAAAAAGAATTCCTGGACCGTTGTTTTCCGACCCTCAAACTGATCCTGATCGCGGAACACGGGGCCTTCATTCGAAGACCGGGAGCCGAATGGATCAGCAATGTCGATACGGACGCGACATGGAAACAATCCGTTTGGCCGATCCTGCAACGATACGCCGACCGGTGCAATGGTGCATTCATCGAAGACAAGGCCGTTTCCCTCGTTTGGCATTATCGGAATGCCGAACCTGAAATGGGACAGTTGCGCTCGCAGGAATTGAAAGATGAACTTCGGGACTTGTTCTCCCGCGATAGCGTCCTGCAGGTCATGGCCGGAGACAAGATCATCGAAGTCAAAAAATCCGGATACAACAAGGGTTCGGTAGCCGCCAAGCTGCTGGCCACGATGGAATATGACTTCCTGATGGCCGTTGGCGACGATACGACGGATGAGGACCTCTTTCATGCTCTGCCGCCGAAAGCCCTGACCCTGAAAGTCGGTACAAGCCCATCGCTGGCGCGATTCAATCTGATGAATCAACAGGAAGTCATTCGCCTTTTACAGCGGCTGGCCGATGCCGGTTCACGATCCGGAAATCCTGCGGAGCAAATCCTGTGAGAAAAGAAGGCCTCCCGAATGGGAGGCCTTCCGTCAGTCCAATCCGGATAAGGATACCCGCGTCGATTATCCGTTCAGCGTCCAGCCCTGGCGGTATTGCTTGCGCAGCAGGGCGTTGGCCTCCGGGCTGTTTTTGACCTGGCCGGTTGCCCCGTCGTACTCCAGCTTCTTGCCAACGCGATACGCCACCAGCCCCAGCAACATCATCTCAATGCAATTTCCGCCGTACTCAAAATCGCAACTGGTCTTGAGATTGCCCTTGCAGGCATTGATCCATTCCTTCTGGAAATTTCCAATGGCCGGCAGGATCTTCTCCTTGGGCCGACGATTGTAATAGGTCATGTCCGTGTCTTTGCCGATCGGCAGGATGATTCTCGAATCGAAGTTGCAGATCAAAAATCCCTTGGTGCCCTTGAACATCGCGCCGTGATCAATCTTATTCAGATCGATATATTCCTTCGGCGTGCGGGGCATATATCCGCCCTGATACCATGAAATCCGCATCGGTCCGCGCCAACTGTTGGCCGGGAAATCAAAGTGGGTTTCAAGTTCCACGGGGGTGACTTCGGGATTGAATTCCTGACCCTTGCCTTCTGCGGTGGTCGGAAGTTCCGCTTCAACGGCGTCCCAGATCAGGTCCATCGTGTGGCTGCCCATGTCGCCGACCTGACCGCTGCCAAAGTCCCAGTACATGTTCCATTGCAGGCAATTGGCCCCCGGCCCTCCCGAAAAGTAACCCGGATTGTAGGGATGATCCGTTGCGATCGGACCCAGCCACAAATCATAGTGCAAATGAGCCGGCGGAGTGCCTTCCGCGGGCAAATACCCCTTGCGACGGATTTGCCGATTCCCCCAGGCATACGCGTCGGTCACCGTCCCAATCGCTCCGTCGCGAATGAGTTCCTGCACCCGGTTAAAGTTTTCCAGTTCGTGCCGCTGCGTGCCGACCTGCGTGGCCAGCTTGTTCTTGTTCTTCAGGTAATTGGCCCGCACCGTCCGGACCTCTTCCACCGTGTTGCCCAGCGGCTTTTCACAATAGACATGCATTCCGCGATTGAGGGCCCAGTTGGCCACAAATGCGTGGGTAAAGTCGGTTGTGCAGATGACCACGGCGTCAATGTCCTTCTGTTCCAGACACTGTCTCCAATCCACATACTTGGTGGCCTTGGGAAACCGCTCGGCCGCGCCGACCATGTGTTCTTCGTTGATGTCGCAGAGGGCCACGACATTTTCGCTGGAAATCGGTCCGAAATGCGCTTCCCCTCGTCCCCAGCTTCCGATCAGGGCGATGTGAAGTTTATTGCTGGCCGCATCGGCGCCGAACAACCGAACCCCCGGCATGATCATGGGGACTATTCCGGCCGCCGCGGCCGTCTTGAGAAATTCCCGTCGTCGCATGGTATCGCTCTCCCGTTAATGATCGTATCTGCAGGTTTACCCGTCGATGCCGTTGCAGGACGGGAACCGATCGACTTTGTGAAACCATACCCCCATGAATATAACAAATTGCCTTGGAAAAACAATACGCAAAAGCCGGGACTTATTCCCGTTTGTAGAGAACAATCGACTTGCAGGCAGATCGAAAAATCTCGCTGTCGGTTTTCCACTGCGTCTTCAGATTCACCAGATCCCCTTTTTGTTCAATACACAATCGTACCGAGTCCGTCCCGCAAAGCAGGTCAAAATGACGGGCGAGAAATTTGAAATCATGGGGGTAGCAGCGGGCCAGTGTCTCGATAATTCGTACGCCCGTCCAGAAGGGTTCACACAGGTCGCGGTCCGTGATAACGATTTCGCAGCCGCGGCAGATCTGACCCTGACATTTTGAGGATGTGGGTTTGAATTCAGCGGAACGAAAGAATACCCCCCCCAGTTTGAGGGAATTGAGCGTGTTGGCCAGTTCCGAGCCGTTGATCCAGGGGGCTCCGAATTGAAGAAAGGGTTTGTCGGTGCCGCGGCCTTCCGAAAGATTGGTCCCTTCGATCAGGCAGGTGCCAGGATAAGCGATTGCGGCCTCTAAGGTTCGAATATTTGGCGAAGGGGGAATAAACGGCAATCCCGTCTGATCCCACCAGGTCGAACGGGTCCATTGCTCCAGTGGAATGACGGTTAGATTGGCCTTTATACTGTCTTTGAGCCAGCCCTGGTCATTGATCAGCCGGGCCAGTTCAGCGATCGTCAGTCCGTACCGTACGGGGATCGGATAAAGGCCGATAAAGCTGGCAAATTTCGGATCCAGCAGGGGACCTTCAATGTGCCGTCCCCCGAGAGGATTCGGCCGGTCCAGGACCACAAAGGGAATACCGATTTCCGCGGCCGCCTCCATAGAAACCGCCAGGGTCGATAGGTAGGTATAGAATCGGGCCCCGACATCCTGAATATCAAAAACCAGCGCTTCCACATCCTGAAGCATCTGTGGTGTCGGTTTTCGAGTCTGCCCATACAGACTGTAGATCGGGATCGGATGGGAGGAACCTGCCAGGGATTGGACCTCAACCCCCGCCTCGAATTTTCCGTCAAAACCGTGTTCAGGACTGAAAATAGCGACAACTCGAGTTCCCGGCAGGGATGACAAGACCTCGACCGTCGTTTTTCCTTCACGATTGATCCCGCTGTGATTGGTGATCACCCCCAGCCGTTTGTTGTTTAACATACGGCCGTAAGTTCGCAGGTTATCTAAGCCAACGACAACCCTCTGATCGGCGTCGGTTTGACCGAGACTCTGCTGGGATACTGCCCCCAAAAACAAAATCATCAGGATCCTTCTGTTCATGATTGGCTCCACGATCAAATCCGAGATTGATTCCGATTGGGAGTACTGTATCCATTCGCCACCCGAATTTCAAGATTGTGGGTACCGCGGTTCAGTGATTTCCAAGAATTGCGTCCATGAGACTTGCGGAATCGGGTTCTGAAAAACGACGGGGTTGGTCTCCGCGAAATTCTAACACAATTCTAATGTTTCAAATTCGTTTGTAAGGATATCATTAGCTTTCGATAAGCAGACGGAACATCGATTACGCAAAAAGCGATTGGGAGCCGTTTGGGAAAAGGATTGACTTCTTTCCGGGGACCGGATATACACGAATCGTTTTTCCGGCCCGAGAAGTCCTATCCAAAGGTTCATCTGATCCGAAAGGACGCTATTTTGATAGTATCAACAGGGAGATGGTATCGAACACCAACGGTGCTGGGGATTTGGATTGTGCTGATTGTTGCCTCTGGCGGTTGCCGGCGACCCAGCACGGGCGACGATTCCAGTATGATTCAGATCAAAGGGTCGGACACGATTGTCAATGCCAATCAGAAACTCAGTGAAGAATTTATGAAGATAAACCCCGAGATTTTTGTTGCCGTCACAGGCGGAGGGTCGGGAGTGGGAATCGCGTCGTTGATCAACGGTTCCTGCCATCTGGCGGCGTCTTCGCGGGAAATGACGGCCAAAGAAATCGACATGGCCCACAAGCGGGGCGTCGAGCCCAGGGAAATCGTCGTGGCCTTTGACGGCATTGCGGTGATCGTCAATCCCCACAATCCGATCGAACAACTGACGATCGACGATCTGCATCGGATCTTTACCGGCAAGGCGACTTCCTGGAAGGATTTCGGCTGGAAGGATTTGCCCATCGTGACCTTGTCCCGTGAGGTCAGTTCGGGGACTTACGCGTACTTCAAGGAAGTGGTGATTCATTTGGGCCGCAAAGGCAGCCAGGAAGAGTTTTCGCCCAAGACCCTGATGATGTCGTCGTCTCAGACGATTGTGGAAGAGGTGGTCAGCAATGAAGGCGCCATCGGCTATTTGGGAATGGGGTATGCTTCGGATAGGACCAAATCGGTCGCGATAGCCAATAACAAGGAATCCGGATTCTTCCCGCCGACGCTGGCGGAAGTCATGAACAAACAATATCCCTTGTCTCGCCCCCTGTATTTTTACTCCAATGGCGATCCGAAAGGAACGACCAGGTTGTTTGTGGATTTTTCGCTGAGCCCGTCCGGACAGCGCCAGTTTATGGAAACCGGATTTGTCCCTCTGGAGCAGTCGCATGCGCCGACGATTCAATGAGATCTTGATCGAGGGCTGTATCCGCTTAAGCGGTTTTCTGTGCATCGGATTCGTGGTGCTGATCTTCCTGTTTTTGCTCAAAGACGCCCTGTCGTTGTTCGGCGTGTATTCCCCGAACGAATTCCTGTTCGGCCATCAATGGCTTCCGGTCTCCGAACCGCCGCATTTCGGGATTGTTCCGCTGGTGGTCGGCTCGCTGTATGTCACCGTCGGGGCGATTCTCATTTGCGTTCCGATCGGCGTGGGGGCGGCGATGTATATCGCTGAGGTCGCTCCGCAGTCGCTCAAGACAATCCTCAAGTCGCTGGTCGAGATCCTGGCGGCGATCCCCAGCGTCGTGTTGGGCTTTATCGGGATCGTATGGTTGGGGCCGTTTCTCAAAAATACCTTTCACCTGAATACCGGGATGTGCGGCCTGACGGGAAGTCTGCTGCTGGCCTTCATGGCCCTGCCAACGATTATCAGCATCTCCGAGGACGCTCTGGTCGGGGTGCCCAGGGCCTACCGCGAGGCCGCGTTTGGGCTGGGCGCGACACGATGGCAGACCCTGTGGCGAATCCTGTTGCCCTCGGCGTCATCGGGAATCATCGCCGGCGTGATGCTCGGGATCGGTCGCGTGATCGGGGAGACGATGGTGGTCATGATGGTGACCGGAAACGCGCCGGTGATCCCGGCGTCGATTCTGCAACCGTTGCGAACCCTGACCGCGACGGTCGCCAGCGAGATGGGAGAAGCCGTCAGCGGATCGGAGCATTACTATGCTTTGTTTGCCGTAGGGTTGATCCTGTTTATTATTACCTTTATCATCAACCTGATTGCGGATATGTCGTTGCGAAAGGCCCGCCGATGATTTCCGTAAAGAGTTATCAAAAGCTCGCCTTTGCCCTGCTCGGCGTGGGCACGCTGTTTCTGGTGGTCGTTCCGATCCTGTTGACGATTCTCTATATTCTCGTCAACGGAGGGTCTGCGGTAACCTGGGAGTTTCTCACCCAGCCCCCTCGCAATGGCATGAAGGAAGGGGGAATTCTGCCGGCCATTGTCGGTACGATTGTGCTGATCGTCGGAACGATGCTGTTCGCCCTGCCGCTGGGGATCTTGTCGGCCGTCTATCTGGTCGAATACGCTCGCGACAACTTGTTTACCCGGATGATCAAATTGTCCGTGGTGAACCTGTCCGGAATCCCGTCGATTGTGTATGGCCTATTTGGGTTGACGCTGTTCGTGGGCTTCTGCCGGTTCGGAACCTCGATTCTATCCGGAGCCCTGACGCTGGCGATCATGAGTTTGCCGGTGATCATCACCGCCACCAAAGAGGCGCTGGAGTCCGTCCCTCGGGCGTTTCGCGAGGTCAGCTTCAGTCTTGGCGCCACCCGATGGCAAACCGTCCGGTATTGCGTCTTGCCCTACGCCATTCCGGGGATCCTGACCGGTACGGTGCTCAGTTTGAGCCGTGCGGCCGGCGAAACGGCCCCGATCCTGTTCACGGTCGCGGCGTTCTATCTGCCCCGCCTTCCGCGGTCGGTGTACGACCAGGTCATGGCGCTGCCGTATCATTTGTATGTGATCTCGACCCAGGTGCCGAACATGCCCCTGAAGCTGAGTTTCGCCACCGGATTTGTCCTGATCGCCATTGTGTTTCTGATGAACATCGCCAGCGTATTCCTGCGGGCCCACTACCGGAAAAAAAAGACATGGTGAACCCCCAGCCCATCCTCCAGGTTGAGAAGCTTCAGTGTTTCTACGGAAACCAGCGGGTCATCAACAACCTAAACCTGGAGGTGTTGCGCAACGAAATCCTCGGCGTGATCGGACCGGCCAACAGCGGAAAGACGACCTTTCTGCGGGCCCTAAACCGGCTCAACGCTCTGAATCCTTCCTATCGGCAGACCGGCACGATCACTTTTGATGGTCGAGACCTTGGCACGATTCCCGACAACCTGCTCCGCAAGAGGATCGGGATCATCTTTGCCTTGCCCCAGGTCTTGCCGATCAGCATTTACCAGAACATCGCATACGGCCCGAAGATCCACGGGATTACCAGGAAGGCAAAAGTGGATCAGATCGTCGAAGAATCTCTGCAGAAGGCGTATCTGTGGGAGGAAGTCAAAGATCGTCTGGACCTGCAGGCCAACCGGCTTTCGGGCGGCCAGCAGCAGCGGTTGTGTATCGCGCGCACGCTGGCGGTCGAGCCGGAGGTCATCCTCTACGACGAACCGTGTTCGGGCCTGGATCCGATCTCCACGGCCAAGGTCGAAGACGCGATGCAGAAACTGAAGGAACACTATACGCAGATCTTGGTGACCAACAACACCAAGCAGGCCGCCCGCGTCAGCGATCGTACGGCGTTCTTCCTGATGGGCGAGTTGGTGGAACTGACCGATACCAACACGCTCTTCACCAGCCCCTCGGACCCGCGAACCAACGACTATGTCACCGGCAGGTTTGGATAAGATGGACACGATCACGACACAAGACCTGGATTTGTACTACGGGGATTTTCTGGCCCTGAAAAAAGTGGCGATCCGGATTCCCGACCGGAATATTACGGCGATGATCGGTCCTTCCGGCTGCGGCAAGAGCACGCTGCTGCGGTGCTTCAACCGCATGAATGACCTCATCGATCAGGTTCGAATCGAGGGCCGGATTCTCATCGATAACGAGAATATCCTGGACCCGAAAATGGATCTGATCGCGTTGCGCCGCAAGGTCGGCATGGTGTTTCAGCGGCCGAATGTCTTCGATCTGTCGGTCCTGGAAAATCTGAGATTCGGATTGCGGATTCATCGCCGAATGGGTACGCGCTCCGAGGTGATGGAAGCAATCGAATGGGGGCTGGAACATGTCGGTTTGTGGAACGACCTGAAGGATCGGCTCACAGTCAATGCCCGTTCCCTGACGCTCGAACAGCAGCAGCGGTTGTGCATCGCCCGTGTGCTCATCCTCAAGCCCGAGATTATCCTGCTGGACGAACCCTGTTCGGCCCTGGATCCGATCGCGACGATGAAGATCGAAGAACTCTTGCGGGTCTTGCGGGAGGAATACACGCTGGTGATCGTGACCCACAATATGCAGCAGGCGGCGAGGGTTTCGGATTTTACCGGGTTTATGTATCTCGGCGAATTGATCGAGTTCGACCAGACCAGCCGGATGTTTACCAATCCGGCCAAAAAATTGACGGAAAATTATATCAGCGGCCAGTTCGGATAATGAGGAAGGATTATGGTGCGGGAAAACTTTGTCAAAAATATCCGGGAACTTGAAAAGGATATTGTCGGCATGACTGAGATGGTTGTCGCCGCCACGCGGCAGTCTGTCGAGGCCCTCAAGGCCCGCGACATCAATGCCGCCAAAAAAATCATCGCCGACGATGTCAAAATCAACAAGCGGCGATGGGAAATCGAGGAAAAGTGCGTCAATATGATCGCTACCCAGCAGCCCGTGGCCGGCGATCTCCGCGAGATCATCTCGGTCCTGAGCATCATCACTGAACTGGAACGCATGGGCGACTATGCCGAGGGGATTGCCAAGATCGTGGTAATGATCGGAAATGAACCGCTGGTCAAGCCCCTGATCGACATCCCGCGCATGGCCGACAAAGCCATCGACATGCTCCAGCGAAGCATTGACGCCTTTCTCCGACGCGATGCCGTGGCGGCCAAGGCCATTTGCGCCGAAGACGACGAAGTCGATGTCCTCAACGATCAGGTCCATCGCGAACTTCTTTGCTTTATGATCGAGGATCCCCGGACCATCTCCCGGGCGACCCCCTTGATCTGGGCCTCGCACAACCTGGAACGGATCGCCGACCGCGTAACCAACATCTGCGAACGGATCGTCTTTCTGGCCGGCGGGACCATGAAGGATCTGAAAGTATCCAGCTACTGATCCCAAATCGCGACCGGCTCTTTCAGTCGGCGGGAACGCAGCGACCCTTCGCCCATTCGCACAGATGACGAACATGGTCGTCCATCGTCACCGAAAGCGGGGGGGAATGGTTCAGCGACTCGAGAAGATGTGCGGTGGCCAAAGGCGTCTGGCTGGCGTAGGTTTCATGCAGGGCCGATACGATCGCCTGTTCGATTTCCGCCCCGCTGTATCCCTCCGACGCCGAGGCCAGTTGGTCCAGGTCGTATTGCCCGGGATCCCGATTTCGTTTTTTTAGATGAATCTCAAAGATCTTTTTCCGTGCGATCTTCTTGGGTAGGCCAACAAAAAAGATCTCGTCGAAACGCCCTTTGCGGAGCAACTCCGGCGGCAGGGCGGCGATGTCGTTTGCCGTGGCGATCAGAAATACCGGCGTTTCGTGTTCCTGCATCCAGGTCAGCAGCGTCGCGAACATTCGCTGGCTCAGGCCTCCATCCACGCTCTGGCTGGCCGCGGAGGCGAATCCCTTCTCGATCTCGTCGATCCACAGAACCACCGGACTGATCATATCGATTTGCTGCAGGGCTTTCCGAAGGTTTTGTTCGGATTGCCCAATGTAGCTGTTGTAGAGGTTGCCGGGATCCAGCCGAAGCAAAGGCAACTGCCAGGCCGTGGCGATGGCTTTGGCGCACAGACTTTTTCCGGCGCCCTGTACGCCGACCATCAGGACTCCCCGCGGAGGACGAAGCCCGTACTTGTCGGCCTCGGGACGAAAGGCCTCTTTGCGGAGTCGGAGCCATCGCTTGAGGTTGTCCAGACCCCCGATCTCATCCAGATCCAGCGGCGTCTGCACATAGGTCAGCAGCCCGTCGGCCTGGAGCATCCGTCGTTTGCCCGCCAGGATCCGGTTCACATCCCCGTCGGTGAATCGCCGGTCCAGCGTGACGGTTTCGCGAATGAGTTGCTGCGCCTGCCGGCGCGTCAGACCCCGAAGGTTCTTGAGAACCGCTTCGAATCCCTTCTTGGTGATGCCGATTTCGATGGGCCGTTTGCAGTTCAGTGCCTGCAGAGTCGTCCGGACGATTTGTTCCAGTTCCGTTTCGTCCGGAAGAGACAATTCAAAGACGGTGGTGTAGGATCGAATCGCATCGGGCAGCGTTTCGAGGCAGTCGATCAGAATCAAGGTTCCGCTGTTGATCAGGAAACGATCGATGGCGTCCCGAAGATTCCGCAGGACCAGCGGACTCTGGAGATGCGCCGCCAGATCCAGCGTAACGCAGATCGGATTGATGGTTTGCTCCGCCATGAATCGAAGAGCGGCTCCGGGTTCCTCGGTATTGGGTTGCGCATGACCCAGATCCAGCAAGCCCGTCCGAACGCCGCGCCCGGCCGACCATAGACACAACCCGCGGCGAAGTCCGTCAGCCGCCTGGCGAACCGTTTCAAGGGCGTACGATTCCTCAAAAGTGTGGATCGAAATACAGGGGCTTGCCCCTTGGATCAGTTTTGCCAGACGAATCGTGTCGTTCATGAGGTTCTCCCGAGTTTGCCGGGTTCATTATACTCGCCCATTCGAAAGCGACAAGACGGAGTCCTGACGATTGATTGAACGCCTGGAGAAATAAATTTGTTTCCGAAATGGGGTTGCTTGTGTCCGGCTGGAACGATACAATGCAGTCTCTTTCTCCAGGGTGTTGAACCGCAAGAAAACTGAATTCCGATGGAAAATCAACGAGATGGCTTCCGTCCCGATCATTGCGATTGTGGGGGGGATCGGTTCCGGCAAAAGTACCGTGGCCTCCGAATTCGCGCAACAGGGTTGTGCCGTCTTCGATGCCGACAGGGTGGCCCACGAACTGCTGTTGGATCAACAGGTCCAACAGGAACTTGTGAATTCTTTTGGCCCGGGGATCCGCAATAACCGCGGCCGAATCGACCGGAAGAAACTGGCCGAAGCCGCCTTTTCCAGCCAGGCCAATGTCCGGAAAATCAACGGTATCATCCACCCTCGAGTTATGGATGAATGTCTTCGGAAAGTCAAACAATATCGCCAGGATCCGGCTTGCAGAGCCGTCGTTCTCGATGTTCCTCTCCTTCTCGAAGCGGGGGGGGAAGGTCGATTGGATCGGTTGGTCTTTGTGGACTGTCCCTGGGATTTGCGGATCGCCCGGGCCGCGGGAAAGGGGCTGACTCCCGAAGAAATAAAAAAACGAGAAAATTTTCAGATTTCGCTGGACAAAAAACGGGCAATGGCTCATTATATTATACAGAATGACTTGGACAGGACCGCTGTTACCGAACAGGTTCGGCGGATTTTAGCAGCCGTGAATGACAATCGGTAGTAGTTCGGGGCAATCTGCGATTCCCAATTTCTATAATCCAGCAGACATATTCAACCCCTCTTGATCCCATCCGAATGTTGTTGCAGGGGATCGGGGTGAACGGTGGTTTCCTCCCGCGATGGAAGAAATCCGATATTGACCACAAGGAGCTCGAATGACAAAACAAAGCAGTAAGCCGGAAGACAAAACGCCGAAGAAACGCGGCCGAAAACCAAAACAACCGGTCCAGGTTGAAACCGAACAGGCCCCCGGAATGGACTATGCCGGCAGCGATGACATGGTACGCAACGGCGACATCAATGGCAATGTCGCCGCTCCCGAGGCAAAACCCCTTCCTCCGATCGAAGAAGAAGAATACGCTCCGGTTCAACCGCCGGAGTCCTCGCAAGTTGTGAGCGAACCGGCTCCCGTGGCCGAGGCCGAAAGTCCGGCTCAGGTCGAAAAGCCGACGGATGAATCCATCCACGCCAAATACGAGCGGATCAAGAAAGGGAACCTTCACCTCAAGGATCTGCAAAATCTCGACGCCGTCGAACTGCACAAAGTCGCCCGCAAGGAAGGCGTGACCGAGTACATGGGGCTCACCAAGCAGGAGCTGATCTTCAAGATCCTCCGCGAACGAGTCCGCCAGAACGGCCTGATGTTCGGCGAGGGTGTGTTGGAAATACTCCCCGATGGGTTCGGCTTTCTGCGAAGTCCCAAGTACAACTACCTCGCCTCGCCGGATGATGTCTATGTGTCGCCCTCTCAGATCCGCCGATTCGGCCTGCGGCCCGGCAATATTGTGTCCGGCCAGATTCGTCCCCCCAAGGACAGCGAAAAGTATTTTGCCCTGCTCCGGGTCGAAGCCATCAACTATCAGGAACCCGACAAACTGCAGGAAAAGGTCGTCTTCCGCGACCTGACTCCGTTGCACGCCGAGGAACGACTGATCCTCGAGACTACCTCCGATGAGTTGAGCATGCGGGTGATGGACCTGATTACCCCCATCGGCAAGGGGCAGCGCGGCCTGATCGTCGCGCCGCCCCGGACCGGCAAGACGGTCCTGCTACAGAAAATGGCCAACGCCGTCAGCACCAATCATCCCGAAGTCAAGATGATCGTCCTGCTGATCGACGAGCGGCCGGAAGAGGTCACCGACATGGAACGCAAGGTCGCCAAGGATGTCGAAGTCATCAGTTCGACCTTTGACGAGCCGACCTCCCGCCATTGTCAGGTTGCCGAAATGGTCATCGAAAAGGCCAAACGGATGGTCGAATATGGCGAGGATGTGGTCATCCTGCTCGACTCGATTACGCGTCTGGCCCGTGCCTACAATACCGAAATGCCCCACTCCGGAAAAATCCTCACCGGTGGCGTGGACGCCAACGCGATGCAGATGCCCAAGCGTTTCTTCGGCGCGGCCCGCAACATCGAAAATGGCGGCTCGCTGACGATCATCGCCACCGCCCTCATCGACACCGGTTCCAAGATGGACGAAGTGATCTTCGAAGAATTCAAGGCCACCGGAAACTCCGAACTGCATCTGGATCGAAAACTGGTCGAGCGGCGAATCTTCCCCGCCATCGACATCAGCAAGAGCGGCACGCGCCGCGAAGAGCTCCTTTTGGACAAAAAGGAACTCGAGCTGGCCTACCGTCTGCGAAAGGTCCTCAGCGAGATGAACCTCGTCGAGGCCGTCGAACTGCTCAAGAACCGGCTGGCCAAGTTCAAGACCAACGCCGAATTCCTGATGTCTCTGAGTCTGGATTGATCGCGACCTTTGGGCGGTGGGGCGTTCCTCGCTTTACAGCCATGGTCCAATCGATACACTGGAGTCCCGGCGTCGTTTCGGTGTCCGGGACTTTTTAATTCCGAAAAGGATGTCAGGTTCCTTTTTCGATTCTAAGTAGCCCGATTGTATATCGACGGGTGGCGACCAACTCGTCCCGTTTATTGGGGATGTCGTGGATGAGTTTTGTAGGGGACGGATAGCGTCCGCCCGTTTTTCGAATCTCCCGCGAACGCGGGAATCCGGTAGCCCCGGAGGGGCGTAAGAATTTAGCCGGGGGCGTAAGCCCCCGGTATCTGATGCAACAAGGGATGTCAGCCCCGAAGGGGCGATAGAATCGTTTGTAAAATGTTGAGGGAAGCGTATCATTCCCGCGAACGCTGGAACCAGATTGTTTCGAGTTTTTGAATTTGGACTTGTTCAGAATTCCGGATTTTTCTTAGTCTTTGTGGTGAAAAAATAGGACTCAATGATGGACGAACTCTCCAAGCTGTACGAACCGACCGCCGTGCAAACCGCCGCTCAGGCAATCTGGGATCAGGGCAATTATTTTCACGCCGATCCTTCCGCGGCCAGTTCCAAAGGCGCTTATACGATTGTCATCCCGCCCCCGAATGTCACGGCGGCTTTGCACCTTGGCCATGCCCTGAACAACACCCTGCAGGACATCCTTATTCGCTATCACCGCATGTGCGGCTTTAACACCCTCTGGATGCCCGGAACCGACCACGCCGGCATCGCCACGCAGACCGTCGTCGAAAAGCGGCTGCTCAAAGAGCAGGGCAAGCGCCGTACCGATTTTACCCGCGAGCAGTTCGTCGGCCATGTTCAGGCATGGAAAGATGAATACGAAGCGCGGATCATTGGCCAGCTCAAGGCCATGGGCTGCTCCTGCGACTGGGCCCGCACGCGATTCACTATGGACGAGACATGCGCCAAGGCCGTCCGTGCCAACTTTTTCAATCTCTTCCGCGACGGCCTGATCTTCCGCGGCAAGCGGTTGGTCAACTGGGATCCGGCCACGCAGACGGTCCTCGCCGATGACGAAGTCGAACACGAGCTGATCAAGGGGCATTTTTGGTACCTGCGCTATCCGCTGGCCGAACCGGTCAAGGCAGGGGGGCGAACGATCGAGCATGTAACGGTGGCGACGACGCGGCCGGAGACGATGCTCGGCGATACGGCCGTAGCGATCAATCCGTCCGATCCGCGGGCGGCGGCGCTGGTGGGGCGGATGGTCCGGCTCCCGATTGTCGGCCGTCTGATCCCGATCATTGCCGACGAACATGTCGTGCTGCCCAATCCGGAGAGCGAAGACGAAAAAGCAAAATTCTCGACCGGTTTTCTCAAGGTTACGCCCGCCCACGATCCCTGCGACTGGGAGATCGGCCGCCGCCACAATCTGGCCGTGATCAATGTCATGGCCCCCGACGGCTCCATCAGCAACAAGCACGGCTGGGACGATGCGGCCACGCCCGAGGCACAGGGTCTGTTGGGCATGGACCGCTTTGAAGCCCGCGAGGCCATTGTCGAGTGGTTCCGCAAGGAAAAGCTGCTCGAAGAAATCCGCGACTACTCCCACGAGGTCGGCCATAGCTACCGCAGCCATGTGCCGATCGAGCCGTACCTGTCCGACCAGTGGTACATCGCCGTCAAAAAGCCGATCGAACATCTGGCGGGCCAGTTCGGTTCCGGCATGATCCCCGGCACCGATGTCCCCGTCAATTCGCTGGCGGGCCTGGCCCTTAAGCCGTTGCTGGACGGGCGACTGCGAATCATTCCCGAACGCTATGCCAAGACCTATCAGACCTGGCTGGAGAATCTCCGCGACTGGCCCATCAGCCGCCAACTCTGGTGGGGACATCAGATTCCGGTCTGGAGTAAAAAGGTTGATATTGATGAGCCATTAAAGGATACGAAACTATTGCTTAGTTTTATGGCTCGTTATGATAATAATCCAAATATTTCTTTTGAAGCTTATGGGATAGAGACTCAAAAGCCCTTGGGAATTAGGGCTATTGATGATGAAGAGAAATTTGAAGAACCTTATTATCTTTATGCCTGCCTTTTGCATGATGATCACACCATAATCAAAGAATTAGAGGCGAAAGGTTTTGTTCGTGATTCGGATGTTCTCGACACATGGTTCAGCTCGGCCTTGTGGCCCTTTAGCACGCTGGGCTGGCCGGAACAGACGCCCGAAATGAAGGCCTATTACCCCGGAAATCTTCTCTGCACGGCCCGCGAAATCATTACGCTCTGGGTCTCGCGCATGGTCATGATGGGTCAGTACTGCGCCGGCGACATCCCCTTCTCCGATGTCTATATCCACGCGATGATCCAGGATGGTCTGGGCCGCAAGATGAGCAAAAGCTTGGGAAACGGCATCGATCCGCTCGATATCATCGACAGCCACGGCGCCGACGCCATGCGTTTCACCCTGGCCAGCATGACGACCGACACGCAGGATGTTCGGATGCCGGTCGAGGAGATGACGCTGCCGGACGGCCGAAAGGCCAACACCTCGCCGAAGTTCGATATCGGTCGCAACTTCTGCAACAAGCTCTGGAACGCCTCCCGTTTTGCGATGATGAACCTGGAAGGGACCCATCCGGCGGCGTTTGACGCGGCCAAGATGGACATCACCGATCGCTGGATCCTCTCGCGCCTGGCCGCCACGGTCGTTGAGACGACCCGGCAGATGGACGAATACAAATTCAACGAACCCGTCATGCAGATCTACCGGTTCTTCTGGAACGACCTGTGCGACTGGTACCTTGAATGGATCAAGCCCCGCATGCGCGACGCCGCCGCAAAATCCGTCGCGCAAAATGTTCTGGCCTTCGTCCTCGATCAGACGCTGCGGTTGTTGCATCCGTTTACGCCGTTCATCACGGAAGGTATCTTCCAGCAACTCCGCCAGATCGCCCCCGACCGTCGTCTACCGGGAATCATCGAACCCCAATCCGCCGATGCTCTGATCGTCGCTCCCTGGCCTCATGGACTCGATCCGCTGATTCAACCCGATATCGATGTCCAGGTTGAGCTGATACAGAATGTCATCCGGCCGATCCGCGAGATTCGCAATCAGTACAATGTCCCGCCAAAAAATCGCCTTATCGCCACCGCCGCTGCGCCCGCCGACCGATGCGAGCTTCTCAATCGTCTGTCCGGCATGATCGCCCATCTGGCCGGTTTGGATCGTTTCGAATCCGCTCCCGCGATGGAAAAACCCGGCCACGCCGCCACCGCTATGGTTGGCGACATCCGCGTCTTTGTCCATCACATCATCGATCCGGCCGCCGAGCGGCAGCGGCTGACCAAACAGAAAGAACAGATCGAGTCCATGCTCAAGGGCGTCCAAACCAAACTCGGCAATCCGAATTTCGTCGGCAAGGCCAAGCCGGAAGTGATTGAGCAGGCAAGGGCCCGATTAACGGAGTTGCAGGCCCAGCTTGCCGGCATCGAACAGCATTTGACCGAACTGGAATCGTCATAGGGGGATGTCATGGAAATCGAAGTCGAACTGTCGAAAATCATCATCAACGAAAGCGTCGATCAGCAGGTCATCGTCCTGGCCGAGCGCAATGGCGACCGCAGCTTCCCCATCGTCATCGGCATGCCGGAGATCCTTGCCATCGACCGTCGCCACAAAGGGCTTCTCCTGCCCCGACCGCTCACCCATGACTTGCTGGCCTCCGTCATCCACCAGCTCGGAGGCCGTCTCGCTCGCGTGGTCATCCACGACCTGGCTCAGCACACCTTCTTCGCCAAGCTCATGGTGCAGGTCGGTTCTCGCACCGTCGAAATCGACTCGCGTCCCTCTGATGCCATCGCCCTGGCCGTCGGCCTCAAAACCCCCATTTATGTGGACGAACAGGTCTTCGACAAAATCCAAAACGAAAGTTTATAGGGGCGGATGGCGTCCGCCTTTTGCGTCCTTCCCGCGAAAGCGGGAATCCAGAATCAACGGCAAGAAGTTCGTATGGTTTCGTTAGAGCTTCTTGTTTTGTCCGATTGGCCTCGAAAGCCGGGAAAGGATTCGAATAGCCGGATAAGGATCCGCCCCCAATCTTCAATAGTCAATATTCAGTAGGCAATTTATTGTGTTTTCTTCTTCATTGGCAGAAACTGGGTCAGGATCAAAATCCCGACTCCCACGCACAACATACTGTCGGCGATATTGAAGGCCGGCCAGTGGTATTTTCCCCAATACGCATCAATAAAATCCCGAACACCGCCCGGATTAAACAGCCGGTCGTACAGGTTCCCGACGATCCCCGCCAGAAAAAGCGCCAGCGCCACCTGCAGCGGCCGTGACCGGACCTTCCCGAACAGGAAAAAGCACACCACCGCCACCATCGCCGCCATCGATATTACCGACAGCAGTCCCGTCTTGCCCTGCGCCATGCTGAATGCTGCGCCGGTGTTTTCCCGCAGTACAAACTGCAGGCAACTGTTAATCACCGGATGCACCTGACCGGGCAAGTCCTTCAGCCAGTTGTGGACCGCGGTTTTCGACCACAGGTCAGCCGCGATGCCGATCCCCGCGATACCCCAAAACAGCAGGTGCTCTTTCCAGTCCGGCAATCCGGAGTCAATGGCCGGGGTTTCAATTGTTGCCGAATCGGTCTTGGCCATGGCCTTCCTAATTGGAATATTTGTCCAGGAGTTCCCGCAGCTTCGGCTGATCGGGCTTGATCTGCAGCGATCGATTCCACGCGGCCAAACCCTCCTGTTTGAGGGTGCCGTTTTTCTCCGTGGCGCTTTTGAGAATCAGCGTGACCCCCAATCCCTTGTGGGCCATCCAGTCGTTCCCGTCGGTGTCGATCGCCCTGCGGTAACTGGTGATCGCCTTGTCGATATCCTTGAGTTTCAAATACGCAAACCCCAGATACTGATGCGCCGTGCCGTTTTGCGGCTCAATCTCCACCGCGGCTTCCAGCAGTTCTCGGGCCGCCGCATACTCCTGCGTTCGCAGATAGGCCGTCGCCAGCGGAACCAGAATTCGCGGCTGATTGCCTTCCAGCTCCAGCGCCCGCCGATACGCCGCGATGGCCTCCGCATGATCCTGCCGCGCTTCCAGAACATTTCCCAGCAAAAGTTCCGGTTCGGCCTGATCGGGATCAATCTCCTTGGCCTTCTGCCCGTATTCGTAGGCCTTGTCCATATCCTCAAGCTGATAATAACACTGGGCCGCCCCCAGATGCGCTTGAAAATGTCTCGGTTCCAGCTCGCATGCCCGCGTGTAGGCCTGAACCGCTTCGACGAACTGTTTGAGAATCTGCCGTACTTTGCCCAGGCTGAAAAAATCCTTCACCGACCAGGGGTCCAGTTGCGTCGCTCGCTCGAACGATTCGGCGCTCTTGTCGTACTGTTCCATCTTCAGGTACAAATCCCCCTTCATCGAAAATGCCGGAGCAAACCTCGGATTGACTGCGATCGCCGCGTCGAGTTTCTCCAGGGCCTTGACCCGTTCATCCAGGTCGTTGAGCATCATCGCGTCCACATACAGACTGACCGCCTCCGAAGAGGGTCGTTGAATCAAGCCGCGTTCCATCGTTGCGCATCCCGGGCCCAGAACCAGCAGGGCCGCAGCGATCATCGCGATTGTCGGCCCGGATTTTCTACCCGCAACCATCCATCCAATCCTTTCCGTTTCGTTTTTCGGGCATTCCTGAATTGACCAACCGCGATTATAGCCGCCCGTCTTTGAAGTGTCAACGCGCCCGATTTTTTCGGGGCAGGGCTGGATTTTTTGTCCCAATCTGGTAAAATGCGCAATCTGTTTGAAGAAGTTGACAGGAATTGGAGATGATTCTATGGGATATGCGGTAATAGCGATAGTGGGCTTGGGTATCGGATTATTGGCCGGCTGGTGGCTCGCTTCCATGCGATCCGAACGCCAGCTTGCGGCTGAGCGCAGAAAATGCGCCCTGGCCGAGGAAAAGAACTTCCGCATCCCCATCCTCGAACAGGCCCTGGCCCAGAAAACCGCCGAACACAATCAGCTCAACGAGTTCGCCATGACCCTCCGCAGCCGCCTGACCGAAGCCACAGCCAAGCTGCAGGATGTCCAGCCGCGCCTTACCGAAATGGCCGCCAAGGTCGGCGAAAAAGACTGGCAACTCCTCCAGCAGTCGATCCAGCTTGAACAGTCCAACCGCCGCTGCATCGAACTCTACCGCAAACTCGACGAGCACCAGCGGGCCGCCAAGAGCATCCTCGAACGGCTCGATCTGGCCCAGCGCAAGGCCTGCCGCGATCTCCAGTCGGCCTTCGCTCAGGAACTCGACAGACCCATCACCCTCGACGAGGCCATGCCCGCCGAACTGGCCGCCCAGGCCGAACCCGCTCCCCAGACCCAGCCCATCCCCGCCTTGTCGCCGGAAGGCCTGTCCGACCACGAACAAGACCTCATCGACGAAGAACTGGCCGCCCTCGACAAAGCCGCCGAAGAATCCGCCGACACCAAACCCCAAGCTCCGGAAAAAACCAAAGAAGGTCTCCCCGTTCCGCTGCCTCCCCCAGCCGTGGAAATCCCCGATATTCCACGCAGTGCCTTCGCCGCCATCTCCATCCGCGAAATCCCCGCCGAGGCGATACCCGCACAGGCCCCGGCTCCCGAATCGACAAATTCCGCAGACACCCTCCCTCCTGTTGGCCCAACGACAACCGCCGCCACCCCCGCCGCCTGAACGGCTCCAGCGGTGCCCGTGATGTTGTCCCTGCGAATGCCGATACCCGGAAGGACAACCCTCCCCGGTGTGGAATTCATGGGTTTGAATATCCGAACTCGTTCTATGAATTTGTTTCGGATTTCGAAAGTCGGATTTTGACTTTGCCCTTTGCGGCTCAGCGCCTTGGCGTGAGGAACGAAAATCCCAAATCGTTCACGGCTCGCACGCCATATACCCCTTCACCATCCACTGCAAATCCGGATTATTCGGCTGAACCATATCAAAGTAAGTCCATCGTATAAGCCCGATCGTTCTCGCATCCTTCCACACTCGCCCCTCGACATGCCCGTCGGCGAACCCAAGCATCCCTCGATCCGGATGAAACACCGCCGGCCAGTCCCACCACGAATCCGGATTGCTGTTTTGCATCAGGATAAAACTGCCGGCGCTATAAATCTGCGCATGGCTTAAAACGTCCTCCTCGACGAAGACAAACTTCTCTTGCGGCCTCCGGATCTGCGTCATTCTCTCTGCCACCACCAACTGTTTCGTGACTCCCGAGGGAAATACCACGGTCCGATACCCCGTGATCGCCCCATACAATCCGCTTCGCTGAGTGAAATCCTCCCCATTCATCAGCCCACCGATCGAATAGCTCCGATACTCCTGGTACAAGTAACCGCTTCTGGGGTTCAGCCAACCTCGATCCGCCGGACAATGATACAATTGTGTATCCTGAATATAAGGATAAAGCTTTCCCGCCCGAATCCCATTCAAACCCATCGCCAGAGTCATCTCGCTTGTTGTGGGGACCGGCGCATTCTCCGGGTTATCCGTCGCCTGGAACAGAGGCCGTTCCACCCAGCGATAGGGTGTCCCGGTAAAATAATTCGATCCCCCCACGATCTTGCCGTCGTTATCTTCCGGATACGCCAGCCACGCCCGTCCGAGGATCTGAAGGTTCGCCATGCAGACTTCCAGCTTCCCCCAACCGCGCGCCATCCCCGCCGCCGGAAACAGCACCGCCAGCGCAAAGGTGATGCAGCCCATCACCGCCACAATCTCCATCCATCGCCGATGAATTTGTTTCATCGTAATTCCCTCTCACTGTTTCGGCAAATACGCCCCGGCCATAAAACGAATGTCAGCGCCTTCACCGGGTCCCGGCAGAACGCCGAATCGTTGCTGTTCCGTCATCAATCGCGTGCTGGGGTCCATCCACAGATGCAGTTCGGCGTGTCCGTCCGCAAACCCCAGGGTGGTTCGGTATTGATGCCATGCCGTAAATGGATCAATCCATTGTGGAGGATTTGCGTTCATCATCCACGATCCCATGTTCCATCCGCGAATGTCGGTGGTCTCCAGAAAAACCAGCTTGGTCGATGGATTCCGAATTTCCGAATAGCGGTGTGCGCATTCGGGACTATTGGGCTGCTCTCCATGCATCAAGGCGGAAATGGAATAACTTCGCCTGCCTCCGCGATCGGTTGTTTTCAAATAGGACCGATCCCCCGGACAGTGATACGCCGCCGAAGATCCGATATACGGATACAATTTGCCGCTGCGAATCCCGTTGTCCTCGTCGGCCAGCGTACAGGGGATCGGATCACCCGTATAGAGTCCGCTGGCATTATGCGGAGGATTCACCCACCATGCGTTGTCTTTATAAGGACCTCCGAATGTGGAGGTCGTCAGCCAATATTGAAGATTGGCATAATTGGAATCTCTCGGCACCATCCCGTTGACCAGCTTTCCGTCGCTATCCTCCGCGAAGGCAATCCAAGCCCGCCCGAGTGTGTTCAAATTCGCCAGACATACTTCCGCCTTACCCCATCCCCTCGCCAGCCCCGCCGCCGGAAACAGCACCGCCAGCCCGAACGCCACGCACGCAACCATCGCCATTGTTTCAATCCATCGTTTGTTCATTCGTCACATCCTCATCTTGGGGCCAACGCTACCACGGCAACGGATAAAACCCCGCTCCCGGCTGCGGCGTGCGGGGGACATAATGCCGGACGAACCAACACAGATCGGCCCCTTCCCCCGGCCCAAATTGATACGGAGCGGGGGGAATGGAACTTCCGTTTTTCCGCTGATCGGCAAAGGTTTTCGCCACGGCCATGTCTTTCCACGCGTGCTGCTCAACATGCCCGTCGGCAAAACCAAAGGCGGTCCGTTGGTTATGAACGCAGGATAGCGGATCCCCGGGCCAGAAAATCGGAAAAGTCGCCCCGACAAGGAAGAGGTTCCAGGTATTATCGTTATACCCATCACCGCTCATCTCCTCGACAAACACAATCTTGGAGTCCGGAGAGAGGATTTCGTGGGTCTTGTACACGGTTGCGAAATACTCTCCTGTGGCCCATCCCTCTCCGTATGCCAGTCCGTTATACACACTGCCGATCGAATACGATCGATATCCGCCCAGTCTGCTGGGCGATGTCATCGCCGGTTTCAGGTACCGCATATCCAAAGGGCAATGAAACGCCGATGCATTTTCCAGATACGGCCACAAGCCCCCTCGTTTCAAGCCCCGGATTTCATCCTGCACTTCCTGATTTCGAAACGCTCCAGTTGGATCCTGCGGCATCGCCACAAAATTCTTCACCCGGATTCGGCTGCCGGCGGAAGGAGCCCATGCCGGATACCCATGTTGTTGCCAGCCGTCTGCTTCATAGGTTGCCGAGCCCACGATCATCGCGTTGTTATCTTCCGCATACGCCAGCCACGATCGCATCAGCAAGTGCAGATTCGCCATGCACAATTTGGCCTTGCTTGTCCCCCGCGCCATTCCCGCCGCCGGAAACAGAATCGCCAGCCCGAACAAAACGCATCCGGCAATCGCCACAATCTCCATCCATCGCCCGTTCAGGTATCGCATCGGAATACCTCTGTGTTAACCGTTTCCATTTTTCATTTTGTATTTGTGTCTTTTATATTTTATATCTTTTATTTATTCATCCATCCACTGTTCCGCCATCGCCAGTAAATCCGACAGCCCGATATAGGTGTCCCGATCGATATCGGTGCAGAGATAGGTTGCACCCGTAAATCGCTTCCATCCGCTTCCGGTTGTTACACACGGTGATCCGGTCAGAGTATCCGTACACTCCTTCCAATCCTTTGCCAGTTCCGCCAGATCTTCCAGCCGCACCTTGCCGTCCAGCGTGATATCCGCTGGCCGGGCCAATCGCATCGCCTTGCCCTCGCACGGCTGCGGCGCGATCGCCGACAGGATCCCCGAAAAGTCGCTGACATACAGCGTCTCATCAACCCCGATCACCGGCCAGCTCAGCCAGTTGCTGCCATCAAACCGGCTCAGGATCGTTCCTTCGGCGTCGAGCACATACAGCGAACGGTCATCGCCCGCGGCAAAAATCTTTCCGTCGGCCCCGACCGACAAAGAAAATCCGCCGACCATTCCTAACCGAGTAACCCAACGGATTGACCCATCCGGATTGACCGCCCGCAGATAGGGATCATCGAACGCCACGAAGATCGTCCCGTCCGGCCCGACCGCAGGCGACGCCCACGGATAGACTTCTTTGAAGCGGGTTGGATAGTCGGTCCCGAAATACCCGCCCGCCGTTCCGGCCAGATTCGTCGTCCAGACAATCGAGCCGTCATCCGGATCAATCGCATACAGTTTCGGATCGTTGATCAGCGTCGCGTAAATCGTCCCATCCGCCCCGACCGCCGGCGCGTTGGCCATCGCCGAATGCTGATTGGCCGTCCCGCCGTCGAAATCGCAGGTCCATTCAACTCGTCCATCCCCCGAAGCCAGTGCGTATAGCTTGCCGTCGTACAGTCCGCCGACATACACATTCCCATCCCGTCCGAGCGTCGGTGACGCAACCACGGCCCCGCCGACCTTGCCTGGCCCGGGAACCGCAAAGCTCCACAACTCGCTGCCGTCGGCGCCTAACGCGACAATCGTTCCATCGACCGATCCGAAGAATACCTTGCCTTCGGAGCCGATCGCCGGCGCCCCCGCGATCATCGCCTTCGTCTGGTGCGTCCAGCGAAGCTGACCCTCGCCGTCAATCGCATACAATACGCCAGTACGATCTCCGGTATAGACCGTCCCATCCGGCCCGACGCTCAATCCGCCCGCTTCGTACTGGGCATCTGTCGGAGTCGAAATCCGCACATCGCGCATCTGGCCCTGGAAAAAAGATCCCGAGTAGAGATGGGCCCCGATGGTAACATCCAGTTCGTTGCCGGTTTGAATCTCAATCGGAAGAATCGATGCCGACTCCGATGGTTCAAGAACTCCGTTGACATAGAGCAGGATATCTTTTGAGTTAGACTTCCCGGCCGGCAAAATAACTCGGACATGGACCCACTCTCCCGTGTTCACCGGAGTGCTGCCCAGGATATTGCCGCCGTTGATTTCGGCTTTCAGAACGCCGATCCCGTTGCGGTCCTGAAGTCGAATCCTCCAGCGCTGTCCGGTCGCGTTGTCTTTCCCCCAGCAAAGAATATCCGCATTGGCTTGGGTGGTCTTGATCCACGCCTCGCAAATCCGCGGATTGGATCCCGCGATCCCTTTGTAAGTCGGGATTCGGACATAGTCATTGATCCCGTCAAATTCCAATACGGTTCCATAAGTGGCGTCCTGTACCCATTGACTTCCGTCTTCGGCGAAGTTGACCAGCGTTCCCGGCCGTTCCCCCGGACGACAATCTGCGGCCTCAGACCCGCTGCCATCATTCATCCTCCAGCAACCCTGAACCGTTTCCGCCGAACCGTGCGTCGCATAAGTCCAGATCGGCGTTCCATCGTTGCCCAGACAATGAATCAATCTGTCGTCGCCGGCCAGCAGGATCCGGCCGTTCGGCCCGATCACCGGGCTGCCCGCAATCGGAGATACTGTCGAATACACCCACTTCACGCAGCCCCGCTCCGGTCCGTTGTCGCCCGTCAGTCCCGTCCGCTGCATATCGTGCCCCTCGGTCGGCCAGCGGGATTCAACCGCCGCCCCGGCCTGATACGGCCGGATCGAGAACACGCTACCCGGAACCCAGATGAAATCGGGCCAGCGTTCCGACGCCACAAGAATCCGACAGGATTCGCTTGCGATATCCGACGGAATCGTCCACAAATACGATCCCGTATCGGCGACATCATCCGCGATCGTTTGCCAGGTCTGTCCGTCATTGATGCTCAGTTTGATATCGACCGTTGCCGTCGGATTCAACTCGGCGACTTCAATCGATGCTTCGTCAAACTCCACCCGTGGGGCGCCGGTTAGCAGAATCCCGATCCGCTTGCCGACATTGGCGTCCACGCCTTCGGCCCCGGTTTCCAGATCCAGAGACACCGCAATCCATTTCCCCAATCCGGGAATCCCAAGTTCGGCCTGCGTAACCGCCGCGACAACCGTGCTGCGATCGCCCGCCGTCAGCGCCGCCTGCCAGTTGGTGACGGCGGCCATGTCCTTTCGGCTGCCGACAAACAGCTTGAGCGTATAACGGCTATTCGGCCTGAACGAGTCCACCAGTAACTGATACACCCCGCTGCCCCGATCGAAACCCGTCGGTTTGCTTTGCAGACTCGGCATCCAGTCGAATTGGCCAGGATTGTACATCGCCCCCGAATTCGGCCCGACCGTCCAGCCCAAAACATTTTCGTCTTTGTTCGTCGAGGGAGTGGTACTGGTTGCATAATCGAGGATGCTGTCTTCGAATCCGCCATTACTGATGACGATCCGATCCAGCTTCGGCTCCTCCCATACGATTGGATGCCGGCTCCCCGCCGCCCACACATCGCCCTCCATCGGATGAATCACACGAGTTTCCGGCACAAACTCAAACGCCCCCATATCCAGCCGCCCGGCCATCACGCGTTTGTTTCCGGCCAGATCCTTTTGCCCGTCCCCGGCAAATCCGGCATCCCCGTGGTTGATGCACGGCGAAAGGGCCTTGAGCCGATAATCATAACCCGCAGGATTCGAGGAAGAATAGGGCGACACAAATCGCGGATTGCCGGTGATATTGCCGTTGATGCCGGTGATGTCAACGAGTGTACCGGCGGCTCCGGTATAGAGTAATACGGCCGTAATGCAGGAATCCCGAATCTGATCCATAGTGGCAACATGGACAGACTCGTTGGCCGCAATGACATTCCGGATCTGAAGTTGCGTCAGTGTGCCATCGACATCGTAATTCTGCGAGGGAGAGTTTATGTTGGTTGTTGTATTGTCGGCAATCGTACATCGCTCGACGACAGTGCGGGCCAGATGCTCACGACCCTGAGCCGGCTTGGCATAGATCGCGGCACCCCTGGAGTAAGCCGCATTATTCACCAGCAAACAATCCTCGATTCGCGCCTGACAATTGCCGATCAGACCGATCCCGCCGCCGAACTGTTGGCTAATGAATTTCTCGGGAGGATAAACGCCCGCGGAGTAGCCCCGATACCCGTTCCACGCAATCTGGCATCGACGGATCGTTGGGGAACTATCCACGCAAAGGACCCCGCCTCCCACATATTGATAGGAACCGCTCGGGTGGTTGACAAAACTCCCCGATCCCAGTTGAATCGTCAATCCCTCGACAATCGAGTCCAGTCCTTCTCCCTTGGTGAAAGATACGCACGAGCCCAGACATCGGCCGTTGATGATTGTGCTCTTGACCGTATCCAAGTCCTGCGGATCGATGCTGCGAAGAACGATCTTCTTGCCCAGAAAGTCCAGATTCTCCTTGTATTCCCCCGGCGAAACGAGGACCGTGTCCCAGTCGGCCGCTTGGGTGATCGCAGTCTGAATCTTGGCCGCATCCTGCGGCACGCGAAGAACATTGCCCACATGGAGCACGATCGGAACGACCAGCCGCGTTGACCCATCGACGACAACACCCAGATTGCAGGTATAGTCCCCGACGGCCAGTCCCGTTGGATCCACCCGAACGGAAATCGTCTGGGCCGTCTGGCTCAGGGTGCCACTGGCCGGTTCGATCGTAAGCCATGCGGCCCCGGCCGTATCAAAATCGAATGCCCCGGAATACCCATCCAAATTATAGATTTCAAAGGTCTTGACCGGCGTCCCCGAAATGCCTTCGGCTCCGCCGAATTCCAGCCGTTCCGGTTGGACTACCAGCGAGATTCCCAACGGATCAAACTCGAAGGCCCCCATATCCGTTACGACCGACGCGGCGTCGTCGCCGTCCACCATTCGGTTGGCCCCGCGATAATCCACCGCCGCCAGTGGCGTCGGCGGAGTATTGGTCCCCGCGTCGATGCACGGCGATCCGGCCATCAGCGAATACCCCGGCCCCAATAACGGATCGGCGCTGAGGTTCCCGTTTTCCGCTGGAGCATTGGAGTAACAACTGTAAGTCGGATCCGAACCAGATACATCCCGAATGCCGACTTGTCCGGTAATCGGGTCCACTCGTGTATTTCGCCAGATGATGCAATTGGTGATCGTCCCCGAACAAGCGACCATACCCACGGCATATTGCGGGGAAGTATTGTTCGCGATCGTACAATGGACGATCGTCCCCGTACAGAAGGCCATTCCGCTGGCAAAATAAGAACCCCGATTGTTGACGATCAGACAGTTCGAAATCACGCCCGGGCAATAACTCATTCCCCCCGCGCCGCTGGAAACATTGTCCGCAATCAGGCAATTCGAGATGTCCCCGCAGCTCGTCAGTCCGCCGGTGGCTCCGGTGTTCCCGGGGGTTCCCCCGTAATTTCCCGTGATCCGGCACCGATCGATCAGGCCAATGACACCCCAGATCCCTCCGCAGGTGCTGCCGGAATTGTTCCGCACCCAGCAACGCGAGATCGTCGCCTGGGTATTGTTTCCCCGGATTCCCCCGTCCTGACCATTTTGGATCGTCAATCCCGTCACGAGGCAGGCCGAGGTTTCTGATCCACCGAATCGAACCACCGGTCCATAATATCCCGACGGCACCTGGAGGATCGTCCGCGACACCACGCCCCAGTCATTCGGGTTGTTGCTGGTCAGCGTGAGGTCTTTACCCAGAAATTGAATGTATTCCGAATACACCCCCTCGGCCACGACGATAGTGTCGCCGTTAACGGCCAGGTAGAGGGCTTGTTGGATCGTAGGAGCATCTGCTGGAACCTGGATCGTTGCTGCACCAACCCAACCCTGGAAAAGGATAATGGCGAGTGTATAAGTCCAAGAATTTCGCATAATGACCTCCTTTTTTTGAAATTAGGGCTTCACTTGCCCTGGATGGAGTTCAATGACCCTGCTCTCGATTCTCCAATTGTTTCCCGTCGCCTCTGGAAGAAAACACCGGTATTTTACCATATTTTCGACCGTTGTCAACGATTTTTTGTATTGATTCTACCAAATATAACGAGGATGGAACCAAATTTTGTGTGACAACAATTTTGCGATCAATTTCTGGATCGAGAAAAATCCTTGAATAGCAGGGGGGGGTAATCCCGATATCGGATATATGTAAGCCATTAATATAGACCTGCATAAGACTATGAATATCCAGTATAGGGCCTAATAGAGGACTTGTCATGTCGGCAAGCAAGATCGTCACAAAACGGGTCTGAAAATACATAACCTAAAGCCGGATAAGGACTTGGAGTTTCAGGGGTCCCCCGATTTACGGGAAACGCTTGTAACTTCTTATTTGGCAATAGGTTGCAATTCGAAAATAGTCGTTTTTTCTCCCATTGAACCCCCCACATTTAACCGCTTTGATCTGAATTTCTCTCTGGCCTGGAATCCAATCTTCCGATATAGTGGTGTCGTTTGGTGATCCGTCTGCGGCGCCGAAGACGGATGAAATCCGAAGAAATTTCAAACATAACTCTTTATTTGACAATTAGTAAGGATCAGCAATGGAATTCAAAGTCCCGTTGTCCCGTGCGGATATCACCCAGGCCGACATCGATGCCGTCGTTTCCGTCCTGAAAAGCCCGTATCTTTCGCTGGGGCCGAAACTTCCGGAATTCGAAAAGAATCTGGCCAGCTATGTTGGAACGAAATATGCGGTTGCCGTAAATAGCGGCACCAGCGGACTTTATGTGTGTTTGAAGGCGATGGGAATCGGCCCGGGGGATGAGGTCATCACAACGCCCTTTACCTTTATTGCCACGGCCAACTGCATCCTGATGGTCGATGCCAAGCCGGTTTTCGTGGATATCGATCCGGTAAGTTATAATCTCGACGCGACGAAGATCGAAAGGGCGATCACCAAGAAGACAAAAGCGATATTACCAGTCGAAGTATTCGGGAATCCGGCGGGCATGGATGAAATCCGTAGGATCGCCGACAAGCACGGCATCCCGATTCTGGAGGACTGCTGCGAGGCGCTGGGCTCCAAGCTCAACGGCAAACCGGCCGGAACCTTCGGACGGATGGGGGTGTTTGCGTTCTATCCGAACAAGCAGATGACGACCGGCGAAGGCGGGATGATCGTTACCGACGACGAGCGGCTGGCGGCGTTGTGCGTATCGCTGCGCAATCAGGGCCGCGGCGCCGGCGGCGGATGGCTGGCGCACGAACGGCTGGGCTACAACTATCGGCTCAGCGATATCAACTGCGCGCTGGGGATTTCGCAGCTTTCGCGGATCGACGAGTTTGTCCGCAAGCGCCGCGCCGTGGCGACGATGTACCAGGAACTGCTGGCCGGCGACGATCGGTTTGTCGTGCCGACGGAAGCGGCCGGATCCTTTATCAGTTGGTTTGTCTTCGTGATTCGTCTTGCCGATCGTTACACGCAGGCGCAGCGGGATCAACTGCTGAAGATGCTGACGCAGCGCGGGATCCAGGTGAACAATTATTTCCCGCCGGTGTATCTGCAGCCGTTTATCGCCGGGCCTTTGGGACTGAAGGCCGGGGATTTTCCGGTGACCGACCGAATCTCGGCGCGGACGATTGCGCTGCCATTCCACAACAATCTGACGCGCCAGCAGGCGGAGATGGTTCGCGACGAGCTGCGAAGATGCCTGGACCAAATCGGATCCTGATTCCATTGAGGGGAGTATTGTCATGGGCAAAAAGGTCATTGCCATCGTTGGCAGTTATCGACGGGGCGGGATCACGGACCAATCGGTCCAGGAAATTCTGAAGGCCGTACGCGATCGGGGCGGGCAGGCCGAAATCGTCGATCTGCGAGACACCCCCATCGAGTTCTGCACAAACTGTCGCCGATGTACCCAGAATCAAAGCGACCTTCCGCGCGGGCGGTGCGTTCAGCAGGACGCGATGAACGGAATCCTGGATCGGGTGGACGCGGCCGACGGAATCGTGCTGGCGGCGCCGATCAACTTTTTCAATTGCACGGCCTTGATGCGACGGTTCATCGAGCGACTGATCGTCTATGCGTACTGGCCGTGGGATCCGCCCCGCTGGCCAAAGGATCGAGCGGCCGGCAAGCGGACCAAGCGGGCGGTCATCGCTACCTCGACGGCATGTCCGGCGGGGATCGGTCGGATGCTGTTTCCCGGAGCAACCAAGGGACTGAAAGCCGCAGCGCGATGCATGGGCGCCAAGCTCGTTGACGCCGTCTGGTTCGGAATGATCCCGGGACGGGATAACGACCAACTTTCGGAAAAGCAGCGAAAGAGGGCGTACAAAGCCGGAAATCGATTGATGGAATAATTTCCGGATGGGGATTGGCGATGAACATTCCGGCATACGCCCAACGCGGCCTTCGACTCTGGCGGAACGGCGTTTTGCGGAAGTACGGGAGCGGCTTGCGGGGTTGTCGATCGCGGAGATTTTCGAATACATCTATCGCAACAATTTGTGGGGAAGCCCGGAATCCCGTTCGGGGCTTGGATCTCAGATTGACGCGACGGCCCGATTGCGGGAGGCGTTGCCCCCGTTGCTCAAACACCTGGGCGTTTGAACTCTGGTCGATATTCCGTGCGGTGATTTTTCCTGGCTCAGCAGGGTTCGACTTCCGATTGAACGCTACATCGGGGCGGATATCATCGGAGACATTGTCGTGCGGAATACCGAGCGGTATCGATCGTCCCATCCCTTCGCGGAATTTCGACGGCTGGATTTGACCTGCGATCCGCTTCCCGAAGGCGATGCCGTGTTGTGCCGGGACTGTCTGGTCCATCTCCCATACGCGTCGATATGGGGGATCTTCGGCAATCTTGTCCGCAGCGGGATTGGTACTATCCTGATGACAACTTTCATCGGTGACCGGACAAACATCGTCATCGAACCCGGGGACTGGCGTCCCCTGAATTTTCAGTGCGCTCCGTTTTTCCTTCCACAACCCGAGGCGATGATCCTGGAGGGATGTACGGAGGAGAACGGCGCATATGCGGACAAGGCGCTGGGCGTCTGGCCGGTCCAGCAACTGCAGGATACAAGACAATCCCGCCGAATTCCTGGTGAATGAGAATGAAGAAGATCCTGCACATTCTGAGAAATACCGATCAGCCAATGCGGAATTATGTTTTGAAGGCCGCGCTGATATCGCTGTTTCCAAGTCTGGCGATTTCAGCAGTGGTGACGCCTCTTATGCCGGGTCAGGGACCGACATTTGAGGGACCGCCGGTAGCGGTAACCATTGTCGGTATCCTGATCCTGAGTCCGTGGCTGGAGACGATTCTGTTGTGGGGACTCTTGTGGATCATCAAGCGGTTTATTGTGAATCCGACCGGAGTCGCGATCATTTCGGCGATGGTGTGGGGGGGCTGCATTCCCTGGCGGCTCCGGCGTGGGGATTGATCACGGCGTGGCCGTTTTTTGTTTTTTCGATCTGTTTTCTGGAATGGGAAAAGAAATCCACGGGGCGGGCGGTTGTCGTAACGGCGCTGGTTCATACTTGCCAGAATATTCTTCCGACGATTGCCATTCTTGCCTGTGCTTGAGGGTGCGGCCGTATCGGTAAGCGGTGAAGTGCAGCTCCGGCGGGTCTGTGAAGGGGGGGTTGTGTTTTGAGTGGGGATGGTGTACAATCATTCTCTTCGGGGTGTAGCTCAGCTTGGATTAGAGCGCCTGGTTTGGGTCCAGGAGGCCGAAGGTTCGAATCCTTTCACCCCGATTCCTACCTATTCGGTCCACTTTTGAGGGTTCCGGAAGATTGCCGATAAGTTCAGAATCCATAAAGACTTGCGAAGCAAGCTCACGAAAAATGCTCTTGTCTGTTCCGGTTTGTTCGGGAAAGTACTGCGCCGGATTTTGCACCGATTGTTCCTGGCTGTGCACCGACGGTGCAAATCTGTGCACGGACTGTGCAATTGGGGTACAAGCTTTGTCGTAATCTTCATTGCGAATCTGAAGGTAGGATTTTTTCGCGATCAGTACCGAATTGCCAATCCATGCACAAACGACATGAATTGGGAATCTTTCCATCAGTTCGGTTTCCCGCGTTGATCGTAGATTCTGGAAAGGTTTTGGCCACGGTTTGATTCCCGCCTGTAACAGAATCCTTAGAAATTGCGTTCGCAGATTCGTATTGTCCAGACGATACCGTGTGATAACCCACTCGGTTCCCACCGTGGCTTGATCGTACACTTCCTGAAGCGGTCCCAACAGTTCCGGGAATAAGGGGATAACGCGGCTTTCGTGTCCATCATGTCTTTCGTTTTTGGACTCGGTATCCGAATCCGGTTTCGTTCCCAGTCAATATGATTCCACTTCAGGGATAGAACTTCAGGAAATAGGAAATAGGGGACAGTCACCTATTATTTCACGCCACCTTTCATCCACTATCATTTCCCATTCCATTTCACCGCTCTTCTTGGAGATTGCTTATTCCTACCCATCCTGTAAATCCTGTTGATCGCGTCAAATGAATTTTGTATCGTTCTTCTCACAGCTTTCACACTTTTCATACCTTTAACACCGTTCACACTTTTCACACTTTATGTCCAGCGACCAGCGACTTTCCCTATATCCTAACCCCTGTATCCTAAATCCTTCCTTTGCGCCTCCGCGCCTTGGCGTGAGGTCAATTCAATTTTCCCGGCTCCTTTCCCATTATCCAATATCCATTATACAATTTCAAATCCCATTTTCGCTAAATCGAACCGCGTGGATCATTCATGGGTTCACTCCTTGAAATCCAAAAACCATTTTACAAACCCAAAACCCCTTTTCGCCCTCAATTCCAATCGCGAATATTATGGTTCGTCGTCGTTTCCTAAATCCTATCGCCTACATTCTATATCCTGTCTCACTACTGTCCGGTTAAGCAAAGTTGAATTTGTTATAACTTCTTAATAAACAAAAGGTTGCGAAAGAAAATGCTTGTTTTCGATTTGAACTTCGATACAAGAAACGGCCAACCCAATTGGAAAGGACCGCTTCTTGAATCACGATCGCACGCTCTTCTCGCAACTGATGGAGTTCATTCCTCGCCATCAGTTCAACACTTGTGTCCGCCGGTATCGCGGCAACCATCGCTGACCTTGTTTCCCTGGGCCCAGTTTCGCCAACACAAAAGTGCCGTCAAGATGCACACCCTGCTGGACCTGAAGGGCTCGATTCCCTGTTTTTTGTGCATTACCGATGGTTCCGTGCACGATGTCAATGCCCTCGATCATGTGCCCATCGAGCCGGGAATGCCGTCAAGACGCAGATCTGGATTGCCGTCTGCGTGTATGTCCTGATCGCGATTGTCAAAAAAGAACTGCATCTATCGCTCAGTCTGACCGAAATTCAGCAAATTCTCAGCCTGACGCTTTTCGAGAAAATCCTTATAGAACAAGTACTTACGAATATGCCTATACAAGAACAAAATGTCGACGATTGTAACCAATTGTGGTTATTCGACTTATAACCGGACAGTAGTGATCCTGTCTCTTGAATCCGTGTCATCCGTGAAATGCGTGGATATTGGTTTCTTTGCGCCTCCGCGCCTTGGCGTGAGGTCAATTCAATTTTCCCGGCTCCATTTTCCATTTTCAAATATCCAATCTCCAATTTACAATATGAGAATCGTCAATAGTCAATAATCAATTTCGAGCCGTTTCTTCCTTCTGCCTGATCTTGTTTCAAACGCTTGTTTAATACAACTGTTTAACTCCACCTCCCGCAAGCTCTTGATAGGACAAGTCCAATACTATTCCTACATTCCGGATAGAATCAAATGGATAGCAAGAAAAGAAAAATTCCCGAAAAACCGTCGTAAATCCTTGCGGAAAAAGGATTTATGTAAAACTGACCGGCAATATAGTGATAATTCTTCGTAAAACTTGATACTACAGGGATTTACAACCGTCGTCATGGACAAAAATCGTCATTAAACACGGTACTATTGCTCTGATCGTGCTATTTTCTGGCACGATATTGCTGCCGCACAGACCTTTTGGATCCACTATTTATTGTGAAGAAAGGCCGTCAATCCCCCCATTCCGGCCGAAATCAGGGGAGTTGGAGGGAGGCGGTTCGGAAGGATTTTTTGTCGGGGTTCGTCAGAAGCTTGTTTTCGCAGCAGCCGTTGACGAGTTCGTCGGAACACTCGTCCGGGGAGTTCACGGGAATCGGCCGCGTTCCATCGTCACTCAGCAGCCAGAGGTCGGGGGAGTCGAAGAAAAAGAGGGCTTCGGGGCCGAAATCGTCGGCGAGTTTGAGCGGCCGGACGACGACGGGCTGGGCGGCGGGATCGCCGGACCACCGGGCCAGGGCGAAGTCGTTTTCTTCGTCATGCCGGCCGGCAACGATCCAGAAGCAATTGTGGGCGGGTGAATACTCCATGCTTCGGATACCCCGACCGCCGAGGTTCCAGAGCAAGGGGGGGCCGAAACGGGCGGGCCGGCCGGAGAGGACTTCGTCGGGGTTGGCCAGAGGAATGACGAGAGCGGCCGGTTTTCCGGTCTTGGGGGCGGTGGGCCGGGGGTTACGGAATCCGATATAGAGAGTCTTTCCGTCTGGGGATGCGGCGAGAGCTTCCATGTTGAGGCCATCGTCTTTGGGAGCGAGTTTTTCCCGTTGTTTTTTCGGCAGATCTTCCCCGAGACGGGCGGCGGCCCAGAGATTCAGGGATTTGGCGGCCGGATCTGTGAGCAACTGCTGGAGAAGGGTTGAGCAAGGTTTGCCAACGGGAGTGAAGTTGATTGTGCCGGCATCAACAGAAAAATCAAGGGCGAAAAAGCGGTATCGGCTGGGGCGCATTTTGCCATCTTTATTCCGGCTGTGCGAGGTGATCCAATAGATTCGGTTGCCGACCCGAGTGGCGCCTTCGATATCGGCTTCGGGACCGTCATCGTCGGGCTGGAGATAGGGGGAAAGGTCGTAGGTACAGACCGGCAGGCCGGGATGAGTGCGGTCGTAAACGCGAAGGATATTATTTTCGTCGTCGGCAACTACAAAGAAAGTCTCCGTGAGGGCGACAGCGGCGGATGCGTCGCTGGAACCGCGGAAAACGATCATCGAGGGGGCCGGGGCCGAACCTGCCTGGCAGGAGCCGAGGGAAAGGCATAAAACCATAAAGGCAACGATCCACCTGGAGGTCGAACGGTTCCAAGAAAAATGGCCTTTTTTCATTCGAATATCCGATGTATAACTATTGGCACTTTCGGACATTCTATCCGAAACCCAAAGGAAAGGAAGTGAAAATGATTGAACGGCAATTGGATTTTCGGCGGATCATTCCGTGTCTTGATGTCAAAGACGGACGGCTGGTCAAGGGCGTAAAGTTTGTGAACATGAAAGATATCGGCGATCCGGCCGAGATCGGGGCGGCCTATAGCGATGCCGGGGCCGATGAGCTGGTGTTTTTGGATATCACAGCCAGCGTAGAAAAACGGAAATTCATGCTGGACACAATCCTGCGGACAGTGGAACGGATTTCGATTCCGCTGACGGTGGGTGGGGGAGTTCGAACTTGCAAGGACATTCAGGAATTAATGGACATCAATGTATCAAAGGTGTCGATCAACACGGCTGCCGTTAAGAATCCAGACTTGGTCAAGGAAGCGGTGAAGGAATTCGGAGGCCACCAGATTGTCGTGGCAATCGACACCCGAAAATCGACCAAGTTGCCCAGCGGATTCGAAGTGGTGATCAACGGGGGCACCCAGGGAACGGGACTGGACGTCGTCGAGTGGGCCAAGCGCGTAGTCGGGATGGGAGCCGGAGCGGTTTTGCCCACGAGTATGGATACCGATGGAACAAAAGGCGGGTACGATATTCCGATGACACGGGCAATCGCGGATGCCGTTGAGGTGCCGGTGATTGCGTCGGGCGGGGCGGGAAAGCTGGAACATCTGGAGCAGGCGATTGTCGATGGGCATGCCGATGCCGTTCTCGTTGCGTCGATTGTGCACTTCGGGACCTATACGATTGGACAGATCAAGGAATATTTGCAATCCCGTGGGATTTCGGTGAGAATGTAAACCTTGGCTATTGAGTATGGACGACAGATTATTCTGAAACGGAGTTCGGCATGAAAGCGAGATGGATAGCGGCGTTCGGCTTGGGGGTATTGTTGGGCATCGGCGGTTGCAAGACGGCTCAGGAGGTGGAATTGCCGCCGGATTACAGTCGTCCGTTGCCGCCGGGAGAGCTGGCGCTGCGCAAAATCACGGATCCGGCGGATATCCCCAGCATGACGATCGCCTGCTTTGAGTTGGATAGACTCCGAGAGGCGATCGACAACAGTTTAAGCTATATGAGCAAGCCATCGAGCCAGAAATTTTATCCCTACGGTGAGATTACGCATGCGCAGGTGGTGGCGAGTTTGGAGGCGTTTGGGCAGTTGCTGGATTCGGGCTTGACCGGCAAGCAACTGGAGGCGGCGATTCGCGAGAAGTTTGATGTCTATACCTCCGTGGGGTGGGACAACAAGGGAACGGTTCTGTTTACAGGATATTACACGCCTATTTTTGACGGATCGATGACGCGATCGGGACGATTCCAGTTCCCGCTGTATCAGCAGCCGGCGGATCTGGTCAAGGGCGAGAACGGGGAGATCCTGGGGCGCAAAGGGCCTGGAGGACAGTTTACGCCCTATCCGAGCCGGGCGGAACTGGAGGCATCGGGGGAACTAAAGGGAAAGGAGTTGATCTGGCTAAGCGATCCGTTTGAGGTGTATATTGCTCACGTGCAGGGTTCGGCGAAAATCCGAACGACAGATGGCAGGATGGTGACGGTGAGCTATGCGGCCAACAACGGGCATGAATACGCCAGTGTGGGGCAGGCCCTGGTAAAAGCCGGGAAAATTCCGGCCGACAAATTGAGCTTAAAATCGATGATGGAGTATTTCAAATCGCACCCCAACGAAGTTAATCAGTATGTGGCGGCAAATCCACGATTTGTATTTTTCCGAACCGATACGGGAGAACCGAGAGGCAGCTTGAATGAGCCGGTTATTCCCTTGCGGACTATCGCGACCGACAAGAGCATTTATCCGCGGGCTTCGCTGGCATTTTTGCAATCGAAGCTTCCGCGAACCGTTGGAACGCAGACGGTAACGCAACCCTTCCAGCGGTTTGTTCTGGACCAGGACACCGGCGGAGCGATCCGGGCTCCAGGTCGGTGCGATGTGTATATGGGCCAGGGCGATGAGGCCGGCGAACTGGCGGGCAAGACCTATCAAGAGGGTCGACTGTATTATTTCTTCCTGAAACCCGGTCAAACCCCCGGACCGGCCTTTGATCGACAACCAGTGGATCTGCTCAAGAGCGATATCAATCTGTCGAATCCGACGAAGAGCCGGTAATCAACCAGGGCAGATTGAAGCGGTAATACAATCGACTGCTGATTAGGTGGATCAATCCGTCCGGGGTTTGAGTCGCGGCCAGATACCCCTTGGGCTCGGCATGGGTGTCGTCAAGCGTGAATGTTCCCGTCCAGGCGCCGCCTTGTAGGGTTTTTGCCGGTCCTCCGGGCGTAATCAGTTTTCGAATCGGCCAGGACAGGCCTTCATCGTTGGATACGGCGGCGAACAATCCAAAACATTGTCGGGTGTTGTTCTGCGCGTCGTGGATGGGGATGCCGACGGGGCCGGCGAGGGGGTTCGATAGGCGACTTGACGGATCCGTAAAGCTGACAAAGAGAAGAGGGCCTTCGCGAAGCCGCATCAGAACCAGCCGTTGTCCGCTTCCAATGGGATTAAAGGTACCGGCCGAATAGGTCCAGGTTACTCCGCCATCGGCGGAGACGCTTTGCGGCATTCGTCCCTTGATGGTGTCACCCCGGCCCAATGCCAAGAGGCGGCCGTCAGCCAGTTCGACCAGACGCGCATGGATGCCGGCGATCCATGCTCCGGATTTTCCGTCGGAGAAATCGGGAGCGGGTTTGCCTTTGCCGGGGTCGATCCAGGTCTTGCCATTATCGCGGCTGATATGGACGGCGGTCCCGCCGGAGCCCTCGGTGACGGCATCGCACGGGAGGATCATCCGGCCATCGCGAGTGCGGATCAGGCCGGAAATAACCTGGTTGCGGAGGCCATGTTCGGGATCGATCAGGGCGGCGGGGGACCACGAGACCCCGTTGTCTTGACTGGTTCGCATGATCAGGGCCAGTTTGCCCCAGGTAGCGTCGGTGCTGAGACCGTTGAAATGGTAGAGCGTCTTGTCACCATCCCACCATACTTCCGAGCCGTGGTCATTGCGGTCGGGGACATCCCAGAAGGTTGAGGCGGGGTCCCATTCGGATTTGCCTTTGCGAAGACGGGAGGCGGCAATCGCCAATTCACGGCCGGGTTCGGTGTTGCAGGTGTACCAGATGGCCAGAAGATCGCCGTTGGGACAGCCGGTGATAGCGGGGCAGTGATTGTGTTTGGAGTACAACGGGCCATTGGAACCGGGGGGGATGCGCACATACTCGATGGGGCCGAAGAATTCCGGCACGGCAGGGGATTTCCATTCGGTGTTCTCCTGCGATACATCCTGTGCCCACAGGGGCGGCGTTATCTGCGGAAACGGAATCAGAATCGTGTGGGATTCGGATTGAACGACGCGAAAGCCGATCATTTCGTGGCGGTCCTCCGACAGTGCGGCGGATCGGTTGGCGGTACGGAGGTAGGTCAGTTCGGTTCCGTGGCTGCCTCCGCGCGTGATTTTGAAGGAGCCGGTTTCGGGGCCCATGGGATCGATTTGAATGTTGTCGGGATAGGGACCATACCCGTCATGACACCATTCCTCAACATTTCCGTGCATGTCATACAACCCCCATGGATTGGCCGGCCCTTGGGCGACGCGAAGAGAGACGGGCTGAGGTTGCCAGGTTTCCTTCTGGTTTTTGTGGAGTATTTTTGGAAGGGAATCCCCGAACGAATAGGCGGTTGCGGTTCCGGCTCGGCAGGCATATTCCCACTCGGCTTCCGTCGGCAGACGATAGGGCTTGCCTTCCTTTTGCGACAACCACTGACAGAAGCCAACGGCATCCTGCCAGGACACGAAGACTACGGCTTCGTCATCTTCATAGGAAAAACCATGTTTGCCGCGAAGCGCTTTGTGGGAAGGGTCGAACTGTTCGTACTGGGCATTGGTGACTTCCGTCGCCGAGATTGAAAAAATCCGGCTGATTTCGACCGGGTGAACAGGTCGTTCGTCGAATTCCCCGGAGTCTGAGCCCATTGTAAACTTGCCGGGCAAAAGGGGAATCATCCGCATTCCGATGGAATTGGTAAATTGCTGTATGGGCGCATTGTCGTGGTCTGCAGATGCGAATGTGAATGTGCCCCATCCTAAAGAAACCAAAATCAGGATCCTGCTATTCATAGCCAATGCTCCAAACGAAACCGGCCAAGCCCATGGAAGGGCGGTTGGCCGGTTTTGTTATACCCGCGATTTCGAAGATCCGTTACGCTTTCGAGGATTTGGAGAGATTGTTCCAGCCGATGCCGATTTTCTTGAGGGCGTAGCCGGTCTCCCGAAGATAGTTGCCGTAGGACGCCATCCAGTGAAAGCCCCTGGTCTGTGCGTTGAGTTCATCCGTGTCGCCCTTGATCTGGATATCGGACTGGGATCGGCAGATATCCAGGAAAGGATTGTCAATGACCTCAGCCTCGAAGCCGAGCCAGACCTTGTTGTCGAAATCAGGATCGATGACGGTCATTTTCATGCCGAGCTTCATATCGACCTTGGGTGCGGCGCCGTAGTCGCTTTCAAAATGAGTGACGATCTGAGCCGGCTCGTAATTTTTCCCATCCATCTTTCTGGGGGCGGTACAGTGAGCGATGGTGACCATGCCGTCATGCGGATAGGTCGGGTCATTGAGGAAGACCGGTAGCGAACTGATGTGGTGCAAGAGAATTCCCGATGGGATGACGACAAAATCGGATTCGCAATAGGCCGTATAACCGGAATCGTTCAACAAGGACAGCGGCAGGCAGGCGGTCGTCTCGGACAGGGGCATGATGGTTCCCATGCAATTGTTGACCGTGATCGCATCGGTGCCGGCTTTGTCCATGAGACCTTTAAACACCTCGTTCAGAACGAAGGCGTTACGAATGTATTGCGGATCGGTCTGGACTTTGATGCCGGTTTGTTTCATATATCGGTCGGCCAGGTCCGAACAATATTTGACCAGCGGCTGGTTTTGGCGGGCTTTCTTGATCAATTCGCCAAGAGCCGGATAATCCACGGTCTGAATGTCCATCTTCCAGGTGTTCTTGCTGATATCAGGAGCTTTCTGGCCGCCGGCACCCCACCCGCTGGCACCGCCGATGGCGACGATCCGTTTGCCGAGGGTGTTCTTGAGGCCGAACAGGGCCCGCATCCGCCATTGTAGTTCATCGTAACGATCGACGACGACATCCTGATGATCCACTCCCGGTTGGCCGAATGGATCGACGGTCTTGCGGAGATAACGGTTGTGGGCGATTTCGTACCACAGATAGACAGGACCGGATTTATGGCGAACAAAAACCAGCGTCCACTTAGCGGGATTGGTTAGGCCTTCGAGAATTCGCAGATCCGTGTTGGCTGCATAAATGAGCATTAAATCGTGATCGGCGTTCCCGAGTTCGGCGGCTTTGTTGGGATCGCTCAGGGTGACCAGCGGGCGAGTCTGAATGGCAAATTCACTATTCGCCTGCAATGTCTTGAGTTCGTCCTGGATGCGGGCTTGTTCTTTGGAGATATCTTCCTGAGTATGGATTCCCCCCCACGGCCGCCAACTGGTCTGGGGGTGTGGCTTATACAGTTGTACAGCAAGAACGGGCTGAACGATCAGCGGCTTGGATGCGGTGGGATTGTACTGGGGTATCTCCGATCCGGTGACCTGGGCCAGGGAGGACATGGCCAGATTCGCAGCGACAAGGCCCGCACCGGCGCCGACCATGAACTGACGGCGATTCAACATGCAGGTGGCCTTGGACATGCAACAGCCGCAGGGGACGAAATTGGCGTTTGTATCGATCGGTTCCATGCTCTTACCTCCAATAAAAATTGTATCTTGTGTCGTCAGATTTTCAGGAAATATTCCATGAGTTCGTGGCCCTGAGTGATACGGAAACCGGATTCTGTGGCGTTTTTTTCCGACATCGGCTTGTGAACGACGCCTTTAATGCCGGTTCCAGCCATGGCAAAGGGCACAGGATCCCCGATATGGCCTCGCGTCTCGACCGGAGTCGGGTGGTCGGGGAGGACCAGGATGCGGTACTGATCATACCGCTTCAGCGCATCGTGAACAGGACCGACGATGAATTTGTCAATCTGTTCAAGGGCGGCCTTTTTCTGTTCGGCGTTTCCGGCGTGGCCGGCTTCGTCGGGGGCCTCGACATGGACAAAGACCAGGTCGTGATCCTGCAGGGCCTGTACGGCCGCCTGTCCCTTGCCGATATAATTGGTGTTGAAGAAACCCGTTGCGCCGGGAACTTCGATCATATCGAAATGGATCAGCTTGCCGATGCCCTTGACCAGATCGACGGCGGTGATGCAGGCCCCTTTGACGCCAAATCGCTTGCTGAAACTATCCAATGTTGCCCGTTGACCCTGGCCCCAGAGCCAGACGCTGCTGACGGCATTTTCATGCAGATCGCGGCGGACACGATTGATATCATGGTGCTCAAACAGTTTCTGGGATCGCTCCATAATCGCGATGAGTTGCTCCGCATTTTTGCCTTTCGGCAAATATTTGGAGAGCTTCTCGTCGATAATGTCATGGGGAGGCGTCGTCTTGACTTTTTCGAAGGTTGATCCGGAAATGACGCACAAGTGTCGGTAGCTCAGCCCCGGATAAAAACGAATCGTGGGATCGTTGATGGCGGCTTCCAGATCGCGGACAAGCTTGGCCCCCTCGTCGGAGGAGATATGGCCGGCGCTATGATCGGCCATTTTGTCTTCGGAAAAGGTCACGAGATTGCATCGGAAGACCCAGTCGTCCCCTTTAAGACGAATCCCCTGAGCGGCGGCTTCAAGGGGGGCCCGGCCGGTATAGTATTGGCGAGGATCATATCCCAACAGGGACATCTGGGCAACATCGCTGCCCGGAGAAAATCCCTCTGGAATCGTGTTGACCAGCCCCTGTTTGCCATCAATACTGATGGCATGGATATTCGGAATCTCGGCGGCCTCGAAAACGGTTTTTCCGCCGAAGCACTCCAGCGGACGATCGGCCGCTCCGTCGGGAACGATAATCGCGTATTTGGCGGTCATTCGCTGTCCTCTGGAATGTCCACGATCCGGATACATACGGGTTTTCCGCAGACGACATCCAGTTTCTGAAGTTGGTCCAGCGCGGCGACCATATTCTTCTGCTGCGTCAGATGGGTCGTAATCACGACCGGGACGGAATTCTCCGGGCCCCGGCCTTCGTGCTGCAGTGCGCCTGAGATGCTGATGTTGTGATCCCCGAGGATTTTGCCGTAGGCGGCGACGACTCCGGGCTTGTCCTTGGCCATAACCTTGATGTAGAAGCGACTGTTGATACAGCCGATATCGCTGAGTCGAGACCGAGTTTGCGCCTGCGGAGTCCACCGCATGTTGTCGAAAAGGGTCTGAGAATTACCCAGCGCGACCTCGATCAAGTCGGCGACGACGGCGCTGGCGGTAGGCATCATGCCGGCCCCGCGGCCGAAATAGAGGGTGTTGCCGACGGCGTGGCCGAAGATGCTGACGGCGTTAAAGGGACCCGATACACGAGCCAACGGAGTGTTTTTGGAAATAAAAGAAGGATGGACCCTCAGGGAGATCTTACCCTGTGCGTCTCTCTGTCCGATCGCCAGCAACTTGATGACATATCCCATCTCCAAACCATGCTGGATATCCTCGGTTCCGATTCCCTCAATGCCCTCAGTATAGACCGAGTCGAAGGGAATTTCGCAGCCGAACGCCAGCGAACCGAGGATGGTCAGCTTGTGGGCGCTATCGGAACCATTGATGTCCAGCTTGGGATTGGCCTCGGCGTAACCCTTGTCCTGGGCCTGTCGCAGAGCCGAAGCAAAGTCCATATTCCGCTGGGTCATGTTGGACAGGATAGAATTGCAGGTTCCATTGAGTATTCCGTAAATGGCGGAGATGCGATTGGCGGCCAGGCCCGTACGAATGGCGGAGATGATGGGCAACCCGCCGCAGCAACTGGCTTCGAACGCGATGCATTTTTTGACGGCCCGGGCGGCGGCATACAGTTCGGGACCATGCTCAGCCAGTAGAGCTTTGTTGGCGGTAACGACATGTTTGCCGGATTCGAGAAGTTGATGGTGCAACTGCCGGGCAAATCCCGTGCCGCCGATCAATTCAATCCCGATCTCGATCGAAGGATCGTTGAGCAATCGCCGCAGGTCGTCGGTCAACAGTCCCGTTGGAAGCGAAACCGGCCGGGTCCGCTTCAGTTCGGTATCCACCACACAAGCCAATTCCAGTGATACGCCTGTGCGAGTTTTGATTTCATCGGCGTTTTCCAGAAGGATTTTGGCCACGCCGCTGCCGACGATGCCGAATCCCGCCAATCCCACTCTAACCCGTTTGTTGTCCATTCGAAGAACCTCAGGTTTCGGTATTCTATAACCGCATAGTGTATGCGAATGGCGACTTGGGATCAAGATAAAAAGGAATCCATTCTGCCGTGCTGCCGCGCCGCAGCGGACCCGGGATCCTCCGGTTTAAATCGGCTTGGCTTCAAGAATACGATCGACGAGTTCCGGTTTGATCAGGGCATTGCGACCGTTTCGGTTGTGCTTGGTGAGCATTTTTACGGCGGCCGCGAATTTTTTTTCGAGCGGCGCGATCAGCGGCGACGGGAATCCGCAATTGTTGGGCAGTTCCAATTGATACGCATGTAGCGTGAGGCGATCGATCAGAGGGGTTTCCTCTTCCTTGCCCTTAATCGTATAGCCCATTTTATAATCAGACAACAGGATCGGTCTCGTTGAACCATAGAGCGGATCAATCGCCAGCGGAAAACCCCGATGAGCGAAATGCACGCGGATCTGGTGGGTCCGGCCGGTGATGGGACGGGCCAGGACCAGGGCGACGCCCCCAAAGTCCGCCAGCAAGTCGTATTCAGTTACCGCGGGTTTGCCCTTTTTGGGATCGACGCACATCCGTTGTGAATCATGGGTGAGCCGTCCCAAACAGGCCTCGATGATACCGCTGGGGGGAGTAACGAAACCAGCGACCAGAGCGAGGTAACTCTTGCGAATCTGCCGCTGTTCAAGCCATTCGGTGCAGCGGCGCTGCATATCGATATTTTTTGCCAGCAACATTACGCCGGAGGTGTCCTTGTCCAACCGATGAATCAATCGCAGTTTTTCCGATTGTTTTTGTTGACGAGCAAGAGATTGCAGAAGGTCTTCCTGGCCGCTGCGATCGGCCGTGACGGATACTCCGGAGGGCTTGTGGATAACAACGAGATGGTCGTCTTCATACAGAAGAACAATGGATCGATTTCCCATCCGATTTCTTTCTGTTGTAAGCCCGGACAAACGACTACCGGCCCATGAGGTGGTTAATGATCAGCAAATCCAGCTCTTCATAATCCCGTTGGCTGACCAGGTCTTCGATCCGCGGGGTGTTCAGCGAACGGACCAATTCCAGCAGTTGCAGGAAGATCTGACGGCTGTTGGAAAGGTGTTTGGTCGCCATGTCTTGTTTTTGCGTTCGCATGGCCTTGACATCGAGGCCGACGAATTCGCCGCGTTTGCCGTAGTTGTAGGCGTCGAGGATGCGGACTTGATTGAAGGCCCGGCGCAGATCGACCGAACCAAAAGTCTTGTCCTGATCAAACTTCAAGCCGTTTTGGTCGTTCAGATGGACGGTGAAGAGCTTGTCGAAGGCCAGCGCAAAGCCCATTTCATCCGAAGGATCCAGACCTGCCAGGATCGCGTGGGCGGTTTCGATATTCACCCCGACCCGTTTGGGATCGTCGGACATCGCGGCAATCGCCAGAGCGTGACCCGTCGTCGGAATATAGGCGTGGTCCATGGGCTCGTTGGGCTTGGGTTCGATGGCGATACGGATCTTCTTGTCGTAACCAAGCATATCATTGATCGCCTCGACGATCCGATCGACGGCGACTTTGCTGTCCTTGGACTCGCGGATATAGGTCCCTTCGCGGGCCAGCCACAACACAATCAGATCGCAGTCGAGAGCATTGGCGATGTCGATGGAGATTCGGTTGCGTTTTTTTGCGTACTCGCGACAGTCGCGATCATTGGAGGTATAACCGCCGTCGATGGTCTGCGGATTTTCCCAGAGACGCGGCGCCACAAACTCGGCGACAAGGCCTTCCCCTCTGAGCATCTTCGACACCGCCTTGGACTTCTGGTGAATCTGTTTGGAACGAAGCTTATCCAGGCCCGGAACGGCGTCGTCGTCGTGGAATTGAACCCCGTCGAAACCGAGTTTTTTGTAAAGTTTGATCTTTTGGGCAAAGATGATTCCTTTACGGACTGTGGGGCCGAAAGGATCGGCGCCTTCATGAATGTTCCACGGTCCGAACGAAAAACGAAATTCGCCTGCCATAGTCTGTCCTTTCCGGATACGGATTGATGTCGATATAGTTACGGCCCATGATTCGGTTGCCGTGGAAAGAATCATATGCGATGCGGTGGATTTCGTCAAGCACGGGATGAGATTGGGTGCTGGGATCCGGCTTGACCTTGTTGGATCGGCGGCGTAGGATGGAGGCCGGAAAAATCAGGAAACATTCCTTTAGCAGGGAGATCAAACATGAGTCAGCGGGTATCACGCAGGGCGTTTCTGAAGAGCACAGCAGCCGGGGCGGCCATGGCGATGACCGCGGCCAGTTATTCCCGCATTCTGGGGGCCAACGATCGAATCCTTCTCGGACAGATCGGCTGCGGCAGTCGAGGCGTCGGGGCCCACATGATGGGCGTGCATGCGTTCGATGCGACCGAAAATGTCGAGTTTGTCGCGGTTAGCGATCCCTGGAGAGTGGCGAGGGAAAATGCGGCCGCAAAAATCAAGGACTGGTACGGCCGAGAAGCGAAGATGTTTTCTTCCTATCGGGATTTGCTGGCGCTCAAGGAGGTGGACGCGGTCATGATCGCATCCTGCGATCATCAGCACACCACGCATCTCAAGGCCGCGGCCGAGGCCGGCAAGGATGCCTATTGCGAAAAGCCGCTGGCCAAGGATATGGCGGGACTGGTTGCGGCCTATGATGCGGTCAAGAAAGCGAATGTCGTGGTGCAGATCGGAACGCAGCTTCGTTCTCTGCCCAGTTTCACCGGTTGTCGCGAACTCTATAAGACCGGAATCTTTGGAACCGTAAGCCGCATTGAACAGCATCGCAACACCGAACAACCCTACTGGTATGGATATGTCAAAGATGTCAAAAAAGAGGATGTTGATTGGAAGGAATTCTTGTTGGATGTTCCGGATCGACCGTTCGATCCGGTGCTGTATTCGGGTTGGTATGGTTATCGTGAATTCAGCGACGGGCCGGTGACCGGATACGGGAGTCATTACATCGATCTGGTGCACTACATCACCGGTGCAACCTTCCCGACAAGCTGCGTATCGCTGGGTGAGACTTTTACCTGGAACGATGAGCACAAGTTTACCTGTCCGGATCATGCCGAGGCATTGTGGATCTATCCGGAGGGTTTTATGGTCGTATATTCATCGAATCTGGGGAACGGCGCTGGCAGCACCTTCAAGCTCTTCGGCGATCGGGGGACCTTGGATATGGTTTCATGGACCGAGCCGACTTACTCGGCCGAGGGCGGGCCGAGGCGAAAGGGAGATATTCGCGGGGTCAATCGCGTGCCGGATGTGCCGCATCCCGATCATTTTCTCGATTGGTTGCAGTGTCTGCGGACCCGTAAGCAACCGAACGCGTCGATCGATGCCGGATACCAGCATGCCGTCGCCTGCCTGATGGCCATACAGGCCTTCGACACCGGTAAGCGGATGACCTACGACCGCGACAAACGGCAGATCATTCCGGGATGATCCGTTAAAAATTAATGGAGGGCCGCACTCTGTTGCGGCCGCTCAATCATCGGACTCGACGGAGCGAGTCCCTCCAATTTCGAACATAACCTTCCGATTGAAGGAGAGAATCTATGAATGGACTTTCACGCCGCGATTTTTTGCGAGGTACGATCGGACTGGCGGTAGGGGGGGCATTGTTATCGAAGGCGGGGCAAGCGGCAGAAGATAAGCTGCAATCCCCCTGGCAGATCGGGTGCTATACCCGGCCGTGGGATCAGCATGAATACCCGGTCGCGCTGGATGCGATTGCCGAGGCGGGCTATAAGTATGTCGGCCTGATGACGGCCAAGGGCGACAATGGCCTGGTGATCTCCGTTGCGACGACGACAAAACAGGCCGAGCAGGTCGGGGCAGAGGCCCGCAAGCGAAAGCTCGAAGTCGCATCGGTCTATGGCGGCGATATTCCGGTGGCAGAATCGCTGCAGGCGGGCATCGACGGACTCAAAAAGCTTATCGACAACTGCGCCGCCTGCGGGGCCAGGAATCTGATGATGGGCGGGGTCGGCGACGAAAAACTCTACGAGCCATACTTTTCCGCGATCCGCGCCTGCTGCGACTATGCCGCCGACAAGAAAATCGGCATCAGCATCAAGCCCCACGGGGGCCTGAATGCCACCGGCCCGCAGTGCCGAAAATCCATCGAACGGGTTGGCCACAAAAACTTCCGCATCTGGTACGATCCCGGCAACATCTTCTATTATTCCGACGCCAAACTCAACCCCGTCGATGACGCCGCCACGGTCGATGGCCTGGTCATCGGCATGAGTGTCAAGGATTTTCGACTGCCCAAGGAGGTTATGCTCACACCCGGGACAGGCATGGTCGATTTTCCGGCCGTGATGACGCGGTTGATCCAGGGCGGCTTCACCAAAGGTCCCCTCATCGTCGAGTGCCTGACCCGTGGAACCCTGCCGGAGATTGCCGCCGAAGCCAAAAAGGCCCGGTCTTTCCTTGAACAACTTACAGCCAAGTTCCCGACGAAATGATCCCGAGTTGAGGCCATGGATGAAAGAATCAAAATCTTCGAGTTCGACAAGCCACTCAAGGTCGTATTGGGCGGTTTCGCCTGCCTAATTATTTTGATTATATGAAGTCGGGGAGGCCGATACTGCTGGGACTATTTGGCGCGACTCAGTCCATGATCAGGGATGAAAAATTTACTGCATCGAGATAAAAACCTACTACTGCGGGCGACCGGAATCGAACCGACATATCTAGCTTGGGAAGCTAGTGTTCTACCACTGAACTACGCCCGCATACCGCTTTCCTAAGTCCTTATTGGACAGGGATATACACCAAAATCAGGCATTTGTCAAGAAGGAATTTGGGGCAATTTTTTGCTGGCTGCGGCAGGGCTGCGTAGGGGAAAAGAATTCAGAGGGGGAAAAAGGATCCTGGGGAACCAGAATAAAGATTTAATCCTGAACCTGAGGGAGAGGGAAAAGGGGATCCTGGGGAACCAGAATTACTATAGAAAAAAAACGTAAAAAACTGCTCGACATAAATCCATAGAACAAATATCGTACTTTCAATTGGCAACTTCAAAGTATTGTTTGGTTTCCAAACTAAAACCTTTTTTCGGAGGAAGTGAAGTGAAAAACCAAATGATGTTTTCAATTCTTGTAGCATCAGCATTAACATCTATTGTTGTGGGTGGCACACTCATCCAAGAAGACTTTGAAAGCGGAGATTTGTCAGCTTGGAACATAGATAAAATCGGTTCTGGACAAGAAACTGTCAGTTGGGATCTAGTTTCAGATAACAGTCAAGCTTGGGAAGCCAAAGGGGGTTATGCTTCGGGAAACGGGAATTCCTATGCTTATTTAAAAGATTGTAATGTTTACGATGTCACAATAAGTGCAAAGGTAAAACCAGTTGAGATACGTAACCAAGGACATTGGTCTGGAATTGTGGCTCGGTATACAGATTCGACTCATTTCTATCTCTTAAGTTTTAATGATTCCGGTACTAAAGTGTGGTTAGCAAATATTAATGGGAATCAGAACGGCGATACACTAGCAATAAAGGAATTGCCTAAGGAGCTCTAACAAAACCTTATGATTCGTCGCCAGCAAATTAACAGGCAAC
>CAZXPW010000021.1:0-68951 GCA_964643355.1 uncultured Pirellulales bacterium
TCGACAAACGGACCTTCGGACGAGATCCAGCCGGAATCGATACATTCCTGCAAATACCGCTTTTCGTTTCCGGCTAAAAGCGGCTCATTGACCGGAATGGGAATGACATTCAGATTCGGTTGACTTGAGGGGTCGGAGAGAATGATGGATTTCCTGCAGAATTCGGGAGCGTATCCCGTAATACCCGGCCGGTCGGGGAACCGATTTTATGCCCGACAAACACGAAATGGCAATAGATTCGCTGTCCGGGATAGGCCTGCCGGAGCTGTTCCAGGTTCGAGACAAACCGGATTTCCCCCCGAATCCGCCGCATCAGAGAGACGATTCGCCGCGCAAAACCTTCCGGCGAATAGTGACGGCTGAAGGGGGCTTTATAGATATCATCTCGCCATATTTTTCTGAATCCCGTTTCCACGGGAATCCGGCTTTGATCGCAATAGGGGCTGGTGATAACGCAATCGAAAGGATCCAGATAAAGCGGGACAATCGCCAGTCGGCCCCGATCGTTGAGAACCCGCTCGGCCTCGAGAATGAATCCTTTGTCGGATTCGTTCTGGAAGCACTCGAACGCACAGTGCAGAGCCATAACGGTCACCGAGGAATCGGGCAAAGGCATTGCCGAAGCGTCAGCGCCAATGTCAATTCCGTGAATTCCCTTCGGATAGCTCAGGTCTAACCGATAGGATTCGACTCCTTCCCGACGAAGAAGCTGCGCCCAGGGACTCGAGCAGGATGCCACATCGATGAGAATATCTCCGCCACGGATGTCCAACAGCGCGAAGGTCAAATAATGTTCCAGAAGTTTTTCGATCCGGACATCTCCCTGAGATGCGTACAACCGGTCCAGTTCGGGAAATCGTTTCCGCCATTGTTCGAAATCCCGGACATCCACGGCGTAATCGCGGACTGGAATCCCGATCCGGACCAGCCGTCGATGAAGATCGGCGATGTCACGATTCTGTTCGAGATGGGATTGACGATCCTCCGGGGGGCTGGCCTGATATTGGCGAAGCTGGGCCTGAATCACCGGATCCGGTTGGGGGGTACTCGAAGAAGTCACGGCGACGGCCTCCCTTTTTTCCCGGATCGTCTGAAGATGCCGTTCCAGAGCTTCGGGACCAACCTGCCGAACGATGTGCTCCTTCCATGTCTCCACGATTCGCTCGTATCCGGCCAGATCGCGGGATTTGTCCTTTGAAATGGTGTCTTTGTCATGGGCATCCCAGACAAAACAGGGCTCGGCGACAAACCCGAATTTGTAATATTGACTCAACCGCAAAAAGGCATCCCATTCCTGCCAGGCCGGAAGAGATTCATCGAGCAGGCCGACACGAAGCAGACATTCCTTCCGTACCAGAAGGCCCTGAAACATCGGGCCGGGGCTTTTGAGCATCTCCGCAAAGATAAATCCCTGCGCCGATCCTCGTTTCATCAAGGTAATCTGGCCGTTTTTACGCATATACGCTTCGGTATAAACCGCCGGAACCCGCATTTGTCGGGCTTTTTCCAGACCCAAACGAATCCGATCCGGCAGCCACACATCATCGGAATCCAGAAACGCAATCCATTCACCCCGGGCGGCTTGAATCCCCGTATTACGGGCCTTTTGAGCTCCGCCTTTTTGCGGCAGGCGAATATAGCGAATGCGATCGGATTGAGATTGCATCTGTCGGACGATTGATTCGGTATTGTCGGTGGAGACATCATCGACGATCACGATCTCGCTGACAGGATGGGTTTGATTCAAAATACTCTGGATCGCCCGAGGCATAAATTCGGCCCGATTGTAGGTGGGAATCACCGCGGAAACCGACGCCTCCAGCGGATTGAAATCGGTCGTGACGATCTGCGAAATCGATTCCTTTTGACCTTCGCAGATCCCTTGACAGGGTGAACAGGGATCGGACTGCGCCGAATCGCAGCGAGGAATGCGTCTGCTCGTCCCGGAAACGGTGGATCTTGCGGATACCAATCGCCGGACCTCGAATTCAAAACGATCGTGCCACAACAGCATGGTATTGATCCGATCGGCCTTGAGAAACATCAATGCCGAAAAGGCCTTCTCGCGATCGGACTGAGGATTGTCCAGAAATTGATTGAGCAGATTGCAGGACAGGCCTTCGATTTGCCGACAATCATACTCGGTGAACACCAGCCGATCTCCGATTCGTTCGACGGACCACTTGTGGTTGCTGACCTTGGCATAATCGAAGAACAGATCCTTGCCGGGCGTGGGCGTCTCGATATACCCGCGCTTGCCGACCCGCATCAGTTCCCGGCAGGCCTTTTCGGGGTCGCCGACATGTTCCAGCACATGGGAACAGAAGACAAAATCGAATTCTTTATCCGAAAATGGCATCGCCTCGATATTGCATTCATAAACGGGGCGTCCCTGCAACTGCTTAAAGGAGGCGCCGGCACGACCCAGCCGATCATCGTTGACGGTTAAGTCCGCCAAATGGGTCGCGGCGGGAAACGGATCGTTTCCGCTGCCGACATCCAGTACCTTCCAGCCGGGCTGAATGGCGAAATCGAAAGCCCTCGACTGATACAGATATCGACCCTTGAAATTCGGCTGGCTTTTCAGCAGGTCATAGACCGCCGACAGAAAGGCCACGGCCTTGCCGGGATGGGCTTCCACGATTTGCTCGCACACATCTAACGCGTTGAGCAATCGTCCGGCCCGCAGTTCCGCGTTCACGATGGAAACCGCCGACTCATAGGAAGAAACATCGAAATGAAATCGCTTTCGAGGACCGGGGACCGAATGGACCATGATTTGGATTTCCTTTCCTCCGGGGCCGCCGGGTTCGTCTCTCATCGAACCCAGTCACACCGCCGACAAAGATGCAGGGACCGATTTCCGCCAAGCAGATCCCGGTATACCGATGCGATGGACTCTTTGCTCAGAACCGACGAAAGGGTTTCCTGTGTCAGATTTCCGAAAACGTGGCGTTGTTTCCAATCCAGACAACATAGAATCACGCTTCCGTCAGGGCCGATCGAAAGGTCGCGGACGGGGGCCCAGCAAGGTTTTTTCAGATCAATCGGAGGCCGATCATACTGGTCCAACCGACCATCCAACTTCGCTTCAAAGACTTTGTAGGGAACCCGAACCTGCAAACGGATCAACCGTTCAAACTCCGCTTGGCTGTAGGCACTGACGACCAGATTCCAAATGCCGAGATCGGCCAATTCATCGGCGATCGTCTGGGTTAAATAGAACCCATTAGTCAGGATCAGAATCCGGGCCGAAGGACAAGCGTGACGAGCGTATTCGATAAAACTGAACAAACGAGGATCGATCATCGGCTCGTTGTAGATATGAAACGCGATGACGCCCTCAAACCCGATTGCCGCCAACTCGTCAATCGTGTCGCGAACCACGCGGCTGGGAAGAACCTGTTTGTCGGTTTGCCGATACAGTGGACAACGCGTATGAACGGTTGCATAATTGCACAGATTACTCAACTGAAAGGAAATCCGCTGAACCTGGCGGATCAAAGGACCTTCTCTATCCGCAGAACAGGGAAAACCGGATGCTTGAAAATAATTGTCGTAGTGAATCTCCAGCCGACGATAAAGTTCATTCTGGAAAACCTTTTGCGGCTGGGAAATTTTGAGGGATTCGATCGGATCCGCTTGGCGTTTGTCTTCTTGACAGGCACAATTTGGCTGGGCGGCAGATCGAGGAGTTGTCCGATCCTGGTCCGGGTGGGCTTTGCCTTCGAATTCGTCAAAGATCGAATGGAGCCGGAGATTGAAATCCCGCAAAGACACGGATCGGCCATACCCAAGGGTTTGCAGGATCTCGGTCCGTTCCGCTTGTTGCTCCAAAGACGGATTTGTCATATCGGCGGCCTCGAAGGAATTCAAATCCTTTGTAAGCCGCTCCCATGGCACCGAATAGGGTAAATCGAGGTCACGGAGCGCAAACACGGTCTTGCCTTCATACAGACACTCCAAAACGGCCGTGCTGAATACCAGTGCAAACACCAGATCAGCGACCTGAATGGCTTCTCGCAGGAAATCCCGGACCAGGCAGACCTCGAATCCATGTTCCTCCAGCAATCGACGATAGTCCTGACCGGACTTGTCATCCGGATGGAGTTTAATCAGAACCGAATACTCGGCCGGAGACAGTGTATTGACCAATTGATTCAGAATCCCATAGGTGAGCGAGGTTTGTCCGAGGACCAGAACGATCTTTCGCCCCGAAGGGGACCATTGGGTTTTGAATTCCGACAACGCGGGTAACTCCAGCGGCCCGCGATGAAGATGTCTCCAATCGCACCCGATCGCTACGACGGCCTCGGGCGGATAATGGCCTCGTCGCGTCAAAGTCTGTCGGGCATCCGAACCGAACACAAGCGTTTTCGTGGATACGATCCGACCCTGGCACCCCTTTGATACATCCGGCCGAGGAACAATATCGTCATGGAGATAATACTCGTGCTCGGGGAGAATCGCGGCATGTTGCAAACCCAGAGACGGGATACCCCGACGATGGGCCTCCATGATCATCGCCATGGAATGATACCCGATTTCATATACGGCCAGGACGGCCCGAGGCCGGACCGCGTCCAGAATTCGCCTCGCCATCATCATCGCCGGAATACATCGCAGGGCCAGATGATCGACAAATCGACTCTGCCAAAAAGACATCAGGGGAGAAATCAGATCGATCCCCTTCCAGGAAAACGCTCTGAGAAACTCCGGATTTCGTATCAGCGTCTGAAAGGTCTGTTCCAGGCCGGATCGACACTGCCGCGCGAAATCCTGAATCGCATCGGAACCATACTCGTCCAGAAATACCGTGGGCCAGTTGTCGCCCGACGCTTTGATCACGGAATCAATATAGCTTTTAACCCCTTGTTCCTCATGAATCTGAAAGTAATAGGGAAGTTCGACCCGGATCGGGGAAAACCCGCGTTCGTGGAAAAAGGATCGAAATGATTCATAATAGACATCCATTCGCCCCCGGTCCCGCGTTTGCGTCCAAGCCCGGGGAAACGACAAGAGAAGAATGGGATTTTCCCCAAAGGCAACAGCAGGCCGAGACCCTCGCAAGGAAGATACATATTCCCTCACCGCACGAGGTTGACCGGCTTTCAATGCGCCAAACGGATCGCCGGCGTCGTTTGTTTGCGAGGGTTGTGTTTGGATCGCCGGAGATGGAGACTGAAATGAATACCCCTCAATGGGTATTTCGTATCGCTGGGAAATCAGGGAGGCCACCAATCGTTGATGGTCCTTCCAGCTGCCCGCCAATACCAGACGAGACGGCCGATACCGATCGATCAACTCCGACAGATATTCGATCAGCTCGATGGTTTCCTGCAACTCCGCCGCCGAGCCCAGATAGCACATTTCCGGAAGAAAATGCCACAGCGATATCCCCTCGAACCGCAGCCATTCCCGAAGAGGCCGGCCGCTGATGGGCGTTCGGGAAAGGGTATCCATTTGGCGGATCCATCGCAGATGGATATCCCGCTGTCGCTTTCGCACAGGCAGAAATCCGAACCGGCCGGACTGATCGAGAATACCGGCATGATTCATGCCCTGGAACGACGGAACCGTTGAAACAGCCGTCGAGGTCGCATTATACCGATAGAAATAATGCCACCGATACGGACTGGTCAGTCGTTCATCGGCCGTCCACAGGACCTCCAGCAAACCGCACCGGCGGGATCCGGATGAATCCGGGACACTGGATTGCGTCGGACTTGCAACTTGATTCAGGATTTCAAGCGATTTCATTGACAACCCGTTCCTACGACGGTTCAAGAAACGCGGTTCCGCAGGATCCACTGATCGCCGTCCTTCTTCCACAGATGTGGCGAGCGGAACTGATCGCACAATTCCAGAAAGCGTTCGGGTTTCATCCCGATGTGGTCCATGACCTCCTGAAAATACTTTTTGGGAAATTCGCCATCGAATCGATTCACCAGAGCCACGCCTTCTTCTCGCGTCAAGTGACGGGTGCGGATCTCATGCGAAGCGTCGTAGGTGGCGCGTCCGATCCCGAATTTGATATAGGTGGTGTAATAATGGAATCCGTCGATGCGGTCATCGAGACTGGAATATTTGGTGAAAGTGCCTTCGGTGCGGACCGGATTGGCCTGAAATCCGGTATGCTCGACGGCATAGTAATAGGCCTCCTGCGGGGTCCACTTGAGATAATAACCAAGATAATGGACTTCGACTTTTTCCCCTTCGAATTCCTCCGCCTGGGCGGGCAGGTAGGTCAGGATATCGTTGAGCGTCAACTTGTATTCGTCCATCAACTGCGGAACGGGAACTCCCGATATCGTCAATTCGTTCAGATTCCTCATCGTATGATACGATTTGTCCCGCAGTGAGGCCGCATTGTCGGAAATCGGGTTGCCGTATTCGGCCTCGTTCTCGCCATAGAACACCAACGGCGTCTTGTAGCGCAACGCAATCTTGGGGGCCAGGTTCTTCTGGCCCAGAATAAACGGCTGAAATGGATGCAGCAGATTTTCAATCGCCAAACGAGTCAACAACGCATGAACCCTCGCGTTGTAGTTGAAGGACACATTGTCAAATCCCCCCACATACAGCCAGTTGCGGAAATTCTTCAAGCCGATATCCGTATAGAGGATCGGCGGCCAGGTCACCGTCAGCGGGTGCATGCCATACTTGTACTTGAGCAGATGAGAGGCATACACGCTGTCCTTGCCGCCGCTGCCCGGAACGATACAATCGTAATGTCCGTCGTTGCGGCGATAGCGATCCAGCAATTGGAGCAATTGTTCTTCCCGTTGTTTCCAGTCGATCCGCTCCTTCTGTTCGGCGTAACGGCAGGCGTCGCAAATCCCCTCGTCGTCAATATGCAGAGTGCGGTGCCGTTGGTCACGGGTATGTTTGAATTCGACCGAGGAACAGGGGCGTTGATTGCTCATCACGCAACGACGGCAAAAACGCACCTCCGGCGGAAGTCCGAATCGGGTTTGAAGCTGTTCAGGCAAGACATTCTCTCCGTATCAACTCAAGCTTATCGTAAAAAGTGCGGTAGATCCGAATCCCACCGGGCCCGCTTTTCTCGGGATGAAATTGGCAGCCGAAAATATTTCCCTCCTGAATCACGGACGCAAATTCGATCTGTCCATACCGGCTCACCGCCAGAATCACGGAGGAATCGCGCGGAACGACATAAAAGGAATGCACAAAATACATCTCGGTTTGTCCGCATAATCCCTCCAGAATGGAATTCGTCCACCCCACCGTCGAAGAAACGGACAGGAGTCGATTCCATCCAACCTGAGGAACCTTCAAGCTTCGTCCGTCGTCATCCCTCGGACATTCAAACCGAACGACGCGACCCTCAAGCAGATTCAAACCCTCATGAAGGCCGAACTCCTCGCTTTCGGTCATCAACAGTTGCATGCCCAGACAGATTCCCAGAATGGGTTTGCCTCGCCGCGCTATCCGGCGAAGAACCTCGACCAGTTCCAGCCGACGCAACGATTCCATGGCGTCGCCAAATGCCCCCACCCCCGGCAGAATGACGCCATCGGCTGATTGAATGACTCCCGGATTGCTTGTAATGACGGCCTCCAGTCCCACGGATTGACAAGCCCGCTGTACGCTGCAGACATTCCCCATTCGGTAATCGACGATGGCCACAAAAGGGTGTAGGGGTTCAGACACCGATCGCCTCCTTCAGGGAAAACCGACGGCACGATATTCCCCGTTCCCGTAATCCGGCCTTCAGGTCGGGAAGGGATACCGGCTGGATCCGGGAAAACTTACGGCCGCTTTTGAGGTATTCCAGATTCCCCTCTGCGCTGAAATCATCGTCTTCAAAACACCGATCGACGGCGGCATAGTGCAGGATCGACGCAAGCGCAACGGCATCCGCTTGTCCGGCGCCAATCACCTCGGCTACATGCTCGGCACGGCCCGCTCCTCCGCAGGCGATAACGGGAATCGGTACCGATGCGGCCACGCGGTGAACCAAATCAAGGTCGAATCCGTCTCCCGTACCCTCCTGATTGATCGAAGTTAGGAGAATTTCTCCGGCGCCGAGTTCGCACACCCGTTGGGCCCACCCGAACACCTCAACGCCGGTACTTTCGCGCCCGTTGTCCGTATAAGCTTCGTAGTCGCCGTTCTCGTGTCGAATGGCTTCGATGGAAACGACAATGGTCGAAGACCCGAACGCCCGCGCCGCCTCACGGATCAGATCCGGATTGCGGATGGCCATGGTGTTGATCGAAACTTTGTCGGCCCCGGCCCGCAACAGGGAACGAATATCCTCAAGCGAACGAACCCCTCCGCCGACCGTCAGCGGGATGAAGATGTCCCGGCTGGTCTGTTCCACGACCTTCAGTAAACTATTTCGCCCGTAGAGACTGGCCACCACATCCATGTAGATCAGCTCGTCAGCCCCGGATTCGTAATAATGTCGCGCGAAACGATGGGGCTTGCCCAGCACGCGCAGACCCTCCAGGTGAATCCCCTTGACCAGATTCGGGCCTTTGATATCCAAACGGGGAATAATCCGAATCCCGGGTTTCATCGGAACTCCGAACAAGAACAATTGCGTTGAATCAGAAACTCGGCCATCTGAAAATCCAGAAGAGTATCGATATCAATCGATCTTTCCGAGGGCATGATATACGCGTAGGTACGATCCCCGTGGAATCCATGACATTGTCGGAAATAGTCCGTCTTGGCCACATAAATCGCCCCATTCAATCGATAATAGACGGGCAAATTCTGACGGTTGTCCGCGGATCGGAAAGAGAGAAAATTCTTCATCTGTCCATTTGGTCCCAAAAGATTGGACCACAGCGGAGAATGCTCACAGGGACAGACCGAAACAACGGCATCCGCCTGACACTCCTCCAACCGTCGAAGGGCTGCTTGGATATCTCCGTCATCCCGCAGAGGCGAGGTCGGCTGCAGCAGGATGACCAGATCATACGATCGATCGTGTTCCCGGCACCAATCGAGGGTATGAAGAATAACCTCCACAACTTTGGCGTCATCCGTTGCCAGGTTCGCCGGCCGAAGGAAGGGAACCTCCGCATTCCATCGCAAGGCAGTCTCGGCAATCTCGGCATCCTCCGTGGAAACGATGACTCGATCGATCCAGGAACATCGGCGGGCCTGTTCAATCGTCCAGGCGATCAGCGGCTTGTCGGCCAGGGGGCGGATATTTTTGCCCGGCACACCCTTGCTGCCACCGCGAGCGGGAATAACGGCCAGAATGGTCTTACCGTTGAACATCGCCCCCGTATCCCTGAAAGACCTTGATCGCATTGCGATACACTTCCCACTGCCCGACATCAATCCAATCGTCTTCCCCGATGGGGTACACGCCCACCTTGGAGCCGTTCTGCTTTGCGGCGACAATCAGATCCGTAAAATCGAAATACCGCTCCGGCGGAATCCATCGCAAAACCGGATCGTTCACCACATACAAACCGATATTCACCAGAAGATCGTATTCCGGCTTTTCCCGCAATCGAATCAAGGTCCCGTCGTTTTCAATTTCGCAAAGTCCATAGGGAATCGGATATCGTTTCAAGGAAGCGACAATCGTGATCTCGTTCCGTCGGGTCTGATGGTAATCAAACAAATCCGCCAAATCCGAGTTGACGATGATGTCGCAGTTGGAGACAAAAAAGGACCCTTTGATTTTCCCCTCCAACAACCGAAGCCCCCCGGCCGTCCCCAGGGGCTTGTCCTCCTCGATCCAGCGGATGCGATATTGGGGACTGGCCTCCTCGAAATAGGCCTTGAGAATCCGGGACTTGTGGTTGACGGACAAAAAGAATTTGTCCAGACCGTGCGCCAAAAACCGTTCGATCACCAGTTCGATTACCGGCCGATCGTCAATCGGGACCAGGGGTTTGGGCAGAATCCGCGTGAAGGGGTCCATTCTCGTCCCCTTCCCTCCGGCCATAATGATCACGGGGACATCCAGCTTGCGACGCGTGAAAGGGACGCCTTCTCGAAAAACCGTCTCCCACAACAACACTTCAACAACCCGCTCGTCGGAATCCACCACCGGAACCGATTCAATCTTATGGGTTTGCATGAGGCGACGGACCTCGTCGGTCCGGCAGCCCGTTCGAATTCGGACCGCGTTGCGGGTATAGATCTCGGAAATATCCCGTTCGGCGGGATTTCCCTTCATCAGGTACCGACGAATATCGCCGTCGGTCACGGATCCCAGCAGCCGGCCCTGTTCGTCCACCACATATAAGGCCTGGCCCTCGACCTGATTGAGCCGTTTCATGGTATCGCGAACGGACAGCGAAATCGGGATCAGAAAATCGTTCGGGTTCGAAGTCATTCGTCCTGGAAATCCTCCCATCGCAAAACCTGGTCGCATTCAATCGCTCTGCCAGAACGCTTCCCGATTAATTCCTTCCATCGGGAAGGGCAAATCCCATCCCCCGGCCGTTTGAAGGTCAACATCGACGGTTCAATCCTGGACCCTTCCGGGATCTTGCGGGCCGACACGACGCTTTTCCGGACCAGGCGCCGCATCGGACCTTCCGATTCGGCCGGCCGTTTAATCCCGTCCCCCCGGGCCTGTTCACAATGGCGAATCGCTTGAACCATCTCGCTCAATTGAAACGGTAAAAGGGACGCTTTGTGATCCGGACCACGCATGTCCGAGTCCAGGGTGAAATGCTTCTCGACAATCTCCGCCCCCATGGCCACGGCGGCGATCGGCACTTCGATTCCAAGGGTATGATCCGAATATCCCACCGGAAGACCAAACGCCGAACGCAGCGTTACCATCGCCTGAAGATTGACATCTTCATAACGGCAGGGGTAATCGGTGCAACAATGCAGAAGGGTCAATGAAGTCCCGGCTTTCGTCGAAGAACGAAATCCGGACCGAATCGTCTCGACGGCGGCGGCGACCTCGTCCAGAGTACTCATGCCGGTCGAGAGAATGATCGGTTTTCCCTTGGCCGAAAGGTATTCCAGAAACGGAAGATTGGTTACATCTCCGGAAGAGACTTTGAATCGACGAACAAGCGGCTCGATGCAATCGGCGCTTTCGAAATCGAACGGCGTCGATAGGAATTCGATGCCTGCCTGATCGCAATGGTCCTTCAGACGCCCGAAATGCTCCAGGGGGAGGGCCAGTTCGCGGAGCATCTGTTGCTGAGTCTGAAGACCGTCACCGGTGTTGGCAATCTGGTAATCGGCCTTGGGCGCACCGGCCGTTACAAGCCGCTCAGGAAGAAAGGTCTGAAACTTGACCCCATCGGCCCCTGCAGCCACGGCCGCGTCGATCAATCGCAGGGCCAGATCCACAGATCCATTGTGATTAACGCCCGCTTCGGCGATGATCTGGCACCGTGTCATCGTTTCACCGCTTCCATGGTTTTTCGCATCAGTCGATCGTCGATCTCCGTATCGGCTATCCTATCTACCATCCGCAGGGCGGCTTGTCCATTGCCAAATAGAAATTCCATTGTTCGCAGACCTTTCCGAAATTCGACGGAAAGAGCCCGTTCAATTCCGGCGACAATCTCGGCCTGCGTATAGCCCGTATCGATGACGCTGGGATGGCGAATCCGGCCGAACTGGCGGTCTCCGACATTCACCGTGGGTATCCGAAACCACGGTGCTTCGAGAATTCCGCTGGAGGAGTTCCCGATCACCATTTCACAATGCCCCAGGAATCCGTAGTACCGACGGGAACCGAGCGATTCGATGTACCGAATATTCGGATTGTCTTTTGTATAACGGGCAATCGTGTCGAGAATTTCGTCCCGTCCGCTGTCCATGTTCGGGGCCGTAACCACCCATTGAACGGAAAAGCGTCCAATAGCCGAAAGCAGATTCCGGATCTGGTCACCGGCCGGTAAGCGTCTCTCAAGCGTTACCGGATGATAGGTAACAATGGCGGCCGGGCGAGAGGGATCCAAATCCATCTCCAAAAACACCTCTTCGCGACTGACGGCCTTGAATTGTCGGATACGATCGATCGCCAGCGATCCGGTATTCTGAATCCGCCAGGACGACTCGCCCATGCGCAGAAGGTTTTCGGCATAGGCCGAGCAGGTCACAAAATGCAGATGGGCGGCCTTGCTCACCATATGCCGAATCTGATCGTCAATGGCTGCAGGGGTGGTCTCCCCGCCCTGAATGTGGAGGATGGGCTTTCGAAACAGGATCGCACAATTTACGATACTGAGCAGCTCATAACGATCCCCCAGAACGCAGACCCAATCGAACGAATAGCGTTCAAACAATCGAGCCACCTCCATCGTCGCGATCCCCAGCGATCGGGACAGGGTAGCCGGATCGGTTCCATTGAGCAAATAGTCAAAACAATCGGTAATCGCCACGCCGTCGTCCCGAATCTCGCCAATCGTCCGGCCTGATTCGATCGCCAGGTGGCCTCCCCCAGCAAAGACAATCGCATCGGTACGGGGATCCTGTTGTAGCGCGTTAATCAACGGATGCAGCAAACCGTATTCCGCCCGCGAAGCCGTAAAGATCGCCACCGTCTTTTTCAAGGCACCACCGTCTTTGTGGCTTCAAGGCCGGCTTGCGCCGGATTGTCTTGTCGAATCGGGGTCGTTCCCATTGGCAAGGTCGTCAAACGCTCCGGGGAATATTCGAATGTATGTCCCATCCACTCCAAATAGGCCCCCGGCATTCCGGGATAGGTGGTTGCGCGGATCCGCCGATCGATTTCTTCCTTCGTCATCCGGAACTCCAATCGGCACAAGTCTTCCAGTTGCCGTCGCGTGAAAGGACGCCGTTTCCAGACTTCGTCGCAAACGGGTAATTCGTCTTTTCTCAGGACCGCTTCGATAACCTCCTCAAATAGCAACGATAGGTGTGCGTAGGCCTTTTCGGTCAGAGAAAAAACCGTTTCGCAAGGTTCGATTGCGAATCTCCGCACGCCGAGGATGCGACCGGAATCCACTGTCCGTTCCATGATATGCGCGGTCACCCCGTATTCATGGGCCCCTTCATAGAGAGCAAAGTTTGTGCATCCAATGCCGGGATATTCGGGTGGGCCGGGATGAAAATTGATCGCCCATTTTTTTGTCTGTTGAAGAATCCGATCCGGGATTACCCAGGGAGATATGTAAGAAACAGTCAGGTCCGCCTCCATCGCATATGTTTGACTCGGAAACGGATCGTTTCTCTGACCACTACATCGGACAATCCGGCAACCGAATCGATCCAGGGTGGCAAGGACTCGATCGAGTCCGGGCTTGGGTTTGGCAAAGAGCAAAACGGTTTTTTGTCCGGCGAGCATGGAATTATGTCTGATAGATTCCCGGTTTGTACCGATTCTGGTTTTGCCGGAACCACTCGATGGTGATCCGAAGGCCCTCTTCCAACGAGTGTCGCGGCTGCCAGCCGGTCAGTTCGCGGATTCGCCGGTTACATCCCAATAGTCGTTGAACTTCGCTGGCCGCTGGACGGATGCGGTCTCGATCGGTTACGATCTCGGCCGAGGGGTCGATCTGATGGATCATGATCCGGGCCAGTTCGCCGATGGAAATCTCACGCCCCGATGCAATGTTGATTTCTTGTCCCACCGCGGCATCGGAACCGGCCACCGCGAAAAATCCTTCACAGACATCATGCACAAAATTCAGATCTCGCCGGGGAGCGGTATCCCCCAATCGAATTTGCCGCTGACCGGCCAGAAGTTGCGTGATAATCGTCGGGATAACCGCACGGGCGGATTGTCGCGGACCATAGGTGTTGAACGGCCGGACAATGACAACGGGAGTCCCAAAGGAGCGCCAGAAGGATTCCGCCAATCGGTCGGCGCCGATTTTGGAGGCACTATACGGAGACTGTCCCTGAAGGGGATGTTTTTCATCGATGGGAACATATTGGGCGGTTCCATAGACCTCCGATGTCGAGGTGACCAGAATTCGCTCCACCCCACAATCCCGCCCCGCACGGAGGATATGAAGCGTTCCCTTGATATTGGTATCGATATAACTTTCGGGGCACTGATAGGAATACGGAATCCCGATAAGGGCGGCCAGATGAAAAACGACCTGACAACCCTCCACGGCCGATCGCACGCTGTCAGGGTCGCGAATATCTCCCAGTACAACTTCCATTTGGGAAAGGATTTCTTTCGCCGATTCGTCCAGCCAGCCCCAGGACTGCGTGGAGTTGTAATGACAGAAGGCCCGGACCTGGCATCCTTTCCGGACCAGGGTTTCGGCCAGATGGCTTCCGATGAAACCATCGGCTCCGGTCACCAAAACCTTTTTCCCCGCAACGGATTTCATCGTTTCCACGCGCCCTCTTCGAGGAACCAGGGATTGTCGCGAACAAACGCGTTGCTCAACTGCATTTGCGAATAGACCATCGAATACCAGCGGAAACGCGGGCGGATATGCTGACAGAAACGATGCCCCGATTCCTGAATCGCCTTGAATTGTTCAAACACTCGTCTTCTCGATGGGTCGTCGGGATCCCGACCCTCCAAACAAGCTTCCATCTCCTGAACGGATCGCAGGATCTCGTCGGGTGTATTTTCGTGTAACTCGACCCCAAACTTTGTAAATTCGTCGGTTTGCACGAAATCCACCAGAGGACTTGTCACGATCTCCGAATAGGTCAAATTGCGGTTCAGTCGGTGGGAATAGTACTTTTTGGGCACCAAAAGATCCTGAGGATTTCCCCAATGATATGAGGCGATCGGTGAATGGATCCAGACCACCGGCTTGTTGAACGCGACGGCAAAACTCAGGGGACCGGAGGGAACGCTCACGAAAAACCGGCACATCGCCGTACAATACAGTTCCACGCTCGGCTGATACTGCGGATGAAACGGCATATCCAGCAATCGATCGGATAGCCGGGGCAGGGGCTTCATGGACTTGTCGCCGAGGCGAACCACATAGTATCCCCGTCGCAGGAGGTATTCAATCGTCGGCAGACACCGATGGATATCCGCATTGCGGTAACTATGATAGGTCAACGAGGGTTGCCAGCCGCTTTCACGGTTGTGAATCACGACCAGAGGCGCATCGGCCGGGATTCCAAATCGAGCCAAAAATCGATTTCCTTGCCGCCGATCCTCGGCCGTAAGCGAATAGTAAAAGGAGGGTCGCCGTCCATTCAGGGCCACCGGAAAAGTGTTTTCCAGCCACGCCGCATCTTCGATCACATACCAATCGCCGTCGTATTCATGAATCCCCCGGCCGGTTGCCGGGAGACGATAATCGGGAATTTGGCGAACCTCGATTCCCCGCATGACAAAATCATAACAAACCCGATTGACTCGTTCCGTCGGCGGATGAGTGATCACCGTGAATTGATTTTCGGGCTGGTTGAAAATGTTCCGCAACCAGAAGATCTCGCCAACCAACTGGCCGAAACTGGCGATTCCATAAAGAAAGTAATAAATCCGCCTTGGCCGCCGAATGGAATCGCCGGTCGCAGATCCATTTCTCTCCAGCAACCCGAAACAGGCTCCGTCGTTTGAATCAGACCGCCGGTTCATTCAACGCACCCAGGATTCGAGAGACATCCAGAGAGGAATTCAACCCCCGGACTTCCGGAAATTTCAATTCCGACAGGGCAATCCGGCGAATGCGACTCGGATCAAAACCGGATTCCCGCGCCACCCGACAGGCAAACGCGTAACGGCTTTCGATCCGCGGATCAGCCAGATGATAGAGACCGCTCAGATTTCTGCTCATCGCCTGCTCGATTTTTCGACTGAGCCAATCCGCATCGGTAGGGTTAAAGATCTGATCTTCAGCCGCGGCATAGAGCTTGCCCTTTCGAAGAGCATCGATCACTTCCGCCAGGATCCCTCCCTCTTTCAAATCGCCGCTGTAAGTCTTGCTCAGCCGGAGAATCAGACAGTTCGGCTGGATCTGTCGGCAATACTGTTCGACCTGCCATTTCATTCGGCCGTATTCGTTGATGGGATTGACAGGGTCATCCTCCCGGTAATTTCCTTTGATTCCGTCAAAGACCTGGTCGGAGGATAGATAGACGATTCGAATCTTGCGATCTGCCAGATATTCCGCCAGCGTCACAACGGCCTCGACATTGACCTGATAGGCCCGGTGCCTTTCCAGTTTGCATCGGTCGATATTGGAGATCCCGGCCGCCACAATCACCCAATCGAAATCATCCAGGATCGAAAACTCCCGACGACAAATATCCAGCGGCACCAATCCGTGCCGGGGCCGGTCATGGTATGTCCCCAGAATCCGATACCCATTCTTCAATCGACGGCACAGGGCTTGACCAATCAGGCCGGACGCGCCGACAATGGCAATTGCGGTTTTCTGCGACATCACGGGGTTTTCTGCAATCATTCGAAGGATGCCCGCTCCATCGGGGCCGTCCATTGTGGATCAGACCGCCGACGCTTGTTCAGACCGGGGATGCTCCACGCCATCCGCCAAATCGCGGGACGGGTCCGTTTGGCTGTGGGTGAGAAAATAGGGGTTGGTACAGGCAAAATGGCAACCCAACATGGCGCCGGACCAAAACATCAAGAAGTTGAATGGTTCTTCCCGAGCCGTCAGACGGATCGTGTGGGCCTGTTGCTGGATGGCCTTAAACCGCCGATTGATTTCCCGGCTGATGGATTGTTCGTCGGCGGGATAGGTCCCGCAGATCCGTTGGTCCATTTCCACCACCGCCCCCAGGATTTCTTCGGGCGTATTCTCGATCAGTTCGATCCCCACCTGCTCAAACTCCTGCGTCTTGTAGAAATTAATCAACGGCGAACAGGCAATCTCCTGATAGGTCAAATATCGACCCAGTCGATGCGAGTAAAACTTCTTCGGGACATATAAATCTCGGCTGTTGCCCCAATCGTTTCCATTGATTGTGGCGTTGGTTATCACCAGGGGAATATTGAAGATATTGGCAAGTGAATACGGCCCCGACGGAACTCCGAGATAGAACCGGCTGCAAGCGACAAAATAGGGATCCACCCAGTGATTGTACGCGGGATGAAAAGGGGCGTCGATGAGGCGCGGCCCCATCGGGGGCAACCGCTTGAGCGATGGATCCCCCAACCGAACTACCGTATATCCGCGGGCCAGAAGATAGCGGATCGCGGGCAGATAGTTCCCAATGTCCGCGTCCCGGTAGTTGTGATAGGTCTTTTCGGGTTTGGTTCCGGCCTCTCGGACATGCAGGGTCACAATCGGGGCGTCGGAGCCGATCCCCATCGCCTGGCGAAGTTCCTGTCCCCGGCGATGATCCTCCGGCAACAGGCGGAAATACAACAATTCCTGCCCCTCGCGAAACCGCTTGACAAACTCATTCCGGAGTTTCATTCCGTTGACCCGCAGCCAGGTCACATCTCGATCGCCCTGACGAATCGTCTGAATGTCGCTGAAATAATAGGAAGGATACGAAACCGATCCGTGTTCAGGCGACTGGACCAGCCGGATCCCCCGCATACAGATTTCATAGACCGCCGTATTGGTCGTCGGCCGGAAAGCCAGCGGCGAAGTCACCACCGTCAATTGGTACTCCGGCGGTCGATACAAATTCCGGAGCCACCACATCTCACCGGCCAACTGGCCGATCAGGCCCATATTGGCCAGCGTATAAATCACTTCATGAGGTCGTCGGTTCACAATCGTCCTCTCCGTGAAATTGCCAATCCCCTATACGGGTACTTCAATGGGACATGGATATCCAAGCAGGTCGAGCATCTCTTTGGCCTCTGTATACAAATTCTGCTGTAGCTCCAGCGGCCAATTCTTGAACTTCCCCGAATTGACGATGATCGAGGAATTATTCCTTGCGTTTGTGTCTTCCAGACCCGCATCGTGTTCACACCGGTTATACTCCAACATCATCGGATCCCACGGCTCGCCGAGAAACTCACAGACGCCCCGCAGGATTGTCTCCGGATTGGTCGTCAGATCTTCGTAAGTGATGCGATGAAACCGCGAACCGACTGCGGCCTGAAAACCCAACAGCTTCCGATTTTGATCCCGCCAGAATCGGATGGCCGCCAGCGGCTTTTCCAAACCCTCGGCCAGATATGGCTTGAGGATCCCCCACTCAAATCCGCACAGCGAATACGCGACATCCATCCCGTTTCGGAAAATTCCAATATACTGCAGGTTCCCCCGGAACATCGCATCAATCGTCTCGACATGATTGACATAGTGCGGCGTCTTTTCGGCCCAACGGGGCTTGCCCTTGGAACGAGCATACTCCTCGAAGAACCATCCCGCGAACAGCCCCATCCGATCCAGGACCTGTTGCCGGTCAAAGCCCATCCCCTGCAAACCCTCGAAGGACCGTGAATTCTCCACTACTTGGGCAAGTTGAACGATGAAAGCGGACTCCGGCGGACAGGCGATATGTGGATGCGAATCTAGAATCCGTCGAAATAATGAAGTGCCCGACCTCTGGCAACCCAAAATGAAAATCGGGGGTTTGGAGAATTTCCTCATTCGTGCGTATCCCGGAAACTTGATCGAGTATGAAATGGATACATGTTCATTTTATTAACGAACTTTACTTTCGCAGAGTACGGTGTCATCAGTATCTGGATCAATGTTTGGTAAAAGCGGTTTCGACTTTCCGGATACTTTCAAGGATATCCTCGATTTCCCGCTGCCCGTAATTTTCGTGAAACAGGATGTTAAAGGTCTGATCGCGGAAGGCCGTCGCATTGGGGGTTTGCGCCGGTCCATTCACATAGGGTTGGATCCACGGCCACTCGCCCACCACGAACTTGTACTGTGGATTGACGCTGATCCCCTCGGCCGCGACGGCGCGAGCGAACTGCTCTTTCGACACCCGCAACCGGTTCGTATCGACCCTCAGCGTATGAAAGAAGGGAGACGGTACAACCTCCGGCCGCCATCGGCAGGGCTGAACCACCGTCGAGGATGCAAGGCCTTCATTGATCCGTTCGATAATGTCCAACCGCCGGCGAATGATCTCATCCAGCCGGGATAGGGTTGATAGCCCGATCGCACAGGACAACTCGTCCAGATTGTAGTTGAGAGCGGGATAAAGATTGAGTCGGGCATCTTTGGGGTCATAGTCGGGTTTACAAAACGGCTTGCCCCGATCCGCTAAAGAACGGATTCGCCAGTACAGATCCGGGTCTTCGGTGAAGACCAGGCCGCCGCAACCCCCCGTCGAGTGTGCCTTAGAAAACATCGTCGAGAAAGCCGCCGTCTGCCCAAAACGGCCGACTCGTTTTCCCCGGATACGGGCCCCATGCGCCTGTGAACAATCCTCCACAATTCGGATCCCACGACGTCGGGCAATTTTCATTATAGACACGATATCAACCGGAATTCCCGCCATATGAGTAATAACGGCCGCCCGCGTTCGATCCGTCAGCGCCGCTTCAAACTGTTCCGGTCCGACATTGAAACTGTCTGGTTCCGCGTCGGCAATCCGGAGCCGGCATCCCTGAAGCACCACCGCCGAAATCGAACCCGGATCGGTGACCGGTGAAACGATGACTTCGCTTCCCGGCTCAATCCCCAACGCTTGCAGAGCAAGATACACCGCCGCCGTCCCCGTACAGACGGCATCGGCAAATCCGCCTCCCTGAAACCGGCAAAAGCTTTCCGTATAACGGGTTTCCCATTCCCCCTGATAACCGAAGTCGAGACCCTTTTCCCAGCTTTCATGAAACACCCGCGTCACCATTTCCAGCTCGGCCGGACCGAACTGCTGGCGATAGGGCATCGGTTCGGTTCTAACCTTTTCACCTCCATGAATCGCCAGTTTTGACTGAGCTATTTTCATCCACATCCGAAGTCAACCGTGACGGGGGGATTCCGTAGGAATCTGAACAGCTGACGCTGTTCCATATCCCTTCGGATTCGGTAAAACACGGATCGAACCGTCAATTGCCTTCTTTTTGAGAACCTCAAATGGATCGACGAAACGAATCCCTCGATTCCGTAACGGAAGACATAAGGTATCCATCCAGGCATCGTAACCAAAGGCGCCCCGGATAATTGTACCGGGAATCCGGGTCTCTGACCAGCGGCGATAGGCCTGTGTGGAAACCACTTCAACCGGATGAGGTAGAAATGCATATCGCCCGACTTTATCGGGATTGTCATCGACCAGCAGTGAAACACGGGGCCCGATCCCGGAAAACAACAGCAGGTGAAGCTGTTTGTACGACGCCCCAAGACAGACGACCGGGTCTTTCCACCCGACGGATTGCTCCCGCATGTCGCGGACGAATCTTTGCCATCGATCGCCGAAGGTCCGGCATTGATGCAAAAATTCCGGCGATCCCGCGAACGATTGTCGAAAATCACGACCCGGTTTTTGAACCCTCCCCCACAACAGGATCACATCGTCGCCTCCTCCCCGGTCCTGGACGGTGTGGATCACCTCGAATCCCATCCGCTGAACGAGGAACTCGAGGTTGTCACGGGAATAGGTGTACGGGTGTTCAGGACGAAGGGAATACCCGCGCAGATCCTCCGTTAAAGCTCTGGCATCAGGAACTTCCACCAACAGGATTCCCGTATTCGACAACAACCGGCCGATATCCCGCAGAAAGGTATCTGGCCGGGAGACATGTTCGAGGGTATGCCGACAGATCACGACGCCGGCGCATCCATATTCGTCTCGAATTCGATCCGCCGAATCCCGGTCGAGATGACATGCTTCGTGTCGAAGAGACCTGCGCTTCAAAAGGTTGACACACGCGTCGGAGGGTTCGATCGCCAACAGATTACGGAATCCCCGTGATCGCAGCAGATCCAGAAAAGTCCCATCATTGGCCCCCACCTCAATGATTAAATCGTCATTCTGGATCCCGATTTGACTGAGAAAAGGCAGAATTCGGCTTTCGATATACGGGGCGGGACGACGCCATGAGGTTAATGAAAAATGGGAATAATCCGAGACCGCAAGATTCAAATCCCGGAGTCGTATGAGACCACATATCGAACAAAATTCATACGAAAGAGGAAGTTCCCGCCCTTTCCATTCGGGTTCAACGGAAAACTGGGCAGTAACCGGGACTTGTCCGAGGTCAATGAATGTCTCGAACGATCGGCCCAAACAGACCGGACAAACCGAGTGTTCTGATTTCGGCTGAATGCCTATGATAGTCCTTGATGAATTCATGTCGTCGTTCATTCGCCGGTTCACACAAACGCCAGATGTTCGGTGTCGGCCTGGAGATATTCCAGGACCATGCGGTTCTTGCCGTCGGCCACGCAATGGTGATTGCAGTCGCACGCGGGGTTGATCGTGAAGAATTTGTCCTTGCCGTCGAACCAAAAATCATGGAACCGCCGGTCGCGGATCGTGCCGATCAGGCCGCAGTCAAGGTTGTAGGCCTTATCCTGGCAGGAATAGACATTCTGGTCGGCCCCGATCACCGGCAGGATCTGCAGATACGGGCACCAGTCGTAGTCCTTGCGGAAACTTTCGAGCTGGCGATGATACGAATCATAAATCTCAAATCCATCGGCCGCGTGCGTCTGGATCGCGCGGGCAATCTGGTCGCGGACCTGATCGAAGACCGGGGCGTGGTAGTCGTTGTTCTCCCGGCCGTCATTGCTGACGATGCACGGGCTGATCTTGACGCTGTGAATGCCCGTATCCCGCAGCTTGCCGACCAGTTCGCAGACATGCGCGGCGTTTTCGCGATCGACGATGATCGAGGCGCCAGCGTGGCACGATCCGCCATATTGCCTGAACGCCCGCAGGTTGGCCAGCACCTTGTCGAACTCACGATCGGAAACGCCGCGGTATCGGGCGTAACTGGCTCCATCCCATCCGTCGATGCTGACCCGCAGCCAGGTCGCATGATGGGCGAAAAACTCGGCGATCTCTCCGATTACGCGGGCCCCGTTCGAGAGCGCCGCAAACTGGATTCCCGAATCGGCCAGCCGTTGCGCCGTCTCCAACAGATCCGGATAACAGAAGGGCTCCCCTCCTCCGCTGAAGGTCACGGCCTTAACGCCCATCGCAGCCAGATCCTCGACGATCTCGAACATCTTGTCGCGCTGGATCGAATCGCGTTCGTTCATATCCTTGCCGAGCTGAAGCCCGTCGGCTCGATATGCGCAATACCGGCAACTGTGGCAACAGACATTCGTCGGCTTGATCCGGATATGCACCGGCGGCAGGATCGCCGACGCATCCCGCCCCAGCGAATTCAGCTTGTCGGAAAAATGAAAGATTTTGGTCTTGCTGTAATACTGTCCCATATTTGAAGAAACTGGATTATCTCTCTTGCTTCAGCAAATCCGGATAGATCATCACCAGCGTCGGTCGTATCGTTTCTGTCCGGACCGAACCGGACCGAGGTTCAATCCCGGCTCCCATCCCCAATGGGGACACGGAGGTAAGAGCTACAACGCTAATTGTAATATAGACGATTGATTGTAAGTACTTTTTTCAAAAGAAGTTATACAAGTTTTAATGTTCGTTTTTGAGGCTGAACAATAAAAGTTCTCGTTATGGTTCTAAATCCTTAAACAATCATAAGTTACATTGGTTCCATGTTGATCTTCTTAGCGTTGTAGAAGTAGAAAGGGTGGCGGAATTCATTGGATTCATAGATCGATCCCCGTTACTCAAAAAAGATGAACTCATAATCGCCGTGATAACCGAACCTCTCAAAGAGCCACTGCCAGCTTTGTGGTCGAAAGAATGATTCGCAAGTCAGGGCCCAGCATTGCAGATTGCACAGTTCCCTTTCATTGCGGAAACTTTCGACGACGATGTACTGGTTGCGCGACACCCGATCCATCTCCCGAAACGCCCCTTCCAGCCGCTCAACGGGGAGATTGTGCAGGGTCGTCAGCGAGATTGCCAAATCAAACTGTTTGTCGGCAAAGGGATACGGGTCTTCGGCACGATGGACAAATAACCGATCGCGGATTTCGGGCTTGGCATGTTCAATCGCATACGCGGAAGAATCGAATCCGGAGATTCGGGCCCTCGGAAGTAATCGTGACAACTCATAAAGCAGAAAGGCCTTGCCGCAACCGACATCGAGAATCGAGGCATCGTCCTTGAGATCGTATTCGCGGATCAGGGACTGGGCCACCACAGCCCATCGGCCGTCATACCGATACCCGCCGTATCCGTACCGTCGATCGCCATCCCAATATTCGTATCCATAGTCCCGGGCGACGACCATGCAGGCGGGCTTGTTGTCCATCATCCGGCCAACATAATCGCGGTTCGTTCGAGTATGGAGCGGAGTGACGATATTACGAAGCCGACCCACTCGGGCACTCCATCATCGATCGAACCGCAGAAATGATTTGTCGGCTGGATAGTCCGTTGTTTTCCTTCATCCACCCGTACGAGCCGTACCCGGCGGGAAATCGATCCCGCAACCCCATCCGCTTGCACATGACTCCGCATCCGTTTTCGGCCAGAACCTCGCTGACGATCCCCCCCAACCCGCCGAACACCGAATGTTCTTCGACCGTCAGAACCAGGCCCGTCTTTTCGGCCGCTTCCAGCAAGGCCGCCTCGTCAAACGGCTTGACCGTCGGGTAATGCAGTACACAGACTTGAATACCCTCTTTTTCCAATTCCCTCCCGGCCGCAAGGACTTCCGGCACAATGTGTCCTGTGGTCACGATCGTCAGGTCGCCGCCTTCACGCAGAGTCACGGCCTTTCCGACCATGAACGGCCGTTCGGTCTCGTACACCTTCGGACTGCCTCCCGTCGCCAGGCGGATATACACCGGCCCGTCGATCTGGGTTGCTGCAAAAGTCACCTGACGCGCCTCCAGCGGATCGCACGGGGCAAAAATTGTCATCCCCGGCAAAATCCGCATCACGGCCAGATCCTCAACGGTATGATGGGTCGGTCCCAGATCGCTATAGGCGAATCCCGCCCCGATCCCGACCAGCTTGACATTCATCCGCTGCAGGCAGACATCGTCGCGGATTTGTTCGTAGGCCCGCATCGTCAGGAAACCCGCGATGGTGTAGGCGAACGGGACTTTGCCGCAGGCGGCCAGACCCGCAGCGACGCTGATCATGTTGGCCTCGGCAATCCCGAAGTTGATGAACCGCCCCGGAAAATCCTTCCGATAGCGGTCATAGACGATCGCGCCGTTGTCGGCCACGAGGGCCAGTACCCGTGGGTCCCGTCCGGCCAGGTCATGCATCGCGGCGATATAGGCGTTTCGCATGGTTATTCGCGCTTTCCGATCGTCAATTCTTCCATCCCCAGATCGCGGCAGGCCGCCTTCATCTCCTCCGGATTCGGCAGCCGGTAATGCCAAATTGGGACATTTTCCATGAAGCTGACGCCTTTGCCCTTGGTTGTATGCGCGAGAACAAGATTGGGTCTTCCAGATTCAAACGGTATCCGTCCAAAGGCATCCAGTAAAGCCGTAATGTCATGGCCGTCCACTTCACACACAGACCAGCCGAACGACCGCCACTTGTCGGCCAGCGGCTCCAGCGACACGATTGAATCGAGCCGGTCCAGTGCCTGGAGCTTGTTGTAGTCGAGAATCGCCGTCAGATTGTCCAGCCCCTGCTGTCCGGCAAACATCGCCGCCTCCCATACCGACCCTTCTTGACATTCTCCATCGCCGAGAACAACAAATGTGCGATACGACTTGCGATCCATCTTTCCCCCCAGAGCGATCCCGACGCCGAACGGAAATCCATGGCCCAGCGCCCCGGTCGAGGCCTCCACACCCGGGAGTTTGTGCATATCGGGATGGCCGCCGAGGATCGTTCCGCTGCGCCCGTAGGTCTCCAGAAGCGACTCCTCGATGAATCCCATTTCGGCGAGGATCGTGTACAGGGCGACCGCCGCATGCCCCTTACTCAGGATGAAGCGGTCCCGGTCGGGATTGTTCGGATCGGCCGGGTCCACGCGGAGGATTTGACGATAGAGAACCGTCAGGATTTCGACAATGGAGAAACAGGCCGGCAAATGGCCGCCGCCGCCCAGACAAATCGTGCGGAAGATCTTTCGCCGCATCTCGGCCGCGCACTGGCGCAACCCTTCAATCGTTTCCTGCTGACTCGACTTGTCCAGAACGAATTGCGGCATTGTCCTGTCGCTTAGACAAAATTCACATGTTTGGCCGTCGGCCATCGGATCTCGCTGAGATACTCGTTGATCGCATGGGGCCGGCAATTTGGCGGACAGACGCGACAGACCTCCAGTTGTTCTTCGATGTGTTGTTTGATCCTCTTGCGTTTGTCTCCCCGCCAGATATCAAAAAAGGACGCCTCTCCGATATTCCCGTATACAAATTCGGCCCGGTCCCAATACGGAAGGCAACTGGCCACATCTCCGCCGGAGTTGATCGCGGTGATGAAGCTGGTCCCCAGACAGTGCACATAATTCCGTTGACCATACCCTTCAAATGCATTGCGCCGAATGACAACCGAAAAGTCCGGCCCGCTCAACTTCTCCAGCCGCCCAAAGATCCGCTCCAGCCGCAATAACGACAACGGCTCTTTGATTTGATAGCTTTGCTTGTCGTTCTGCTGGACAAACGGCTTGACCACAAAGTAGTCGATGCCCGCGGATTTGAGCCGGCTGGCGGCTTCAAACACATAATCCAGATTCTCCGGCAACAGAACAAACTGCGCTCCCAGATCGACGCCGAGGTTTTGACGCCGCCGGATCTCAACTGCCTGCTCGATACGGCCAACGACCCGCTCGAATACCCGCGTTGAAACCTGATGAATGGCGGCGTAATTGTCCGGCGAACCCCCGTTGAAACTGAACCGGACGAACAATAACGACGGAAGAATTGCTTCCGCCAGTTCTTCCGTTAGAAGTTGACCATTGGTAAACAGACCGGCATCGATCCCCTGCCGATGACAACGATCGACCATCGGCCCCAGATCCGGATGAAGCAACGGTTCGCCCTCTCCGGCGAACAGAACGCTCCGCACCCCACATGCGGCCAGTTCGTCGATCAGCGCCAACGCTCGATTGCCATCCAGACGACGATTCGGGTGGCCGATATAATCATACGCACAGAACACACAGCGATGATTGCAGGAACCGACGGGACTGATTTCCACATACAGCGGAAAACAATCGCCCGTTTCCATGAATTCGGCCACGCGATCCGGATGATACATCAGCTTGTGCCCGTCCATCAGGAACCGACGCATCACAGCCCCCCCTTTCGCTTGCGGCAACAGACCGCAATCAGATAATGGACCATCGGCAGATAACCCGTGTGAACCACCTCGTCATTGGCTCCAAACAAAAACACCTGATGAAAGTGCCGCTTGAGTTGATCCCGAAGCCGATCCCCGGAATACAGATTCACATGGCCGGCACGGGCCGTTTCCGAGGCGTATTGCTGAGCCGTAATGTTGGGGGTTCCGATGATCGCAATCCCATATTCATTCAGATGTGCCAGAATCACCCGGATCCACTCTTCCGATTGGTCGGCCGGAATATGCTCGATCACATCCAATGCAACAACCGCATCAAATGTTCCGAGTCGGGCGTCAAAAAAATCGCCGCAGGTAAATTCCATGGCCGCCGAGGTCCAATTCGCTTTGGCGGACGAGATCGCCTCGGCGTCGAAATCCAGTCCGTGCGCCCTCCCGCATTCCCGGGCCAGAACCCAGGTCCCCAGCCCCTCTGCGCAGCCCAGATCCAAAACGCTCCGACCGGCGCCGATCAGCTTGGCGGCGAATTTGTAATACGCCTGCGAAAACAAAAGCCGACGAGGACTGTGCCGCATCCAGTACGAAATATGTTCGCCGAAACGGATCGGATTCGGACTCATGCCCTCCTTGACGACCAGCCAGGGGTTTTTTGTCGCCGATTCGCCGCTCATCCTGCGTCTTTCGGATTGCACGCAACGGCCAGCAAATAATGGCTCATCGCCTCAAACCCGACATGGACAATCTCATCGTTCATACCAAACAAGAAGACCGTGTGAAAAAATCGTCCGATTGTTGCGCGAAGACGGTTGGCCGTATAGAGATTGATATGTCCTTCCTGGCTGGCTTTGGAAGCATAGATACCGGCCGTTTGATTCGGAGTCCCAATGACGACAATCCCGTCTTCCGCCAGATTTCGTACGATCGTCGAAAAAAAACGATCTTCCTCTTCCGTTGCGATATGTTCGACGACATCCAACGACACCACCGAATCGAACCGGCCATAGACTTTTCCCAGAAAGTCTTCTTCCACAAATCGCACGGAGGGCGAGTTCCAGTTTTGCCGGGCCGCAAAGATGGCTTCGGCATCCAGATCGACGCCCGTATAACAACGAGCCGATTCGGCCAAAATCGCCGTCCCGATCCCTTCGCTGCAACCCAACTCCAGCATGTCCCCGCCGCAATCGGCCATCTTGGCGGCAAATTTGTATCGCGACAGCACAAAACCGAGCCGTTTGGGATCGACCGCCAGATTATACGACCAATGCCGGCCGAGTTTCCAATCAGGACCCCCGAAATGATTCCGTACCTGTTGCCACTGTTGGCGGCCGTGATCCAAAGCGGTGCGCTTCATGGAGAAATCTTACTCCGGAATCGTGGGAGTGGAAACGCAATCGGTCGTCGAAAATTGCCGGATCTCGTCCAGCGATCGACGCTGCCGATCGGCAATGGATACCAGCCGTTCGGCCAGCTCCGCGGCCGGATCCGAATGCTCCAGGAGGCGGCGAATCGCCCGCTCGACCTCGTCCGGAGCCGGACTGCACAGTTTGGTGGCAAATCGGCACTGGGGTTGATGGCAGGGGTACTCCGAACACAGGCAGTTGCCCGCGGTCACCACCGTTCCCAGGCCGTACAAACACAATTCCCGATGACCGGTCGAGCTGAACAACGCCACAACCTTCTTCTTCAGGGCGATCGCCAGATGAAGACCGAAACTGTCGTTGGTTACGATCAAGCGGCAACTGTGGATCCAGTCAAAATACTGCTCCATATCGTTGAGTCCCTGTTGCCACGAAATGGAGTAATCCTTTCCGAGCCGAGATTCCAGAAGCTGCCAGTTTTCCGTCGGCCAGACCTTGGACGGCCATTTGTTGCCGACCATATAATTGAAACCAATATCGTATTGCTCTCGGGACCGCGGGGAGTACCCGAATATGTATCCCTCGCCGCGCCACTGTCGGCCGACCATCTCAAACAGGTGTTCCTGCCAGTACCGGCTGTCGCTGCGCTTCTGCTTTTCGTCCTTGCACAGGTTCAGCGCGTCATGGGTCCCGTCGTATGCCTCGGCCTGTCCGGTCTTGGCGTCAAAACGGAATCCGAATCGCCGCCAGGCACGAACCTGATCGGCCAGAGCGCACAACCCCGGCACTTTTTCCAGATTGATCACGGTATCGAAATGCTCCGACTGAAGTTGCAATACGCTGGACAGATCATAAATCAAAACCCGCGCGATGTGCGGATTGTTCTTCAAAATCGGATAGGCCTTCTCGTCGACCAGCCAGGTCACATGGTCATCCTGAAACAGATTCAACAGCACCGTCGATCGAAGAACATCGCCGTAACTGGTGACATTGCTGATCTCCGGATCGAGCGTTTCCGAATAGCCCACCTTGATGATTAAGACTTTTTGCATGCTAATCCTCTTAAACATCGGGTTGCAGGGTTGTCTGAAGAGAAACCCGTCGGGGAATATCCTGAACGGGCCTTCCTCGATTCAATAACTCCTGAACCATCGAATCGACCTGCCGCGCCCGATTGTCCATCGTATGATCCCGCAGGGTTCTCCGTTGTCCCGCCAGACCAATCTGCCGGCGGACATCATCATGGTCCAGAAGATAACGAACCTTCTCAACGCATTCGTCGATCGACGAATAGGTCACCACCTCCCGATCCGGTTCGAACAGATCCCGAATGTTGTCTCCCGTGTCCGTCAGCATGCAGGTTCCCATGCCGGTGGCCTCATACATGCGAAGATTGCCCACGCTCCCCCATGACTTGGCCATGTGATTATTAAAACTGATTTTGGAACGCCGCATCAGATCGTACATCTTCAGCCCGTACACCGGGGCATGAATCCTGTCGGGGAACAGAGATCCCAGCGTTCGCAGCGGATATCCCTGTCGATCTCGATTGGCCTTCTCGGCCGACGCGATCTTGTCCGGAAGAATCGCCAGCTTCCGGCGAAGATCGTCGAGGTCCGTCGGAATCAGGGTCAATCCCACCAGAATCATGGCCAACGATTCCCGATTTCCCGAATATCCGATATTCCCAAGCATCTCACAAGTGCGGAGTTGGACTCTCTCCTGTTCATCCAGCCACATATGAATATCGGTTTGTTCCAGAAGCCGCAACAAATCCCAAAACCGGTTGGCATGGGACTGGTGTCCGAATCCGGAAGACCCGATATACGAAAAACCGGCCGCGTAGGAGCTTTCTGTATAGCCGGCCGCCGCAAGCTTGTCGTGAATCCGATGGTCAAAGGCATGGTACATCAGCTTGGCGTCCAATCCCTCCTGACGATACCGGCGAACCATGGACGGCATCCCGATCAAAAGCAAATCCGTATCGTCCAGTTGCTTGAAATCGCTGGGAAATCCCCGATGGGCAACGATCAGTTTGATAAAGGGAAACATCCCCTTCAATTGTTTCCGGATCGGGTAAGGAATGGTTTGCCCCTGGAAATACACGACATCCGGCCGGAACCGTTCGATTTGCCGAAGGGCAATTTCCGTCTGCCAGGATTCCGGGGCATATCGGATTCCGTTTTCTCGGGCCCAGGTTTCCTGCATGGGCTTGAGATCATAGACCAGTTCCGCAACCTCATGGCCCATCCGCCCCAGTGCAGCGCTAATCCCGTTGGAATAGACATACGCCTCGGCGAATAACGCTTCCTGCTGTTGGCGATAACTCAAGTGGATCCATTGCGGATGATCGCGATACAGATCTTCGCCAAGATAATGCAGTGCCGCCACGCGAAGAAATCGAAAATGTCGCATTCAGACCTACCTTACCCGTGAACTCGGGTGATGAAATGGTTTGGCATAAATTCCGGATCGATCCGAAATAATGGTGTTTTGCGCCCGTTGAATCCGTTCCCGGGTATCGCCGGTTCGGGAATCCGACGGATCGATTTCCTGGGCCGCTTCGACGAAAAGACGGGCCTGATCACAGTCCCCCATTTTCCAGCTTACATCGGCCAGGTTGCGGTACGCCTCCGGGTCTTGCGGCTGGAATCGAATGGCGGACGAAAAAAACTCGATCGCCGCCGGAAGATTTCCGTGCCGCAAATGGTCCTGCCCCAGACGATTTAAATTGGCGACACGATATCGCTGAGAATCGAGTCGAGTTGGACGCAAGGTCGAGTCGTTCAACACCGCCTCAAAAACGCGCCGACCCAGTCCCGGTTCCATCGCGAAGAATTGTTCCCCCCGTCGTTGGATCAACTCCGGATCCGACGGCGTGCTGAGCCATTGCAGCAGTTTCTCCGCGGATTCCGGTTCATATCCGAGAAATCCCTTTCGAATATATTCGCCAAAAATCTCAAACCCGGTCGAACCGTACAACAAGGAGGGGACTCCGAATCGCAGGGACTCGATGCAAACCGATGAAAAACTGGTCAAGTGGGCGTGAACCGATTTGAGCAATTCAAACAACGGTTGATCGGTCGCCTTTTCGATTTCATAATTCTCGATACCCGATCGAGACAGAAGATCGAGAAACGGCTGTTTTTGGTCTCGGAATCGCGGATGACACCGCAACAGCCACAACCAGTCCCGCGGACCGATTCGCATCGCCTCAAGCACATGGGCCGGTATCCCGTCCGCCGGATATTCCAGGGTTACCAGGATCGTTTTGTTTCGTCGTCCCAATTCCGACCCAAACGACGGATCGAGACGATCTTCTCCCGATCCGGGTTCCTGAAGCGATTTCCGCATCATCTCATGCGGCCCCACAATCGGTCGATGGTGCCGACAACCATTCGGCCGCAAGGCAAGGATCGCATCCCGGAACAGATCCCCCCACACATAAAACCAATCCGGAAGGTACTCGTAACCGCCGTCCGGAATCCTTGTCCATCGCTCGTAATACGGACTCTGCGGGACGATCCCATGCTGCAATTCGACGGTCGCAATCCCCAAATCCCGACAGGCCCGGATCAGGCCCATCGCCATCGGACAAGTGTAGTAACAGACCAGCGAAACCACCCTGGGCTGAATGTGAAATAGAAGATCCAGAAACAACATCCGGTATTGTTCGGTATTGTGAAGGATTTCAAGAATAATCCCTTCGTCCATATCGATCGAACATTGCGACAAAACTTGCTGTCGTAACGATTGAAAATGGTGGATCTCGCCGTGACCGACCGGACACGGAATCCGGGCCTGAGTAAGTTTGATGATTTCCGTCGGATAATAGCGGGGACTTGTGGCCTGAACCCGACCGCTGTCCAACTCGATTTTCAAAGTCCTGTGTTCGTCCTTGACCGTCTCCAAATATGGATCGGACAATCCATAGTACAATCCCCGGATCTTCGTTCGATATTCGTTCCAGCGAGTCCAAAACAGAAAGTCCACGCCTCGATGCTTTTCCAGCGAACGCAACTGGACCGGATCCGGAACATAGCTCCATAGGTTGTATTGGCCGTTTCGGACCGTTCGGAAAGTCGGGTTATGAGGATTTTCCAGGGTGGCGGCCAGAGCGTTCCGGATGACCGGCCATACGCAAGTACCCTCATACTGAACTGCGTTCACATCAAACTGTCGTTCGAGCTCCCCGATAATGCCAAGAGAATCGAGAAAACTCATCTCTAAACGATTCCTGATTCAGATACGACCATGGTTTCCTTTGACTTTCCGGGATTCAAACGATAGGCATACTCCGTCCCTGTGGGTTACATGAGCAACGACCATGCCAAAGATCCCCAGGCCATATAACCTTCTCTAAACCCTTTACATAAAATAGGTTACGGTCAGATGGCAACCACGATCCTTTCCCCATCGCCCACACGCGTCAGATTTCCATACACCGCTTGCACCCCCATAGGTTCCATTTCCGCCCTTCGTTAATACCGGATATCCAGGAACCACATTGAAAATAGAAGATCCCCGCTTGATGAAAGAGCCCTGGATGCTGTCGTTTGCTACGGTTTGCAGCCGCGACGGGTTGGAGAGATCGTCGGTTCCAGCGGGCGAATGTCCACCGATGTATAGCCGTACTGCTGATATCGGTTGGTCTTGACTTTCACATCGCATTCGCTGCACAAACCGAAATTCTCACACAAAAGATGTTCCTCGGGAAACGCGAAATGTTCGTCCAGGATATTCCCCTGGGCATGAACCGTTCTTTGAAAATACAGATCCGAATGACAACGATAGATAGTTCCGTCCGGAGCGATCGGGATCACCGTATTCTTACACAAAACCGGACAAGGGTGTCGAACCCCGCTGACGGCTTCGGGATACAGATAAGTCCCATAGACCCGCTGGCCCCAACGACCGAGAAATTCCTTGCTCCGGACCTCCACCCCGTACTTCGCCGCGAACGCCCGAATTGCGGCGATTTCGTCCGGCGGCGTCGCCGGCGTATCCAGATAATACATCCCGATACTCAGCAAATCCTGCAGGTCGGCGATCCGTCGGATCAGATCCTCGTACCGGTTTTGCCCCCGATGATAACTGACCCGGATCCGGGGATAGGGCGCCTCCCTGCGATTCCATTCCAGCGTCCGCAATCGGAGAAAATCGTTCCGTCCCAGATGGGGCGGCAAGGCCGTGAGGATATCCAGTTTGTGTCGGACATTTTCAAGAATCTCCCAGATCCCCTTATACAAAAACGGCTCTCCCCCCTGCAGCGTGATCGGAACATCCGCCGGTAATTCAAGCCGATTCAAGCCCGATATCCACTGCCCGGAATGCAAGGTTGGGATCCGTTTTTGACCGTACTGGGCCCCATGATGGCGCGTGATGCAATACTCGCATCGCAAATGACACGCATCCGTCAGATAGACCCCGACATAATCGTATTCTGCGGGAACAACGATGGGTTCCAAGGACTCATTCATATCCGGTACTCTTCAAAATCGTTCCTTTTCATCCGGCCCGATATACGGTCCCTGTTTGATCTCCAACAGCACCGTATCTTCCATGCATCGAAACCCGTGTCCCCCGCTGACCAACACCAGTAAATCTCCCTGTTCGAGGACTCGGCGTTCCAGGAATTGTCTGTCTTCATCGTAAAAATCCGCTTCCATACGCCCTTGACGAACCAATAACACTTCCGACATTCCGACCACCTGTCGCACATAGGGTCGATGTACATGTCGGGCAATGATGCCCCCCCGTGGATACACGATGAACCCAACTTGCTGTTTATCCTGCGGATTCGTGATAAACTCGGTCTGCCGGGCGCTGCGAGTGCTGCGCACGATGTGCGCAATGATCTTGCCCTCATGGTGAATCGTTTCCACCTGCGCTTCCTGGTTCGCGGTTTCGCAGGACATGCAAATTCTCCCGATGGGTTTTAGGGGCCGGGATTACCGAGCCGAGGTGTAGGCGCCCAACACTTTCAGGGAATCCCGGATCGCCTTAAGCTTGTCGCCCACTTCCTGCCGCTCGGTGGCGATCGTCAAGCTGATCTGCTGATACAATTTCTGGATTCGGCCTCGCTGATCGCGCATATTCGGTTCATCCAAAAGTCGTGTCCGCCCGAGTTGCTCGGCGATTCCGGCCGATTCCTCCGCCAGCACAATCGCCTTGTCCAGATCGTACTGCCGCAGCTTTTCCATCTGTCGATTTAGCAGATACTCCAGATAGTCCGCCATTTCACGACCCTCAACCTCGGTCGGGGTCGCCGTGCTCACCGTATTGGATTGAGACATGTCGTGCTCCTGTCCATGGATTCGATTTGACTGTGGTCGATTTCTTCGAGCAGATTTCGCGCCTCGGCGTGATCCGGATCCAGAAGGACAATCCGCCCCAGAAGGTCCCGACTCCGCTCCAGACGCCCTTCGCGACGATACAGCGCCGCCAGACTGAACATCACCGATACATCCCCCGGATGCATTTCCAGATAGAGTTCCAGATACCGAATAATCTGTCCGAAAGATCCCATCCGGCAACTGACCTGAAACAGGCCCAGCAGGGCCGTCATTTCATCGGAGTCGATTTCGAGCGTCTTCAAATACCCGTCAAACGCCTGCTGGTCTTGTCCGCGCCGCTGCGCCGTCATCGCCAGCCCGCACAGGGCCTTCGATGATTTCGGATCCAGCCGACACGCCACCCGAAAGGCCGTTTCGGCCTCCTCTAACTCCCCGGTCTGAAGGTGAATCACGCCCAGCCCCACATAGGGCCCCGCTTCGTCCGGAGCCAATTCCGCCGCCCGATCATAACACTGACGAGCCCGCGGATAATCGCCCATGCTCGCATGGCAGTCCCCCATCTCCTTGACCAGATCGTAATGCTGCGTCCAGCCCTTATCGGGAATGATTGTGCCCCGCAGGGTTTCCGACCAGGCGTCTTCGGTAAGATGATCTTCGGCCTTTCGTCGTTCAAACGATTCCATTCGCGTATCCTGCATGACCAAACTCGCTTCCTTCCAGAATATCCCGTGCCCTTTGATACAAATGCAGCGCCTCCGAAAACCGCTTTTGTTTGCCGCGGATTCTGGCTTCTAACATCAAAGACGAGACCGACGGCCGCCGGTTGTTGACCCAAGCCGCCCAATGCCCCGCCGAATCGTACCGTCCGGCGTGATAGAAGGCGTTGGCCCGGCGAATCCGCATCCACAGTTCGTTCCCATAGTGTGTTTCGGCCGTTTCATACAACAACTCCGCATCCGACCACGCCCCGTTGCGCTCCAGATACTCCGCATTCGTGATCAGGTTCTCCAACTGGAATGGCCACTGCTTTTGACGCGGCAATTGAATGCTTACCCCCGCCGATTCCAGCGATTCTCGAATCGACATCCGGGGGGATTGTCTGCGGGCCCGCCGCAGGACTTCCGTGCTCAATACAATCCCCCAGCAATCCGGCTTCGATCCGACCAACTCGTACGCCGTCGAAGACGAATCCTCTCGCAGCAGAGGATACAGCGATTTTTCGATCCAGGCCACCTCGTCAAATCCGATCCGCCATCCATCGGGAACGATGGCGACAAACTCCCCTTGACAGTGTCGCAAGGCGGCATCGATTCGGTCTTCCTTTCCACATCCCTCCGATACCGCAATCCCCAGAATGTTCGGCACGACCGTTTTGCGCTGAAGAGAATCCAACTCTGACCGGATCAGCGGGAGATAAATATGATAGGGACAGAAGGTGTGCGACCAGATCTCCCGAAGCGCTTGTTCGGTCTGACTGGAAAACCGATCGGCGACGAGAATCAGTGACAAATCTTTCATCTTCGGCCAGGGTTTGGGCGGTCGCGTGCTCTGGATCGTCAGATGATTCAGGATATACCGATTCAAACTCTTCTGTTTGCGGGAGGAGATGCGTTCGCATCGCTGTTGACAGTCCGGAATCGCCGCATAATATTCCCCGGTCACCCGAGGAATATGCAGAAAGTCGGTATAAAAACACAACCGACGAGTCAGATCCCAGTCGATCAGGCAAATCAGGTTCTCGTTGTACGGCCCGGTCAGATCCAGTAAATCCCGGCGATGCATCAGACTGACATGCAATACATGATTGAATTGAAGCAGGGCAAATCGATCGAAATCCCGGCTGATCTCCACATTCTTGGCCAGAACCGTTCGTCGTCCATCCAACTCAATCCGACAGTGTGACTTGTACAAATCGCCGTAAACCACCCCGAATTCCGGGTGGCCCAGGGCCGCCTTCAAAAGGGTCTCGACATGATAGGGATAGAGAAGATCGTCATCCCCGAGATAGCAGATATACTCCCCCCGCGCGTGAGACAGGGCCTCATTAAACGAATACGGCAATCCGCGGTTTTGATCCCGGTCGATAAAGACCACTCGCGAATCCGGATATCGATTGATGATCTCGCGAACCGGTTGTCCGCCGTCCCGCACCACCACCGCCTGCAGATTCCCATAGGTTTGTCGAAGAATGCTCTCCAGGGCCTGGCCGACATACGCCGGCCGGTTGTAGGTGGACATCATCACGGTCACCAACGGCCCATTCAATTGTCCCGTCTTGGACTTCACGCCGGTTCAATCCCACGACTCAGTTGACGATCTCGACGGCAATACAGTGCCGCCGTCCGAATCACTCGATTCATATACCCATCCATCTGATCCTCCGCATCCTCCCTAATCGTCTCGAATGCCGTCCCCCAGGCGGCATCCATTCGAAACGCGATCCTGTCTCGATCCAACAGGGCAATCACCGGAGTTTGGACTCCCGCGGCCAGATCCAGATATCCGTTGTCCCCGCAGATCAGGACTTCGCAATCCATCAGAATCGCCGCCGCCTGACGACAGGTCAACCGACCCAGTAAGTTCACGCCGCCCTCCAGAACCGGACGGGATTCCGGCCCGATTTGAAGGATCTTCGCATCCTGCGCAAAGACCAGTCGCTTCAGCAACTCCGTCCAAATCGTCCTCTCTATTCCGTCGTGGAACGCGTCTTCTCCTATCGCCACCGCAACACGGGGCCGTCCGATTTCCTCCAGACGAAATCGCCGGATTTCCGCCGCATCGAAGGAGTCCAGGCAAAACCACGGCCGTCGATCAATCAGTTGCACGCCCAGCGCCTCGGCATAATAGTCCACCAGATGCCGATTCCGAAGATCGGCTTCTTGCCGTCCCTTCAGTCGAAAGATCTGTCCAAATTCGTCCGGGCCCAAACCGGGATCCGGGCATCCATATCGTTCGACCGCGGGATGATTTCGATACAACTCAGCGTGTTCGCAACACACCGTAATCCGCGACCGCATTCCAAATCGACTTTTCAATGATCGAATCGCCGGCTCCGCACAAACCGCCTCGCGAAGACCCGAGGCGATCTCCACCAGAACTCGAATTTCGGGCGTTTGGTCGTGTAAATCCGAATTTGTCTGTCTGGCGTCTGTCTCATTCCATTCGGAACCTACTGACCCTGCGGACGATAAAAAGGGGCGGTCGGCTCCCCATTCCCCAGCCCCGGAACATCCAGAGTCAGCGGACGGTCATGGAATTCGGATGCGGCCCGAACCAACTGGCTTTCGCGGGCCGTCTCCTGAAACAATCCAAAAGGATTTCCACCAACCGTTCCCGACCGTATGGATTCCGGTATTTCGGAAGGTGGATTTGATATGGGCGGCTTCTGTTTGGCCAGTTCCGCCAGGGCTTGCGACGCCTTCAGGGCTTCTTTTGCCAGTTCGTCCACCGATCGTTGTTTGCGAACGGCCACATGAGCCGGTTGGCTGGGACTCATCGGTGGAACCGGATCGAAATGGAAATTCGGCCCGGGTTCCCGCAGAACCTCCGGCGATTGATTCAGATTCACCGGCTGAAGCGGAGTGATCGGGATCACCTCCGACGGCGGATGGACACACGAACCTCCCGACGACCCGGAGGGGCCGCCGCCAAATCCGGACAACGGATACAGCGAAGGAACCTCCACATGCGGAGGCACATTCAGCTTGGCCGATGGGGGGATTTCCATCTGGAACGGCGCGACGGCAGGTCCTCCCGGTATTGGCTGAAAATCCGTTGTCACCGGAGCTTGAATCGAGCCAGCGGTTAGAGATGAAGTACGATGTTCAGTTGTCAGCAACGGCGGAGCCATATCCTGCGGGGACGACTGTTGTTTGCCCTTGTCCAGACTCTTTTCCCATCGGTACAATTCATCATTCCACGCCCGGAACACGGCCCGCTGAGAATACCGGGACTCGACCCATTCCCGATATCGCTGGGGCTCATACGATCCCGACTGAACCTGCCGACAGAAATCCTCGGCCAGATCAAACACGAACTCGCGATCCAGCCGTTCGTCCACGCCCGGATAATTGGCTACAACCGGTCGAAGACCCGCCGCCATCCCCTTCAGTACTCCGTCCCATCCCTGACCTTGAATCCCCGCGGCGACAATATAGTGTTTGTCCCGCAGCCAGGAATTCAGATTTCGCGGCATTGGATCGAGAACGACGACGCCCGACAAACGCATCTGCTCGCTCATGTGCCGTAAATACGATTCCGTTTGCTGATCCGAACCGGTCGCGGCAAGATAGAGCCGATATACAGGATCCAGGTAATTCAGTTTCTGCATGCAGTGCAGCAACAACATCGGATTTGCCTCGGCCGTCAGCGGGCCGATATAGGCCAGGTTCTTGCCGCGTTGTTTACAGACGAATCCATACTCCCGACAATCCACCCCATCCGGGATATGCGCCACCCGGGTCCTTTTCTCGATCCCCTCCACCCGCTCCAGGAATGTCTCATACTCCGTTCCAAGCCCTGTCACGATCACCGTGTTGATCTGTTCCCATTGGATCTGATCGAGCCAGGATTGCATCGCATCGCCGGGGCGAAGCCGCAAAATAAGGGGACAGATTTTGGGCATCCGGGATAGAGCGACAACCCGTTCGTCACATCCTTCCAGCCAGACCATCGAACCCGGTTCGGCAATCGATCGAAACGCTTCGATGGGCTTGCCCACATGGAGTTCCGTCAGAAAGCGTTTGTTGGCATATTCATAAACCGTTCGTGTCGGATCATCATCCCGTGCCGACCATATCCTCAACCGAGGCCTCTTGGTCCGGAGAATGTCCAGCATCGGCAGGAGAACTTCCTGTTGTGGGTTGACCTCCAGCGAACGCAACAACATCTCGATGGCCCCTCCGAAGGACTCCTGTTTCAGAAAGGCATCCCCCGTGCGGTTCAACAGATCGGCCGACAGAAGTCCCATCCTTTCCATCCCATCGAAATGCTGTACAGCCATCCCCGGATACCCTCCGTCCAAATAGGCCTCGCACAGATTCCACAAGATTTCCGCCGAAACCGAATTTCCGCTGAGATTTCGGGCCTTTTCAAAGGCCACGATTGCGTCTTCAATCTGTCGGAGACAAAATAAAATCGCTCCACAGTCATTCCACGCCTGACAATCCTGAGGATGCTCCCGAAGATGAGCCCGGACCTTTTCCAGGGCCTCTTGATGCCGGCCGGTTTCTGCCAGTTTCATGTAGGATTCATGTGCCGGGCCTTGCGAATCCGCTGCCATGTTTGATCTCCTGTCGGTTACCGTTTCAGAGGATTACGGTCGGTCCTCAAGACCGACGAATCCCCGTTCCTTCGTTGCCGAGATTCGACAACGATACGGGTTCCATAATGGAATGTGCAAATCCCGTGCCTGAAATGAAAATGAGGATTCAAACCCCCGAAGCCCCCCCGGCCCCCCCCCTTATGGACCATCCCTGTCAAAGAATCAAACACCCGCCCGACCCGGATCAACCAATCCGCCCGACTCCCCGACCGGTGCCTCGCCGAATTCGGGCTTCCAGTCCCGTCAAGATTCCCCCGACGCGATCCAATTGTTCGCTCAGCGAATACCTCCGTTCGACATACGCCCTGTACTGCTGGGAATGATAATCGGCCGACTCGATCCGATCGCAGAATTCTCGGGGCGTCCGAAACAACCATTCGGATCCAAAAGTATCCTCGGCGCCGGGAAAATCGTGAATCACCGGCTTCAGACCCGCCGCCATCGCCTCCAATACCCCCATCCCCTGACTTTCGATTATGCTTGTGCAAACGATGTAGTGCTTGTCAGCCAACCATCCCTGAACATCCGATTGCCAGCCGTCAAAATGGATGACGCCTTCGAGATGTAAGGATCGGGTCATGTGCCGAAGGTACTGATCCAGCGTTTTATCCTGAACCTTCCCGGCGATATACAAATGATAATCGGGGTCGCGACGATGGAGTTCCTCCATGCACTGCAGGAGAAACATGGGATTTTTGACCATTCGAGTATCCCCGATGAAGGCCAATCGTTTTCCCCGTCTTCGCCGCTGAAATCGGATCCGATCCAGGTCCACGCCATTGGGAATCGTTTCCATTCGAACCCGTGAGGGCAAATCTGGAACCTGTTCCAGCAACGCTTCCCGGACAAAACGGTTTCCCACCGTGATCAGATAATCAATCGCATCCCAGTTCACTCGCCGGGGCCAATCCAGATAGGCCTCATACCGATGCAAACGAATTATCTTCGTACATGCTCCGGCATGACGACTCCCAATCTCGGCCAACTCGCTGCACCACTCAAACCAGGCAATATCGCTGCTACCCATCAGCCGATGGACTTCGGGAATCGTGTTTCCTTCAAAGACGCGGACGGGAAACCGTTGTCGGACATACGCTTCGATCGGCCGCAGAAAGGTTGGCCCGTCCCCTCCGCAGAAAAACCCGACGCCAACCCGCGAATTCCGAATCTCTTCGGCAAGCCGAAGCAAAACACCGTTCTCCGGAAACAGCATCTGTCCAAGCAAAACACACTCCATCGCTCCGGCCGGATGATTCCCCTCCAGAAGCGATCGGACGACTTCCTCGATCCATGCAATGTCCACTCCCCCCGTCTGTTCCAGATCGGCCAGATACCGCTTGGCCCGTTCGTATTGTCCCATGACCAGGCACACTCGGATGAGATTGCGGCCCGATTCTTTGTCATCCGCGATCAATTCCCTCGCCCGTTCCAGACACGCCAGGGCGTCGTTGTTTCGTCCCAACCCAAACAACACCACGCCGGCGTCATTCCAGGCCTCGGCGTCCTCCGGCGAATGTCGAAGGTACTCCTCAAAACAAATCGCCGCCTCTCCCGCTCGTCCTTGCTCGGCTAACGCCAGCGCTTGACGATACGAAGCGGCCGTGCTCGACAATTTTTCCGTTTCGATCCCCATCTCGTACGCCCTGCGGATCAGCCGATAAAGTCCATTAACGACATCGAAAACATCTTGGCCGCCACCTGCAACGACATCTCGTATAAAACTTCATATCGCGCCAGATCCACCGCCACCTGCGTGATATCCGCATCCTGTCGAGTGCTGATTTCTTCGTCGGCGTTGGCCTTGATGTCAATCAGACTGTCCTTGAGATTGGACATGGTCTCCAGCCGTCCTCCAATCAGAGGATAGGCCCGGACCAGTTTCTCTTCCACCAGAGCCAGTTCATCCACCGTGGCCCGCATGACGGTATCCCATTGTGCCTGGGGCAGATTCGCCATATTGTTGAGCAGATCACGACAGTGAATCAAAACATTGAACACATCATAGGTTCCCGGCACTCGAACATATTCATTTCCAGTCTGAGTAATTCCCGTAACATCCACATACAGAACCTCGCCCGTGGTTCCATTGACAACCGCCAGGTTCGTTTCGGTCCCGGTGGCCGTTACGGTCGTTGCCCCCCCGTCAATCGACAACTTCCAAGCTCCGGCCGACCCCGAGATTTGCAAGACAAGATCGCCTCGAACGCTCGAGGTTCCGGTCCCCGCCGCCACGCCCGTGGTTCCATAGAAAACCGGAGTTTCCGCATCATCCGCGCGAAACAATCGGTCGCCCACCAGTACCGCCGAGGTTTCCACCCCCGGAGCCACGCTGATGTTTCGTTCCTCCTGGCTGCCCTGATAGATCACTCGCTGAATATTCCCGTTGGCGTCTCGTTCCACCAGGTAAGGATCCGAATTGCTTTGAGCGCCTCCGAAAAGCCGATCCCCCATTCGCTGCTTATTGGCCAGCGAGACCATCTGTTCCAGGATTTCATTAATTTCCGCCGCCTTTTGAGCGCGGACCGAAGGATCCGAATAGATGGGCGTCAGGGCCGAGGTTAACGATGCTCGTGCGCCACCCAACCCTCCTTCCCCCGTCATCTCCTGGACAACCGAGGAACTAAAGTCCAGAACGCTGATGACATTGGTCAAAGTATTGATATACCGGTCCAGAGACCGGCTTTCCGTCCGCAGCGACAGAATCCGGTTGGCTTCATACGGATTATCCGAAGGCCGGTTAATCGCCTGTCCGCTCGACGCCTGTTCCTGCAGGTTGGATAGCTTGCTGGTATGACTCGAAATCGCCCAGCTTACGCTGTTGTAAATCGCTTCCAGTGAATATCCCATATGGTTCCCTTCGGGATGGACGCCGTTTTAATCCGCCAAAGACAAAAGCACATCCAGCGAACTGGATACGGTCCGCATATACTTGGCCATTGCCTGAAACATCCGCTCATACAACAACATCTTGGCCGCTTCGTCGTTCATATCCACGCCACTGACTTTGGATCGTTGTTCGCTCAGGTTGCGCCAGACGCCCTCGGTGTTTTCCTGACGAGTTTTGGTCACGGCTATCTGATTGCCTACATCCGTCGCCAGATTGCGATAGAACGACTTGGGACTGAGGTTGTTGAGTCCTTGGGATTCCGTATCTCCGATCGCCGCCAGGGCCAGCGCATTGGCGCTATCGGTCATTTCAACGCTTCGCGAAACCGCGATATGGGCCCCGGATTCTTTCACATGTTCCGATACCGCGATCGAACCGGCGTCCACGCCGGAAAAGAAACAGTTGATTCCGGTCGCGGTGAGAAATCCGGAGGTATCGGAATTGGCTAACGCTTGAATTTCAAATTGCTCGCCGTCGTTGAAATATCCCGGACTGACTCCGTCGCTGTTGAACTGAATCTTCAGTCCCTTGTTGACCCCCACGATGGTCCCCGGGAAATACCCCGCCCCGAGATTGATTTTGGCGACCACTTCGCCGGCGCCGTCCTTGACCTCCAACTCCATCGTCCCATTCCCGATCGCCAGCGTCCCGCCGGGAGGCGTCGTCTGAACCGTGCAGGTATAGGTCTGGTTGGTACTGCCCGTATAGGTCCCCAGAATCTGAATGATCGGCGGAGCTTCGTTTGCCCCCCCTCCGGCTCCCGCCAGGGCTCCGGACGGATAGCCGCTGGGCAAACTCAACGCCCCGGGGAGAAAATCGAATGAGTAACCCGCGTTGGCCACGATTTGAAGTCGCCCCGCGTTCACGCCCGTGTTCAGATTCAGTCCCGTAATAGCGGCGATGTCCGCCGCAACGCTGGATAAAGTCGAGGTTTCCGCATCCACCGTCACGATGTGTCGCGTCACCTCGCCGGTCGGCGAGGTCAACCGAATACAGATCTGGCCGTCGGTCACGGGAGGAACGAATTGGTTGACATTCGTTTCCGTCATGGTCCATCCGGACAGCCGTTCGAACGATCCGGCGGAGCCGACGCCCTGAACATGCAGCAGGTTGGTTTCACGAATGACCACCCCGGCCAGCGTGTCCAGACTGTTGCTGATGCCGCGAACGATCGAATTCCGCAGCGAAATCAATCCCCCGATACGGCCCCCTTCCACCCGCGTATTGTAGCTGCTCTGGCCGACTGGCGTTACCCCCAGATCGTATTCCCCGTCGTTTTCCACAAGCCCGACATCCAGTCGGGTATAATTCGACCCCAGGACGACGGTCGTATCGCCGACGACCACATCCACCACATCATACTCCCTCTGATAAGTCTTGATTCCGATCATCCGGCTGAGCGTGGCGATGAGCTGATCCCGCTGGTCCTGCAGATTGTTGGTTTCCTTGCCCCGAACGCTCAGCGACGCGATTCGATCGTTCAAATCCGCGATCTGGGCCGTGAGAATGTTCACGTCGTTGATCGTTTCTCGAGCTTCCGAATAGGTCCGGTCCTCCAGATCCCGCGCCACCGAAGACAGGTTCCGCAACTGGTTGGCCAGCGTTTCCGCCCCCGATACAACCAGACTTTGCAGGTTCACATCCGTCGGCGACGCCGCCAGTTCGTGCATCGCGTCGAAAAAATCGTCCATTGCCGAACTCAACGCCGAAGTCGTCAATTCCGCGAACGCACTTTCGATCGTCGTCAGGGCCTCCAGCTCTTTCTCGATCTGCGCCATATCCGATTCGTAGCTGACGATTTCTCCGTCCAGCAACTTGTCCACCATTCGCCGGATGCCCGCCACCGACACCCCCTGACCGATCTGGTGACCTCCGGTATAGACGTCTTCGATTGGACGAAGGTCCACTTCCTGGCGATGGTAACCGTTCGTCGCCCCGTTGGCCAGGTTGTTTCCGATCACATCCAGCGCCAACTGGGCGGCGTGAAGCCCGCTGATCCCGATTTCATACCCGGCCATCAATCATCTCCTTTTCCATCCAGCCGGCCCTTATGCCCGAACGCTGACCAGACGATCCCGAACCTGCCAGTCCGACCGGCCCTGAGCGTTATATGAATTCCCCACCTCCCCCAGCATCGTCCGTAACAACATCCGATTCAGCCGAGTGCAATCGGCCAGCAACAATTCCGTCAGGTGATGTTCCATCTTGAGCCGTCGAACCTGTCTGCCCAATGTGTCCTGCCGTCGCCGCAGGGGATCGCCCTGTTCGGCCGGGATCGAGCCAATCAGCCGCGTTAGATTCAACTGGGATTCCGGACAGCCGACCGTTTCGGCCAGGCGTCGTCGCATCTGCTGTCTTCGTTGGTCCAATTGGGAATACATATTCTGCTGGGCCTGTATTTGTTTCATCAGCTCCTCAAGCCCGTTCTCGTCCCGCCGGATGACGGCGGACCGTAGATCGTCCAGTTGACGAAGGATTTGTTCGATGCGTTGTTGTTCCTGATCCAAAAGCTCGTTGAGATTGACAAGTATTTCTGGATCCAGTTCTGTTTGTATTCGATTCATATTCGTTCATCCAGTCTTGCGTCGTCGTTTTCCGGTTCGATGGACCCGGCCTTCTGTTGTTGGGCCATCATCGAATACAGGTCTTTCCACAATCCCAGTCCGCCTTGCTCTCCGACCGCCTGGGCCAGGAAAGACCAGTACATGCCCTGAATCTGCTCCGAAGACGAATCTTCCCAGTCGTCGTCGGGAATACTGTCCTTCATGACGCTCATCACCTGATGAAGAAACACCGACTCAAAATCCCGGGCCACCTTTTGAAGTTTTTCCTGCTGCGCCGTCCCCGCCGCGCCGACGGAGGCGCCGGTCGGCTCAACCCCCCGAGTCGGCGAATCCAACGGCATCCAAGTCGGTTCCGGAATCATCTCGTCGGCTCCCTTACATCGTCTTCAATTCGGCGTGGAGCGCTTTGGCTTCCCGCAAGGCGTTGAAAATCGCGATCAAATCCCTCGGCGTCGCCCCGATCGTGTTTAACGCATCCACCAGTTCCGTCACGGTTACGACCTTGGGAACGCGAATCAGGTGCCCTTCTTCTTCGCTCACCGAGATCGAAGTGTCCGGCACAATCGCCGTCGTCGCATTCTCGGTAAACGGCGCTATCGGTTGCGACACCAACTGTTGTTCCTTGATCCTGACCACGATGCTGCCCTGTGCAATCGCCGTCTCGGATATCCCGATTTGGCCGCCCGCCACGATTGTGCCGGTCTTCTCGTTGATCACCACAATCGCCGCCAAATCCGCTTCCACCTCGATTTCCATCACCTTCCCGATGAACTGCAGCTCCTGGCCGGGATAAACCCCATCGGGGATATAGACCCGAACGGATCCCGGATCTTCCAGGACGGCATAGTCCTTGAATGTCGCGTTGATCCCGTCCTGGATTCGCTGAGCCGTCGTCAGATCGAAATTCCGCAGGGCCAGCGTAAAAAACCGCCTCCCTTCCTCCACTTCAATCAGGGTCGATCGCTCTTCCCGTTCCACATGGGCCCCGTTTGGAATCCGCCCCGAGGTGGGATGATTCTTGGCCACCTTACTGCCGGTTTGGCCCTCAACCGTCCAGGATGCCGTCGAGATCGCGCCCGCCCGGGCTACGGCATACACCTGCCCGTCCAGACCCTTCAGTTCCGTCGTCAGGAGGGTCCCCCCCTGGAGACTCTTGGCGTCACCCAGCGTTGACACATTGATGTCAATCGTCGATCCCGACCGACTGTATGGCCCCAGTTCCGCCGTCACCGTCACCAGGGCGATGCTCCCGCTGGTCAGCAGACTGGGCATAAAGGTCAGCCCATCCTCCCGTCTTAACAAACTCGCCAGGGCCTGGGCGCTGGGCAGTTTGGAATCGCCGGTGTTTTGAAGGCCGACAACAAGGCCGGTCCCCATCAGAGGGTTGCCTCGTTCCCCCACAACCTGCGTAATATCCTTGATCCGGGCCGATTCGGTCGCCCCCGATATCGCCAGAATCCATAGCAGAATAATGATCGTTCGGCGCATCGTCCGTCTCCTTCGATCAGAACGGCCAGAGAAAATCCACGATCTTGCCCAGCCACCCCGGCTCGTTATAACTCTTGGTCACGCCCTCGTTGATCGAAATCAATTTGAAATTCGCCACCTGATCGCTCCGGATCGAATTGTCGTACAGAATATCCCGAGGTTGGACGATCCCGCTGGCCTGTATGATCTGCTTGTCCCCGCCGACTTCTCGTTCTCGCGTCCCCATGACCACCAGATTGCCGTTGGGATGAATGTCGATAACCACGACGGTGATACGATCCTCGAATTTTCGTTCATCCTTGTAATCGCTCTTGCCTTCCAGCGATTTCGAGGACTGGGCCTGAAATTTCAGACTCGGAAGCGAGGGGATCAGATGATCGACTTTGGCGTTATCGCCGTCGAAATCCAGGGCATTGGATGTCGATTTTTCCAGATCCCGCTTGACCTTATTATCCACTTTGCTGTTTTCGCTGATAATAATGGTCAGGACATCGCCGATTTTTCCCGCTTTGTCGTCGGAAAATACGCCTTTGGTCGTTTTGGTTTTCTTGGCATAGATCGATCCGGCCGAACTCTCGCCGGCCAGGATCATTCCCAGGGTACATACGGTTAGAAAGATCGCTCGTTTCATAACTGGATTCCTTCATGATACGGTTCGAGAGTTCCATCCGGCCGAATTCTGGCCTTGATGATCCGCGAATCCTTGTCCGTTCCCATTTTCACCGGGACAAATTCGCCGACCTTGCCGTCCGCCTGGGCCTCGCCCAAGGACGAGATCAACAATTGTCCCGTTTCCAGTTTGACCACCACGGTTTGTCGCCGCCGAATCACGACGGGTGCTTCGACCGGAGACAACCGCCCGGCTTCCACTTCCGTCCCCTTGGATATTCGTTGCCGGGTCAGCATCCCATAGGGAGCCGCCCAGCCGGCCGGTTCCGGTTCACTCCCTTCCACCGTTTCGACCGTCACATTCCCGCTGGTGATCTGCACTCCCGCCGCCAGATCTTCGCTGGCGACTACGCGGTGGCGAAGGTATTTGACCCCAAACAAAAGATCCTGCTGGGCGATCACCTTGCCGTCCTCGATCGCCTCCACGCGGACTCGCGCCAAACCGTTCTGAACGGGAGCCGCAAGCCGGGGCCTCAGTTCCGCCTTCCGTCCCGCTTCGATCGCAAGCGGATTCGGCGATCGGATCAATACGATCTTGCTCGGGGCCGGATTCAATCCTTTCAACAACGAAACCGCGACCGTCGTCAGTCGGTCGCCGCCCAGATTTTGTTCGTTCCGCCGCACGACGATTTTCTCGGCCCCTCGCAGCGCAACCGAACCCGATGCGACGCCGCAGGACGCCAGCCGACTGGCCACCGTCGGTCGATCCAGCACGATCTGCTGACCAAGAACCGAGAACCGACCCAGACTGACGGCCTTTGCCTTGGCCGCCAAATCCTCGTCTCCGCGAACGATGGCGATCTGCTCCAGCGTGATCGTCTCGGATTCCACCGTCGGCTCCGGCAACAGGTAGATCTGCAATTCGCCGTCGGCCATCGCCGCTCCCGCCGCCAAAACAATCCACACAATCGCCGACGACGCGATCCGCCGGACAACCAGTTGAACCTGTCCCTGATTCATCTTCGTTCCTCTTACCGAATGATCGTACCCAGTTGCGTCAGCATATTGTCGCCCACGCGGATCACCCGCGAATTGATCTCGTAGCCCCGCTGGGCCGTAATCAGACTCACCAGTTCGCTGACCATCTGGACATTCGATTTCTCCACATACTTGGACAAAATACTCCCGTATCCATTCTCGCCGGGCGTGCCGGATGTCGCCGGTCCGCTGGCTTCCGTCTCTCGATACAGATTCCCTCCCTCCGAACTCAGCCCCGCCGGGTTCTGGAATCGATACAATTCCAGATTTCCCAATACCTGATTTCCGGTCGGAGTTTGCGCGTTCACCGTTCCGTCCGACGCGATATCCACCGCGATCGCGTCCTCCGGAATCGTGATCGACGGACTGACCGGATAGCCCGAGGCCGTGACCAGCTTGCCGTCGGCGTCTTTTTGCAGCGTCCCGTCTCGGGTGTATCGTTTCTCTCCGCTGCCGGGCAGGGTCACTTCCAGAAAACCATCGCCTTGAATCGCGATATCCAGTTCGTTGTCCGTCCGCTGAAGCTCGCCCATCGTAAAGACCTTGGTGGTTGCCGACGGTTGAACGCCGCTGCCGATCTCCAGCCCGCTGGGCGCCGTAATCCCGCTGAGGACTTCGCGGTCGGCCTGACGCATCTTCAGGTACAGGAGATCCTGGAAATTCATCATCGACCGCTTGAATCCCGTGGTGTTGACATTCGCCAGATTGTGCGCGATGGAATCCACCATCAACTGCTGGGCGTCCATGCCCGTCGCCGCCGTCGAAAAAGCCCTGATCATATCGTGTCTCCTGAGTTCCTTACCCGTTGGCGACCGTCAGGATCGCCCGGGAATAATCCTGCCGCTTGCGCAGGACGCTCATCGTCGTCTCGTACATCCGGGAAACCACCATCAGGTTCACCATCTCTTCCACCGACCGGACATTGGAGGATTCCTGATACCCCTGATGAAGCGTGGCGTTGCTCGCCGGGGTTGATACCGCGTCCGCCGGCGCCGTATAACAATTGAATCCCTTCGCCGTCAGACGGCTTTCGTCGGCCCCGAAATCCACAATTCGGATCCGTCCCAGCGAGGTGGTTCCGGACCGAAGGGATCCGTCCTCCGACACCGACAGGGATTGTTCGTTGACGGATGCCGGCAGAATAATCGGCCCGTCCATGCCCCCCACATTCCGGCCGTTCAGATCGACCAGACGCCCATCCCTCTGAATCTGAAAGACGCCGTTGCGGGTATAGAGCGGACCCTCCTCCGTTTCAACGACAAAAAATCCCTTTCCCTGAATCGCGATATCCAGCGGACGGTCGGTCTTGACCAGTTGTCCCTGGGAATAATCTCGGGTACTGACGGCGGTAATGCTTCCATCCTCCGGCATCGTATCCGGATTCTCCGAGAGCTTCGAAAGCAACTCCCGGCTGAAGCTGTTGAGGGTCCGTTTGTAGCCGGCCGTGCTCATATTGGCCAGGTTCTGCGCGACGGTTTCGTACTCCCATGTCAGCGCCTCGATTCTGGAACTGAGTCCTTCAATCGAATCAGCCACGATCCCGCTCCCCGGTTGTCCCGGCCATTTCCGGTCGTTCCGAATTCAGTTTGCGCAACTGCGAGTCCCTCCGGATGGCGATCGCGTTGGTTGTGCGGATCAATTCATTGACCGTCGCATCGTCCAGCCCGATCAATTCCACGCCGATCGACCGATCCTGAGCCGTATCCCGCAGGCCTCGAACCTCCCCGATATCCTGGATGATTTTTCCGGATTCCAACGCGAACACCACCAGCAGCCGTTGTCCGTGTTCGGCCTCCAGTTCCGTATGAATTCGAAGACCTGGACCGGAAATCTCCGTCACGGTCGCCGGAACGAACTGCGGAACGACAAGGCGTCCTCGTTCCTGTTGTTTCTGGGTTGGGAACGGCGCCACCTGCGCCGGAAATTCAACCGGTACGCGGAGGAATCGGCGACGATTCAGGTAGCGAACGGACTCGGTATGGCTCAACTCCAGCCCGTCGGATCCACACACCATCGTCAGTGCGTCGAATTCATAGGTCGAAGTTCCCAGCCGATACCGGACATTCCAGTGCTCGCCGGGGGGACAGGAAACCGGAATTTCCGGACGCAACACCAACTCAAACTCATCGTTTTGAATCACCACCGCGTCCACCCGTGATCCTTCCGGCCGCGTGGACAAGGCGATGGATACCGTTTTTCCCACCGGGACTTCCCGACTGCTCAGACCCGGATCGCGTCCCCGGCAAACCGCAAGACCGCCGGTTCCTTTCTGATATCCCAGTTTTTGTTTGATCTGTCCGATCAGGACATTCATTTTCTTTCGTTCGATCAGGTTGCGACCCGACGCAAAGTACTCCTTCATCAGATTCGAAGCGCCCCGGATAAAGACCTCCGGCTGAAAAAAGACCTCTTCTGTCCGGGCGGTTCCCGACTGTCGCGCAATGGCCGTCAAGATCTCCCGTTGTTGCGCCGTAAGACCCCGCTGGTCGCAGAAGAACCGAAACTGTTCCGTATGCTGGTGGTTTTCGCGCACCGTCCGTTTCCGCCGCACCAGAACCAGCGAAACCAGAAGAACGACGATCAGTAGCACTCCCCCCCAGATAAACCAGGGATGGGTCAGGAATGCCCGCATGGAATCCGGAATCGGATGATGGCTGTTGAGCCGGCGCATCGCCGAGTATCGCTCCAGAGGCGTCAGGACCCACCCCCCGGATGTCAAAATGGCTGTAACCGCCGCCGCCATGGTTGTGGCCTTCCTATGCTCTCACTACCGAATCAGACTGGTCAGTTCGGTCAGGAGGGCGTTGGCCACACGAATGGTTCGGGCGTTGGCCTGATAGCCGTTCTGTGCCTGCATCATGTTCACGAACTCCGTCGCGATATCCACATTCGATTTTTCCAGACTTTGACCTTTGATCACCCCGGCTCCGCCGGTTGCCGCCGTCGTCGCGATCGGCTCGCCTGAGTTGGCCGACGGCAGGAAATAGCCGTTCCCCACCGCCTCCAGACCGCCGGCGTTTTGGAACACGCCGATCTGCAACGCAGCGACATTCCGTTTCACGCCGTTGGTAAAGGTCCCCAGAACCATGCCGCTCTGATCAATGGTCACGCTGGACAGGGATCCCGCCTCATACCCGTTCTGCGATAAGGCATTGGCGCTGGATTGTTCGCTGTAAAACTGCGTCAATCCGGTAAACTCCCCTTCCGTTCCCAGATCGAATGTGATGGTTTGCGTTCCAGGGATATTGTTAAACTGAACCCCGATAGTCAGGGATTCCGTGGAATTGGATAATCCCGCATAGGATCCATCCGAATTGAACTGGATCCCCGAAATCCTGCGATTGTAGGTCCCCGAATTCAGATCGTAACTACTCCAACTCGCCGGGGTTTCCCCGGAAATGCTCGGGATCACCATATCCCAGGTATTGGTCGTATCCGTTTTGACCAGGTACCCTGACAATACATGCGGTTCTCCCATCGAATCGTAAACATTGATGTTGAACGCCTTGCTGTCGTTGCCGCCCGGGGTGGTCAAATCAAAATAGGTCGGAATCGTCAGCGCGTCTGCCCCGGCGGCAACATAACTCATGCCCGTGATCTGCGCCAAACTGTACCCGCCTTCGTCATCGGTAATCACGATTTTGCCGTCCGAGTTAATGGTCGCCGTGGAATGATCAAACAGCGCCGAGATCTGATCCAAAACGCTTTGGACTGTCTCGCCCGCCCCCGCTGCCGCTCCCGTCCAGGTCACATCCTGGTTGGTAAATACCGTGCCATCCTCCGTCACTCCGGAAATGCGTAAAGTCCCCGTACTGCCCACGGCCAAAGGGGTGGTCCACTGATCCAAATCCGACAGACGCGTGGTCGCCGTAATCGGAGTCCCACCGCCGGTGGTGAACGGAACATTCGCCGTCAGCTTGTTCTTTGTCGCATTTTCCACCGATGCCGAAGACCGCAGATTTCCGTTCATCGTGATTTCCGAAGTCGCACGAGCCGGCATCGAAGCGTCCCAGGGAATATGAATACTGGAATCCCCCGCCGTTTGAAAACCGTCCGCTTCTCCCTCCGACCCGATCCTCTGCACCTTATAGCCCGTCGCCGGGTCCACAAGCGTATTATCCGCATCCACCGCAAACGATCCCCGACGGGAATAGACGCTTTGAGTGCCGTCGCTCAAGACAAAATATCCTTGTCCGTCAATCGCGACATCCAGATCCTGTCCCGTTGCAAACAGATTTCCCTGGCTCATGTTCCGCGACACCGCCGAAATCCCCACGCCGCTTCCCGCCTGTTGCGGGTTTGTGCCGCCCAGAGAACCCGTTGGACCGCTGGCCCTCTTGATGGTTTGGCTGAGCAGCTCGGCGAAGGTGATGTTGCTTGCCTTGTATCCCACGGTATTGACATTCGCTACATTGTTCCCCGCCACATCCAACATCGATTCATGGACCTTCAGGCCGGATACCCCGGCCGCCAATGCCGAACCCATATCTGTCTCCTTGTATCTGTCGTTCTGCGACTTATTGCGACGCGATCTCCACGATCTGATCCAGTTTCACCGCCACCACCGACTCCGACGATCCGTTGTCCGTCGGGTTTTTGACCCGGACATTCAGCACCGGTTGATTGTTTTCAAAATACAGAGTCTCCGCCTTCCCCCGCATCGTCGTTCCATTCGTCCCGGACATAAAGGTCACCTCCTGACCCAGCAACGATTTGGCAAATTCGTATTCCGCCACGATCATCGCTCCGGCAAAACTCGAATTGAGTTTGCCGAGGGTCTCGTTGATGGTCTGCAGATTGGCGTTCATCATCTCGGATTGCTCCAGTTGCGAAAATTGCGCCAACTGCGCCGCCATCTGTTGGTTACTCAGCGGTTCCAACGGATTCTGATTCTGCATTTCCACGATCAGCAGATTCATAAAATCCAGCTTCTGTTGGCTGGCGCTGGTCGCATCACTGATAACCGTTGTCATATCATCTCCCGTTTTTTTCTTCTCGCGGCCTCTGTGGACACGATAACCTGATCACCGAAACTGCAACCTTTGTGCCATCCGCTTGAGAATCTCGCCACGGAACCACCATAGACCCTTTGCTGACAGAAGGTTAAAAAAATTCCCGCTTCCTTGCTTCTCCTTTTAGCCGTTTGGTTTTTCGTGCTTATGCGATTAAAAACTTCCCATCTCCCTGATTCATTTCTTCCGCAATTTGCCGTGATCCGATTCCAACGCAGGTCCGATAACGATCTCAAACGGCCCAATGTCCCAAAATGATTTCTTCGTTCGACGAATCGACAACGATTTATCCGACCGTCCCATAAAAAATTAAAGTTTCATTTCGACCTCGGCCGAACAAATAGGGCAATTGTTTCCCGAATGTTTTCTTGATATTGGACAATACCGACTGCGAGACCTGGACGATGACGACATGGAATTCGATCCTCGTGATTGGCAAAAATCCGAAAATCCGGGATTTTCTGCGCCCGCGATGCGACCGTTTGTTTGCCGTCGATGATATCCGTGAAATGAACGACCTTCTGTCCACGGTCGAACCGGACTGTATCATCTTTGACGAACATATCCCGCATGTGTCGCTGTGTGATGTCCTCCGACAACGACACGGAATCGCTCCGTCCGTCCCGATTTTGATCCTTCGCAATCCGGATGCGCTCCAAAGCCAGGAGGAACTGGTTCAGTTCGGTGCGATCTGTTGTCTGGATATCGAATTCACGGATCGTTTCGAACGGCTCTGCCGTCCCTCGATTCCAGTACTGACATCCGCGAATGATCGCGATCCAAAATTCTTCGCCGAAGAATGCCCCCGTTGTGCCCCGATCGTCGGACGCAGCGCATCAATGCTGAAAACGCTGAAAATGATCCGTTTGGTCGCTCAAAGCACCTGCAATCCGGTGCTGGTCGTCGGCGAAACCGGAACCGGAAAAGAATTGGCCGCACGAGCCGTCCATCTCCTTCGCCACGGTCCCGACAAACGATTCGTCGCCCTGAATTGCGCCGCCCTCACGGCCACTTTGTTGGAAAGCGAACTTTTCGGCCATGTTAAGGGCGCGTTCACCAGTGCCGATCGGGACAAAACCGGCCTGCTCGAACTGGCCGAAGACGGCACCATTTTCCTCGACGAGATCAGCGAAATGCCCCTGGATCTGCAAGCCAAACTGCTTCGCGTCGTCCAGGAGCGGACCTTCCGCAAAGTCGGCGGAACCAAGGACATCTCCTGTCGCGCCACGATTATCACATCCAGCAACCGAAATCTCCACAAATCCGTTGAAGAAGCAAAATTCCGCCGCGATCTCTACTACCGCCTGGCCATCTGTCCCATCGTCCTGGCGCCCCTTCGCGCCGATTCCCGCCGCGACGATATCCTTCTGTTGGCGGACTACTTCATTCAAACCTCGACGATCTGCCCTGAAAAGGCCGGTCGAATCAAAGGGCTGACCAAGCTGGCCCAGGAAGCCCTGCTCAAACATTCCTGGCCCGGAAATGTCAGAGAACTCAAAAATGTCATCGAACGAGCGATCCTGTTCGAAACCGGAGATCGGATCGGATCGTCCAATCTCATCCTGCATCAGGACTTGTTCGGCGATGTGGCCGGAGATCCCCCCATTATCAGCATGACGGATTTCTCGCTCGAAAAAGCGGAAAAAGAACTGGTCAAACGCGCCCTGCAGCAGGTGAACTGGCAAAAAACCCGAGCCGCCGCCTTGCTGGGTATTACGCGAGCGACCCTCTACGCCAAAGTTCGTCAACACAATATCCCCGACCCCTCCGCTGCATCCGACGCCGATTCTCCCGAACAGGCTTCTCTTCCCGTCCTGTCGGTATAAGCCCCCTTCCGCTCGGGCCGCACAATAATCACATCCCGGGTTTGGTTAATTTTTATTCGACCTGTCTGGTTCTTCGACAATTCCAATCGAAGATTTTGCGTCGTCAGATTCCGCTTAAAGGAAATATCCCGTTTTCAGGTTGAATTTGCGGACCTCCATCCTTCGAAAACCGACTGGCACATCCCTTGCATTCCTGAATCTCGGTTTATTCGTGCGCTCCGGGTGTCTGGAAATGGAAACGATTTATCATGGCGACCGAAACCGAAAATCTGTTCGATAAGGCCTCGCAGACGCCGGACGACTCCGACCTGTTTGCCGGAGACCTTCGTCCGGATGTGACCGCACGCGATCTGTTCTCCGGAGACGAAAACCTGTTCAAGGTTCTCGACGGATCGAATCAACCTCGCTTGTTGTCGAAGGCCGTGATCACCGCTTCGCAAACCGGACAATGGTTCACCCCGACCCACATTGTCCTGACCCTGAACATTCTGGCGATCAGCGCAATCGGAATCTACTTTCTGGTTCGACCGACCCCGGCCCCGGTTACGATCATTCAGCAGGTTCCCGGCCAATCAACGCCCCAGACCCATTTCCTGCCGGAACCAACCGTCTCGGCCGCCGAGGCACAATCCCTGGAACCGTCGGTCTCTTGGAAACTCGCCGAGCAGTTGTATCAGTCCGGCAAGTTCGACCACGCTGCCTATGTCTATCGACGGCTCAGCGAAAATCTCATGCCGGGCATCCTCGCCGACGAATGGGTCAGGGATCTTCTGGCGCTGCGGATCGCCGAATGTCTGATTCAATCGGAAAAACCGGCGGACGCCGGCCGTCTGTTCACCCAAGCGTTGCAAAGCCGATCCATCGTCGTCCGGGCATTGGCACACTACGCTCTGGCGTTTGTCGAATTTCGCAACGAACATTATCTGATCGCTCGACAACACGCCTATCAAACCCTGGCCCTCGGCCGATTGTTCGAGGAGGTCTTCTCTCCCAAGTTTGAATCCGATTGCTATTTTCTACAGGCCGAGGCCCTGACCCGCGAAATTCTGCATTTGAACAATGTTTCCGCCCAGTTGCCCGGCTCTCTTTGGGCCGATCAGATCGTCCCCGAAGGATTGCCGCCGCTGGACCAGACACAACTGAAAGCGTTCCTCCAAAACGGACAATCGCTTCTGGCCGATGGAATCCTGAACCCTCAGATTCGTCAAAACACCGATTCTCCAACCGGCTCCCAGTGGTACTCGGAAACTTTGGAATCTCCGTTTATCGAATGGGTCAACCGTTTTGCCGCGCAGGCCCGCTTAAATGTCATTTGGTCTCCTCAAACCGATCAGGTTCGTTCCCGTCCGGTCTGTTTGGTGGTCCCCGGCGTCTCGGAACAAACCATGGCCGAAATCGCCGCCGGTTCCGCCGGCCTGATCGCCGAATATGCGGCCGAAGGCCTGACCATTCACAATCCCTCCAACTACGACAACCTCAACGAACATCGTCGGATGCTCACCCGTGAAGGGCTGTTCGTCTGGCGAAGATTCCTTCTCCGAAATCCGGGCGATCATCGGTGCCCCAATGCGCATTACGCTATGGGATTGCTTCAGGAAACCCTCGGCGAATCCGTGGCGGCCCTCGGCGAATACAAGCTCATGGCCTCCCAGTATGCGTTCAATCCTTTAACGCCCTATGCGTTGCTGAATTCCAGTCGGATCAAAACCGGCATGCAGGATTATACGGGGGCTCGGGATGATCTGACCGAACTGATCGTGCAATATCCCCAGTGCAAACTGATCGATCGGGCGTCTCTCGAATTGGCGCACGCCACCGCTCGCACCGGTCGATACGATCAGGCCCTCCTGATGTTTCGCAAAGTGTACAATCTGGATTTGAACAAGGAATCTCGTCGGGACGCCGCCTACGGAGCCGCGGACTGTTATGAACGGCTCAACCAACCGGCCGAAGCCAAAAATTGGTACATTCAGGCCATCCGGCTTACCCCGGACCTGTCCGATCATCGGATCTATACGGCGTATCTCAATCTCGGCAGGGTCCTGATCGCCCTGAACGATTATGATCAGGCCGCGGTCGCCCTCCGACAGGCCTTTCAGGGACCGCTGACGACCGAGGAGTTTGTCGAAACCGTTCTACAGCTCACCGAAGCCCAGACCCGGCAGGAGCGGTATGTCCCCGCCCTGAACCTGCTGGAAAATATCCCCGATGACAAACTCACCCAAGATCAATCCTGCCGGGTTTTGATCGCGCGAACCACGATCCTCAGGGAAATCGATCTGGCCGACACCGCTCTTTCGTTGTTGCATCGAAAACTGGAATTCGTCAACGAACCTCAGCTTCGCGGCCGGCTGATCGTTGAAATCGCCAAATGCAACATAGAGACGGGAGAACTGGCTCGCGCACAGAAAAATCTTTCGGATGCCCTGGTCCTATTAACGCCCGGCCCGCATGCTCGTCAGGCAAGCTTACTTCTGATCGACATCACCCGGCAACTCGCTCAATATGACCAGGCCAAGCTTCTCTGCCTTCAATTCCTGAATCAGACCTCATCGGATCTGCCGGAATACAAACGCGGACTGACCCTTCTCGGACAGATTTACACGCATCTGAAAGAACACGATAAAGCCGCCATGGCGTTTGTCGGGATCTTTGATAAATCGAATTGGAATGGAGCCGGATCATGAAGGCGGTTGTCCCTGCCCTGACTTGGATCCTGATTGCGACCGGCGTAGTGGGGGCCGCCCAGCCCCCGCAGGTTGAGCCGCCTCAGTCAAATCCCTTTCCGTCCAGCCGGGAACTTCGGTCTCAGTTGCGGCAATCGCACTTGGCCCCGCTGACAAATCCGACCGAGTCCGGCCAATCCCAAAAATCCCTCAAAGAACTCACCGAAGAACTCCGGCGGCTTCAGCTTCCCCAAATGCAAAGCGTCAATCCTTCCCCCCGGACAACGACATCCTCCGCTAAACCGGCGGCGACTCAACCCTCCTCGGATTCATCCACGACCCCGACTCCGACGGTGGAGCGCGACAAATCCAAGACTCCATCCCAAACACAAAGTCAATCCGGTTCGACCCAACAATCCACCCCGGCCGTCGATCCGATCTTGGCCGTTCTCGCCGCCAATCCCCAGGCGGTGGTGGATTTGTTCTCCGCGGCCGAAGCCCTCTTTGCCAAGCGAGACCTGACGCGGGCCGCCAAACTCTATCAGCAAGTCATCGCCCAAAGAAAAGACAATCTTTTGGATCCGAACCGTTCCTGGATCCTGTTCCAATACGCCAACTGCCTCCGGATCTCCGATTCTGCCCAGGCCGCCAGACTTTACGAAACGGTCATCGCCGATTACCCCGAATCCGACTGGGCCAAAGTTGCGCGCGCCCGAAATTCCTATTTTGCGTGGTCTCAGCAGGCCAGACCCGATGAACTTCTGATTCGTTATGGATATGACCCCAACAGTTTCTGACATGCTGATACGCCAGGTCCTGATCATCGATCCGGATCCTCGCACGGCCCAGGTCCTCTTGGAAATCCTGGCGCGCCGCGGTGCGCGGGGAACGGTCGCCGCGACGGATAGCCATGTCCGGGATTTGTTGAATCGGCCTTCATGGAACCTGATCTTTCTGGCCCTGGAATTGGATCGATTCACCGAATCGGCCGCGACCATTCTGGCGCGAATTCGAAGCGAATATCCGGAACGACCGGTTATCATGCTCAGCCGGAACGATTCAGCCCGCAGTGCGATTATCGCCTTGCGAAACGGGTGCACCGAATTTCTGGTCAAACCCTTACAACCGAATACGGTGGAAACGGTTCTCGACACCCACATCCCGCGATGCGATCTGTCAATCTTGTCCTGCGGAGATACCGCCGGCGCAGGCCGATGGGCGATTGTCGGCGTCGGGAATACCCTTCGCCGAACCGTCGAATTGGCCCGCAAGGTCGCGCCTTCCACTCTCCCCGTCCTCATTCAAGGCGAAAGTGGAACCGGAAAAGAATTGCTCGCCCGCTGGATTCATGCCCAAAGCCGCCGTGCCGCCAATCCCTTTATCCGGATCAATTGTGCCGCCCTGAATGAAGCCCTGCTCGAAAGCGAGCTGTTCGGACATGAAAAAGGGGCCTTCACCGGCGCTGTGTCCCTCCATAAGGGACGATTTGAACGAGCGCATGGTGGAACGCTGTTGCTCGACGAAATCACCGAAACCAGCCCCTCGTTTCAATCCAAACTGCTTCGTGTTCTGGAAGAAATGGATTTCGAGCGCGTCGGTGGAAAAGAAAATATCAGCGTCAATGTGCGCGTTCTCAGTACGACCAACACCGATATTCACGCTCGAATCGCCGAAGGTCGCTTCCGTCAGGACCTTTACTACCGCTTGGCCGGCCTGCGACTGCTGATCCCGCCCCTGCGGAACCGACCCGAGGATATCCCCCATCTGATCTGGCTGTTTGTGCATCAATTCGCGCCCGAAACCGGTCGTCGGATCGCCTCCGTGGACGCCGACACTCTCCAACTCCTGGCCCGGTATCCCTGGCCCGGAAATGTCCGTCAGCTCCGCAATGCCATCCGTTCCCTGATGATCCTCGGCACCGGTGAGGTTCTGACCCTGGACGATGTGCCCTCCGTCCGCGACGAACTGGTCCAACGCTCGATCCCCACCGATTCGTCGTCCGGATCGAACGCGGATCCGTTTGTTTCTTCCGATCTGACCCTGGATCAACTCGAACAAACCGCAATCCTGGCCGCGTTGAATCGAACCAGCGGCAACCAGACCCGCGCCGCCCGGGCGCTGGGGATCAGCAACCGGACCCTTCGAGAAAAAATCAAGCGGTACCGTCAACAGGGTTGCCTGCAACCGACCGAATAATCCTTCATCGGAGCCGTTTCCATGGCCGACGAAAAAGAAAAACCCAAAGAACAACCCAAAGATAACAAGGATTCCAAAGGCGATAAACCCGGACGGAAATCCCTGGTTGGAATCCTGATCATGGCCGCCATCGCCGTTGGCGGCGCCGGTGGCGGCTTTTTGGTCGCCAAAATCCTCAGCCCCGCGCCCTCCGCCGCCTCGGCCGCCGAAGATCCCTCCAAAGCGAACGAGGGGCATTCTGCCTCGGCCAAACCCGCCGCATCCGGCCACGGGGCCGCGCCGAAACCGGCCGAGCCCAAACCCGCTTCCAGTGGACACGGAGGTGGAGGCGGACACGGCGGATCTTCAAAACCGGCCGGACCGGTTCTTCCGATTATCGAAACCGCCGACGGCTGGTTCTTTGAACTCGACGCCGTCCTGGCCAATCTGGACGAGCCCGGAGTCACTCGGTTTCTCCGTGCCTCCATTACCATCCAGTTCACCAAAGAATACGATGTCGCCGTCGGAGGCCCTCTTGTCAACGAAAAGAAAATGATCCTCCGCGATTGGTTGACCACCTACTTTGCCGGGCTGAGCATTGAGGATGTTCGCGGGACAATGAGTCTGGCCAGAATCAAAAACCAAATCCGGGATCAATTCAACGAAATGCTCTTCCCCGATTCCAAGCCGCTCGTCCACGCCATCATCCTCAAGGAGTTCGCCGTCCAATGACCTCGCCCCTCAAGGACAAGGCGCTCACTCGCGAAAAACTCCAGCGTCTGATCGACCAGGCGCGACATCTTGTCGCGCCAGCGGAGTCCGAGGTCCAGGCGGCCGATTTTGATTTCACCCAATCGCATCACTTCGGCCCCAAACATTTGTCCCTCTTTGAGTCATTCGCCAAGAAACTCGAATTTCAGATCCAGCGTACCTTTGAAACCCTCTGTCAGGGAGAATTTGAAATTCGCACCGATTCCACTTCGCAACACTACGCGGTGGCGTTGGCCGAACGGGTCAAAACCCAGCAAAAAAAGGACTATTTCCTGCCCTTCTCGATCGACCAGCAACCTCTGTCCGGATTCTTGTCTTGCACCCCCACCACCGCCATGGCCCTGGTCGGCTACATCCTCCGCGACGCCGACTTCGACAATCAGCAACGGGATTTGTCGGAACTGGAGGAATCGATTCTGCTGGATGTTACCACGGCCATCGGCGAAGCGATCAACACCGCCTTCCATCTGGCTTCCGGACCCGCCCTTCAATGGAACAATCGTTTTGTCGTCGGCGACTGGCCGCTTCAATGTGTCGGCCTGGAAGACCTTTTTTCGATCGATCTGTCCATCACCGGCCCGCAGAATCCGATGGATCTCCATTTGACCCTTCTGGCCTCGGCCATGGATTCCATTCTCGGCATTCAAACCAAACCCGGGCCCAAATCCACGGCCAAGGAATTGTCGGATCGAATTCTCAAGACCATGCACAAAGCCCCTGTCGAACTCGTTGCCAGAGTTACCCAGGCGACCATGTCCCTCAACGATGTGATGAACCTGGCGCCGGGAGACATCCTGGTTCTCAACAAAAAAACCGTTTCGCCTCTGGACCTGCTGATCAACGGCCGACCCTGTTTCAAGGCCTTTTGCGCCAGGTCTTCGGGCAAATACGCAGTTGTCATCGCTCCCCACCCGAAAGAGTAGAACCGGCCCATCGGAAAGGAAGACCCCATGGCAGAAACCCAAACCCCGACAACTCAATCCGAGGCGGCTCCCGCAACCGAAGTCCAGACCGCAGAGTTTGAACAGGTTCAGGATGTTTCGATCAAACCCGCCGAGGACAATCTCAATATCCTGCTCGATATCAGCATGCCCATTACGGTCACGCTGGGAAAAACCGAGATCCCCTTTAAGCGAATTCTGCAACTGGGCCCCGGCTCGGTCCTGGAGCTGAATAAAATCGTCGGGGAACCCGCCGAGCTGTTTGTCCAGGACATCAAGTTCGCCACCGGCGACATCGTCGTCGTCAACGAATCCTTCGCCATTCGGATTCGCGAAATTCTCGGCTCCGACGCCGACAAAGCATAATCCAATAAGGATCGACCGTGGCCCTGCCCAAAAAAACCGTCCCGTTGACCTCGACCTCCGTTGCCTCCGGTTCGCAGACCGAGTCCCCGGATCCGATCAACAGCGCCACCGCGCGGCTGGCCAAAAACAGCAATTTCTACTTCGCCATCGGTCTGGTCGCGATACTGGCCACCCTGTTGATTCCCTTGCCGACCTTTCTTCTCGACATCGGATTGGCCTGCAGCATTTCGCTGGCCGTCTCGATCCTCATCATTGTTCTGTCCACCAACCAGCCCGTTGAACTTTCGACCTTTCCCTCTCTGTTGCTGATCACAACCCTGTTTCGCCTGGCCCTGAATGTCGCCAGCACACGACTGATCCTCCTGCAGGGAAATGCCGGTACCATCATCGACACCTTCGGCAACTTTGTCGCCGGCGGCAATCTGGTGGTCGGCCTGGTGATCTTCTTGATCTTAATGGTCATCCAGTTCATCGTGATCACGCGAGGCGCTTCGCGAATCAGCGAAGTGGCCGCGCGGTTTGTCCTCGACGCGATGCCCGGCAAGCAGATGTCCATCGACGCCGACCTGAACGCCGGGATGATCACCGATGCCGAAGCCCGGACCCGTCGCAAGGATATCGTCCGCGAAAGCGAATTTTACGGGGCGATGGACGGAGCCAGCAAGTTTATCCAGGGCGACGCCAAGGCCGGACTGATCATCACGACCGTCAATCTCATCGGAGGGATGATTCTCGGCTATGCACGCGGTTTGTCGATCGAAAGCGCCGCCCGACAATATTGCATCCTGTCGATCGGCGACGGCCTGGTTAGCCAGATCCCCTCCATCATCGTCGCCGTCAGTTCCGGCTTTCTCGTCAGCAAGGTTCGTTCCCAGAACACCGTCAGCATCGATATGACCGAACAGCTTCTTCGGCGCCATCAGCCGATCGGCATCGCCGCCGCGATCATCGCTTTCTTCGCCTTGATCCCCGGGTTCCCCAAGATCCCCTTCCTGATCATCGCCGCACTGCTTGGTCTGTTCACCGTTCGGGCCCGCGCCGCTTCCAAAGATATTGAAAAAAACGACAAATCCGCGCAGCCCAAAACCGATAAGATCCCCGAAGATTCCACCCCCGTCGAGGAACTTCTCGCCGTCGATATCCTTTCGATTCTGGTCGGCGTGCGGCTCATCGGAATGGTCGATCCCCGCAAAAAGAGCGGCGTTCTCGATCGAATCGGTGCGCTGCGCCGCAAGTTCGTCCAGCAATTGGGCATTATCATTCCCCTGGTCCGCCTTCGCGACAACATCAACCTCGAACCGAATGTGTACGAAATTCGCCTCCACGACCACATCATCGCGACCGGCCGAATCGAACCCGATAAATTTCTCGCGATGGATTCCGGTTCCGTCAGCAAACCCGTACGCGGCGTCAAGACCCGAGAACCCGTATACGGCCTGCCGGCCCTCTGGGTCGCCGCCGCCGACAAGGAAACCGCCGAAGTCGCCGGCTATACCGTCATTGATCCCGAATCCGTCCTCATTACGCACCTCTCGGAAACCCTGTCGCGCCATGCTCACGAACTGCTCACGCGGGAAGATGTCCAGCAGCTCGTCGAACGACTCCGCTCCACTCAGCCCTCACTGGTCGGCGATATCGTCGGAGAACTGGTTCCCGTCGGCTTGTTGCAGCGGATCCTGCAAAATCTCCTCCGCGAAGGTGTATCCGTCCGGGACTTGTCGCTGATCCTCGAAGCCCTCGGCGAGGCGGCGCCCCGCACCAAAAATGCCACCCTCCTGACCGAGATCACCCGCAAAAAACTCATGCGGGCCATCACGGAAAAACACAAAACGCCTACCGGATCGATCACGGCCATCGCCCTGGATCCCGTCCTCGAGCACCAACTGATCGGCGCCGTCAATCAGGCCGGAGAGACCATCTCCCTGAATATTCCCCCGGAAATGGCCCTTGAACTCAACCAGAAACTCGCCGACGGCTGGAAGTCCGCAATGGACCGCGCATTCGAAAACATCGTCGTTCTCTGCGACGCTCGGATCCGCCCGGCCCTGGTTTCCATGATCGAAAGGACGATCCCGCGGCTGCCCGTTCTGGCCTATGATGAAATCGTCCCCGGCACGGTGATCGAACCGGTCGAAACCGTCAAACTATCCGATACGGTCAATCGCCTGACGCCGCAACCGGCGTAAAAAAATATGGAAAAACAAATCAAATCAATCGCGATTCGTTTTGCCGCCTTCATCTTTTTTCTGATGGCCGTCACCGGCGCCATCTGCGGCCAATCTCCCGCGATCATCGCGTTTCGCGCGTTTTTCGGAAGCATCGCCGCCTATCTTGTTTCCTCGGTCGCGGCCCGTCTGATCACCCATATCCTCGTCAACGAAGCTCTTCGCAGCAAACTCGAAAAAACCTTTTCCGACCAGCCCAAACCCAAAGAGGCCGACTAACCGGTTCCCTCACAGCCATTGTCCGGTGTTGGCCGAAAACAGTCTCCCCCCGGCCGATTGGGATTTCATCGTCGCGCTGAACAACTGGATCCCGAGCGTTCGGTCATCCTGACTACCCGGTACAACTTGTCGTGGGATCCAACCCTTGCATCGGATTTCCAAAACGGTCGTTTCGTTTTCCCCCGAACGAAAATTCACCGTCACAGTTGAAACGCCGGGCTTGATCTCTCCGATGCGCTGCTGGCCCAGATAGATCCCCAGAGTTTCATCGACCGCGGCCGCCGGTACGGACACCTGCAGCGTCAGCGTATAATCGGTCTTCTTCAAAGTCGGCAAAATCAGCCGCGACCGGGCTTGCGTCCATCGCATGGTCGATTGAAGTCCTGCCCCCCCGCTCTTCTCGGGACCATGGAAATCCCGGATCGTCCGCCCATCGCCATCGGCGCCGATATCGATCTGATAGTGAGCCCTGGCTTCGTCCGTCCACTCGACGGTCGCACCTTCATTTCCCACCATCTGCGTCCTCTTCTCCGCCTGATTATTGACCGTAAAACCGTCGGCCGCCTGGTTGCCCATCAGGATCGCGCTTTTGACCTTCGGCCCGACGAGCACGCAGGTATTGCCGTTGCCGAAGGTACAGCCCTGAACGATCGCCTTGCCCGCGTCGAGCTGGATCGCCGCCGAGTCTTGGTTGTGGTTGTCCCAGTGCAAAAAGTGCGTCGCGTTGGCCGTGAACTGCGCTTGGGCCGACCGCATCCACACGCAACGGTCAATCGGTCCCCAGAACGAACAGTTGGTCAAACTCACCTTGCCGCCCGAACTCTCGGCAACCTCCAGACACACCGAATCCTCGCTGCCCCATCGACCCACGAACTCCCCGTTGGTGATCAGCAGACCCGGTTCCTGCGCCTGCTCAACCAGAACCGCCCGACGGCAGCAGTCGGCCCCGATCCCCAGAAAATTTCCGTTGCAGGCCCCCGCCTTCGATTGCGAGAATTTGTACCCGACCCCATATCCGAAACAGAAAGTGTTATACACATAGTGCCAGTCCGTACGGGCAAACTCAAACGCCACCCCGTTGACATTGATCCACTTGCAGTAAGGATCCTCCTGGTTGTACCGAATCCCAAACGGCCAGAAATGGCAATTCTCCACCCTGCCGATATCGTAACATTCATCGACATAGAAACCGCGAAAGATCGGATAGCCATAGACATTCCGGATCAACGCCCGCCCCGCCCGCTCCAGTTTGATCCCCTCATAGGGATTCAGCAAAAGGCAGTCAAGTACGGCGGTATTATCCGTATCGCGCGAATAGATGCACGGCGGATACGGAACCGGCGGCACATCCGATTGTTTCCATTCCGGGTAGGTTATAATGACACCTGCGATCGTCGCATTATGCCCCCCGAGCCGAATAAACGGCTTGCCCTTGGGATCACCCCTCCCGGCAAACGCCAGCAGAACCGATCCCTGCAAGTGGGCCGTCGGCGGCGACCGAAAAGTCCCCTGCAGCGTCACCCCTCCCGGAATCACCAGATTTCCATGGATCCGGAAACGGCCCCCGGGGACATAGACCACTCCCCCGCCGGCTTTAGCCGCCTGATCGAGGGCTTGCTGAAACGCGGCGGTGCAATCGGCTTTCCCGTCGCCGACGGCGCCGGAATCAGTCACCTTCCACTCCTGCGCAACACCGGTTCCCGATAACAAAACCAGCACACCCAGAAATACAATCGATCTTTTGATAGGCATACCGTTCCTCCCTGCAAATTGCGGATTAAAAAGGGTCTTCCCGATCTTCGATTCGAATGCGGACATTGCGACGCGCAGCGTCTTGGCCGGCGTCAGGGGAGCCCAGTCCCGCCAGAAGAAACAGGCGAAGGGAATACCCCACCACGCTGATCCCCGCAAACAAAAGCAATCCCGCAATGAAATACGCGATCAACTGGGGCATCAGAATGATCAGGATCCCCAGCAAGATCAGCGACAGCCCCGTCATCAGCGTCATCGTCGCGGCCATTCGCGTGGCCTGTTTGAACGGATTGGGATAAAAGCCGAATTGCATGCACAACCCTTTCCATAATCCCTCCCGTTGTACCATATCCTCCCGCGCCGTACAAGAAAAAGCGGGCCGTCGTTTCCGACAGCCCGCGAGTTTAACCAGTCCGTTGGTTAAGGAGTTATCACATGCCATGATTGTGCGGACCCGGTTTGGGTTCCTTCTTTTCCGGAATCTCGCTGACAATCGCGTCGGTGGTCAGCAACAGCGAGGCGATCGACGCGCCGTTTTGCAGCGCAATCCGCTCGACCTTGGTCGGCACCAGCACCCCGAACTTGATCATGTCGCCGTATTCCTTGCGAAGCGCATCGTACCCAAAATTGATGTCCTTGCTGTCCATCACTTTCTGGGCGACGATTGAGCCGTCCAGCCCGGCGTTCTCGGCGATCTGCTTGATCGGAGCGACGACGGCTCGGCGAACGATATCCACGCCGATCTTTTCGTCCCCGACGCACTTGACCTTATCCAGCGCGCCCAGTGCCTTCAGCGACGAGATGCCGCCGCCCGGCAAAATGCCTTCCTCCACGGCCGCACGGCAGGCGTGCAGCGCGTCTTCCACTCGCGCCTTCTTTTCTTTGACCTCGGCCTCGGTGGCCCCGCCGACCTTCACCAGCGCCACGCCGCCCGACAGCTTGGCCAGTCGTTCCTGCAATTTCTCTTTATCATAATCGCTGGTCGTTTCGTCGATCTCGCGCTTGATCTGTTCGATGCGACCCTTGATGTCGGCGCTCTTGCCGGCGCCCTCGATGATCGTGGTGGTGTCCTTGTCGATGGTGACCTGCTTGGCCTGACCCAGGTGCGCCAGCTCGACCTTTTCAAGCTGGATGCCCAGATCCTCGAAAATCGCCGTGCCTCCGGTCAGTAGCGCGATATCCTGCAACAACGCCTTCCGTCGATCGCCGAAACCCGGCGCCTTGACGGCCGCGACCTGCAGCACGCCGCGCAGCTTGTTGACCACCAGCGTCGCCAGCGCTTCGCCTTCGATATCCTCGGCGATGATCAACAGCGGCCGGCCGCGCTTGGCCACCTGCTCCAGCAGCGGTACCAGCGACTTGACGGCGGAAATCTTCTTTTCATGAATGAGAATATACGGTTTATCCAGTTCACAGGTCATTGTCTCGGGCTTGTTGACAAAGTGCGGGCTCAGATACCCGCGATCAAACTGCATGCCCTCGACCAGATCGACCACGGTGTCCAGCGACTGACCTTCTTCGACGGTGATCACGCCGTCTTTGCCGACCTTTTCCATGCCTTCCGCCAGAATCCGGCCGATCTCGGCGTCCTGGTTGGCCGAACAGGTCGCGACCTGCTCGATTTGCTTGGCCGATTTGACGGGCGTACTCATCTTGGCCAGCTCGTCCACCAGCGCCGCCACCGCCTTGTCGATGCCGCGCTTGACCTGCATCGGATTGGCGCCGGCGGTGATGTTCTTGAGGCCCTCCTCATAGATCGATTCGGCCAGAATCGTTGCTGTGGTGGTGCCGTCGCCGGCGACATTGGAAGTCTTGGAGGCGACCTCCTTGACCATCTGGGCGCCCATATTTTCGTAGGCGTCTTCCAACTCGATTTCCTTGGCGACGCTGACCCCGTCCTTGGTCACCGTCGGCGAGCCGAAAGACTTTTCCAGGATCACATTGCGGCCGCACGGTCCGAGGGTGATCTTCACGGCCTTGGCCAGCTTGCGGATGCCCTCGCGGATGGCGGCCCTTGCTTCGGTATCAAATGCGATTTTTTTCGCTGCCATATCAAACTCTCCTGTATGTTTCTGCGATCGGGATGATCCGCGATGGTTAATCTTCCAAAACGGCCATGACCTCGGACTCGTCGAGAATCAGATATTCCTTGCCGTCAATCTTGATTTCTGTTCCCGAATAACTGCCGAAGAGCACCTGGTCGCCCTTCTTGAGCTGCATCTTGCCGCGGGTGCCGTCGTCAAGCAGTTTGCCGTCACCGACGCTGATGACCTTGCCGCGCTTGGGCTTTTCCTTGGCCGAATCCGGCAACACGATGCCTCCGGCCGTCTTGGCCTCCGCTTCGAGTCGTTCCACAATGACCTTGTCGCCTAAGGGTCGGATATTCATTTTCTCAGCTCCTTTCAAATCCTAATTAGTGATTCACGATTCCGTTTCGTTTGTCTGCAAATCCGAAAAAATCCGGCTCCGATATCGCCGGACAAACAATCGGTTCAGTTGCTCCAGCAGGATCGACAGATCCACCGGCTTGACGATCATCGTCACAATCTCCAGTTCCAGGGCCGTTTCCATCAGTCGTCTCTCGACTCGGCCGCACAACCCGATACACGGCACGCTTGGATAATCGTTCCGGATCGCCCGAACCAAACCCAACCCGGACGACCGGGAACCATCCAGATCCAGGATGGCCGTATGGATCGGCTGATGCGAAAGAATATCCAGCGTGTCCAAAGCGTTCTTCGCCACCAGCGATTGAATCCCGCGCGGCATCAACAACGAACCGATGGCCTGGGAAAAGTCCCAATCCATCTCTGTCAGCAACACATTGTATTGCGTTGTCGTCATACCGTCCGGAACTTGGGTTTCTACAATGGTTCGGTAGATTGCAAACCATGTGCCAACTGCCCGATAATACACAAACCGACCTTAATTTCTTGTCGCAGAACAACTTACATTCTTCGACCCCCTCCGTCATTTCTGGCAGATTACCCCGTCGGCCCGGATTTTCCCCTGCCACCCTGACAGGCCGACGCACCCGAATCCGGAAAATTCGATGCATCCTCCGTCCGTTTCGCTATAATTCCACCAAGAAAGGATCCCGAAAAGGGCGTAAAGATTTACCCGAGAGCGGAAGCCCCCGGATCAATGCTCGAACTCAAACGCAAGTCGCGAAAAGGCGATCGAATCCGCCTTTGTCGCTGGGTGTTTGTGCATGAAAAATAGCGTTTTGGAATTTCTCCGTTATTATGTTTGAAGTTGCTTCGGATATCGTGCTTGGAATTTCTCTTCGTTCCGTGGAATCCGCCGAATCCGTAATGAAAGAT
>CAZXPW010000022.1:0-3293 GCA_964643355.1 uncultured Pirellulales bacterium
AAGTCATATTGACCCCGAATGAACAAGTTGCGTAAAGGGATTTTCTAAGCAGGATGCAGAATCCCAGGATAGCCAAACCATCTTGATCACCGTTACCAACAGCAATCGTCCCCCGATTCTTCAACCGATCGGCCCCCGAAGCGCGGACGAAAACCAGCCGTTGGAATTTTCCGTGACGGCAACCGATCCGGACGGAGACAGCGTGAATATTTCGGCACAGAATCTGCCCAACGGTTCGACATTCACGGACCGAACCTTTCGCTGGATCCCGGATTTCGACCAGGCGGGGATTTACGCCGTTCGAATCATCGCATCGGACGATCAGGCAACGAATTCACAGACCGCCGAGACGGTAATGATCACCGTGAAAAATGTCAACCGCGCTCCCGTCGCCAATGCCGGAGCGGATCAGACCGTAACGGACTCGGACAACAACGGCGTCGAATGGGTTTCCTTGAACGGCTCCGGCTCGGATCCCGACGGAGACGCGTTATCGTTTTCCTGGACAGACACTTTCGGCGATCTGACCGCAACGGGTCCAACTCCGTCGGCCGCGCTTCGCGTGGGCGTTCACACAATAACGCTGACGGTTCGAGATGGAGAGGGACGGACCGCAAGCGATACGCTGACGGTCACGGTACTTGAGGGCCCCAAGCTTCCCCATGCGCCCGTTCTGGCGCCGATCGGTAACCGGACTGTGGAGGAAAATCAGGTCCTGTCGTTTAGGGTACAGGCAACGGATCCCGACGGTGACGAAATCCATTACACGGTTCTGGGTCTTCCGCCAACGGCGAGGTTCGACTCACAAACGGGTCAATTTCTCTGGCAACCGTGGTATGATGACGCCGGAACGGTCCCGATCACTTTTTCCGCCGTTGCCGGAAACCTGCAGGATTCGGAAACCATCGTTATTACAGTCAAAGACACCCCTCTGTCCGGCTGGTACAACAAATGGCTCCAGCAGCAGGGATTGATCATCGGTTCCGAATCGGACCGGCAGCTCTTTGGCGATCTGTCGGATATTGCGGTCAATGAGGGACAACGAATCATGGCAATTCTGGGACCGGCAGATCGGCTGGTACAGTATTCGGCCGAACCGCTGCCGAGAGGGGCTTCCCTTCTTGGGAATACCTTTGTCTGGACGACGGGATACGACCAGGCCGGTGTGTACAGCGTCGTTTTCCACGCCAACTGGGGAAAAATTCATCAATCTCGTACGATACGCATTTCTGTCAATAATGTTCCATTATCGGACCCCGGAAGGCGGTGGCTGGATCGACTGGACAAACCGTAAGAAAAAACCAAACTACCTCATGGAAAAAAATAAATCAATACGGATTGCTTTCACAAGGATTCGTTCTCGGACCTCGCAGGGACTGAAATTGTTGTCGTTCGCGGGTACATATCGTAAGTTTTATCATGTACCCACATATTATTTGGACTTACCACAATGAGATATTGGACACAATCTGCGATTTCGTGTGAGGGGATACGATGAAACGGCAGAACATGACTCGATGGTTTGTTGCGGGAATGCTTCTGTTGGGGTTGGGAGTGTCGGCCCATGCAGGATCTCTCCGCGCCAATCAGTATTACACCTGGGGTATTGATGCCCAGGATCTTGCGATCCCGGAAGGAAGCATCATTACCAAGGCCGTCTTGACTTTCCACGACATCAAGAACTGGAAGAACGACGGAACAGACCGGTTGTATGTCCACTTAATCGAAAATCCGCCTTTGGGTTTGAGTGAATACCCCGATAACGAAACCAACGATACCTTTGCCGACGACGGCACCGCCCTGCAATCCAGTTTTCATACCACACGACTTGTTTATTCTCTGCAAGAAACAGACAATGCCCTGTCTTGGGTGTGGAGCGTATTCAAGATCCCCTTCCAGTTTATTCTATCCGATTCCAGTCAGGTTCAATATTCCTCGTCGTTATTGGAGTTTATCGATTTTGCCGGGACGGGAAACAGTTTTGGGTTTGGGATTGATCCCGAAGTTCGGGACTATCCCTATTCTCGAATAACCCTGGAACTTACCATCCAAGCATACGAGGGAACACCGGCCAAGAAAGTCCTTTTGTTTGAAGTTTCCGATTCACCGATTCCCATGGTTCTCTGGTCAATGGATGACACCGCCGCTACGACACGGATTACCGACAGCGGCGGATTGGGTCAGCATGGCACGGCGACTCGAAATGCCTCGTTGTTAACCACCGCAGGGAAAGTCAATACGGCCATTGCCTTTAACGGAACCAGTGATTTTATTTCATGTGGAAACAACCAGGCCCTGTTGACTGACGCCTGGTCGATTGCGGCGTGGGTTCAATGCAACGACACATTAACCCCCACGCTGATCTCCTTCGGTGGGTTAAAACCCTCCATCCGTCTTCAGAACAACGGCAAGGGGCAACCCATCATTCACATGGGGAATTCAAACTACCGATACTTTGACTCCTCGGCCTGGACAACTCTTAAGGATGGTCGGTGGCACCATGTCGTGTTCACGATGCCCGGATCGGCTCAGAACTCCGTCGAGTCCTCCAGGATGTATGTGGATGGCGCGGCTGTAAATCCCGCCATCACCCTGGCGACCGGTCCCCAGAACGCCAAGAGCGAGGTGTTTCTTGGAAATATCAATGCCACCGGAACCCAGTTCTTCTCCGGCGCCATGGACGAAGTGGCGTTCTTCAACCGGGTTCTGGAGGATTGGGAAGTCGCACAAATGTACGAAAGTACAGTCGGCGAAATTCCCGTCAACCAAGCGCCTGTCTTGAATTTGATCGGGGCCAAGAGCGTTACCGAAGGCAACGCCCTGAACTTTACGATCAGCGCCACCGATCCCGACAATGATCCTTTGACCTATTCGGCGACGGGTCTGCCCGGCGGCGCGACCTTCACCGCTGCGACTCGGACCTTCGCCTGGACGCCCGCAACCGGAACGGCCGGAACCTACAATGTCACCTTCCGCGTACAGGATACCGGCGGACTGAGCAGCTCGGAAACCGTGACCATCACGGTAACCGCCGCCCCTGTCAACCGTGCGCCTGTCCTGGCGGCGATCGGGGCCAAGAGCGTTACCGAAGGCAACGCCCTGAACTTTACGATCAGCGCCACCGATCCCGACAATGATCCTTTGACCTATTCGGCGACGGGTCTGCCCGGCGGCGCGACCTTCACCGCTGCGACTCGGACCTTCGCCTGGACGCCCGCAACCGGAACGGCCGGAACCTACAATGTCACCTTCCGCGTACAGGATACCGGCGGACTGAGCAGCTCGGAAACCGT
>CAZXPW010000022.1:3393-68387 GCA_964643355.1 uncultured Pirellulales bacterium
TCGGCAATATCAACGCCACCGGAACCCAGTTCTTCTCCGGCGCCATGGACGAAGTCCGTCTTTACTATCGAGCGCTAACCCCTCAGGATGTTCAGAGTCTGTACGCGGCAGGTCAATAGCCAGATCGGACAAATTGATCCGATTCCAAGCGCCTTGCGGAATCGGCCGGATCAAGGTACGATACCCATCCGATGATGGATCGTACCTTTTTTCATGATGGAAATGAATACGACGGCAGGGACGACAAGAATTCCGACTGGATATTCAACTGGAAATGCCGGGGAATTCTCGGGCTGGCGGTCTTGGCCGTCGGCTTGTATTTAATTGCAACGACAATCCTGATTGCGTCGGATGGGGTCCCGTACATCCGACGGGCTCAGCTCTGTGCCTCGGATCTGGGGCGAGCGTTGCGAAACACCGGAATCGGCTACCCGTTTCTTATATCAGTATTTCATTTCCTGTTTTATCGTGATTCGACCTCGGCTCTCGGTTGGATCCATTCGGCCCAGGGAACGGCGTTGGCCTGTCGATTCGGGACTATTCTTTTCCTGTATGAGTTTGTGCGGCGATGGCTCGGGCCGCAACGAAGTTTGATGGCGTTATTGGCCCTGGCTTTGTTGCCCTATCCGTCGCGGTTCGGGGCCGACGCCATGCGGGACTGGCCGTTTCTATTATTCCTGATCGGGGCCATGGGGTGCCTGCTGGCGGGATGTCAAAGCCGGCGGCTGGGATGGTTTGCGGTTGCCGGATGCCTGTCGGGGATGGGGTATCTGATTCGCGTGGAGGGAGCACAGGTGGTTATACTGGGGGCGGTCGCTCTCGGCATCGAATGGATCGTGCGATCCACGGGTCATTCGCGTCGCCGACTGATCCTGGCGGGCCTATTTCTTTTGGCGGGTTTTTATGTCGGCGGCGGTTGGCAGATGACGCTGCGGGGCAGAATATTGCCGGAAAAACTTCGGTTTGGAGCGGCTCGGACGAGCCCGGAAACAACGGGAGGCAAAATGACCCAATGGTCCCAATCCAAGCCGGTCCTGGCGTCCATTGATCCGAATGCCGGATGGAATTCCAGGGCATTTGTCAAAACGCCCTGGATCCTTGTCAAACAGACGGCGGAGTGTATGTCGCCCCATATGCTGGCAATCGGATTGATCGGCCTCATTTCGGCATGGCGGCGAACAAGCACGGCATCGCAAACGAGATTCTGGATTGGTTTGTGGGGAGGATTCCAGATCGTGATGCTGATCTTTCTTTATTCAACCTTCGGATATATGAGTCGCAGGCATGTATTACCCATCGTCGCAGCATTGTGTCTGTTTCTTCCGGAGGGATTGGAGATCCTGGCCCGTCGAATTTATGGAACTTTCGACTCTCGTTCCAATTCGGGGGGGGGGCGACGAATGGCGTGGATTCTTCTGGCACTGGGGATGGCGATCAATGTGCCAAAGCTGGTTTCGCCGTTACGGGAGGATAAATGGGGCTACCGCCAGGCCAGCCAGTGGCTGTCTGAAAACACGCCGGAGGGAACCAGGGTGCTGGTGGATGAAGCGCGGGTCGCATTCTACGCCAACCGGCCGTATTTGATGCGGCATTCGTTTCCATCCGTATCCCCGCGCTATTCGTACCTCGTCTTGCGGAAAAATCGCGGTGCCGGGGATCCCCAAGTCCGGGGACGGGCGCGGATTCAACCCGTTTATGGAGTCCCGCTAAATTCCCGAAGCCAGGATCGGGTGGTCGTGTATCAAATTCTCCGCCCTCCGTTTCGGAAATCTCCGTCTTCCAAAATTCCCCGCATACCCCCGTTGGCAATCAATGACCGGTTCGACGAACGACCGTCTGAAAGGTCTTCAGAATGATCATGAGATCCAGAAGGATCGAGGCATGTTTAATATAAAACAGATCGTAACGAAATTTCTCGATCTGTCCTTCCAAGGTGTCTCCGTATCCGCAATTGACCTGAGCCCAGCCGGTCAACCCGGGTTTCACCGAAAACCGGAGGGAATAAAACGGCAATTGCTCCTCGATTTTTTCGGCAAAGTGGCGTCGAATAGGACGGGGACCGATGAAACTCATATCTCCCCGGACAATATTCATCAGTTGCGGCAATTCATCCAGTCGCAACTTTCGAAGTAGCCGTCCGATCGGGGTGACGCGAGGGTCCCGGGCGGAGGCCCAAGTCGGCCCCGTTTGCCGTTCCGCGTCAGGGATCATCGTGCGAAACTTGATCAGGGCAAAGGGGCGTTCCTGAAACCCCACCCGATGCTGAATGAAAAAAATCGGTCCCGGCGAGACAATCTTCTGCAGGATCATGATCGCCAGCAACAGGGGGGAAAGAGCCACAAGTCCGATCAAAGCTCCGATCATATCGATTAACCGTTTCACATTCTTGAAAAAGGGATGCACGAATGCGTCCAAATTCAGATACGGCATCTTGTCGCGGCAGAGATAGTGCGTCAGGACGACCTTTCCGGTCAGCGACTCGAAATACGACGCGCTGTCCTGAACCTCCAGGCCGTTGTAACGGGAACGATACAACAGTTTCATCATCGGCAACGGCAAGTTGGCATCGAGGGAGGTCAGGACCAGATCGATCGAATCGGACTGAAGGATGGTCGGCAATCGATCCAGGGGACCCAGAACGGTCACGCCTTCCGGCGAGGAACCCTCCTGCCCCGGCAGCGAAAGCAGGCCGACAATCTTGAAATCGTGATACCGCATCGACGCCATGAGTTCGGAGGTAACCGGATCATGGCCCAACAACAACACGCGTGATTTGATCCGGCCGCGGCGACGAAGAAAAACCCGGCGAGCGGCCAGCCGCCAAATTGACATTCCCACCGCGACAACCGTGGTGTAAATCAGAATCGCCACCATGGTGGTTTGATTGATATGAAGGATCTTGGCCAGTCCAAACATAATCCAAAAACCGAGGAAACACACGCTGGCCACCCATAAAACCGTTCGCAAGCGCTCCTTGACCGCAATATCGTACAATTCAAAGATATAACACAAGACCACCAGTACCAGGGGAACCGGTACCAGCCCCCATGCCTTTAATGGACGAGCGATATGCAGAATTCCGGAACGAATCAATACTCCATAGACGCCGATCATGGCCGGCAACAATACGGCCATCAGGATCAGATCGCCGAGAAAGAGTAGAATCCTGCGTTTGTTTTCAGGCGTTTTGAGACGATGTATCATCGTTTCGAAGCGACTCGATTTTGCAAAGCGGTTTGTGTACAGCTCACAAGAACCTCAAGATAGCGACGACAGAGGGTATCCGGGGGAAATTCGCTTTCCAGGAATCGCCGGGCGTTTTGTCCCATCCTTTGACAGAGCTGCGGATCCGAAGCCAGCCGGCCGACGACTTCGGCCAGTCCGGAGGCGTCGCCGGGTTCGACCACCACGCCACAATCCGCCTGACGGACAATCCGAGCGACTTCGCTGTCGGACTCCACCATCGCGACAATTCCCCGTGCGGCGGCCATGATTCCGAAAAGTTTTGACGGGACCGAATAAGCGCCATATCCCCGCTCAAGGCAGACCAGGCCAAGGTCACAACTGGCCAGCAGCCAGGGATAGTCCTCGGCCGGCTGAAATGGCAGGATATGGACGGAGGAGATTCGGCGCTCCTGGATTTCACGACGATACTCCTGACGGTGCTGGCCGCGATCCACAAAGACCCAGCGGACCAACGGATTGTCGAGTCGTTCGGCGGCGGCTAAAACCTCCTCGATACCGTAACGGAAGCTCAAACTTCCGGGATACAAAACGACGAAATGTCCGCATAGACCATTGCGTCGGGCCAGGTCATTGTCGCGGGGCAAGGGCCGGATCTGGTCAAGATCGGCAAAATCGTGGATCACTTCGATCTTTCCCGGATCGATATTCTTGGCCACCAGATTGGATTTCATCGATTCCGACAATACACAGATCCGATCGGCCCTTCGGTATACAAAGCGTTCCAGACCACGAAGGATCCAATAGCCCAACCCCCGGCGAATGAGGCGGGCTTCAACCAGAATATCGGGGTAGATATCCTTGAGACAATAAACATGCCGACAGCGTTTGAACAGCGCGATGAGCCAACCGTTGATCCCGATGGCGATCGGCGGGTGGGAAATGGTCATGATCACATCGTGTTTTCGAAGAGCCAGACCGACCAGCAGAGAAAATAGAATGAAGGAAACCATGTTCAACATTCGAACCGCGATCCGAAAACGCTGCAGGAACTCCGGCGACAAAACCCGCATTCGAACAATCGGGATGTTCTCCCAGGTCTCTCGACAAAACCATTTCCCTCGATACTCTTCCCATTGTTCGGCTCGCCCCGGCATCCGATACGGAATGGAAGTCAGGATGGTGATGTCATGTCCGGCGTCCCTGAGGTAGCGCAAAATCATCCCGTTGATCGGCTGGATCGACCCGATGAAAGGATACCAATTCATGGAATAAAACAGGATCCGCATCAGCATACATCCGGAAAAGAGGGAATGGGTGGTTATCCAAACAGTCGAAGATAGTCCTGAATGACTTGCTGGATATCATACGCCCGTTCGATCCGGGCTCGAGCCGCATCGGTCATGGCCTGCCGCTGTTGGGGGGTCATGTTCAGAATGCGTTGAACGCCCTCCGCCAGTCGCTGGCCGTTTCGCGGCGGGACGATGATGCCGCTGACTCCGTCCTCGATCTGCTCGCGCACTCCGCCGACCTCTGCGGCAACAACGGGTCGGCGCATGGCCATGGCCTCCAGAACCGTGGTGGGATTTCCTTCCCTGACGGAAGGCAGGACAAACACATCACAAGCGGCCAAGACGACGCGAACATCTTGCCAATATCCCAGAAACCGGATCGCATCCTGCAAACCGTATCGCATTATTTGACGATCGATGTGTTCGGCATATCGCTTTTGGCTGTCCAGGCGTGAACCGGCCACGACAAAGACGATCGACGGAAATTGCCGGCGAAGAAGACCGGCCATTTCCATGAAATATTCGTAACCCTTGGCAGGGTTGAGATTTCCGATCGCGGCGACAATGGGAGTTTTTTCTTCCAGATCGAATTGACTCCGGAATCGGCGAACCGGTTCGGAGTCCAGCGCTTCGGGACGCCATTGTTCGGTATCAATCGGAGGATACAGAATGGCGAACTTATTCTGGGCCGCAACATCGTCGGGGAAATAATGTTCGCCGAGTTTTTGGGCACATAAGCCGATCCGCCACGACCAGCCGCGAACCAGAGGCCGTAAAAAGAAGACGAGAGCCGGCGGAATGGACATGTCATTGAGGAGCCATAGAATTTTCCGTCCCGTCAGACGGGCGGCCAGCGCGGGCAGAACATTCAGGATCCCGTTGGTTTGAACGATGTCGATCTGGTTGCGGCGGATCCAACGACAGAGAATCCACAAATTGTACGGGGCCCAGAGGAGGAACAGAATAACGCTTTGGACGGGAGATTCTTTCCGCACCAGTTGAAGATGGTCAAGCAAACGACAATCATATCCATCCAACAGATCGTTCTCGGCCTGTTTGCGGTTCAGTACGAACACGGTTTCGATTCCGGCCGTCCGCAAATGGTCGGCCACGCGGCGTCCCCGAAGCGTCGCCCCGCAACGACGATTTTCCAAAAAACAATTCAGGATTTTCATCGTCCCGTTCGCTGTTCAGAGAACCGGGCGGAAACCTCACAGACCATCCTGCGGTCGCCGCGCGAGCACATAACAGGCGTTACACTGATACCCATATTTCCGAAGGACATCGTTTTCGACGATCTGGTGAATGGAGGCGGGAATCCACCGGACGATCCGGTTCATGACGCGAAACTGAGGAATATAGTATTCCTGGTCCAGAATCAGCCAATTCTCAAACAACCGGCATACGCGAGACCGATCGTACCATCGTTCAAATCCCGGTTGAATGGCATAGCGATCGCAGAAGGGAAAAGTCAAAATGAGCTTTCCATCGGGTTTGAGAATTCGAACGGCCTGGGCCATCGCACGAAAATCGGCGTCCTCGCAAATCGGGTCGCCGTACCCCCCAAACCCCATATGCTCGATGCAGGAAATCATGACCATGTAATCAAACGAACCATCCGGGATCGTATTCGTTAAAAAGTCTCCCTGGGCCACCGTCAGGTTGGCGTGTCGCTCCGGGTAGGGCCGAACATCCATCACGGTGACCTGAAATCCCCGCCGAGCCAATTGCAGCGGCAATAGGGACCCCACGGCGCCGACATCGAGAACGCTGAGTCCCTCGCCGACGATATGGCGATAGGCAAAATCGTACTCGGAGTCCCGAAGGGACAGGCCGCCGCAGAGGCGAAGCAGCCGCCGCTGGATTTCCCGAATGCGCGATCGCAGACGACTCATACGCTATTCGATTTGCGCCCGATTGATACGGCCATAAGGATTCATCCCGTCTTTCACTCCGGCCGATTTTCCTTAACGGCGCCGAAGAAAAAACCAAGGCGATTCAGGCCTTCGGCGGTTGATTCTTCAGCAATTGTTGATACCAGTTCTGATACGCGCTGACCATGGTCTCCAGCCCGAAACGAGACTCGACTTCCCTCTTGGCCTGTTGTGCCACTTGACGCATCTTTTGGGGATTCGAAAGCATATCGCCAATGGTCTTGGCCATGGATTGAGGATTCCGCGGGGCAAACACAAATCCCGTTTGTCCCGGACGAATCAATTCGCGAAAGGTGGGGATATCGGTCGTCGCAACGGGAATTTCCAGGGACATCGCCTCAAAGATCACATTGCAGAAGCCCTCCGACTGGGAGGCGGTGACCAGGATATCCGTCGATTGAAGCAACAATGGAATCTGACTGACAAATCCGAGAAAAAACACCCGATCCTCCAATCCTTCGCGTCGAACCTGGTTTTTCAACTGGTGCGACTGGATTCCCTGTCCTGCGACCAACAGCGTAACGGCCATACCTGTCTTGCGGAGAATTCGTACGGCCGAGAGGATGTCGCCGACGGATTTATTGGCATCGAGTCGGCCGACCACGGACAACACCGGCCGATCCGGGCACGAAATCCCGAGGGACCGGAGAAAGGTCGTTCGGTCCACATTGGACAGGACATGAGGTCGAAAGCCGTTATAAATCCGGCAGATCTTGCCGGATTGAACACCCAACACACGAACACAATTGTCTTTGACGACATCGGAATTGACGACGACCTTGTCGGCCAGATAGCGAAGCGTCATCCGATCGACCCAGTACCAGCGATCCAGACGGCTGTGCCGCAATCCCCGGAGCGATCCAATGCACGGCCGAATTCCGATCCACCGGGCAGCCAGAAGTCCCCATAGATTGGCGGTGGGCAACACTGTATGGATCAAGTCGGGGCGCAGGCGCCGGAGCAATCGAATCAATTCCGACAGTCGCCGGGGATCCACGGACTTGCGGCGCTTGACACTATGGACTGAGACCCCCTCGATATGACCATACTGGTCGTCCAGAAGACGGTGGCGATCGTAGAGCAGGACAAAATGGGGATCGAAAAACCGTTTATCCATCGCCCGTGCCAGTTCGAGATATTGGCGTTCGGCGCCGCCATAATCAAGGGTCGGAAAGATCCAGGCGATCCGGATGGGCGTTACGGGTTCAGACAGGGGCAGGGCTCTCCGACGGATCTGAGATCAAAACGGCCGGAGCCATCTGAAATACGGCAAGCCAAACCCAAAACATGACCGTATGCAGATTGGAATGAAAAGTTTCCAGGGTCAGGAGACCGACAAATGCGGCCAACACGGTTCCAATCCGAATCCGGTTCGGCGGAGATTGGCCGCATGGAAGACGGAACAATCGATATGCGTTTCGTCCAATTCGAACCAGGATGATACCAAAGAACAACAGGGAAATTAACCCGGTTTCGACAGCCAGCGTGATGTACAGACTATGAGAATATTTTCCCTTGAGTTCGGGAGGAAGCCCCCCGTTCGTATAACGATTCAGAAACCGATACGAACCCAAGCCATACCCCCAGACCGGGTGTTGAGCCGTCAACGAGGGGGCGCTGAGATAACGCTGGTATCTCCGTTCCGCAGATAATCCCCGGGCCTTGAAATTGGCCAATATCGGTGTCGTAATCAGAATGATCGCGATCAGACCCAGCAGCCCGGCTACTTTGATTTTCCGGCTGATCGGAACAGCGAAGAGTACGATCGCCAAGGCCAACCAACCTCCTCGCGAAAAGCTCAATCCGATCGTACCCACAATCGCGGCAATTGCCATCCCCCAGAAAATCCGATCCTGGCGGAGATCGGCCGAGAGGAAAGCGGCAATCCCCCAGGGAACCACAAGGACCAGCAACCAGGCGAGAAAATTGGATTGCGTGACATAGGATTGAATTCGAATCCAATCATTGAAGTGCCCTATGAACTGCCAGGGAAGGGCGGCGATACGGGCAAACCATTCCCCTAATCCATAGGCGGCCAAAAATAGGCCGGACAATAACGCCCATACAATCAATCGATCAAACTGATGACGCGTGCGAATGTGATCCCGCAGGATCAGAAAAAGTACGATGCCAAAAGCGCTTCGTATCCATAACCGGAGGGACCGACCAGGGTCCACCGAAACCATCGACGAGATCAATGCGACAATCATCCACAAAAGAACCCATCCCGTTTCGGGGACAAAACGAAAAGGGCTTCCGCCCAAAATCGTCCGCAGCCAGACCGACACGGCCAACACGAGAATCAAAAGATCCGAAATCGTAACCGGGAGGCCCTGGACGGATTTGTTTTGCAGGGGAAGGAACAGAAGCAGAAATCCCAGAGCCGTATCTCTGTTCAGAACGCACAGAATCCCGTAACAACACGCCAGCCAGCCAGACAGCGGCAGCGAAATTTGATGGCGTTTCCCGGAAAACAGGATAATGCAGGCAAGAAATCCGCCGATCAATCCGATCGTACATACGGTGTGAAGAGTCCTGCGGGCGAATTGATTCGAGGGGATCTCGGTAAAAAGAGATATCGGATATGCCAGCATATCAGACGGAATCTGCAACTTGTAGGGTCGATATTGAATGCGGCAGTGAAATCATCTCGTCAATCCAACTTTTCCGTGGAATCCGAAACGGACAGATTTCGTTCCTGCCGCAGCAGGCAAAAAGTCCGGGGATTAAAAATGCCTCGCCTCGGAAATAACCGATGAACCCGGTTCCACAGGTTGAAGAATGCCAGAGGCAACCAACCAAGCAGGCCCGAGCCGATCCGGAGGAAACGAAGCTGACCGACCGTCAGGTAGGACTCCGCCGGTTTGGATCCCGGAAAACTGGTATTGGGGCGATACCGAATCTTCACCATCTCCGGCTGATACGGGATGCCGAGAAAGGAACAGACCTCGCGAATGGATCCGTCCAGGTCGGCTTTCATTTGCTCATATCGAACATATCGTACGCAAGGATGATGACGATGAGCCAGAATTTTACGAATGCCGTAGTAATACCCATATACGTATCGAGGCCACCCTTTGGGTCCCCATCGACCCATGGAGGATCGAACGGTGGGAATGACATCCCGAAGAATCATGAGAAATTGACCATCCGGAAACTGTCGGATCAGATCCGGAAGAACCGTCGGGGAGAATTTCTGAAACCAGTACTTCTTCCCCTGGAGATCGGCGACGGAATCCATGAATTCGCGAAGAAAAGAAGAATACGATTTCGCGGAGAACGAATACAGCCGATCTTTGGTCAGGCCGGATAGCCGGGCAAAATCGGTGGCGGCGAAACATTCGATAAATGCGATCCGACTGTTGAGGTCATTGAGAGGCCCAAACATCTTCGGCATGGCTGTCAGCATCTCGGTCTCGACAATTCCATCATGGAACTCGTGATGGATCCCGGCAATATCGGGGTGGTTGAGCAGAATGTTGGACAACCAATGTGTCCCGGAACGATTGTTTCCGATAACGATAATCGGCTTAGCCATCCGAACAATCCTTTCGGTGAAACTTATTTCTCGTCGTGATTTTGAATGGGTTCATCCCATCCAAATACCCGATTTTGCAGCAGGGCCTCGGCCGTAGCTTCGGCGGCCACGCGATTGCCTCTCGGCGTCCAGTGAATATCAAGCCAATAATACAGTCGTTCAGGATTGATTATTGCGGCATTTTGAAGAGCGGATGTCAGATTGAAGCACCCCGTCGAAAGCGCTTCCGAATAATACCGACACGCCTTTGCATTGTAATCGCACATCGCGTCCGGATCTTTGACTCCCTGATGCCTCCATCGCCCCATATCCTCCGGATATATCGCATAACTCAACGGAAAATGAACGACGACCAGGCGGGCGCCCGACCGGCGAATCTGATCCTGAAATCCCCAAAACAAACGGGTGGAATTCACGACCTCGGGATTATCCGGTGAGAACTTTTCGACCGGAATCATTTTTTGTCCGGCCCCTTCAATTTCACCAGACTGTTCGGCCGCCCCCGACCGAGCCAAGCCCTGATAGAGCAAATACCCGTAAAATACCACGCCGAACCGTTTTGCTCGTTTCAGAATTCGCGTTTTCCAATTGGCGTTGGGGGAAACCAGATACCCCTGATCGTTGACTACAAGCGATTGTCTCGGCTCATGAATGGTCATCATTCCGTACACGAATTGAATCACCAGGTCGGGTTCATAGTTGCGGCCGATCTGTTCAAACCAGTCTTGTTGAGGAAAGGTTCCAAGAGCCGGAACTCCGGCGTTGAGGACTTCCACTGTTTTGCCCTTGAAACCGCCGCTTTCCTGGAGAATCCGTTCCAGTTGCGCCCCGTAGGTGTCGGAATAGTCGTTTCCCCAGCCAAAGGCAAAACTGGGTCCAAGCAACAGGATTCGATAACGGTCGTCGGGTTTGGGGCAAACATATTCGCGATCGATACGATCCGCTCGAAATCCTTGCGCGTTGGTAATATAGACGACCGAATATTCCGGGGTCTTATGCGCATAGTGCAGGCAGGATTTCAAGGTCCAACCGCGATAAGGATCTGGAGCAAAGATGGGAAGGGCCATTCGGCGAAACAACCATCCGCCTGTTGAGGCATAATAATAGACCTGAAGCGTTCCCTCCACCAGCAATAACAAAAATACGCCATAGAGTAACCCTCCGGCGATTTTCTTAAATCGAACCATCGTCATCCCACACCAACATGACAATCCAGTCAATCCCCCGCCGTGATCGTAGGCATTGGACCCAGGTCTCGAAGCCGGCAGTACCAGCGCCACAACAAAGGGAATTGTTCGCCAAGATTCAACCGCGGTTCAAATCCCAGAACCCGTCGAGCCTTGGCGATATCCGATACATTTCGTCGCACTTCGCCGGTAATTGCCGGCCGGTACACCAGTCTGGCACCATCGTGGCCGACCAATCGCAGGATGGATTCGGCCAGATCGCGAATGGTTGTCTCAACGCCGGTGGCGATCTGAAAGATCTGGCCCCACACGGCGTCGTTGTCCGGCGGCTGCCGCAGGGCTTTTTCCAGACCCTGTGAAACATCTCGGGCATGGATAAAATCCCGCGTCTGGAGGCCGTCGCCGAAGATCTCCAGCGGCTGATTTTCGTAGATGCGCCCGAAGAAACGGTTGACCACGGAAGTTTTGTGCAATGAATACGGGCCATAGACATTGGCGAACCGGAATATCGCCGTCGGCAGGCCGAACGAATGGTAATAGGCCGTACACAGGGCTTCGCCGTAAAGTTTGACCGCCCCATACGGCGACATCGGGCAGGGCACGACGCCTTCGTGGACCGGCGGTTGTTGCCGACCGGCCGCGGCATTGGAGGAAGCGAACAGAACACCGCGCACGCCATTGAGCCGGGCGGCCTCCAGGACATTCAACATCCCTTGCGCATTGATTTCCAGATGCGGCCGCGGATTTCGGATCGACTCGCGGACCTGGGTCTCGGCGGCCAGATGGATCACGCGGTCCTGGCCGCGCATGGTTTCGGAAAGCCGATCGGCATCCAGAATGTCACCTTCAACAAAAAAGGTTCCTGACACCTTTTTGCCGAAGTCGGCCAGAGCACAATCGAGATTCTCGCGGGAACCGGTACTGAGATTATCGAAAATCGTGATGCGATATCCGCCCTGTTCGAGCAGATAGCGAACCAGATTGGCGCCGATGAATCCGGCCCCGCCGGTGATCAGAATGGATTGTTGCGACGACAAGCGAAATCAGAATCAATATGGATTTGCACCGGTTGGTTGTTCGACGGAATCTTGAACGACCGTCGGTAACTCAACAATCGGCCGGGCAACGGATCGTTCAGCCAGAGCGGCATTGATCAGATCGAGAAGTTGTTGGAGTGAATGGGCGCCGATGGCGCGACGAACGGGTTTTCCGCCGTGAAACACGATAAAGGCGGGTACGCCCAGGATGTGGTACAGGGTACGATAGCCAGGATGTTGATCGACATTGAGCTTGCAGACCTTAACGCGACCGACAAGTCGTTGGGCAAGGGTCTCCAGCACCGGCTCCATCATTTTACAGGGCGGACACCAGGAACCCCAGAACTCGACCAACACCGGACTGGAACTGGTTAGAACCTCATCAGCGAAGGTACTATTTGTTAATCGTGTACAGTTGCTCATCGTCCTTGATTTCCGCCTCAAGATCCAAGAGTTCCAATCGTTCCACCTGTCGCTTGATGCCCGACCACCAGGTCCGCGGCATGATCGCGTGTTTCCGCTGTTCAATTCGCGCACGAACCTCGTCGGTCAGGAACAACTCGAACATCCGGGCGATCTCTTCGTCGAGATCGACCTTCGGCTCAAATCCATACTGCTTGGGAAGTTTTTCATACAACACCTCGAACGGATGCTCATCCGCCTCGACGCGTGGATTCTCCACCCGTTGGATCTGGACGGGAAGACCAAATACGCTTTGACCGATCCTGGCAATCTTATACGCCAATTGACGGACGCTGTAAATGCCAGAGACTTGATTAACCGTCGCATACTGGCCGGGTTCCGGCGGCGCGTTGATCAGGCGGGCCATGCACTGCATCGCATCCCGCAGCGCGATATAGCCGCGGATTTGTTTTCCCTGGCCGTACAAGGTCAACGGAATCCCCGACACCGCCTGCGCGACAAAACGATTGATGACTGTGCCGAAGCATTCGTCGATATCCAGCCGCGTTCGAAGCCGTTTGTCTTTGGCGACCTGATCGGTATGAACGCCGAAGATGACGCCCTGCATGATATCGTAGGATCGCAACCACCAGTATTTGCAGGCCTCAAAACAATTGAATGTGTCCTGAACCTTGCTGACATGATAAAAGCTGGCCGGATCCCGCGGAACCAGTTCCCCGCCCAAACTCCACTGACGGTTGTTCCAATGCAACACCGCGTCGGCGGGAAACAGGCCCTCGAACAGCGGCCGGCCGGTCAGCGGCGTGCCGTATTCGCCCATCGTACCCAGCTTGATCAGCGACGATTCGGGAACCAGATCCCGCATGGTAAAGAGCAAACCCAGCGTGCCGAGCACATTGTTCTTCTGTACGGCGATGGCGTGTTCGGCGTCGATCATGCTGTAGGGGGCCGAGGGGCATTCGGCATAATGCACGATCACTTCCGGACGGACCTCTTCGATAAATTCGCGAAGTCGCTGCCGCTGTTTGTAAATGTCCATCTGTCGAAAATCAATCTCGATTCCCAGGAGCTCCCGCGCGGCGGCCAGCCGATCATTCATCCGGGCTATCGGTACGATCGTCTGAGCGCCGCGTTCCTTGACCCACTCGCGACGATTATAATTATCCACGCCGCTGACCCGATAGCCCATGCTCCCGAGCCACAGGGCCAGTGTCCAGCCAAGATAACCGTCAATCCCCAGGATCATCACCCGCATATCGCGAAGCTGGTACCCGCAGGACCCTTTGATCCACTGCGGACACTCTTCGAACGAAACGCTCATCGGATCGAACAGCCCCATCTCCGGCCGCCGTTTGCATTCCGCAAGAATCTGGGTTTCCCCGGTTGCATCCGATTTTTTTTCAAACTGCTTGCCGGACTGCCCGCAAGCGCGAAAATCCACCTTGCCCGCCAGATTAATCGCGGGACAGTTCCAGCAAGTACCTTGTCTGTTATGAATCATGACAACCGACTCCCCGACGACAAAAAGTCCAAATGGGCGGACTCCATGATACCCGTCACATCCTGGATCGCAATTCGTTCCTCTTGTTGTCGCGGCGCATAACCCCGCAACAGACAGAACGCGGTATCCTGGGTATGTTTTCCCGTAAATCCATCCCGATCAAAAAGTGTTGCGGCCTTCAGGTTGGCCTTCAAATTGAATCCCTCCCCCGCCACCAACACAAGGTCCGGAGCCGAAGAGACGCAGGATCCCTGATAGATCGCATCCCGCCGACAGATCCGGCGGATCGCGTTTCGGCCGTGAACCTGCAAGGAGCCAAAGAGCTTTTCCAGTTCCTCCACAACGATCGGAACTTCTTCCGGTCGTACGCTTCCACCCGGAAACCGACCTTGTGCGTGAACATAGATTCGTCCCGGATCCAGAGCGAAAGCCCGGGAGGACGGATCGATATCTTTCAAAGAGGCAGGGGGGTTCCTGCGGAAACCAAGCAATCCCGCCTGCTGGAGAAGGTAGTTGACATAGACATTCCAGTCCAGCCGCTCGAATCCGTGATCGGACAACATGACCAGCCGGTCGTCCGGGGTTAAGGTCGCGGTGATTTCACCGACAACCTGATCGATCGAATGGAAATAATCCAGAAACCGCTGGTGATATTTGTGATGCGGGTCTTCCCACGCATCCCACAGGAAATGCATCAGCCGATCCGTGCCCGTGAAGACCAGCATGAAGGTTTGCCAGGACTTCTCATTCCAAAGATGTCGCCAGGCCTGAATGCGGGCACGATGGGTTTTTTCCAGGTCGGCCCAGAACAGGTCCATCGACTGGCGGGCCTTCTGTGAATCTACATCCAGACGGTAGTCCATCTCCTGGAGCGTCGCCAACAGATCCGATGGATATACGCTTCTGGCCAAATCCAGGGAAACAAATCCGGATACATGGACGCCATTCATTTTCCGAACCGGATAGGTACCCGGTACATTCAGAATGATACTGGGATCCGGCCGGCTTTCCCAGAACGGCGCAACTTGCAGATCACGATAACACGGATAGCGAACTTGATACGATCCGGGAAACAAGTCCGTAAAACCGTAAATCCCATGCCGGCCTGGATTAACGCCGGTAATCATCGTTGACCAGGCAACGGAGGACACTTCGGGGATGGTGGAATCCATCGGTCCGAACTGGCTATCGGCAATCAACCGACCGGTGTGGGGCATGATCCCTTGACTGACAAGGCGTTCGATCATCCCGACGGGAACACCATCCAGGCCGACGATAATGGTTTTCGCATTCTTCTGTTTCAATGGACGAGTCGCAAGTCTTTATTTTATAAGTTGTTACAGACAACAGACTCCGTCTCTGTCGGTTGTCCCCTTAAACCGAACTGGAACGGAATTACTCTATGTTATGAACAAAGCAACAAAAACTGTATTGAAATTCGAATTTTGGGCCTGACAGGAGAATACGAAAGTGGAAATCATCATCGTCTGGCGTTATAAACGGACCATATGTGTCCCTACGAAGGATCGCCTCATCCTTCCAACTAACCGGACATCCCAAGCTCTTATCTCCACTGGTTCCCGCCATGAATCCACACAATCCATGCGACTTATTTTGCTCATCTATCCTTCGCGTTTTCCTCTCTCCTCATTGTAAAACGCTGACTATAGCGGGATCGATTCAATTTCGCAAGGGATTCCCCAGACAGATCGGGCAAAATCCTGGATCGGCAATAAAATAACAGGACAGGTCCAAGCCAGAATTGGCCGGGACCTGTCCCGATACCCCGTAGGTAGATGGAATTGGGGACGAAAATCAAATCGCCCCGCCGCCCCGCTCGCCGGTACGGATTCGGATACATTCTTCCAGTGGAGTGATGAAGATTTTGCCGTCGCCTACTTTGCCACCGTTGGGGCTCTTGGCGGAAATCATAATCGCCCGGACGGTGATATCGACAAACGAATCATTGACGGCGATATCCAATCGGGCCTTGGGGATCAGATTGGGGATCACTTTCTTGCCTCGATAGAGATCCTCGTCCATTTGCTGGCCGTGTCCCGAGACGCGGCTGACGGTGATTCGGGTAATCTCGGCCTCGATCAGGGCCTCGCGGACCTGATCCAAACGATCTTCCTGAATGATAGCGGTAATCAGTTTCATGGCTGTTTCCTTTTAGCTTGCGTGGAGCATTCCGTAACCGCGTTCGCCGTGGAAAGTATGGTCCAGACCGGCCATCTCGGCCTCGGGTCGGGCCCGGAATCCCACGAGTTTATTCACGACGACGACGATGATCAAGGTCAAGACCGCGGCATAGACGATTGCGATTCCGACGGCCACCAATTGGACGCCGAGTTGATCGAACATTGTCCAGCCATCCATACCTTTCTTGACGGCCGATTCGGCGGCGGTTCTCATCCAGCTTTCGCGGATGAAGAAAGTCAGGCCGATCGCCCCGGTGATTCCGCCGACTCCGTGGATTCCAAAAGCATCCAAGCTGTCATCGTAGCCCAATTTGCTTTTCAGCAGAATCGCATGATAGCAAATCAGAGATGCGATGATTCCCAGGATGATCGCGCCGGAGGGTTGCACAACTCCGGCGGCGGGTGTAACCGCGACCAATCCCGCCAGAACCCCGCTGCCAAATCCGAGAGCTGTGGCTTTGCCTTGATAGAGACTCTCGATAATCATCCAGGTCATCGCCCCGGCACCCGCAGCCGCCTGGGTCGCGGTCAGGGCCTGTGCAGTCAACAAGCCGCTGGCAACGCTGCTACCGGCATTGAAACCAAACCAGCCGACCCACAGCAGACCCGCCCCGATGATGGTTAATACCAGATTGCTGGGCGGCATGGTGGTCTTGGGATATCCTCGGCGAGCCCCCAGAATCAGTGCGGCCACCAGACCGCTGACACCGGAGGAGATATGGACGACGGTTCCACCGGCAAAGTCGATCGCGCCGGCTGCCCCCATGTTGAACAGGAATCCATCGGTGGCCCAAACCCAATGGCACAGCGGATTATAGACCAGTAGTCCCCACAGCGCAATGAACAGGCAATAGCCCCGGAAAGTCACCCGTTCGGCAAATGCCCCCGCGATCAGGGCCGGCGTAATCATGGCGAATTTGCCCTGGAACATGGCGAATACATAATCCGGAACGCCGGAGGCCATGATCGACTCGTCGATGCTCTTGAGGAAAAGCAATCCCGAATCCCAGCCGATCCATCCGCCAAGGGCGCTTTTGCCAAAGGACATCGCATACCCGCAGATCACCCATAGCACTGCGATAATCGACATCGCCGCAAAGCTGTGCATCATTGTCCCCAGGACATTCTTAGTCCGGACCAGCCCGCCGTAAAACATGGCCAAACCCGGAATCATCAGCAAGACCAGCGTGGTCGATGTCAGCATCCATGCGGTAGCACCACTGTCAATGGCGGGAGTGTCGGCCGCCATGGATACGGCCGGACAAGCCAGAAGAAACCCGGCTGGACCGATCCATTTGATGTGTTTGAAAATCATGGCAATTTTCCTCAATCGGATACAATCATTCGGCCCTGACCAAACAGGGTCCATACCACTTCCAGTATCGCAATCCGTGTGCCATGGAGCGATATTAACATAAGTCTTTATTTTACAAAGAATAACGGTTTACACCGATTAAGTCCACGGACTATACATGCCTACATTATTGTATAACAAATTATATAAACATACAATATTGCAATCTCTTCGGGGCTTGCATTCTAACTGAACTTTTCGATAGACTTCAATCTGTGTTTTTGGTATGATAACAAATTGATAACGATATGAGCAGGCAGCAGTGGATTTGATGCGATGAGGGTGACAGGTATTTCGTTCATTTCAGAAGGCATATCGAAGCGCCGTCGTAGAGTGCGATGCGTGCCAAAGGAAATCATTTTGTAGGGAGGTACTGTATGAAAAGGTTTATCGTTCTTGGTTTTATGATTGCTCTGTCGGCCTGTCTGTATGCTCAGACAGATATCACCGACGGCGGCACGATAGCGATTCAGGGTGTACCCAATGATGGCGTCTCTACTGGCGACAATCACGGTTGGCCGGGTGGCGAGGCCCCACCGAATGCGTTTGACAATAATACGGGGACTAAGTTCCTCCATTTCAAGGGCGAGCTTGAGCCAACAGGTGTCCGCGTTACCCCCACTCGTACCCAAACGATCGCCGGGGGAATGACTTTCACAACGGCCAATGATGCTGAAGCCCGCGACCCGATTTCATGGGAACTCTATGGTTCCAACGACAGTATTAACGGACCGTGGACCCTGATTGCCAAGGGTACTATTTATGATTTCCGGCAAGCGACGCCCTGGGCACGAAATACGAAAAGCACAACGCAGATTGCCTTCGCCAATACCGTCGAATATAACCACTATCAAGTCATGTTCCCGGCAATCCGTAACAGCATCTATCCTGGCGGCGCCAACAGCATGCAGATCAACGAAATCGAAATCTGGACCCATGTGAGAAATCCCAAATAGTAAACCGCAAAATGAAACCGCTTATTTTGGAGGTGTATGATGCTCCCTAAAAACCATCCGCTGACTCTTGGATTCATTATGGTTTTGGTTTTTTCACTGCCTTCTGTTTCCTTGGCGGCGACCTATGGTGGGGGCAGCGGGACGGCGGAGGAACCCTATGAAATCTGGGCACCGGAGCAAATGAACACCATTGGATTGAATCCGGGTGACTGGGGAAAGCATTTCAAGCTTATGGCTAATATCGATATGTCTATCTATACAGGGACTCAGTATAATATCATTGGGAATTTGACTACAAAATTCACCGGCACATTTGATGGCAACGGGCATGTTATAAGTAACTTGACAATTACGGCATCGTCTCAAAGTAACGTTGGGCTTTTGGGCTATGTCGGCTCCGGCGGGAAGATTCTAAATCTGGGTGTAGAAAATATTGGTATAGCCGGGTACCGATGGGTCGGCGGGCTGGTGGGGGAAAATTTTGGCACCATCACATCCTGTTACGCCACCGGGGCTGTAAGCGGTACTTCTTATGATGTTGGCGGTCTGGTGGGATATAATTCTGGCACCGTCAGGTCCTGTTACGCCACCGGCACTGTCAGCGGGTCAATTTATGTCGGCGGTCTGGTGGGGTATAATATTGGCCCCATCACAGCCTGTTACGCCACCGTCACTGTCAGCGGTACTGATGAGGTCGGCGGTCTGGTGGGGTTTGATTTTAGCACCATCACCGCTTCCTTCTGGGATATTGAGACAAGCGGCCAGTCCGGCAGTGCAGGTGGGAAGGGACTGACTACAGCTCAAATGAAAACACTGTCTATCTATCAGAATGCCGACTGGGCAGACAAGAACTGGGTGATAAATGACGGTGTGGATTACCCCCGATTGGCTTGGGAAAATACCAGCGGGGTACCGATTCCTTTGTCGTTGGCTGTCCCTCTTGCCGGAAATGGAACGGCAGAAGATCCTTATCTGATTTCCACCGCACAGGAGTTTGCGTTATTAAGCTGGTATACTGATGTTCTGAACAAACATATCCAACTGACAGCCAATTTAGATTTAAGCGGTCTCTCACTCTATCCCATCGGCGACCTTGGTCCCTTTACCGGCGTTTTTGACGGGAATGGCTTTACTGTTAGCAACGCGGTTATCCTTCAGCCTAACAGTAGCTATGTGGGGCTTTTCAGCTATCTTCTCTCCGGCGGGAAGATTCTGAATCTGGGTGCAGAAAATATAGATATAGCCGGGTACCTAATTGTCGGCGGTCTGGCGGGGGGTACATATTCTGGCACCATTACTGCCTGTTACGTCACCGGCTCCGTCAGCGGTTCTGCTGATGAATATAGTTGGGTCGGCGGGCTGGTGGGGAATAATTCTGGCACCATTACATCCTGTTACGCCACCGGCTCTGTCAGCAGCTCTGGCAATGATGTTGGCGGTCTGGTGGGGTATAATTCTGGCACCATCATGTCCTGTTATGCCACCGGCACTGTCAGCGGTACTTCTTATGTCGGCGGGCTGGTGGGGAGGAATTATTATGGCACCATCACTGCCTCCTTCTGGGATATTGAGACAAGCGGTACTACAGATGGAGTTGGCAATGAGGATCCAGATCCAACCGGTGTGATGGGATTAGATACGGCAGCAATGCAGACCCTTTCAACCTTTACTTCAGCAGGCTGGGATTTCATAAACGAGACTGCTAATGGAACCAACGATTATTGGCGGATGTGTATTGATGGTATCGATTATCCTCGCCTGAATTGGGAATTCACCGATGGTGATTTTTCCTGCCCAGATGGTGTTTATTTCGAAGATCTTGATTATTATGTCGGTCAGTGGCTCATAAGTGGCTGTACAACAGACAATAACTATTGTGGTGGAGCAGACCTGAATTATTCTGGTGCCGTAGATTTGGCCGACTTCGCTATTTTTGCAGAAAACTGGCTAAAAGAAAAGCAGATCATTGACCATATATTAATGATTGAGATGAGTCTTTCCTACGACTTCGGCGAAGGTTATGCCAGCAACATGCCGGTTGACTATGAATTTGATGCGTGGATGCGGGTTGATGATACGGTTGTTTCCGGAACGATACGAACACCCGGCGGTACTGTCTATCCAGCAGAGATGGAAACTGATGACGGTGAAAACTGGCTGGGTATCGGTGTAGGATCACCTCAGTTAGAAGATCTTGCCGATTTCACGGACGGCGAATATCGTTTCACCGTTGTCTATACAAACGGAACATCTCAGTCAACCTCGATTCTCTTTGCTTTGGAGGATGGTGGCCCGATTCCGCCTGTCGATCAGGTGTTGGTCGCAGAGTACCCGGTGCATCGTTCGACGGATGTCCCATTGGCCATTCATGTCAAACTGATCCCGCTGGATAATCCTGACTGGACTTACGGTCTTGAATGGTTTCCTGTAGATGAAGATTCAGATGCGTTAAGCGGTGGACTGGAAGAGTTGCCCTACACCACCACAACCGCCGGTCCTCTGAATTTATCGCCTAATACTCTGTATGAGATTGAACTGACCACCAATCACGCCATATGGTCAACCAACGAGGACGGGATTCCTTATGTGGTCGATAAAGACTCTGAAGTGGAGATTCAATTTACAACGGTTTCTGAACCTTGATGGATCAGTGACTATCTTCCTCTTCCGTTTACAGATTAATGTTCCCGATGCCAGACGGAGGCAATGACAATTATGTGTTGGAGGGTTAGAATTCACTGGCCTACAAAGAATAATCCCAAACGGTGGGTTATATTATTTTTGCAAATTGAAACCTGTTATTTTGGAGGTGTATGATGCTCCCTAAAAACCATCCGTTGGTTCTTGGATTCATTATGGTTCTGGTTCTTTCACTGCCTTCAGTTTCCTTGGCGGCTACCTATGGTGGGGGCAGTGGAACTGCGGAGGAACCCTATGAAATCTGGACACCGGAGCAAATGAACACCATTGGACTGAATCCGGGGGACTGGGGGAAGTATTTCAAGCTGATGGATAACATCGATATGTCTGTTTATATAGGGACGGAGTATAATATCATTGGTACTTCAACATCGCCATTCACAGGCACATTCGACGGCGATGAACACAGCATCAGCAACCTTACTTATACGACAACCGAGATCGTTGATTATGTTGGACTGTTTGGCTACGTTTCTGGTTACACTGCCACGATAAAGAATCTTGGTGTAGAAAATGTATCGTTATCAACCGGGGGCAAGTATATTGGCGGGCTGGTGGGGTCGAATTCTGGCTCCATCACGGACTGTTTTGTCAGCGGCTCTGTCAGCGGTTTTAACTATGTCGGCGGTCTGGTAGGAAGTAATGCGAATGGTGCCAGTATCATGTCCTGTTACGCCACTAGCTCTGTCAGTGGTTCCGGCTATGTCGGCGGTCTGGTGGGTTATAATTCTTCTTACGATGTTATCAAATCCTGTTACGCCACCGGGTCTGTAACCGGTTCTGATTCTGTCGGCGGTCTGGTAGGAAGTAATGCGAATGGTGCCAGTACCATCATGTCCTGTTACGCCACCGGGTCTGTAACCGGTTCTGGTAGCAAAGTTGGCGGTTTGGTGGGATATAGTTATGGTGCCGTCACATCCTGTTACTCTACAGGCAATGTCACTGGGACAGGTAGCTATGTTGGCGGTCTGGTGGGGCAGAACGAAAGTCATGAGGGAGCTATCACATCCTGTTTCTGGGATATGCAAACATCAGGTCAGCCCGGCAGCGGCAGCGGTAAAGGGTTGACAACCGAACAGATGAAAACCCTGTCGATCTTTCAGAATGCTGGTTGGGCAGATAAAGGCTGGGTGATGAATGATGGTGCGGATTGTCCGCGATTGGATTGGGAAGATGCCGGAGGTGTACCGATTCCTTCACCGCAGGCGATTCCTCTTTCTGGAGACGGTACAGCAGAAGATCCTTATCTGATCTCTACCGCAGAGGAGTTTTCACTATTAAGCTGGTATTCAAATGTTCTGAATAAGCATATCACGCTGACAGCGAATCTGGACTTAAGTGGAATAACGCCCTATCCAATCGGCGACCTTGGCCCCTTTACCGGTATGTTTGATGGCAATGGCCATACAATCAGCAACGCGGTGATCGAACAACCCGGCAGTGACTATGTGGGATTGTTTGGCAGTGTCGGTATCGGGGGACAGATTAATAATCTGGGTGTACAGAATGCGATAATAACCGGACGAAATTGTGTTGGTACTCTGGCTGGAATTAATATGCAAAGAAGTACTATCACATTGTGTTATGCTAACGGCTCTGCCAAGGGTTCTGGTGATTTTATAGGCGGTTTGGTGGGGAACAATGATAGGGGGTGTATTATCAATTGTTTCGCCGCCAGTTCCGTCAACGGCAATCGGAGAGTCGGCGGTCTGTCGGGACGGAATCTATCTGGCTCCATCATGTCCTGTTACGCCACCGGCTCTGTGACCGGTGGTAGCAAGTACGTTGGCGGTCTGGTGGGGGAGAATTGGGAAGGTACCGTCACGACCTCTTTCTGGGATATCCAGACATCAGGTCGTGCCAGCAGCGCAGGTGGTAAAGGACTAACGACTGAACAGATGAAAACGATGTCCAATTTCCAGAATTCTGGTTGGGATTTTGTTGGCGAAAGCGCAAACGGACTGAATGATTATTGGCAAATGGAAGCCAATGAGTATCCCCATTTTACAATTCACACATGGACCCTTGCGGGCGATGGCACTGTCACCCATCCTTATGTCATTTCTACTCCTTCCGATCTGGGCAAGGTTTGGTTGAGACCGACGGCCTGTTTTCGTCTAAATAATAACATCGATTTATCTGGTATTTCATGGTCATCTTCAGTTGTTCCGAGATTTTCTGGGGTGTTTGATGGTCAGGGATTTGCTGTTTCCCATCTTACCATCAATCTGCCCGAATATATTTATATGGGTCTTTTTGGCCGCATTGATAGTGGCAGTCAACTCCGGAACCTTCGCGTAGAAAGCATCTCTAACACAGGCCAAGATTATGTCGGTGGTCTGGCGGGATTGAACTCTGGTTCCATCATTTCTTGTTCCGCGACGGGAGAGGTAAGTGGTCCTGATAATTATGATTGGTATGTCGGCGGCTTGGTGGGTGACAACTCTGGTTCAATCACCGCAAGTTATGCGACGGGAGAGGTAATAGGATACTATTGTGTCGGCGGCTTGGTGGGTCACAGCTCTGGTTCAATCACCTCAAGTTATGCGACGGGAGAGGTGAATGGTTACCAATATGTCGGCGGTTTGGTGGGGAGTAATGGTGATCAACAATTCGATGGTGGCGGGTCCATCACTTTCTGTTATGCCACTGACTCTGTGATTGGCTCGGACAATTATGTCGGCGGTCTAGTGGGTGACAACTCTGGTTTAATCACCTCAAGTTATGCGACGGGAGAGGTGAGTGGTTCTGGTAATAATATCTTTGGTTTGGCAGGAACAAATCGTTATGGTGGAATGATCACGGCTTGTTTCTGGGATATTGAGACAAGCGGCAAAAATAAAGGTGTTGATTATGGTTCTTCCGGTGGCGTAACAGGTAAGACCACGGCCGAAATGCAGACCCTCGCCACCTTCACCTCAGCCGGTTGGGATTTTCTCGGTGAATCGACCAACGGCACTGCTGACATCTGGCGTATGTGTACCAATGATGTGGATTACCCTCGTCTATCATGGGAATATTCCCAAGGCGGCGATTTCGACTGTCCTAATGGTGTGGATTTGAACGACCTTCTTTACTTTGCCACTCGCTGGCTCGCCACTACCATTGAAACGATCGGTTCTGCCGATCCTACTTTCGATGGCAGAGTTGACCTATCCGACCTTGCCATCCTATCGAAGAATTGGCTGAAAGATATGGCTCCCTAACCCCCTATTATCCTGCCACCCTATCGATCCCCGTCGGGGCTGGCAACGACACAGATTCTGGGGTACGAGTCACCACGGAAAGCTAATTCCTTCAGGAACCGAATACTCGGTTCCGACTTATCTCATGCCACACCTCGTATTATTATTGAAGATATTATCAGTATCTCGGAACATAAAAAGGATTTCCCAGAAAATAACTGTTCAAATGGTCAACTATCACTTAGGTCGATAACTCAATTCCCCGAAATCAAAATAAGTGGGTTAATCCCAAACCTGTGATAATAATCACACTATATCTACAGAAAAGAATTTGAGAATTTGATATGACATCCAATCAGGCAACACAACCGACGATGGTTTCGTCCGGCGAACAACCACAGGATGCTTCGTCCGGTCGGATTCTGCTTGCTGAAGATAATTCCGGCTGTCAAAAATTAGTTATTTGTATTCTCACGAAGGCTGGTTACGAGGTGGATCTTGCCGAAAACGGTCAGCAGGTTGTTGAGAAGGTTCAGCAGAATCCCTATGACCTGATCCTGATGGATATGCAGATGCCGATGATGGATGGATTGACGACGACGAAAACCATCCGAAATCTTGGGTATCAAAATATCCCCATTCTCGGTTTGACAGCCAATGCCTTCCAACAAGATCGTGAGCAGTGTATTTCAGCGGGGATGAACGAGCATATCTCGAAACCTGTTTCGCCAGCTAAATTGATTGATACGATTGGTTATTGGCTCGGTCGGGATGTGAATGCCACTTCATACACGGTGGGTGAGACTTGTCCGAATGATACGATCAATCAATCTCCCTCCCCCGTCGAAACGGTCTGTCCCGAAGACAATCAAGGCATTCGATCGCATGGACAAGGGCTTGTAGCGGAAGACTGCCCAGTCCACCAGAACCATCTGCGGAATCTTGTTGAACGAAGTGGTGATGCCGAAATCAAGCGACAACACGATCACGTGTCGTCGAATTCTACTCTGACCTCCCTTCTAGAGACAATGCCTCACATTGTCATGATCCTGAATCGAAATCGGCAAATCGTGTGGGCTAATCATTGTCTGCTGGTTGCATTACATAAAGATAAGATGGAGGAGCTTGTTGGTATCAGACCCGGTGAGGTGTTTCAGTGTGTCAATGCAATCCGTGCAGAACACGGATGCGGAACAGCCAAAGAGTGTCAGACCTGTGGAGCCTTGTTGGCGATTCTTCAAAGCCTTGATGAGAATGGATCCGAAAAAGAATGCACAATCCTGACGACAAATAATGATGCATTAAATCTTCGTATCAAAGCAGGCTTAATCGAGGTTGGGGGGGAAGTTTTTGACTGCGTTTCGATTGTAGACATCAGCGATGAAAAAACCAAAAGGATCCTTGAACACCTTTTCTTTCATGATATCATGAATTTAGCCGGTTCCATTCAGGGGTTTGCCAATTTGATCCCCGACTTGATTCGGGAAAAAGCTGACCAATTGTCCGACATCCTGCCCGTCCTATCCCAAGGGGCCGATGACCTGATCGAATTGATCAAATCTCAAAAAGATCTGCTTTCGGCGGAGATTAATGAACTCACCGTATATAATAAAACCATCGATGCCCAAGAGCTGCTCCACAGTATAAGAGGTCTTTTGGAACGGAACGATCTGTTACAAGGGCGGCAGATTAAAATTCACGACACCGCAGAGAAGGTCATTTTTTCCAGTGATGAACGAATCCTGAAACGAGTCATCAGTAATGCGGTGAAAAATGCCCTCGAAGCCGTAAAGGAAGAAGATACGATTCATCTTCGTTACAAGAGAGATGGAGCCGGCATAGTGTTTGAAATTCAGAATAGCAGCTATATGCCTGAGGATGTTCAAAGCCGCATATTCCGAAAATCCTTTTCGACCAAGGGCCGAGACAGAGGGATTGGGACCTATAGTATCAAACTATTTACCGAAAAGTACCTCAACGGAAAAGTGTGGTTCATATCCCGAAAAGGGGAAGGAACAACATTTTATATTCAGATCCCTGCGTAGTGAATCTAAATGAGACCCTGTGTGAATGACGCCAAAGACCAATTGGATATCGTGAGAACACCACTGGACACCAACGGAAATCCACAAATTCCTGTGTTTGCAGGACAGGTGTTGGTAGTCGATAACAGTCTTGGCAATCAGGTGCAAGCCCGGCTACTGTTACAGAAACTGGGTTTTGAAGTATCCGTGGCAGATACGGGTCAACAAGCCGTAAACGCCATCGAAAATAACAGGTATGACCTGATATTCATGGACATGCAAGTGCTGGTCATGGAGGGTTACGAAGCGATTCAGTTACTGCGGTCTCAATCTGTCCAGACACCAATCATCGCCCTGATTGCGGATACAGTGCCACAAGATGGAAATAAATGCATCGAAGCAGGATGCAGTGACTATCTTTCAAAGCCGATTGATTCCTCACAACTTGTTAATATCATCGATAAATTTCTTAAACCGACTCTTGCAGGAAGGTGATCGATGGGTCCGAGTAGATGGAACTGCTCGTTGGTTCGAAGCCGATAAATTGCCCCTTCGGTACCCACTACTGGGCAAAGGAGGATGCCCAGTGAGGGTATTTATATAAATGAACCACTGCCTACCAGATATTCCATTCGAAACGAGGGTGAGGGGATCTGCTGGAAGAAGGTGAAGGCAAGGAATTCACACTTGAAAAGCGGGGGCATATTTCCTATAATACAGGGAATCAGGTTCATGTGTGGAGTGAGGCATGAGACGACTTTCAGACAACATGGGCGATACCTTGGAAGCATTTTCTTTTGGTATCACAAGGGTCTCTTCAATCTCTGAGTACCTGAAAATCAGGGATATCTTTGTTTGTTGCGTTTTCTTCTTCATGATTCATTCGCCCGGTATTTCGGGGCAAGCCCCTGTTCTGATGCATTATGAGAATAAAACGGGCATTCAAGGTATCCCCTTGTCGTTCCAGCCCCCTCAGGTTAAAGCCGGGGATACCCCGATCTCATGGTCATTAATCAACGCTCCCGAAGGCATGGTCATCGATCCTGTGACGGGTGAGGCGAATTGGAACCAACCCATCGAGGGAACCTTCCATGTAACGGCCTCGGCATCCAACGCCACTGGATCTGATTCTCTGGAATGGGTTTTGATGATCGTTGTGAATGATTTTGAGGACCCGACGATTGTATCTTCCAAGTATATGGATTTTGTCGTTCCACCGAATATTGCTCAATGGATGAACAATTATGGTGTGGATTCCTATCTGAATACCTGCTGGGAATTAATGCACAACATTGTGGGGCATTGTCCGTTGAATGGACGGCAGGTTGTCCGTTACGATCCGAATGGGGGAGGAGGTGCCCACAGTGGCAATCCCGTTGAGGCAGGTCCTGTCTGGTGGTCCACCAATCCCGTCAATGGTTGGGAATTGGGGGCGTGGATGCATGAAGTGGGACATAATTTTCACGCATTGACCAACATGAGTCGTATCACCGACACATGGGCAAGCGGCTTCTTTCACCATGGAATGGAATTGATGCAGACATTATTGGGCGAAAAACTGAAGTCCATGCCGGAAGTATTCGCTTCGCAGACTGCCTATACGAATTTTGTGGCAAGGATGGATTGGAGAAGACAAAACCATTGGGAGAAATCTCAGACCTATATTGCTTGGCTGCAGAATGGCGGCAGAGCCATCGATTATACGGGACCGAATCCCTATCAGGTATGGGGATTCATGTGTAAAGATCTCTGTGAATTGTATGGAACGGATGTGTTGGAAAAATCCATACGGGCGGTTCGGGTGGACGGTTTGCCCTCCGATATTTATGTGTCAGCCGATACGGACTTGAAGCGAAATACTGTGTTATTTTGTATCATGTCGAATTCAGCGGGAACGGATCTGCGATCGTATTTTGATCAATGGGGCTTTGATACCGATGGTGCGTTCTACGAACAGATCAATCCAATTGTGAGCGATACCATTTCCCATCTGAATTACAATGAAGATGTTCATGGCTGGAAGCGATACTCCGGGAATGGACATTTCTATAAACTGATCACATGGCAATTGCCTTGGCATGAAGGCGAACGGCATGGGTTGCGGAATCAGGGGCATCTGGCAACCATACGGTCGCAAGAAGAAGAGGCGTGGTTATCCAATCGATTCTCTGTAAGAACCAATATCTGGATTGGATTGACGGATGAGCGTGAAGAAGGGAATTGGCAGTGGTCTTCGGGGGAAATGTCCGAATTTCGAAACTGGAACTCCGGGGAACCCAATGGTAAAACAAATGAAAATTATTGTGTCTTCCGATGGGGATCTAACCGGGGGTGGAACGATGCCCCCGGTGACAGGCGGTTATGGGCACTGATTGAACGGGATACCTTTCCGGTTCCGAACCCCGGTGACTTCGATCACAACGGCTTCGTCAATGTAGCCGACCTTGTTCTGTTTTCTTCAGAATGGCTTTCGCCAGTCGTAGCAGGCTCCAATGATCAATACGACCTTGATACAGATGGTCAGATCAATATTAAGGACCTTGGATGTTTTGGGCGTTATTGGGGAAGACAATATTAACAGGGGTCGCCCCCATCAGACACAAACCCTTCTTCTGCGGCAATTCTGCGTCTGGGAGCTTTGTCCCCTATGCTTCATTATTGTATCCACAATGAAAACAGCTTGTGCCATTCCATTTATAGGACAATTTACACTTCGGACAAAAACTTGTCACCGTAGTTGATTTATCCCCTGCGGATGAATCTGTTTTTGTGACGAACCATTTTCTGGCCACAACTCCAATTTGGTCGGAGGTATAGATTTTACTTGCGAGATCGTTGGCATATTTACTGGGATTGGTGTGAACTCTATCACCAAAACGGCTCCATATCATGATGATATTGTCAAGGCAGGTAGTGTTGGATGGCGTCTCTCTCCATGTGCCGGATACCATACATAATTCTTTTAGATCCTCATAGTATTCATCGACACCCCAAGCCCTAAGCAAGAAGGAACCAAGAAGAGAACATGAGTGAATGGAATCACATATAAGCCGAATATCCTCCGGTTTAGGAAGGATGGTTCCCTGCCGGTTATTGAGACCCACAATATCCATGCCGATAGTGTAAAATAACAAAGTCGGAACACATTCAATGAATTTTGGGGGGGTCGGCAGATTTGCTTTCTCTTGCGAGGCCATTAGCTTGTTTATTGTTTGTGGCAGGATTCGATAAAAAATGGCCAATTCCATTGCTGGCACAAGGTTTTTATTCAAAAAGCTGGAGAAGAAACCTCGTTTCGCGTCCGGCTCAAACCAGTGAAGATCGTCCACTCTTGCGATTATTCTTGACTTTACCTCGGAGTTTGCGGATATGTTTGAAATAAAACAGTCAAAGGGCACAGGAGCGAACTTCCCTGTTACGACATCAAAGACGCAACTTACCGTAAGTTTCTTCAGGAAGCCGGTTCGTAAAACAACCGTCAGAACAATGGTGTTGTCCGATAGCGATACATTGTATTGTAAAGCCCCTATCGATACCCGTTTCGTCACAAGAGATTCAAAGAAAACTTGATCATCTTGTCTGAGACTGAGTAAAAGTTCTGATTCTGAGAAAAACAGGTGACAGTTGTCCGCTTGCGCAATCGCAATGGATTCAGGATTATTCTTGCCCTTCCAAGGGCAGGTATCCATGGATAACATATTGAGTATGGCAGAATTCTTATTGGGGATATCCCTCCAGAGGGTGTAATTCTTGGCGAAGTGAACGACATGTTGAGATCCCGCTTTTACCTGATGGGGACTCCTGACCCTCGACATATAGAACCGGAATCCCGTATACCCTAACGCTCCAAGGGTTGCCCCCCCGAAAAGGTTCAGCACATATGGTACGACAAGACCGTTTTCCGCATAGAACTTCCAGACTTCCCAGATCGTGGTGAAAGGTGCAGCGATTACGGCAAAGCATCCAGCGGCAGTTACAATCACCCAGAACAACGCCAGAGGAGCGAAGTTACTCGTGTATTGGATCGCATATTTTCCCAACAGACCGATTCCAATGGCCGCGGTAAACCCTATCAGGGGAATCCACAACAAAAAGAAGGCAAGAACATATTTCGAAGTGCCGTTGAGGAGATTGTCTCTGGAAAGACCAAATCCAAACTCTGATTCTTTCTGAGGATTCACCGTGTTCCCATTCTCTGCTCCAATCGAATTGGCGTCTTGAATCGAGAGAGTTTCTTGGACGGGTACTTCTGTCAGAATTATCTCCGAAAGAGCAATCACCCGTTCATCTTGGGCATCCAGCTCCTTGGCCGCTCGAAGGCTTACCTTGGCGTTGTCGGTGTCGCCGATTTCGTAAAACAATTGGGTGAGACGAATCCAATGTGCCAAACTTTCCTTTTTACGATCCGCCTCGCTACTATTCCTTGCAAGAGGAACATAGGTTTGCAGAGCGGTTTCAAGAGATTTCCAATTCCGCTCAAGAACGGCCTGTGAACCGAAAATGCTGAAACTATGTGCCTCCCCGGAAGCAATGAAACTGAACATCCGGCTGTATTCGCCCTGAATAACACCGTCATAAATAACGGCATCCCATTGGCTGACTTTTCCTTCATGTATCTGAATGGCGGGGAATTGGTTTTTCACCGCTTGAGCATTTCTACGAAGGTCTTCGAGATTACTTGTATTGCCGGCTCCAACGATAATCCGCCACTTCAGACCGTCAGGACCACTAAAGAGAACCTTGCCGCGAGGGTCGCTGGAGTATTCATCTGTGACCTGCCAGCCAGCGGGTAAGATCAATTCAAAGTACCCCTGAGGATCACGGTATACTTGGGGCTGCTCATCGGATTGCCGTAACTTATGCTCCAGATTTCCGTCAGATGCCGCAAATAGTGAAACCGAGACCGCGGCGAAAAGAAGACAAGACGCTACAGAAAAGATGCGATCCGCTTTGACTCCATATTCCGCCGTGTTGGATGATAATGATTGCTCCTTCGGTATCGGGACATTACCTAAGGAAATCGTGTGAATCGGAGGCATTTTTAATCCCTGTTGGCAAGATATGACTGTCATGATGAGTCTCCACAGCAAAAAAGGCTTCCCGTGCAACCTGACGAATCGGTTGGATAGGATTTGATATCATGATTGCCCGGATGATCCCCCTGATCCAGCAGTGAACATTATCCGCCAGATAATCGAGTAATGTCAAAATTCCAATGCAAGGTTTTTTCATACCTGCGGGATCATAGCAGATGCGTGGAACGATTACAAGGTTGGATTTGGCATTTTGTCGTACAAGTATTACTGAATGCTAACGGTCAATATCTATGCCCAACAGATCCTAGCCAAAGACAGAACCCATATCAGGCGGCGGATGCCGCCGGAATGAGCAGTAATACGGCCGGCAAATACCTTCACAGCGGCAAGCCGGGAAGCGGGAAGACGGGAAATTGGAAATGAATATTTGGGGTGTGAAATTCTGTTTACTTATGGACTGGAATCCTGTAAATAATGAGCCGTAGAATGCCCAAAAGCCAAATTCTCATAGATCAACTGTTTTGAGGGGTCGATGAATGGAAATATTGACTTTTAAGAAAGAAAACCAAACCCTTAAAAAGACTGGAATTGCCCTCTTTATTTCTTGTATGGCTCTTTTCGCGATGATAATTGTCATGGTTCGAGGGGACTTTGAATTTGGTTCAAAGATGTCACTTCTAGCAATGACCATTTTAACCGGATGTGTAATATTTGGACTTCTGATCTGCTATGGACATTTAAGTAGCCATCCCGATGAGTGTTTTCGCATTAAACCGGGTTATGAACCGGGTCTCATTCTTTTGTCTCAGGGCTTACACGACAGTAATTTGGCTATCGACAAAGCGGAATCCGAAATCAGCATCTCTCACAGGAAAGCAGCGGGGATATATGATGTCTATTATTTCGGAATCAACGAGATTCGATCTGACCTTGTGCTGGAAGAGGAGTCCGGGAAGATCATAAAGGAGGTGGATTGGGACACGAAAGCACTCGGACTCCTATATGCTGGTGGTCTTGGATATGCCTTGGCAAGTACTTTGGGTCGGAAGAAAACCCGTATAATACCGGCTATGGTGAAGAAAATTATCTTTCGAGTTTCGAAAACGAATGAGCCGGAAAATACATTTGAGTTCAAAATATTCAACGGTTATAGCGGACTGGAAAAAAAACGCTTACGGCAAAATGAGAATTATATTAAAGCATTTAAGATTCATAATACCATTATGGGGTCAAAGCAATCCTCGGAAGAAGACGGATTGGATCATGTGGAGACTAAGCCAGTCAAGTTTACTCCGGAACAACTACACACACAATATGCGGGCTTGAATAAGAATAAAGCCATTCATTTTGCCCCCAATATACCAACGGATATGCTCCAGAATGCCATAGCCGCATATGCTCCGAATGTCAATATGCAGGATGTTCTGGTTCTGATTGATGACACATCTGAACACAATGCCAAAGCAGGGGCTATCATTACAGATAGCCATATATACATACAGTCGCTGGGGGAAAAACCTATTGACCGAAAACTTTCTGACATCACTTCTGTGGAGTATATGGGGTACTGTTTCTTCTTTCGACACAGAATATGTATCAACAAGAATATGGATCTAAAGTTGTTGTCGCTAACAAAAGCCCATGCACTGTTACTGACCAAATTGCTCCAAGACATGTCCCCGTCGATTAAACCGAATGTGGTGATTAACATACGGAAAAATAAGCAGAAACGGGAACCTCAGATTTGCAGAGGAATGTGGGTAAAGATATTCGGGGTACTGAATATAGTTGTTGCATGTCCAATGGCATTTCTGTTAGCTATTTGGCAGATTTCCTATTACTCTCTCTATTGGAATCTTGTGCCTTGCCTATTGCTCATGATTTTTGCTTGCCTGTTTTTCGTTCAAGGTATCTTGGCGATAAAGAGATCCCAAATGGATAGCGAAATGGTCGGGATTTTGGGATTTTTGTTCGGAGTTGTGTTTCTATGGAGCACTTGGGCTTATTTCGATGTCCAGTTATGGGTTAACCAAAATGCCATATCAGAAAATGCAAATACATCTTGGCAGATACAGTTGGATGATATCGAAACTTCGAAAGATGAGTATGAAATACAGGGCGTTTTGAATAGGTGTATTTTCTTTGCCAAGGATCAAAATGGATCCCCTGCATTGCCTATGCCGGGGAGGGGAGGAGAACTGATTTAAAAGACAAGATGGGGCTTATTGCCAAGGCGAGAATTTCCATGGGAACCTATGGAGAGGAAACCTGTAAAAAATAGAAACTCCTCACTTGAATAATGAGGGCATATTTCCTATAATACAGGGAAATAGGTTAATGTGCGGAGTGAGGCATGAAACTGCTTTCAAACAACCGGGGCGATACCGTGGAAGCATTTTCTTTCGGTATCACAAGGGACTCTTCAATCTCTGAGTTCCTGAAAATCAGGGATGTACTTGTTTGTTGTGTTTTCTTCTTCATGATTCATTCGCCGGGTATTTCGGGGCAAGCCCCTGTTCTGATGCATTATGAGAACAAAACGGGCATTCAAGGAATCCCCTTGTCGTTCCAGCCCCCACAGGTGAAAGCCGGGGATACCCCGATCTCATGGTCATTAATCAACGCTCCCGAAGGCATGGTCATCGATTCTGTGACGGGTGAGATGAGTTGGAGCCAGCCCATTGTGGAAACCTATTATATCACGATATCGGCAACCAATTCGACTGGATCTGATTCTCTGGAATGGGTGCTGATGGTTGTTGAGAATGATTTTGAAAATCCTGTGATTGTATCCGCGGAGTTTATGGATTTCGTCGTTCCTCCGGAAATTGCTCAATGGATATACGATAATGATGCCATTTCGTATCTGAATACCTGCTGGGCAATGATGCACAATGTTGTTGGGTATTGTCCGTTAAACGGACGACAAGTCGTTCGTTACAATGCCGCTGGAGGAGCCCATAGTGGAAATCCGGTAGAGGCGGGTCCCGCGTGGTGGTCCACAAATCCGATAGACGGATGGAGTTTGGGAGCATGGGACCATGAAGTCGGGCACAATTTTCACGCCATGACCAATATGAGTCGAATCACCAATATGTGGGCGAGTACCTTTTTCCACCAAGGAATGGAATTCATGCAGACCCTGTTGGCGGACAAACTCATATCCATGCCGGAGGTATTTCCTTCTCGAACTGCCTATGAGAATTATGTAGCATGGATCGCCAAGAGACGACAGAATCATCGTAATAGTGCCAAGCACTATATTACTTGGCTGCAAAATGGTGGCAGAGCCATCGATTATCCGGGACCGACCCAATATCAGGCGTGGGCAGTTATCTGCCAAGAACTCAGTAGTCTCTATGGTACCGATGTAATGGAAAAGACGATCCGAGCAGTGCGGAAGGATGGGTTGCCATCGGAAATTTATGATTTAGCGGATACGGATCCCAAACGAATCACCCTGCTATTGTGTATCCTGTCCAATGCCGCTGGAACGGATCTGAGATCGTATTTTGATCAGTGGGGCTTTGATATCGAAACAGGTTTCTATGAACAAGTCGATCCACTCGTAAGGGACACGATTTCCCATCTTCCTGACGAGGAGGTGTTTCATGGATGGGTACGATATCCAAGAAATGGGCATTTCTATAAACTGATCACATGGCAATTGCCTTGGCATGAGGGGGAACGATACGGGTTACGGAATCAGGGGCATCTGGTAACAATACGATCAGAAGAAGAAGAGAAATGGTTATCCACCCGGTTTTCCCACAAAATCACGATTTGGATCGGATTGACGGATGAAGAGCAGGAGGGGATTTGGAAATGGATTTCAGGGGACACTTCCGAATATCGGAATTGGCATACCGGTGAACCCATGCAGGGTACGAATGCGAATCATTGTGTGTTCCGATGGGGAGGCGAACTTGCTTGGAACGACACCTCTTTCGACAGGCGGTTATGGGCACTGATTGAACGGGATACCTTTCCGGTTCCGAACCCCGGTGACTTCGATCACAACGGCATCGTTAATGTAGCCGACCTTCTTCTGTTTTCCTCAGAATGGCTTTCGCCAGCCGTAGCAGGTTCCAATGATCAATACAACCTTGATGAAGATGGTTTGATCAATATCCTTGACCTTGGTTGTTTTGGAAAATACTGGGGAAGAAGATACTGATCATGTAAGATGCGTTCCCCTGTTTTCTCCCCCCTCTGCCTTGGGATTCTGTCCCATGGATCAAATGGCATTTTGCATTCCCTATGCCACAGAGGGCAGAGGAATGTGTGCCAAGGATCTCTCTTGAAATCATCCCCAAATTACTCTACTATCGTAATGTACGTGGTTGATATCGGATATATGATTCTCGGAGAACCCCGATGCTCGAATACTTTGATAAGTTACGGTTCCATTGCTGTTCGTGTAACGCTTGCGTGGAGTGGGGGCAAACCCAATGTCCACAATGCCATACTCAGATCGTGAAAGGGATGTCGGCTCCCTTGGATCGACTTCTGAGCATCGGTCTTTATGTTCTGATTGTGGCGGGATTGGCTATAGGTATTCTTGTCATCAACCAGAATCTGCTGGCAGGAGCCATCTCGTTTGCAGGGGTTGTGGGTATTGCCATTGTCGTCGCAGCGATCAAATTCAATATTCGACTGGGGATGAGACTGAATCCCAAACATGCTGAAGTCAAACTTGAACTGTTGCCGATCCGGAGTAATGCCTACTGGAAAACGGAAATATATGAGTTCCGACCTGAACGATGGACGAAGGCGAATCCGGATTATAAGTCCATCTATGATCTCTTTCAGGATGGTTTGTCACTGACCGATACCGTTAAGATTCTGGATCATTTCCCCGACGATAAGGCATTGGATTTTCTTGAACATACCGTCATGACCGGAGGCGATGACCTCATACCCTACTGTGTCCGCTCTTTGATTCGTATCGGCAACAAGAGAGCCATAAGTATCTTATTATTTGTATTGTCTGAAGACAGACTCAAAAGGTTTAAAGAAAAGACCGATATTTTTTTGTCGGAAGATTTGGAACGGCTGACTACGGTATTGGATGAGATCCTTGCCTCAAAGAAGCCGGTATCCAATGCTGAACAACAAGCCCCTTCTTCCCCTCAAATTAAATGTGAGACATCCCCTTTGTCAAAGGCAACTATTGAGGAGTTCTGGATGCTGACTTGGAAGGAGCGAAGACAAGGCATTCTCTCACCATTCGCTCGTGAATTAACTCATGAAGACTTTACTCAATTCATGCGAAAAAGCCGTGATGTTACGGCTGGTGGAGTAAAACACTGTGTTCGTACCTTAGATTTATACCGAGGGGAGTTTCTGTTTACGTTTAATAACTATGGAGTCCCCAGACGGTTGTATTTGTTTTTAACCAATTACCGTCTCTTGATTCGTTCCCGCCGAAAAGATCCATTCACTGAAATCTGGTTGAGGGATATTGACACAATATCTCCGTCGGTCACATTTTTCCATGCCAAGGTTGAAATTCGAAAGAAAGATGGCACTGTTCTCGTTTTTGATCAGCCTCAGGGTGTGCCGATCACGACGATGTGTGATCTGGCTTTGACAGCCAATCGGAAACCGAATCTCATTTCCGATCCATCGGAGAATACCCGCAAATAGGATCGGTAGGATAAACTGTGTTCACAAAAGAGTTGTGAAATTGGAGCCATAGATAAACATGCCAACAACAGAATGATTCAGGTAGTTTTCCCCTATTCATTCCACGATGATCAGCCAGCCTTCAGCGAATAGGGCAAAGTCTTCAAATTTCACATTCCCGTCCCGGTTCAGATCAGAACCTCCGCACCAATCTCCCGTTGAACAGCAGGATTCAAGCCAGTATTCTGAGAAAATGGTGAGATCTTCACCATCAACTTTACCATCAGGGATGGCATTCATATCGCCGGGGACAGGAATCCTACGAATGACCAGTTCCGTCAGAAATGGGGTGTAATTAATCAACGGTCGAGCCGGGTCATCATTATGGTCTGTAATCTTGGTATCGATCTCAGTCGATTTATCAGTTCCCCAGTAATTGCTGGCAAAATCAATCACAGCCGAAGGATTCCCTGTCGCTGTTACACGAGCCGACGAAAAATCATTTTCGATGGCGTGGATATCTGTATCCCCATCCACGGAGAGGTTGGCAGGTTTACACTCTTCCAGTCGGGCAAGACTGCCAGAGGCAATGCTCAGGCTCCCCGCTAAGTCACATGCCGTAAGGTCTATCGATCCATTTTCAAATACCCCTATTTCCGTGTTGTTACCCATGAAATTCACTTCGTAAGCAGCCAGTGACCCGTAGATGTCAATGTCATGCTGACTGTTGGATGTCGTAAATGAAACACCTGCCGGAACTGTAATACCCGCCTCACTCGACACGACCATATTTCCCATCAACACATAATCACCCAAACCATCGATGTAACCCAACAACCCGGCATCATTTCGGGTGCCGGAAATGTAGATCAATGGTTTTTCGGCCAGATATTGATTGTCGCAGATGCTATCGGTATCCAGATCGGGATCGAAGACACGGTACGGGACCTGATTTGTAAATACATTATTCATTATACATCCGCCCGTCGTCTTCATGAAATTAACGTATGCGATCTCGCTGCAAAATACCTTGATCGAGTTGGGGTCTTCGATATTCATAATCAATGCAATACCCTGATCGAATCGTCCATCACAGTCGTCATTCCAGTAGATCTTTCCCTCGCATCGGCATTGCATAAAATCGACATGGGATTTTTCATAGGCAAAGATATCAAGGCTTTGTCCAAGAAACATAGCCCCTGAAGCATTCAGTGTTCCGTAAACATGAATGTCCGAATAGGCACTATTGTTGACGAACTCAACTCCCGGTTCGACCGTGAGTGTTGCACCGGCAGCTATGTTTATGCCGCCAGCCACAGTTACGCTACTGACTAAACGATATTCGGCAAGTCCGTCGATGGGTGCCAAGGTCTTATTCGTATCGACCACCCCACGAATGCCAATATAAGCGTTGGGTGCATACACATTCCCCGATATTCCCGATGTGTCGATATCAGGGTCCGAAAGAGTGAAGGGCATTTCGTAGTCGAAAGACACATTGGATATCGTCAGGCCCTGCCCGGACCCTTCGTGAAGAATGACATAGGATGTGAGTCTGAGATTGGAAATGGAGAAGGAGCCTGCCCCATTGATTTCAAGGAGTTTGTGGATCCCTCCATGAATCGCGGCCGTTGAAGAACCGTCAAGAATGACCGTCAGGACATTTGAGCAGTCGCTAAGGTCCAGTTCCCCGCCCGCATGGACATGAATTTCGGTCCAATTCTTCGTAAAGGAAACATTCGAAGCTGAGAGTTTACCATACACGTGCAATACTTCGCCTGCCCCCCCATAATAGGAGACTGCCACTCCCGGTTCGATGATAAGGGTTTTACCGGCAGGGATCGATGCATCGCAGGAAAGAATATAGGGAGACCCCACTAAAGACCAAGTTCCCTCTACCGCCCCACAAACATAGGTTTGTGCAATGATGGGAACACTCACGATGGATAAGACAACGGCCAATGCCAACAGTAACCGCTCGATTCTCGTATTATTCATTTCTCACCCCTTCCTGTGCATCAATACAGAGAATTTACTATCCTGAGGCAGCCAAGCAAGAGCATGAATAATACAGGAATTATAGGCGGTAGTCAAGGTGAAAACGGTGATATGAAATCAGGAAATCGGGGATTCCCGACACTATAGATAGCAGGGGAACCTGAGCCAAGGATCAAAAAGAACTCACTGAGAATGGTGAGGGTTCTCACCCCCAGCCAGCTCATTCAACACCTCACAAGCCCTCTGCCTGTTGGCATCTCTATCAGAGCCAGAGAATGAGAATCTGACCTATCGTATTTACATAACGACCCATATTTCCGTCTTGCCTCAGGTTCTTTCTGTACCTGTTTCCTCGTCCCCTGCCCCCTATTCTTTTGGCGGGGAGAAAACACAACCTGCCACCTGAAACAGAAATTCCGCCAAATCCGGCATGGTGATATTACAGTCATACCCAGCACCCTGTAAATAACAAGGATGCTCTTCAATGAGTTTTCGTAGATCAGGGGTCAATCTATAACGCCTGAAATTCATAAACACAGTTGCCAGAACATCAGCCATATTGATTTGCTTCATTCTCAAATCTCTCTGTTCCTTTGTCTCTATACTCATAATATATACTCCTATATAGGTTATTTATTTTTCAACTCCATCATTCATCGATGTATTTATGCCGTTTTTCCCACCCCCCGCCAACTCATTGAGAACCTCACAAGCCCTTTGCCTGTTGGCATCTGTGTTCTTCAAATAATACTCTTCACAAGTTCTGATACTGGCCCAGCCTCCCAACTCACACAAGGTCTTGGGGGGAACCTTTCCACTGTTCGCCAGATTCGTAGCCCAACTTTTCCTAAGCCCATGGATATTGAGCTTGAGATCTGTCTTAATCCCTGCCCTAAGGCATCGTCGTTTAAAATCCCTGAGAACTCCATTGAGCATGAACCTGTTTTCCCAGTCGTTGCTCTTCCTTGCCTTTTGGAGAGTCTGCCAACGAGCCTGAATACGGTTGAGTCTTTCCTTGGTTAAGAACACATAGGGACAGTCTTTGTCTGCTTCTTTGTAGAGCTTTTGGAGCATATCCATGACCCATGAATTCATGGGAATGGTTCGTGCTTCGTGGTCCTTGACATGGAACGGGGGCAGGATTTTTGTGCCTGCTCGATTAAAGATATTGATCTCGCCCTTCTCGAAGTCAATGTTTCTACAGTCCCACTGAAGATTGGCAGCTTCCCCGTACCGAAGACCGCACCAATACATGACTCCATACAATACCCTGTCTTTGAGGTTAGGTGTTTTGTTGATAATGGCATTGAACTCTGTGACACTGATGAAGTACCATTCTCGTTTTCGAATTTTCCCCACACTGATCTTGGCAAAAGGGTTGGTTTTATTGTATCCCCATGCCTGAGATGTACTGAAAATGTTCTTCGCATTTCTTAAGTGCTGATCGATGGCTGAGTCGGACAGTTCCCTGCCCTTGGCACGAAAATGAGGATCTGAAGGCTCAAGGCTGGAGATGAATGCCTCAGCATCCTCGATTCGGATCATTTTGACTGAGGTCGTAGGGGCAAAGTAGGATTGTAGCCGGTCGATGGTTTCCTCGATACTGCGTCTATAGGACTTAGAAAAGGACTTGGGACGAGTGTCCATAAATTTCTGACAGAGTTGTTTCAAGGTGATATCCTGCTGGTCCCGTGGCATTCCCACTTGAAATTCGGATTTTTTTGCTTCGACGAAACGTTCGGCATCTTTATGGAGAGCGAAAGACTTACAGTACCTGCGATGTTTTCCATTTCGAACATCGTATTCACCGTACCACCGGACGAGCCAAGGCATGGCACGTCCGGCTCTGTCATCTTTTGTAATTGTTACTTTCTGTTCCATGGTTTATGGCTCCTGCGCCTGACGGATATGGTCAGGCAGGTATACCGCCGGGGACGATTGGTGCCCAGCGAATTATGACAAATCATTTCTTGGTTGTTCTTTGAGTCATTTCGTCGATGAATCTCAGCAGTTCCTTTTTAGAATAACGAAGCTTCTTGCCGATTTTTGTGGGATGAAGCAAGCCCTTGTCTCGATAGTATTTGAGACTGCGGACAGGGTCGTCCGGGCCGTCAATGTCGAGACGGAGGAAGGTAATGGCCTCCCTCTCACATAGTAACTCCGGCACCGGAGACCCATCCGGCATGTAACAAATCGTAGGACAAAATGTTGTGTTAGCGTCGTTGGACATTGTTGTTACGGGCATTCTTTCCACCAGCTATTCTTCATTGGTATACAAGTCCTTAAGGCACAAGAAAGAGTCTACATCATCTGGCGTCCTCAAGAATAACTTGTCCTTTCCTGTGACGAATCCATACAGCAAATATGCCCATCGGACGTTCTTTTCCTTCAGCCCTGTGAAGAATTTTACTACATCCTTCCTGCTCCAACGTTCGGGACGAGCGAAATTCATGCCCTCGATATTCTCTTCATGGCACGCTTTAAGATAGGATTCTCTGACATCTGCTAACCCAGCAAAGGTTCTGCTGAATCCACAGATATGCTCTTGCCCACTCGAACTCACCGCGACACAGGCATAACAGTAATCGTTCTGGTGCATTTTCTTGTTCTTTTTCATGATTCATTCCTTTCTGAATAGACTATTGGTTATCGTTTCTCTGATCATCCGATCTCTGATCATCCGATGTTCGTAATGACTGACTGTACAGGTTGCCAATTCGGGACGAAGGCAATGTTGCACAACTTGCTCTCAGGAATTGGGTACCCATGGCCTTAGCTTTCGATATCACTGAACTGATACTCAACAAAACGGCCAATATCATCGGCAAACAAAACGCCATCTTCAAAATGACAATTGAAGAGTAAATAATGGTCAATAATGGCGGTGGGATGATCTGTGATATCATTCGTACCTGCATCATACTTAAAAATATTGAAAGTACCGTTATTCCATGGAGATACTTCAGCGAAATGTCTATAGCCCAAAGCCCATTCACCCACAATGACCAGTGTTTCACAAGTCAATGTCTTTACGACGCCCTTTTGTTCAATCTTATAGACATGTCCATCCCACAACAAACGAACCGGTGAACTTCTATCTAACTTATATTCCATGTAATTTTTTAGCCCCAACATTTCGGCACAGCACTCTTCGGTGGTTTGTTTGAAAAATGTCATGCCTTGAGGTGGAATCTCCAGCTCTCTCATAAGATACTGCATCATATTACATTGTTGGATTCTTTCGATTGCGTTCTGGGCTGAAATACTAATGATTTCTTCAGGAGTGTGAACTGCCTTTGAAAGCCGATCTTTAGTGTGAACAAAAGCTAATGCTTGATGCTCTGCTGCCTTATTCATTAATAATTGCAGGGAATCCTGTCCCAACACCCTATCCAGATCGCTTTTCCTTTTAAGGTTGTAGCGTAAGCCCTTATAATGAGTTGTCTGATTTCCGTAGAATTCCTTCGTTGCATTCATAGGCGAAACAGTGCAAATATGCCGTTTCGTACTCTTAGGACGTATCATATTATTAAAGGGCACCTCTAAAAATTGCCAATTTTTCTTGACGTGTGGCTTATAGTGGTTATATTGGGTCCAACGGACTTGTAATAACCGATACTGGACGACATAAAAGGATTCCGAGGATGCGACAGCCCGGCTTGTTTGACTGGCAAACCCGTTTGGACCAACTCAACGAAGGCGGAGATCCCTTGGTTCGGCTCAACGCCGTGGTGGACTGGGAGCTTTTCCGCCCCGTCCTGGCCCCGGTCCGGGACAAGGAACGGTTGTCCAACGCCGGCCGCAAGCCCTATGACCTGATCGTGATGTTCAAGGTCCTGCTGCTGCAGACGCTGTACAACCTGTCGTACGACCAGACGGAGTACCAGATCCGAGACCGGCTGTCGTTCATGCGGTTTCTGGGGCTGTCGCTGGGCGATGCGGTTCCGGATTCTCGGACGATCTGGCTGTTTCGGGAGACGCTGACGGAACTGGGGATCATCGAGGCGTTGTTCGCGCAGTTCGACGAGTACCTGCGGACGCATGGATTTACGGCCAAGAAGGGGCAGATCGTCGATGCCAGCATCGTGTCGGCCCCGGTCCAGCGGAATACGCGGGAGGAGAACCAGCAGATTCAGGAGGGGCAGGTTCCCCAGGACTGGAGCGAACCGAAGCGGCGGCAGAAGGACACCGACGCCCGGTGGACGAAGAAGAACAACAAATCGTATTTCGGGTACAAGAACCATATCCAGATCGATGTGAAGCACAAATTCATCCGGGATTACGAGATCACGCCGGCCTCGCAGCACGACAGCCAGGTGTTTGAGGAACTGCTGGATGAGGACAACCGTAGCCGGGATGTGTACGCCGATTCGGCATATCGATCGCAGAAGGCCCTGGAGTTCCTGGAGGAACAGGGATACCGGGAGCACATCCAACGCAAGGGCTACCGAGATCATCCATTGCCGAAGCGACAGCAGCAGGGGAACCTGACGCGGGCGCGGATTCGAGCGCGGGTGGAACATGTGTTCGGAGGGCAGAGCAATCGAATCAAGATTCTGTTGATTCGAACGATCGGCCGGGTCCGGGCCGCGGCGGTGCTGGGGTTGCGGAATCTGGCGTACAATCTGATGCGATACGAGTGCCTGGTGCGCGCCTGAGGCCCGGGGCGCGGCCGACGAGGCCCAAACGGGCCTGCGGAGGCGGGATGTCCGGCCTCCGGAGAGGTCCGCACGAGTAAAAACGGGTTGAAAATCGGTCTCGGATATCAATTTTTTATCCCGATTCGAAAAAAGAAAATCAGGTAGAGCCAAAAGTGATATTGTTAGAGGTGCCCATCATAGAAATGCCGGAGGAAGGTTGGGATTTGCCGCCTTCGATCGATGCCGGACCCGATCAATTCGTCCTGCTGTCCGACTCCCCGATTCAGACGGCCGCAACGGTTTCAGACTCCCATATTCCGAACGATCAATTAACCTATCAGTGGTTGCATCACAGCGGTCCGGCTCCCGTTTCGTTTAATGGAACGGAAAATCAGCTCGTCGCCGAAGTGGCCTTCCCTGAGGGTGGTCTCTATGAATTAGAACTTCGCGTCAAGGATCAGCACAACCATGATGTCAATGACATTGTCCAGTACCGTGTCTGGGATCCTGTGAAAGATAATGCCCTGGTTGGCCATTGGCAGTTCAACGAGGGAACGGGAACCACCGCCTTCGACAGTTCGGGTAATAACAACAAGGGTCTCTTCGGCTTTACGGCCAATGTTGACGAAACGACGCCGGCCCCGTCCGCTCCGACTTTTGCCGCCGGCTGGATTCCCTCCGAGGCCCCGAATAATTACGGAGTGAAATTCGGGAACGGTGGATATGTCCAGATCAAGACGGATCCGAATTTCGCTGAGGGGGATCTGAATAACATCAAGTGGCGTATTACGATTTCCGCCTGGATGAAAGCCGACGATTATCTCCGAGCCAACGGCGAATTCGCCAACCGGCGCATCCTGCAGAAAGGCGCTTCCGACAATCAGTTCCGTCTGTTGGCCGAGTGGGGGAATCTTGTTTTCCATTTGGCCAATGTCGGTCGGTTGGAAACCCCATTGCCCACCACCGGGGCATGGCATCATATCGCAGGCGTGTATGACGGCAGCGAGATGAAAATGTATGTCGATGGTTGGCTGGCCGGTTCGATCCCCGCATCGGGGGAAATCGGAATCACCCAGGATCCCCTCTTCCTGGGGACCAAAAGCAATACCGTCACGGTTGCTGGAGACTATTTCAAGGGAATGCTCGAAGATCTCCGGATCTATAACTATCCGCTGACCGAGGGCGAGGTACAGGATCTGGCCCGGATGGGCGAGAATGTTCCGCCGGTGGTGAGCGTTGTTGATCCGGAGGATCTGGTCCTGTCGGTTCGCAAGTTCATTCAGATGGATGCCACAGCCATTGATCTCAACAGCGACACGATCAATTACAAATGGACGGCCAGCGATCCGAGCGTTTCATTTGATCCCAGCGACAGCGTGGAAGATCCCAAAGCGGTGTTCACCCAGGATGGAACCTTTACGCTGCGTCTGACGGTCAATGACGGCAAGAGCGGGTTGGACGATTCGATCTTCTCCGAAGTGTCCGTCGTCGTAACCAATCCGACTTGTGCGGATGTCGTCGCTATTCCGGATATGGTGCTGTTCGGCGATTACAACAAGGACTGCCATGTTACCCTGGCGGACTTGGCGGAATTTGCCGCCAACTGGCTCAAGTGCAACGATCCGCGGGATCCCACTTGCGACAATCCGTTCGGCGAATAACGCAGAATCCGGTCTTTTCGGATTCGGACGATCTTCGGTTGTTCGATCCGAAATGGGCAAGACGACTTGGGGCCGCGGGGATTTTTCCCGCGGCCCCGTTCTTATGGAGCGGGAGGAGAGTATACCCGGAAGCGAGACTCCGGAATTCTGTTGTAACCTTTGACAGAATCGATTAGGGTATCGACCATGATACGATGGATCGGACAAGTGGTTGCTTTACCCCTGCAGGCCCTTGAGTTTATGGTATCGATCGTTCCGGTGATCAATCCGTTTCCGCTTTGCCGGGCGATCTGGGCACTGACGAAAGATCCTGTGTATGCCCAAAAATTGATCGTTCATTTCGTCAAACAAGAAGGCATCGATTCGGCCCGGTTTTTTGCCGAGAAGGCCTTTGCCGTGTGCCCCGATGGAGCAATCGCCGGCGTGATAGGGCAACTCGAACTGCAGCTTGGCGAAATCCCTGACAATGCCATCGGATGGCTTCGCCGGGCCAAAGAGAATCCAAATCTTAAGAATCCCGACGGGCTGTTGGGGTTGGAAATTTCCCTGAGCCGTCAAGTTGAAGAAATGGATTGTGCGGCGATCGTCAAGACGGTTCTGTCGCGGAATGATTTACCCATTAACCTGACACAGTTAGCCCTCTTTGTACAGGCCCATTTGCTTCTCAAGGCCGAACAATGGGACCAGGCCCTTCAAATTGCCGACCAGATCCTTTCCATCCAGGAGGTTCCGCTGGCCCGGTGGATTCGCTGGGTCGTGTATTCGGCAACTCAGCAACAGCAACCGGCTCAGCGCGAATTCCACCTGTTTTCTCACAAAAATTCCGGACCGTTGTACGACGCTCTTTTGGCCAGCGGCTATTTCTACCTTGGCCAGGTCGATCGCTGCCGCGAACACCTTCTCAAAGCCCGACAAGCCGGGATTCCGGATCGATTGATCCGGATGACAAATCCGGACCTGGCGAGGTCTCTGGCCGAGCTCCCCTTACAGACGGAAACCCCGGAGGCCGCCTCATGAGACTGGAGACCGCGTTGAATCTGATGCCCGGTCTGGTGATCGGCCTGACCATCCACGAGTGCGCCCATGCCCTGACGGCTTCCTGGCTGGGTGACCGATATGCAGCCAGTCAGGGACGGATCAGCTTGAATCCGCTTCGACACCTGTCCTTCTGGGGAACATTGGCACTGTTTTTCCTCGGCTTCGGCTGGGGGAAACCAGTTCCCGTCAATTTATACAACTTCCGATATCCCAAGCGGGATTTCCTGTTGACTTCACTGGCCGGTCCCGGGGCAAATTTGCTATTATGCGGGATTTCATTGGGGCTTGCACATCTGGATTTGCCCCACTGGCTGGCGATTCAGGTTCGCTGCGTATTTCTGGTCAATGCCATGCTGGCGGTTTTTAACCTGGTTCCGATTCCCCCTCTGGACGGCAGTCGAATTTGGCCCTGCCTGATTCCGGGGATGAAACCGGTTCCAGGTGGCAAGTGGTCCTTGATCTGGACGGTTGTGTTGTTGTTTATTCTGATGACGGGCAAGATCGGCACGGTAATCGAGCCGGTCCTTTCGGCGGCGATGCGATTGCTGCCAACGCCCATCTTGCTTAGTCAGATTCGTCCGGAGGGATTCCCCCTGGAGCTTGCAGCACCGGACAATGTGAATGCATGGTACAGGGTTTTGCCGGAGGATTCGCCGGATCCGAATCAATTCGAGATGGTCTTTGAAACGGACGAATCCGCTCCCCCAACTGGTTTGATTACCTTTCTTCGTGGAAATTTCCAGCGGCAGGGATGGACGAAATGGGAAAACGATGCCGAAAATCCTGACTTTCTGGCGACATCGGATTGGACGATGGAAACGGGTAACAAATATCATACATTCCGCGAGACTTGGTTTTTATCCAAGCATGGTTTGATTCTGCTCAGGATCTCGCAATCGATACCCGATCCCAATGCTCCTGACAAACGATTGGTTACCTGGGCCACACAACAACTCTTGACACCGGACACCGATCAATATCGGAAGCATTTGAAGAAATATAAAATGGGGCATCCGGAACCGTCGCCGTAGAATTCGTTACAATTTCGCTGAATTATTGTCGAGTGGTTTCGACCAGAGAATCGAAAAGGTCCTTGCCCGCGGCGATCAGGCCGGGGAGCAGGGAATTGGGGCGGTTAAAGGTGGGCGATGTCCCATCGGTGATCTGTACGATTCCTCCCGCCGATTGAATCAATGCGATCCCGGCGGCGATATCCCACTCGTGCTTGGGTACCAGGGTAAATGTCGCATCGGCCAGACCCGCCGCAACGAGCGCGAGCTTGTACGCCACAGAACCCATCGGCACGATCGTAAAACCTCGACCGTCGAAGCGTTTCCACTGGCCGCGTTTGACCTCGCTTCGACTGGCGAGGACTTTTGCGCCGGTCAGCGATGAGGCCTCAGTGGGCCATACGGATTTTCCGTTGAGTGTGACGCCGGCATCCATAGAGCCGAGGAAGATCTGTCCGGTCGCCGGATTACAAATCCCGCCGGCAATGGCTTTACCCTCTACCGCCAGACCGATGGAGATACACCACTCGGGGATTCCTTCGACAAACTCCCGCGTCCCGTCCAGTGGATCAACGATCCACACGCGACGGCATTGAAGCCGCGCCGGATCGTCGGCCGTCTCCTCCGAAAGCCACCCTTCGCCGGGCCGGAGCAGGACTCGTTTAAGCAGGGCATCAACTTCGGTATCGGCCTCTGTGACCGGATCATCACCGGATTTGAACGACGACTCCACCCGTCCGGGCGTGTAACGCAGCGCAACATCTTGCGCCTGCAGGAGAGCGTTTTCGATTCGGTGGAGGTCTGACTTGGAGGGCATGGTTCGGCTCATTCTTACGGCCGGAAGATCACGCCGGCGTTTTGCAGCATGACCTTGATTTCCTGGACGACTTCCTGCACGCCTCGTTCGTCGTCGCCTTTGACGGCCGTTGGGATCACCAGATTACACGGGATATCCGACGGCTGGCCGCCGATCCAGGCGACATAGACACTCTCGACATCGACCGCGGCCGTGATGATTTCCAGATCCTCCCGCGTCAGGTTGGTCGCGGTGATCACCAGGATCAGGCCCGCATCGAGCAAGACATTGGAGACTTCCGCCAATCGCCGCAGGTGTTCGGGATTCTCGTCGAGTCCCGGTTTTTTGATGTCGGCATCGACACCATACAGGATGTTGGCAATACCAAGGAAGTACACGATCTTGCCATCGGCAAACAACCTCGCTTCCAGCGCGCGGGCGATGGACTTTTTATCAACTTCCTTGGGACCGGTCAGCAGCACCATCGCCGGCCGCTGGCTGTACCGTTCGGCCCGCTGCTCACGACCGACCAGGCCGACTTCCCATTTGACATTGCGGTGGAAGACGAAATCGCGGACCCAGTGTTGTTGGTCCTCCAGCGATTTGCGGACGATGCCGCCACCGGAGATTTCGTAGTTATCGACGATCACGAACCGGCCCGTCTGCGCGATCCGATCTACCGTGTCGAAGGCGATGGCCTTGCGGGCCCGCAGGATACAGTGGGCAACATCGTGGTGATCGATTTGCTCTTTCTTCTGGGAGGCGTCGAGATTGGAGCCGTCCATGACGCTGACGACTTCTTCCAGCTCCACTTTTTCCTTTGCGGTTCCCAGCTTGATTAGATAGCTCTTGCCCTTGACCATCGGCTGGCGTCCCATCCAGAACAAATTGGCCTCCAACCGCGTGCTGACATGCGGATGCCCTTGCCCGGCCACGGTCGCGATCTCGCCGCGGGAGACATAGATCTGCTTGTCGAGAGTAAAGGCCGCCGCCTGGCCGGCCTCGGCGCTGTTGCCAGGCGATTCGGGGAATCCTTCGAGGGACTTGACGATGCTCCGTTTGCCCGAGGGGTAGAAGATCACCTCGTCGCCAACGGAGATCTTGCCCGTCTGCACGGCGCCGGCGATGATTCGTCGTTTGTCGCCGTACTCGGTAAACTTATAGACATCCTGCACGGGCATTCGCAGGGGCTTATCGACCGGAGACACTTCTTTCGCCAGGCCGTCCAGCGCGGCCAGCAGCGTATTGCCCCTGAACCATTTCAGGTTGTCGCCAGGGGAGGCCAGATTGTCGCCAGACATACCGCTGACGGGGACAAATTCGGCCTTCAAATCAACCTGTGCCAGAAATTGGCTATACCTGGCCACCAAGTCGTCGTAGCGCTTTTGCGAATAACCAACCAGATCCATCTTGTTAATCGCAACGATAAGCTGGCGAAGTCCAAGCATGGAGATCATATACCCGTGGCGACGGGAATTCTCTTGGATGCCCTCTTCGGCATCGATGACCAGCACCGCCGCCTGGGCCCGCGAGGCGCCGGTGACCATATTCTTGAGAAATTCGATATGGCCTGGCGCGTCGATGATGATGTAATCTCGCTTGCGGGTTTTGAAAAATACCCGGGCGGCATCGATGGTGATGCCCTGGGCCTGTTCGGCTTTGAGGGCATCCAGCAAAAACGCATATTCGAACGGTCGCGCCGTGCGGCGGCAGGTCTCGCGGACCTGGTCGATCTTTCCATGGGGCAACGAATCGGTCTCGGCCAGCAACCGGCCGATGATGGTGCTTTTGCCGTGATCCACATGGCCGGTGATGACGATATGCATCTGCTCGCGGCCGGCGACTCCGGAGGTAGTCGTAACTCGCTTACTCACATGTAACCCTCCCGCCGGAGGGTTTCCAGCCCGCCTCCATCCTCGGCGTCCTGCGCCCGACCGGATCGCTCGGCAATGTGCGTTAGTTTGCCGCCTGCCAGTTCATCAATAATCTCCCGAACCGTGCGAGACGGCGAATCGATGGGATTGGTGCAGGGCCAGCATCCGAGTGAACGATAGCGTTTGCCATTGCCCTGATTGTAATACAACGAAACCGTCGGAATGTTTTCCCTCTCGATGTATTCCCAGACATTCAACTCCGTCCAATCGAGTAACGGGTGAATCCGAACATGCGTACCCGGGGCAAAATCGGTCTTATATTGATTCCATAACTCCGGCGGCTGATCGGCGATGTCCCACTCGCTGTCACGATCCCGTGCGCTGAAATATCGCTCCTTCGACCGCGATCCCTCTTCATCACTTCGAACCCCCGCGATCACGCCGGTGAACGGTTCAGTGTTGGTATCGACTTGGTATTGACCGACGGAATGGTTGAATCGATACCTCGGCCAGCGACCGCTGAGGGTCCGCTTGAGGGCTTCGGTCTTGAGCAATCGGCAACAGGTAATCCGATCCACGGCTCCATCGGGAAAAGTCTGTTTGGCCTCTAATGCTTCCGTGTTGACTCCATAGACCATATCGAGATGCCACTGACGAGTTAATCGATCGCGATACTCGATCATCTCCGGGATCTTGTAACGGGTGTCGATATGCACCAGCGTAAACGGCACATGGCCGAGGAAGGCCTTCCGCGCCAGCCACAGCAAGACCGTGCTGTCCTTGCCGATCGACCAGAGCATGCACAAGCTCTTGAAGTTGGCGTAGGCCTCTCGGAGGATATGCACACTGATATTTTCAAGCTGCCGCAGATGATCCATGGACACCTCGTGCCGTTACGGAATCCCCAGAAACCTCTGAATATACTCGTCGATCTTTCGGACTGACGCCTCGACGGATTCATGGTCCGTCTCGATGACCAGTTCCGGTCGAATCGGTTCTTCATACGGATCGTCAATGCCGGTGAATTCCCGGATCTGGCCGGCGCGGGCTTTCTGATACAGGCCCTTAACATCTCGGGCTTCACAGGTTGCCAGGGACGCCTTCACATAAATTTCGATAAAATTCCGGCAACGCTTTCGGACAAAATCTCTCGCCTGTCGATAAGGGGAGATAAAAGAAGCGACCACAATCACGCCGTGCTTTTCCAGCAATCCCGCCATAAATCCGACTCGCTGGATGTGTTCGTCGCGGTCTTTTTGCGAAAATCCCGTCGAAGGAAACACGCCCCGCAGGGTATCGCCGTCCAGCCGCTCGATATCGTATCCCTTTTCAGACAATTCCGCCGCGATTTTATCGGCCAGCGTACTCTTGCCCGACCCGGACAGGCCCGTGAACCACAGAACAAACGGAGTCCGGGACTTCATTATCCCCTCGCCTTGGCGTACCAGTCGGGATCTTTGGCCAGATTGGCCCGGGCCTCTTCGGTCATCATCTGAAAAGCCGGATGATTGGACTCCCAGGTCCGGTCGGTGTAAGGGGTGGAGCGCATCTTGGCGACTTCTTTTGCGGCGTCCTTGAAGTAGGAACCATAAATGTGCAGCGAGTCGCTGATATCGACATAGCGACCGACACGAACTTCAGCGCTGATGTTGGCCGAGATTCGTTCCGCGATCCGCTTTTGCAGGTCGGTCAGGGCATAGACATTCATGAACCAGGCCTTGTACAGATCTCGGCTGCGCCAGTGAGTGTTCATGTTCAGAACCCACCCGTCGCCATCGGAAACAAGCCGGCACCAGATTCGTTGCAGGCAGGGCGGATCGTCGGTCTTCGGGTCGGCCGTCGGCATCCAGGTAATGGCCTGAGCCCGACGGGTGTGGGTGGTGCGGCTGAGGGCATCGACAATATAGCCAATCTGGTCGATCCGACGAAAGGGACGATTCGTTCCGGGATTGCGAATGTCCTCGACGGGGCTATAAGCGAATAACCGCTCATGGTAAGTATAAGTCCATTTGCCAGCGGCTGGATCAATCCAGTGATCATGGATACCGTCCACGACTTCCTGGCGATAGACCTCCAGTTCCTCAGGGCCGCCTGGAAAATTCTTGTGAATCCGCGGTTCGTTGAATGGATCAGCGACGGTAATCATCACCGTGGCATCCTTGCTCGGAGGATCCTCGGGCTTGTCATATTGCGTTTTGATTTCCACTCCCCGATCCCACACGGCCAAAACGGCCTTTTCCCAGGCCTCGGGCAAATTTTCCGCCATGATTGAAAGGGTCGGGATCATTCCATTGTAAGTCGATACGATCATATCATCCTTCCGTGAAAGAATCGCGGGATGGAATCCATCAAGGCCATCCGCTTGGGTCTCACGATTACAGTCCGAGTTCCTCGTTGGTGAGGTTGTATTTCTTTTGTTCCTCCGGCGGGATTTTTCTCAACAATTGCCTGGCTTCTTCCGAATACGGGGTGTTGGGCCAGCGTCGGAGAATTTCACGACAGGTTTCCACGCCGTTTTTCGAGGTCATAAACCGTTTTTGCCCCGCCGGAATGAAGAGAGACCTGGCGTATTCCAGTTTTTTTGCGGCCTCATACAAAGACGGATTCTCAATCAGTTCCTCCTCGGAGGGTTCTCCCGTTTCAGACGAAACACTCGCCACCGGAACCGAGATCATCGGGATTGCGGATTGGGGTTTGGTTCCAGCCGGAACGGCCGTCTTCGGTATTGCCGGCAGTCGCAAAGCCGGGGCCGTAAGATTTGGGGTCGCAGGACCGCTGTAGAAATGGGCCAAAACCATCGGGGCCAGATAGCCCGCTGTGGGGCCGGCGTAACGAATCGTGCCTGTTGTATCCGCAATCGCCACAAACGGCGTCTCGGCGTCAATTTTGGCGAATTGCCCCAATCCACTCTGAGGATCGGAGGCGAAGACCTGTGCCCACGGTCCGGGATTTTGGACCATTCGCGCTACCGCCTCGGTTCTCGCGGCGGGATTATCCGTATTCACACCCAGAAATCGTATGCCCGGATCGGTGTAATGATGGAGAAAAAGTTGCCCGAACGCCGCCCATTCGCTCTCCATCGTGGACCGAACGCCCGAAGCTGAATATCCAGGAGTCGAAGCTGCGTATCCATAGTCGCCCGGAGCCGTCATGCGGGAGTCCATATTCCGACCTCGGCCTCGTTCCCGACCCATCATAGCCGAGGGATCCCCTTCGCTCATCGATTCACGACGGCCGGCCGGCGTTCTTGTGGCCGAACGACTCGTTGTTCCCGGTTGGTTCGGCTCTCCCGGGGCCGAAGTCACGGTCGGAACAAAATTTTTCGGCTTGGCCTGCCAGAACAACAAACACAACGCCGATTGCCCGGGACTGTAGGAAAACATGGTCGAGTTGACACACTGGGCCTGAATCGCGGGAATTTTCTGCTCAAACAAATCCAGGTTCAGTGTATTGATATCAACTTGCAGAATATTCCCGGTGGAAGGAGACGCCGTCAACATCTGTTCGGCGATTTCTCCGGGGCGAGTGCGATTTCGCTGTTGTTCGGCCATCTGCCGCCGAGCTTCGGCATTGTTTCGGTCACCACGCTCGTTAGCCGTTACCGTTTCGCGTTTTGGAATCACACCCGTGGGCCTGCGCCCCGACAAAATGGACATCGTCGCATAGGTGATCCGGGCATCGTTGTTGTCGGCGTCGGATTTGAAAGCCGTCGAGGCCGACATCACCGCTCCCGGTATATCATTCTTGAAGTATTTCAGCCAGGAATCCAGTAGGTTGAATTCACATTGGGTCTTCGAATCATATTTGCGGATAAAACGACCGCTTTCTTTGAGGGCTTGTTCAGCAAGGGTAATTCTCGCCGGATCCGGCCGTCTCATTTCGTTGACCATGGTCAACAATTCCTTGACCTGATCTCCCATTGCCTGCATAACGGGAGCCGCCTCGGCCTGGAGTTGCTGAGCTTTTTCCATTGCCGCTTCCTGACGGCTGGCGTTGCGATCCACGGGTGTCTGCCGTTCAACTCCTCCGCTCCGTCGTCCCGGAGAAGCGCCGCCAACCTGCGAATAGACCCCCCCGGTAATCGAGACACAGAACATTGCCGCTACCAGGAATAATCCCTTCCCTACCGCAATCCTGGAAATCGTTTTCATGATATTTACCCTCACCTATACTGGCCGTCAAGATCGATTCCGCAACTGCATATTGTACCAACGATACGCCAGAATATGCAAGCAGAAATGCCTTTTGGGAAAACCTTCCGAAATCGAACCGATTGACTTTTATCGGTGTGGGCCGTAGGATTTGCCCGTTGGGGTAAAGGGCAAATGACGGAATCGGGCGAATTCTGAGGATCCAACATGTTCACCGGCATCATAGAAGCGGTTGGCAGTATCGTATCCGCACGATCGGGCGGAGGGGGGATGGTATTGTCAGTCGATCTGAAGGGACTGTCAGGACCGATTCAACCCGGCGAGAGCATTGCCGTCAATGGTGTATGCCTGACCGTTTCGAAGCTGGCCGGTTCCGTCGGGGACTTCGATGTCAGTCCAGAGACGGTCCAGCGTTCCACTCTCAGTCGGTTGCGGTCCGGAGACAGAGTCAATCTCGAACGAGCCCTGTCTTCCGACGGCCGATTCGGCGGACATTTCGTCCAGGGTCATGTCGATGGAATCGGGACGATCACGGCCATTCGCAAGCAAGGACCATTCGCTGAATTTTCTGTTTCTGCTTCGAGCGATCTGTTGGAGACAATGGTCGAGAAGGGCTCAGTCGCACTCGACGGTATCAGCTTAACCGTCGTCCGAATCGAACCGAAGTCATTTACGGTTTCCCTGATCCCAACGACACTGTGGGCTACGATTTGGTCGCAGGCCAAGGTCGGCGATCCGGTCAATATCGAGACGGATATTTTGATCAAGGTCATCAAAAAACACCTGGATCGGATTGTTCCATTCAAAGGAAACCTGACAGAAAAAAAACTGAAGGAATTGGGATTTTGATGAATTCCTTCCCTAAGGCGATATGAACCCGAACGGTTCCAACAATCTGCTGGCGGACAAGCTGGTAATCGGCATCACGATGGGCGATCCGGGGGGAATCGGTCCGGAGATCGTTGTCAAGGCCCTGGCCGATCCTCTGTTGCGCCGCCAGGCCAAGTTCATCCTGTTCGGAATGAACGAACAGTTGGTCTATGCCGCCGACCTGGCCGAAGTGGAACCGTATTGGCTTCGACATCAGCACGAAAAACTCAGCCGCGACTATCCGCGACAGGTGGTTGTGGCCGATTATGACGATTATGAAGTCCCCGCCTGGATTCATGCTCCGAACAAGGTCTCCGGCGAGGCGTCGGTGCGGTTTTGCATGGATGCGGTGCAGGCCGCTCGCGAGGGGATTCTCGACGCGGTCGTTACCGCTCCGATCAGCAAGAGCAGTTGGAAATTGGCCGGAGCGCCCTGGCCGGGACACACGGAACTGTTCGCCGATCTATGCAAATCTCCGCGAAGGGTGATGATGTTTGTCGCCGGTCCTCTGAAAATGGCATTGGCGACGATTCATGTGGGCCTCTTTGAGGTCCGTCACAAATTCACCATCGGTTGCGTCTTCGAACCGATCGATCTGTTACACTCCGCTTTGAAGGAATACTTCGGCGTTTCCAAGCCGAGAATCGGCGTAGCCGGATTGAACCCCCATGCCGGCGAAGACGGCCAGTTCGGCGACGAGGAGCAACGAATTATCGGCCCGGCCATTTTGCTGGCTCAGGAGGCGGGGATTCAATGCAGCGGTCCGATCCCGGCCGATACCCTGTTCCTGCGGGCCGTCCGCGGCGAGTTTGACGGCGTGGTTGCCATGTACCATGACCAAGGCCTGATCCCCGTCAAACTGTTGGCCTTTAACACGGCCGTCAATGTGACGCTCGGCCTGCCGATTATCCGGACTTCGCCTGCCCACGGTACCGCATTCGACATCGCTGGAAAAGGAATCGCCGATCCCAGCAGTTTCCGCTCGGCCGTTCAGGTCGCCATTGAAATGGCCCGTACCCGCCGCGGGTCCAAGTTGAATCCGGACCGGGAGCCCCAATCCAATGCAGACCAAGAACGAAGTTGAACGGCTTCTGGCCGCCACGGGACAAGCTCCCAACAAGTTGCTTGGCCAACACTTCCTGATCGATCTGAACCTGATGCGGATCTTGATCGAATCGGCCGGGATTCGATCCGGCGATGTCGTCCTGGAGGTCGGTTCGGGAACCGGTTCTCTCACCGAAGGCCTGGCCGATGTCGCCCAACGAGTCATTGCGGTCGAGTACGACACCGCTTTGGCCGAAGTCACCGCTTATCAACTTCGCAAACGGCCACATGTCGAAATTATCAACGCCGATATCCTGTCCACCAAGCACCAGCTCTGCCCACAGGTGGTCCAGGCCGTTCAAAAAGCCCTGATGCAAACCGGCGGGCGTCTGCTTCTGGTATCCAACCTTCCCTATCATGTGGCCGCATCTGTGATGGCCAACTTGATTGCCGGTCCATTGATTGCCGAATCGATGACGGTGACGGTTCAACGAGAAGTAGCCGAACGAATGTCCGCCAACCCCGGCGATGGTTTATATGGACCGCTCGGCATTTTGATGGCCACAACCGGCGTTGTCCGAATTCTTCGAAAACTCCCGCCTTCGGTCTTTTGGCCGATGCCCCAGGTCGATTCGGCCATGGTCGAATTCGTCCGCAATCCGGACAGAGCCGCTCGGATCGCCGATCTTGCCGTCTTTCAGCAGGTTGTAGCGCTGTTTATGGGCCATCGCCGAAAAACCCTGCGGGGTTGTACCAAACTCGGTCACGAGGGCCTCTCGATCGTCGCCGACTGGGATGCGATCTTCGCAGAAGCCGGCATCGATCCCGGCCAGCGAGCCGAGCGGATTGACCCCGATGGATTTCTTCGTCTGGCCAATCTCTGTTGTCAACGACCGTGATTTTCGCCGGGGAAGGACAGAATTCCTATTTGTACGCTTGAGAAGCCCCCTGTCTTTTGGTACAGTCTGCGCCGATGGGATTCATTCAATGATGAAAAAGGACAATTCATGAAGGTATTGTTGATCGGGAACGGCGGGCGCGAACATGCCATCGCCTGGAAATTGTCGCAGTCTCCGCAACTCAAACAGCTCTTTATCGCCCCGGGAAATCCCGGCACGGCCCAGAGCGGAACCAATGCTCAGATTCCCGTAGAGGATGTCGGCCGCCTGGTCGCCTTCGCCAAGGACCAGCGAATTGACCTGGCCGTTGTCGGTCCTGAAGATCCGCTGGCCGCGGGAATTGTGGACGCTTTCGAGACCGCAGGAATCAAGGCTTTCGGTCCCTCGGGCAGCGCCGCACAGATCGAGGCCGACAAGGCCTTTTCCAAGCAGATCATGCGAGCCAGTTCGATCCCCACCGCCGAAAGTCGCTTATTCGACAACTTTGACGACGCCAAATCCTACATTGCCTCGCGGGACGAACCCGTCGTCATCAAAGCAACCGGTCTGGCCAAAGGAAAGGGCGTTTTTGTCTGCGATGATCCGGCCGATGGAATTCTTGCCGCAGAAAAAATCCTGTGCGAAAAAATCTTCGGGTCTGCAGGAACCCGGATCCTTGTCGAGGACAAGCTCCTCGGTCAAGAGGCCTCGATCCTGGCGTTTGTCGATGGTCGCAACATCTATGTCATGGAATCCGCACAGGACCATAAGCCCATCGGAGAGAATGACACCGGCGAGAATACCGGCGGCATGGGCGCTTACAGCCCCGCTCCGGTCGTCACCGACAAGCTAATGGACCAGATTGTACGGGAAATTTTGGTGCCGACGATCGATGGCATGAATCGGAATGGCACACCCTATCGAGGGGTTCTTTATGCGGGGTTGATGATGACCCAGGGCGGCCCGCGAGTTCTGGAATACAACGCTCGTTTCGGCGATCCGGAAACACAACCGATCCTGATGCGGCTCAAGAGCGATCTGCTGGAGGTTCTTGTCGCCGTATGCGAAGGGCGGCTGGATGAGATTACCCTGGAATGGGATTCCCGTCCGGCCGTGTGCGTCGTTATGGCTTCGCAGGGATACCCGGGAAAGTACGAAAAAGGCAAACCAATCACGGGAATTGAACAGGCCGATTCTCTGCCAGGCGTTAAAGTCTTTCACGCAGGAACCGAACGGGTTGAGGGTCGTGTGGTAACCAGCGGAGGCCGGGTGCTGGGTGTTACGGCCCTGGGCGCAACGATCGCGGAGGCAAAGGCCCGCGCCTATGAAGCCGTCGGGAGGATCCATTTCGACGGCGCCTATTATCGCCGCGACATCGCCGACAAGGCCATTCACCCACGGTAAACGATCCAAACGAGGAACAAAACCAGCCGTTTGCGAACAAGAGGATATGGCCGACATTCGGGAACATATTCGGGTTTTGCTGCATGTTCGCAGGTCGTTCCTGCGGCGGATGCTGTGGTTTGTTCTGTCGCTGTTTGGCGTGTGGGTTCTTCTCGGTATTATCGGCGATCGGGTATTGCTGCCCATCGCCCAGCGGCAACTCGCCGAGTTGACCGGAGGCCGGGTTCGGATTGACTCCATGGAGTTCACCGCCTATGGCATGGTCCGAATGAACAATCTGGTCATCGAGCCCCTGGAAGGTCGTCACTATGATAACGCCTTGCTCGAGGCCGAACGGGTCGAGGGGTGGTTTTCGATCGCCAGTCTCTTTCGATTTCGTCCTTATCTGCGATCGCTCCATCTTCGACAATTCGTCATCAATGTCGAATACGACATGGAACGGGATCAGTGGAACCTGCACACCCTTAATTTATCACGGCCCGACCTGACGGGTCCGGTGCCTTTTCTGTTTGCCGATCAGGGAACCCTCCGGCTTCGGCGGATTCACGAGGGACGAATCGAACCGATCGTCGTGCTCGGCGTGTCCGGGAGCTTCAGCCCGATTTCAGGCCAAACGGATTGTTTTTCCTTTTTTCTCGGCGTCGATGATCGTCTTGGATTCGGGGGAAGCGAATTACACGGGACTGTTCGGATCGGACAACCTGGCGAACTGTCCTGTTTCGGACGGATCCGGATGGGGGACTCGCCCGTTTTCGGCAATTCCTGGGATATTCGCAACCTCGATTCCAATATAGGGGTATCGCATGGAAAAATCGAGATCCGAAAACTATCGTGTCTTGTGGGACAAAGCGGCGAGTTGACGATCCAAGGGACCATGACCGAGTTCCCGTTGCAGCCCCACTTAGCGGTCCGTATCCGACTCAACGATTGGACAATCGATCCGTTGTTTCGTCCCGACACTCTCGTTTATAGCGAAGCGGTTCGCCAATGGTTGGGGGGACCTCTGCGAGAATTTCTGGAACAGTATCAACCGCGGGGACGAGGCGATGTCGATATCGACTGCAAGGGCCCGCTACTGGAGCCGCGCAAGATTGAATTGTCCGGCGTCGTTCGATGCCGTCAGATCGCTGTTGAATACGAAAAATTTCCCTATCGCCTCGAACAAATGGAAGGCGCTCTTGAAGTCACCCAGGACAGCGCCGTTTTCGAATCTCTCAAAGCCGCGCATGGCCCAGTCCGCCTGGTCCTATCCGGTCGGGTACAGCGTCGGGAAAACAGGCGATCCTTGCGTGTAACCAGCGACAATATGCTTCTGGATCAGGATCTCTACAAGGCGCTCAGCGATAAACAGAAAGCCCTCTGGTTTACTTTTTCCCCGCACGGCCCGGCACGGATCGACTACCGCTATCAGGCCGAAGGGAACCGGTCGCCGGATACGCGACTGGAGGTCGGACTCAACGGAACCCGCGCCGTTTATCAGCATTTTCCCTACCCCCTGAAAGAACTGATCGGTCGCGTCAGCATCGAGAAAGACCAGTTTATCCTCGACGAGGTCATTTCCAAGTACGACGGCCGAACGATCGTTCTTCGCGGCCGGATCACTGGGATTGACTCGGATCATCCGCGGTATCAGATCACCGTGGACGCCAACGATATTCCCATCGACGCGACCCTCAAGAGCGCAATGACGGAAAAACAGAGGGAGTTTTTTGACAACTTTCAGATGGACGCTCGGGCGGATGTGCGCGTCAACATTTTTCCCAACGAAGTCGGTCGTCGCCTCGTGGAATATATTGCCTCGGCCCGCATTCGCGGCGCAACGATGGTGTTCGACAAGTTTCCTCTTCCCCTGACGCAGGTCAGTGCCGAGGCCGATCTGACGCCCGATGTCGTCGTTCTCCACAAGATGACGGGGCGCAACGGCGACGGCCGAGTCGAAATCTCCGGAAAGGTCTGGCCTCCGAATGAAACCCGCGCCCAGCCGGGGTATTGCCTGAAAATCCGCGCCGATGATTTATCGCTGGATGACCGCTGGCTCAAAGCCCTTCCTCCTCAGGCGGCATCGACGATGGAACGGATCCATCCCGCCGGGAAGGTTCATGTTACGGCGTCGATTTCTTCGGATCCCGGCCTTCCGGGTTGTTCCCCGAATCGCGTCGAGGTTGAATGTCTCGGCAATGATATTCAGGGGACGGCTTTCCCCTTGCCGATTCGGAATTTGACCGGTCATATCACGATCGACTCCAATCGGGTCGAGATTCGGGATCTCAAGGCCGATCGAATTGTCATCGACCCCCAGACCCTGAACGATTCGAAAAGTCCGATTCATCGGATGTTTCATGCTCTGGCGGCGACCGGCCAGATCGATCTGAAGGTTCCACAAGCCGTCTATGTCCGTTCCCCGAATGGTCCCGGCACTTTGGACTACACGGCAACAATGGAATTTCATGATTGCGAAATGGGAAAAACACTTTCGGTTAAAGGCCTTAGCGGTTCTATCCAGTCCACCGGGACTTTTTCGACTGACCAGGGTTTGTCCCGCTGTGAAGGATCAATCCGGACAAACGATTTTCAGGTTGCAGGCCGTGATTTAAGCCAACTGACGGCCGGGTTCTCTTACGATCCGGCTCGAGGCGCATTCGTCAGTCAGGATTTTCGTACGGATTGTCACGACGGCAGAATTCTCGGCAATCTGGAGATCGTCTCCAGGGGTGATCAGGCCCTTGGATATCGCCTGGAGCTGATGTTCGACAGCGTAATCGCCGCCGAGATTTTCGCGCATCATCTTGTCGGGGGACAACCCGCAAACGCGTCCCGAGGGGGGCGGGCCAGCGGCGTTTTCACCCTGGCCGGAAAACTGGATCGCCCCGAATCCTCCACCGGCCGATTGAACATGGAGATTGGACAACTGCAAATGGCTCAACAAACGGTGGCCGGTCAGGTTCTTTCGGCCGTAAAACGCAAGGATGCAATTGACGAATTATTTGATCGGATCCATGTCAACGCCTGGATTCGAAACCGCAAGATGGTTTTCGACGAAGTGTATATGTCCGGGGCCCGTTCTTTGCTCAAGGGCGCCGGTTCGCTCGATCTTCAAACCAAACAAATCGCGATTGATTTTACAGTGACCAGTGCCCGAGGCGGGAAAGATCCGTCTTTTCTCGAATCGTTGGCGTTGGCGCTGTCCTCGGCCATTGTCAAAGTCGAAGTTCGCGGCCCGCTTGACAATCTCACGATTAATTCTATCCCCGTCAACGAACCCTGAGATTCCCGATGGATATGCCGAGGGGATTCCCGAACAATTCAAAGATCAACTTCGGGGATTTTTGGAGTTTTTTGCGGATTTAAGGTGTTTGAGGAAAAATTCCGTCACCAACCGATCCACCTCCGGATCACGAAAGCCATGCCCGCCGTCTTTGACGATATACAGGGTAGCATTAACATCGGCGGCTTTCGGGGCGTCAAACAAGATCTGGCTCTGATTGTGGGGCACGAGCGGGTCTTTGTCTCCGTGGACAATCAGAAAGGGGGGATCCTTGCGGGTGATATAGGTTATCGGATTGGCCTGCCTGCAGACCTCTTTTTTTTCCTGCACAGGCCCACCGACAAGTTTGGCTTCCGGCGCGTCGTCCGCGTCGTGATTCATCGTGCTTGAAAAGGCGCTCATTTTTGTAAAGTCCGTGGGCCCGAAAAAATCGCACACGGCTTGAACGGCGCTGGACTGGTCGAGGTTGGGCCCCGTGTCGAATGATTTGTCATCGCCGGTTGTGCCCAATAAAGCGACCAGATGGCCGCCGGCCGAGGCGCCCCAGGTCCCGATCCTCGTCGGATCGATGTTGTATTGCTTGGCATGAGCCCTCAGAAAACGGATTGCGGCTTTGCAATCCTCGATCTGGGCGGGAAAGATCGCGTGCTGGCTGAGCCGATAATTGACGCTGGCGACGGCAAACCCCAGAGGGACAAACCGCCGAACCGGCGGATTTTCTTTGCTACCGCCCAACCAAGCCCCCCCGTGAACCCATACGATCAAAGGCAGGGGCTTGTCGGAATTGTTCATCGGAAGATAAAGATTCAGTTTTTGGCGCTCGTGGCCATTGGGAACATACTCAAGGTTTCGGAGAATCTTGGTATCTTCGCCCTGCTCTGGGATCTGGGTTTGAAAGCCGGCGGGAGGAGGCGGGGACTGCTGCGTATTTGGTTGGGCAACGACGGCCGAACCCATCAATAGATCCAACCGACAAGCGGCCGGGATAACCTTTTGTACTCGTTTTTCATCGTTGTCTCCCGAAAAAACGGATGATTACAGGTTTTGGCCCTTGCACGACGATAGTATTGTATTGTACCGTGATTCGAGATTCATTCAAGAGACAGTATTTGTCCGCTTCCGGATAGAAGCAGGACAACCGTGCGAGATATCCATGCTCAAGACAATCACATGGCTGATTCGATTGCTGGTCTTGGGGGGCGGTGCCGCGCTGGGTTTTCTGGCTTGGGACCGTTATTTCACCAATCGCACGATTCAACAACTTGTCGCGGAGAACAGCCATCTCCGTTCGGCCATCCAGAACCTTACGGAGGAAACGCAGATCGGTTATGCCAAGGTTCTCGGGCAGGAAGTCCGGGACGGCAAATTCGTGACACGGTTATTGTTCGTGGAGACGAACCGGTCAGACCCTGCCCAGAGGGTTCTCGAAAAGGAATTCGAGATTGAAGGTGATGTGGCGCATTTTGACGCTCTGATCATTAAGTTTTCGGGCCAACTGGTGATGGATGGCCGCGAGAGGGCGATGTATCTGTGGCGTCGGGTTTATGGCGAGACAACAAAGCCGGAAGAAGCCGCCTTGATCGAGACTCCCGGAACGGAACCCAAACGGTACACTGACCTGTGCGCAAAGCTCTCGCTGAAGGATCGCAAATTGTTCTGGGATGAGATTTGGGCCCTGAGCGATGATCCGGCCCGGCTTGAGAAACTCGGTATCACGGCAATCTACGGCAATGTGGTTTATCGCAAGCTCCGCCCGGGTCTGATCTATATCTTCAAAATCAGCAATACCGGCCAATTGTATCCGGAGACAGTACCGGTATTGTAAGGTTATCGGACCAAAACCGGTCCCGGGAACCTTTTGGTTTGATGGTTTGTCAATACAAGAATGAAGATGAATGGATCCGTCGTTAGTTTGGCCGATGAACAAGTGTATGGTTTCAGGAACGCCGACGGACAAACCGGACATAGGTCAACATAAGTATTTAAATGTCAAGAAGTTATGCAGGGAGAGCAAGCATGGAAAACCGAAAGATCAGAATCGGATCGCTGATGGCAATCCTGATTTCGGGGCTGGCTTTTGCCCAACGGGATAGCATTCCCATTCCAGTCAAGCCCACGAACTATCGTCTGGAGGTTCAGTCCAGCCGGTTGGAATATTTTGATCGCGATATCATCCGGATTACGGTAATCGTCCTCAACAACGGAGACCAACCGCTTCAATTTGTACCCGATTTACCGGATGTATTCGAGCCGGTGGACCTGGATGCCGGCAAGATCATCCGCGGCCAAATGGATGGCGGGACGGTCAATGCCATTGTTCTGCCGGAGGAAAAGCCGTTGGTAATTGGCAGCGTTCGGTTGATCCCTTTACAACGGCCGTGGATGAAGACGCCGACCAGCGACGACACGATCTCCGTCGTACAGCGGGAATACAAGCTGCCGCTGTTCGGTTCTGCTGTGGTGCCGCCCCACAGCACCCGGATTGTATCCACAATCCGAGTCCTGCTGACGGCCCCGGTTGAGGTCGATCCGCAAACGACAACGGATACAGCGGAAACGGCTGAAGATGTCGATGTGGCTGGACGATGGATTATTCCCTGGCCGGGCGAGTATCTTCTGGATTGTAAAGTCGATAAAATCGCCGGAGTTCCGGCATCTCAAGCGCAGACCATTGTACGGATCGCCCATCACCGACCGCTACCCAGACCGGTTCCTGTAATTGGAATGGAAATTCAGAATAAGATTCTGGATGAACACAAGAACCTCCTCGATCAGATTCGCGAGCAGCTCCAAAAGGCCGACGGAAAGCAAAACACCTTACTGGCCTACGCCCGCCTGCATGGCAAGTACCTGCACACGATGCTGCGGATTTTGCTGGGGGGTAAGCCCGACCAACCGCTGGATTCCGGCGTGGTATCAACTCCGACGGCAACCGTGGAACCAGCGAAAAGGGAAACAACAATGAGTCGGTAATGGTAAACTGAATTTATCCTGATAAGACTTCGCCGCCGATCCTGATTTGATCGGCGGTTTTTTATTTGTCCAGAAGATTCTCCGCCGGTGATCCGGTCTCAATGAATCGAATGATTGCGTAGAGAGTTCGGCTCACGGGAACAGGAACCTTTTGCTCGTCGGCAAGTTTTAACACGGCGCCAGTGAGGGCGTCGATCTCGGTTCGTTTGCCGG
>CAZXPW010000023.1:0-67429 GCA_964643355.1 uncultured Pirellulales bacterium
TTATACCGCATCTTCCACCTTATATCCTGGTCCAAATTTTGGGGAGTAGTATAATTTGATTCGGTTACAATTTCCAATTGCTCGCATTAACACACCATAGTCTTGGAAAGGGAATGGAAATGAAATTTCGATTTGCCGGAAAATTACGACCAAACATGAAGGTGGGGGTAACGAGTTTTGCGGGACTTTTGATCGTGTTGTTCTTCGGCGGGAATCTTTGGGCTCATTCGCAGGAAGCACATGCCTGGATTGCCAATGAAGCGGTGAAATTCTATACGGAACAGTACGGCGATCATGAAATATTAGAGTATATAGGGGACAATGTCGTAAATCCAAGTGACGCGAGAGTTCATGTATGGGGCATCGGTCACATGGGTTGTGATTGGTATGACGAAAAATCGTGGACAGGAAGCAAGTTTCTTGAAGGGGCTTGGGAAGAAGATACAGCGATTGTATGGTTCAATCATTTCGTTGCAGGGGGTGATGGCGAAGAACTAACTATTGGATATTGTTTGGGAGATCGTTCAGCATATTTGCAAGCACTAAAACATTGGAATGGAGGACTTGCAAGTCCACCGGCAAGTACGGTTCTGGGAGAATATTCAAGTAATAAATCCTTAGCATATTACTACCTTGGACGTATTGCACATTTACTTGCGGACATGACCGTCCCTGCCCATACTCATAATGACGGACATGGCCCTGGAGATAACGATTTTTATGAATATACTGTATCCGAATATGGTCTATATCGATCATACTGTGCTCTGACGGGGCGAAACTCATATACTATACCAAGAGGAACAACAAATCTTTACACCAGTCTTCGGAATCTTTTTGGGACAACGGCAGACTATACGGAAGGATATCGATCATGGGGTTGGTCAGGAGGGACCATAACATGGCAACGATCAGAAGGAGTGGCCGGGGACTATGATGGAAAAATACCAAATGAATATGGCGGTTTTCTCGACACATCCATTTTCTCAAACAGATACCTACCCTATACGGTTAATGATCTAACCGATCAGCAGCTTGCTGATGTGGAATCTGCAGTTTGTGATGTCATGGCCGACGATCTCATGCCGTTTGCCATTGAGCAGACAGCGGCACTGATTCGCTTGTTCTACAAGCAGGTCCATGATACGGGGATCACCAATTGGACAACCGATATTTCGACAAATGAGTCGAGTCCGAAATCCGTATCGGGTAGTACTATAACCACCCGATTCACGGCTACTCACCCCAGCGGGGTCAAAAAAAATGGTTATACTTTCAAATTATCCCGTAAACAGGGGAGTGGTTGGGTACCGGTTGGAGGAATTCTCACCAGCCAGACGGATACGGTTACATGGAGCAGTCTGTCTGCGGGTATATATATGGTAGAAGTTTCGGCGATCAACGGCGTTGAAAAAACTGGGTCCACAATTGGATATTTCACCAACATGAATGTTTCGTCCCCGGGGACAAATTGGCAAGCCGCCACGGCATTGGGAACGATAGAAGGGGAGCGGCTGTGGGGGGGACTTAATCTCTCCTCTGGCAGTGTTCATTACTACCGCTTTACCATGAATCATACGGGTACGCAAAAGGATTTCGCCGGGATTCTCATTAAGGGTACTGGCCGAAACAGCAATAACTTGGAAGTATCTCTTGGCAGGGCCAAGAGCGATGGCACTTTTGCACCAGCCACAGGGCGTTGGACCAATGTCAGTACGGGTTATAATGACAATGACCTGTATCCCACCGATTATCGTTCTGAATTCCTTTCGCTTAACGGTTTTGGGCCCGGAGAGTATTACATTGTTGTGTATGGTATGAGCGGTCTGGATGTGGACGAGGCACTTCTGAAAACAAATGTTGACTTTACCGGATGGGAAAGCGGAGAGTATAGTCTGTATATCCGCGGCCCAATGGTCGATTCTTTTGAAGTCGATGACACGCCGGAGGCGGCATCGACTATTCTAACAGACGGATCCAAACAGCATCATTCATTGCCAGGATCTGATATTGACTGGGTAACGTTTCAAGTAAATCAACTATCCGAGGTGAGCATCGCAACGGATGTCGTAATTGGCGATCTGAATACGAACGATCTAGGTTTGCGCATACGGATATTTGGTCCAGATTCCTCCAGTAGTTTAATTGCTATGAACTACGATAGCAACGGAAACGCCCGGATAAATCGGCAAGGGGATAACTCTCTTATGACGGGGATTTATTATGTGCGGGTTGAGAGTGATACGGTCAACGACATTAGGGATTACATAATCGCAGTGACCGCAATCCCGCGAGTCTTGCCTAACCACTCACCGGCCGCTCCAAATGGTGTGACTCCTGACGATGGGGAAACAGGAGTAAGCTTAACGCCTACACTCGAGTGTTCGGCCTTCTCCGATTGGGATCTCAGCGACTCACATTATGCCACCCAGTGGCAAGTTGCCAGCGATAGCAACTTTACATCCTTGGTCTGGGACAGCGGAGAAACAACGGTTGATAAGAACATGATTGCCATCCCGACAGGAAATCTTAACTTTACTACAACATATTATTGGAGAGTCCGACACCAGGATAGCAGCGGAATTTCGAATTCTTGGAGTTCGTGGTCGATTCCTCTGTCGTTTTCTACCAAGGGTGAAATTGTTCTGCTCCCCAGCGTTTCGGTTACCCCTATTAACGCCGAGGTTTCAGAGGCAGGTGGTTCGGGCATTTTCCGGATCACCCGAACTGAAAACATCGCTTCATTGTTGAATGTATATTTCATAATGAACGGCAGCGCAATTGCTGGAGAGGATTATGTCCTCGACAAGACGAGCCCGGTAACGATCCCGGCGGGAGAATCGTATGTGGATGTTATTCTGACGGCACTGGATGATGACAGAGTAGAGTGCACAGAGACGGCGACTCTTATAATTTCTACTGATAGCACCTATTTTCGTACGGATCCAAACAACGCAACAATCTCAATCTTGGATAGCGAGGAGGTGCCTAATGCCGATATTAATGATTCGGATGGTGTAGGGATTTCCGATTTTGCCGTCCTTGCAAGTAAGTGGCTCACCATGGATTGTAATTGTGTGAACGAGTGGTGTGGCCTTGCGGATATTAATCATTCCGGTACTGTTGACATCGATGACCTTTTAATTATGGCGGAACATTGGCTGGAAGGAACCACAGTATCAAGCAAAATAGCCATTATTAATCCGGACCACTACCGTGTGCTGAAATGCGGCGTGGTTGCTCAAGACAGTAGCTATTATTCGGTTGCTAATGGTTCAGTTGCAGACGGTGCCAGTTTCTATGATTCCAATGCTGTGTGGTCTGGTGTTGGCCAACAGCAGGATTTTATTGGAGCCATTCTTGGGCAAGTTGGATGCAGTGTGGAGTATTTTGAAGCATCTCAAATGCCCAACATCTCTTTATCTGATTATAGTATAATTATTGTGCAGGATCCACTCAAAACAAATGTCTTAAAGACAGACAAGGTTAGTGTTGATGCTGGAACTCTTCCTGACCTTCTTGAGTATGTCACAGACTCAGCATTTACGGCAAAGATCGACAGCTATATCCAGTCCGGCGGCAATGTGGTGCTTGTGGGTGATGCCGTCAGGTTACTTGAAAATGGCGTTGGCAGACTGAACTATGGTAAAACAATATTAGCACAGTCACCAGCCAATATAGTTGATCAGGCCAGTTCATGGATTCCTTCGCAATGGTTGTTTGTCAGGGGTAATCCATTCTGCGGTCGTGACAGGATTGGAAATGGTGTATATTCTGTGGTCTCCGGAGAGTTGTTGCCAGCCGCTGAAATACTTGCAAATGTATATTTGAACAACCGAAGTGATTTGCCGTTTAGCCATGTCTGGTCGGATACGGTATATATTCCGACCGATGCTGTTTCTCTCCTCAATGTGAATTTCACGGGGCAGGGTAAATATGTACTTGTTGGTTCTACATGTAACCCTATCACCTATAATGATTCTGTAAATGTAACGTTCAATGGTTTCGTTGGGTATACAGAACACAATAATCGAAGGGTATACTACCTTGGCAGTGATTCATTCTTCGACTATGATTTCCAAGACTGGCTCGGTAAATGGCATACCGCAGAAAGCATGGAAATAAAGAATACTATTACGCTTGGGGGTAAAAATACTGTTATCAGTTTGTTAAATTATATATATGCACATGCGGGCAGCATTTACCGGATTCCATTGATCACTCCGCCGCCAGCAATTATTGAAGATAGGTATCAAGAATAACATATCCTTTAATTTCAACAAATATTCCGATATCTTTGCGTGGGGCAAGGTTGGTGGTTCTGCTTCGGTAGGATGGCGCGATAAAAGTGTGAAAAGTGTGCGAGGTGAGAACCACACGAAAGGGAATTTCTGCCGCCCTTTCAGGGCTATATTGTGGGGGGGGATCGAGTCCCCCGGATTTCATCCGGGGCTATTCGGGTTGGACCCAGAGGGTCCGGTAGGAAAAATAAAAAAGCAAAGATAAAATATAAAAGATGAGGAATCCCGCTGCGCGGGAAGGACAAACGGGCGGATGCGAAGGATCGCGTCCTTCCACAAGCGAGACGGATGAGCCGCCAATAACCCCCGGGATAAACCCGGGGGCTTCCATGCGTTGGCGGGAATGACAACCAGAGGATTGTTAGAGCCCTTTAGTCGGCGCCGATGGCTTCCACGACGGGGGGTTCGGGCTGGAAATCGCTCAGGGTATCGGCTCGCCGCAGGGCCCCGCCGAGTTTTTCCCTGGCCAGATCCAATCGCAAAGACAGGATCTCATAGTCCACGGCCTTTTCGAGAGTGTCCCGCAATTCCCTAATCCTCAGATCGAGTTGGGTCAACTGAATTTCGCTTTGAACCGATCGCAGGGAAATCTCGTTGAGTCGCTGGAGCAGATCATTGATCTGCTGGACCCCGACATAGGCGCCGAGGACTTCCTTTCGCTGGGCCAGTTCGATGTTGGCCCGGGCCAGCTTTTCCATGGCGTCCTGCAGAGTGCTCTGGCCGGCCTGTCCGGCGGCCATCATTTTTTCCGTGGCATCCACCCGCTGGCGGGAGATGTCCAGCAATTTTTGAAGGTCTTTCATCACGGGATCTTCCGCGATCTGCCGTTCGGCTTTGTCCCGGGCTTCCTTGATTTGCTGATTCAGGTTGACTACCATGACCGCATTCAATTCTCTATCCAACCGGATCTGACGGATTTTTTCCTGGTTGCGGGATATTTCCACCAGGATCTGATCGCGGTGCAGTTCCCCCAAAGGCGACAAGTCCCGCAGCGTTTCCTGCAATTGTCGCACTTCGTTTTCGGCCATGGCGGCCTGATTTCGGGCCAAGTCGGCTCGTTTGGTTATCCGCTCCTTGTATGCCTCGAAGTCGCGCTGGAGGGCGCCTCTGAGTAGGTCGATGATCGCTTCCATCGCTTCGGTGGCCGCGGGGACATCCAATTCGTCCCCCAACTCGATCTCAAAATGAAAGAGGAGAGTCCGCGTCAAGCCGGTCGATCCGATATTCGCATTCACCTGCTCCGGCCGCTGATACCCGGATGATCGGCCCATCTGCGCCTGGATTTGCTCGGCCCGTCGCTGGGCCTGGAGCGCCTGCAACTCGGCCTGGCGGGCCCGCTGCTGAGCTTGCTGCACTTGTAGCTCGGCTTGTTTCCGAAGCGCATCGGGGGAAAACGGATCGGGAGAAGGGCTCGACTGAACGGCGGCATAGTCACCCGATTCGGACGGAAGGGCCGGAGGAACGGGGGGTTGGGGGGGGACGGGAATACTTACACCTTCACCCCCACGGCCGGCCATGCCGGTCATTTCGCCGGCGCCGATACCACCCATGCCCATCATGCCGCCACCCATCCCCATTCCACCCATTCCGCTTTCCATACCGCCCATGCCCCCTAATCCCTCCATTCCGAAGGGTTCGCCCGCCGGCGGCATATCCCCATTGTCGCCGATATCGGAAAGAACGACATAGGGAACTGTCTCAGAACGAAGAATCTCTTTGGTTACCTTTCCGAGAATACCGGAAGTTCGTACCAGACGATCCAGCATCTCGTAATTCAGGGGCAACACGGACGGATCAAACGAAATCCGGAGAATACAACTGGCCTTTCGGGTATTGGAAATCTCTTTGGGTTTGTCGGCCATCCCGAATACCGTGGCTGCCATCATCCCGAACATCAACATTGTCGCTCCTGATCGTCGAATTGTCATGATCGATCTCCTTTCGATTTGCTTTGGGATTGCTCTTGGATTTCTTGAATGCGCTGTCGCGCGGTTTGAGCCCAGCGATTGTCGGGGAACATCTCAATGAGGCGATTGTAGGCCTCGATGGCCGAGTCCTTCAGGTTCAGTTGTTTGTACAGCAAGTCGGCCTGGTAGAGCATCGAAAAGGCCGTCTGATCGATGCGGGCCTGGATCTGGCCGATTGGATCGGGGGCTGAGGCCAGTCGTTGATTGGATCGGGCCAGACGCTGCTGGCCTTCGTGTTCCTGGAGGATTCTCTGGACAAACTCCACGGTCGCATCGGTCTTTTCCGTCAGGTCGGCGATCTGCCGCTGGAGTCGATCGATTCGCCGCTGCTCGACGCGGATGGTGACGGCCAGTGTGCCGACGATCGCGATCACGGCCGCCGCGCACAGGCCGACGATTCTTCGACGGACTCGCCGCTGATGGGATCGGTACCGAATCCGTCCGATCAGGATCGCCGTATCCGCGACCTTTGGCGGGAGGGCGGATTGATCCGCATCGTGTAACAATTGTGTTAACCGTTCATCCATTTTTCACTTCCGCTTAACCTGATTCGTCTTTACACCAGTCAGCCAATCGCTCTCGTAATAACTCCCGGCCGCGGGACAATCGAACATTCAGGACATTTCGCCGAATGTTGAGAATCTCCACCATCTCGGGAGTTTCCATGCCGTACAGGTAACGCAGGACTACGGGCTGGCGATATTTGGCCGGCAACCTCCGCACGGCCTGGCGAACGGCCCGGTCCCGTTCCTCGGCCAGCGAGCGATTTTCGGCCCGGGCATGGGGCTCTTCCAGGATCGACTCGGCCGGCACAAACCGCCTGAGCCGTAACATCCGCCGAACGCGGTAGGTACGACACTTATTAACCGTGATGCGAAAGAGCCAACTGCGAAGGCGGCACCGATGATCGAACCGCGACAGGCCGGTATAGGCCGCGAGCAGGACTTCCTGCACTACATCGTCCACTTCAGGATCCCAGCCAAGCATCCGGCCGGCCAGTCGGGCGATCTCGAGCCGGTAGGCCTCGACGATCTGCGCAAACGCACCCTCTTCGCCCCGGCAGATCCGCTGGATCAGGTCGCGTTCGCTGTCGGTTTCCCTGGGTGTCGGCTGAATCACGCTGTCGTCTCGACCCTCGGCCATATCTGACATATTAGACCCGAACGCCCCCCTTCCGCTTACAAGAAAATTTGTGGAAAATTTCCTGTTTTCGCCCGCCTTATGCTCCGGCTATGATGTACCCAGTTCGCCGGTGACCATCGGACACCATCCGACGCACGGAAATCAGAATGGATACTATGGAAAGGACTTTGATGATGAGGCAGATTGGCGCCCTGTTTTTCCTTGCTGTTGTGGTCGGCTGTGCGCCGGAACCTGAAAAGCCGTCCTCCGATCCCTTATCCATTTCTTCGGCCGTTCGACCCTTGGACATTCCCTGGTTTCGACAGGTTCTTGTCGGAATGGAGGTCGGCCCCACGGGGGCCCAGTTCGGATACAGCGATCCGGCAGACAAACGGTACTGCGCCGGATTTGACGGAAGCCAGATAGTCCGGGAATGCGTCCGGGCCCACTGTGACTATCTGGTGATCTGGGCCCGTGATGGCGACTATGCGTATTACGATTCCAAGCTTTTGCCCAAAGCCCCGGGTCTTGGCGAGCGTGATCCGTTGAGAGAGACAATCGAAGAAGCCGCCAAACACGATCTGCCCGTGATCGCGTATTGCGTCGTTCAGCAGGGAGGCCACTATCTTCAACAGCACCCGGAATTCGAGATGCGGGATCCGGCGGGAAACCGGATCGGGCGGTTCTGTTATAACTCGGGGTACCTGGAGACGATGAAACAAATCCTTGCCGAACAGCTCGCCTACGGGATCGCCGGATTTCATATCGATATGCTCGATCAGGGATTTGGGCCTCCCTATGGCTGCTGGTGTCCAACCTGCCGCGCTCAGTTCGAAAAGGAATTCGGCCATCCGATGCCCGCCGGCGCCACTTGGGATGCGGCATGGGACGACATGCTCCGGTTCCGTTACCAAAGCAGCGAGCAGTTTGAAAAGGCCCTGGCAGCGCATATCCGGGCAGTGAATCCCAAAGCCACGGTGGATTTCAATTATCACGGCAATCCGCCCTTTTCATTCGAGGTCGGTCAGCGGCCGGTGCAACATGCCGGCAACGGCGATTTTGTCACCGGCGAAACGGGCGCGTGGGGATTCAGCGCTCTGACGGTGGGTCTGAATGCCGAATTCTATCGGGCCGCCACGCCGGGCCTTCCGGTCCAGGTCGCGATGCAGCGCGGAGTCCGGATGTATCACGACCAGACCACACGGCCGCTGAACGATATTCGCTGGGAATTGTTTACTCTATTGGCCCACAATGCGTTTGTTACCATCGTGGATAAGACCGGATTCGAGGGTCAGCTTGATCCCCTAACCTACGACCGAATCGGCGAGGCGTTTGAGGAGGTCCACCGTAAACGAGAGCATTTTGGTCACGAGCCGTTTGCGGAAGTCGGGGTTTACTTCAGCAGTCGGACCCGCGACTGGCTCGGCCGAGAAAAGCCGGCGGACTATTTCCAGAGTTTTCAGGGTGCGCATAAAGCTCTGGTATATGACCATGTTCCCTGGGGAATCGTGCTGGACGAAAATGCGACTCTTGATTTCCTGAAAACTTACCCCGTCCTTTTGCTTCCACACTGCGCAATCCTGTCGGAGTCCGAAGTTCGTCTATTCGGGGAATATGTCAGACACGGCGGCAACTTAGTCCTGACGGGTTGGACGGGTCTGTTGGATCCGCGGGGGGAACCTCTGACGCGGTCGATGCTGGAGAACTTGATCGGGGCCCGGTTTGTGCGGCGGCTCGATTCGCTGGATAACTGGGTGCGGTTTTCCGGACACGATGACCGGACGAAACCGGCTTCTCTGCTGCACGAGATCCGTTCGGGCTGGTCCTTTCTGGTCAAAGGGCCGGCGGCAGAATTCACAGCAACCTCGGCGATGGCCGTTGGAGAGCTGCTGAAACCTCATCGAACGACTCGTCAACTCCAGGGAAAGGAAGGGACAGATTGGCCCATGAGCGCCGGCGAACCCGTGGGTCCGGCCATCCTGTTGAATCAGGTTGGCAAGGGAAAGGTATTGACCTTCGCCTGTTCGCCGGATTGTGCGACAGCGAGCGAACATCACATTGTCGAGGCCCGACGGCTGCTGACCAACGCGATTCACCAGTTGAATCCCAATCCCCGCTTGCACATAACGGCGCCGGCTACCGTTGAAAGCGTGGTGACCGAAGATCCTGCGAATCGGACGCTGCGGATTCATCTGCTGGGTTATAACAGCCCACCGCAAACGACACCGGCAACAAATCGGCCGTTTGTCCTTCCGGGTCTTATTGAAGACGCCCCCCAATACCGTGTCATTGTTGAATCCGCCAAACCGGTTCGAAAGGTCTCCGCGTTGAATCCAACCACCGAGATCAAACAAACCGGTCGACGAATTGAGGCGAGGATCCAGGATATCCATGAAGTACTGACGATCCAGTACAACGATGATCGGATTGGTCATCTTGCCGAAAAGGGACAAATATGAAATCTCGCAGCGGTTGGTTGCTTTGGATTATTTTGATTCCGGTTTGCCCCCTGGCCCAGGCGGGCCTTGGGTTGAAGGATTTCATCGGTCCGTTTGACAGTTGGGCCGATGTCAAGCGAGACTATGGCGCCGTCGGCGACGGCCAGGCCGACGATACGGCCGCCCTGCAGAAGGCGCTGGACGAACTGGGACCGGAGAATCGAAAGTCGGCTGTGATGTTTCTGCCGTCAGGGACTTATCGCATCACGCAGACGCTACGGTTACCACGGCCGACGCATGAGTCGGCCAAGGATATCGCAATCTTCGGTTATCATGCCAACAGCGCTATCCTCCTCTGGGACGGTCCGGCTGATGGGACCATGTTCGATTTCAACGCATGGTATTCCCAACTTGGCCGGATCACAATGAACGGGCAAAACAAGGCGGCTTACGCCCTGCGGCATGGTCCTGCTTTTACCACCTACAACGAGATCGCTGACATGCGATTCTGTAATGTCGGGATCGGCATTGAGGCGGGGGTCCGTGATGGGATTGCTGAGACGGCCGTCATTCGCTGTCTATTTTATAATTGCTCCAAGGCCGGAATCAGTATCACCAATTTCAATTCTCTTGATTGGTTTATTTGGGCTTCATGGTTTCAGAAATGTCGTCTCGGTATCACCAACGCCTTCGGAGCCGGAAACTTCTATGCATACCGTAATTTTTTCGATGGAAACACGGATGCCGATATCAGCATAGGAAATACCGGATACTTTTCGTTTCGTGAAAATGGTTCTATGAATTCAAAATCCTTCTTTGTTGCGGGGGGAATCGGTGCCGCAGCCAATTTGACAATCGACAGTAACAGGATTGTCGGATTAAAAAATACACCGCTCCAGATCGGAAATCTTGGCCCAGTCCTATTGATGGACAATGGAATCAATTGTTTCAAATGTCCCGTAGCACGAATCAATCCCAACGCAGGACTTGTATCGATCGGAAATACATTTACTTGTCCTGAACCAATCACCGCCAAACCAAAGCCGATCCAGATTGACGAACAAGTTGTCCCAATCATTACGGATTACAGCAAAGTCCCGGTAAACGATTTCATTCCCACCCGTCCGAATCCAGCAATCGAGGTAACACCAAAGGATACAGCGGATGCGATCCAGAAGGCCATTGACAAGGCCGCAGGGCTGGATGCGAAAAATGCGATTGTCCATTTTTCGATGGGCCAGTATGCGATTGACAAGACGCTGGTGATTCCCGGCAACAAGCCCATCCGCCTGATCGGCGACGGTTCGGATACGGTGCTGAGTTGGAGGGGACAGGAGGGCTTGCCGGTGATCCGCTTCGAAGGGCCGTCGCGGGCGATCGTGGAGAATCTGTTTATCAACGGCTCAGGCAAAGGCGATGGGATCGTCATCGCCAACTGCGATCAGCCGGGATCGCGGGTGCTGATGGACCAACCAAATGTCAGCACCTGTAAGGAGGTCGGGTATCTGGTCGATGGACTGGACAATACCGAGGTGGCCCTGTGCAACATCAACCACGGCGACTGCGACATCGGCGTCAAGATTGTCGGCGGACCTTTGGCACGCGAGGGCAAAGAAAGCAAAGGGACCACCACGATCTTCAGCGGGGCGTCGAGCAACAATCGGATCAGCTATACCCTCGCCGACGGCGGGGCGCTGGTGGTCCGCGATATCTGGTACGAGAGCGGTAATCAGCCGGGATTTCTGGATCTTTCCGGCAAGGGACGATTCACCCTCAACGGGGCGATGGTCGCTACGGCCATAAAGGACAATATTCCCGCAATCGACATCCACGATTTCGACGGGCAGGTGACGCTGCTGACCTCGATTTTCCACAGCGGATGCAAAGCCGTGCCGATCCGGATCCGGGGATTGAGCGAGCAATCGAATATCCTGTTTCTCGGCAGCCAGTTCGGCATGGGCGACTTTGCCCCGGTCGTCGAGGGCGACAAGGGCAAGGTCGTCGTCGCCGAGTGCGTGCGATTCACGCAGGGCGGCGGGGCCGAGCCGGTGGCGGATATCGGCACGGCTGATCCGGAACTGATCAAACAGATGTTATCCGATACTCGGAACCGAAGAGTCCCCGGCGACCAGACGGTTGATCCGGATGTGACAAATTTTGTTCTTCACCGCGTCATGGTCAGCAATACCCGGACGGGGATTCGGTTATCAAAATAGGATACCAGCGGAGGCGATCGATGGGATCAAAACAGGGAAACTGCAGCGGTTCGTGCAACTGCAATTCCGGGATGGACCGGCGGACCTTTCTGAAGCTTTCGGCCGCGGCCGGAGCAGTGGCAATGTTGGGATCACAAGCGGCTGTCGCGGGTCCATTCACGCGGGCCGATTTCGAGAAGCTGGTCCCTGCCGACAAAAAGCTCAGCCCGGAGTGGATCCGCTCGCTCTTTGAACGCGGGTCGCGGACCGTCTATCGCGGCGCGGAACTGGAAAAGATCGGTATGCCCATCGGAGGTATCTGCGCCGGGCAACTGTACCTGGGCGGCGACGGGACGCTGTGGCACTGGGACATTTTCAACCGCTATGTCGCGACCGCGGCCGGGCATTACGCCAATCCGATGAAACCCGCCTCGCCGATCGAGCAGGGGTTTGCGATTTCGGTTGGGCAAGATGGCAAACGATTGACGCGGACGCTGGACGCCAGAGGATTCAACGATATTTCGTTCATCGGAGAATACCCGGTCGGTTATGTCGAATATAAAGATTCCTCCCTTCCGGTGGCCGTTTCATTGGAGGCGTTCAGCCCCTTTATCCCGCACAATGTCAAAGACTCCTCGCTGCCGGCGACGGTGATGCGTTTCACCATCAAGAACACCGGCAACGAAAAAATCGAAGGAGCGATTGGCGGGTGGTTGGAAAACGGCGTGTGCCTTTACAGCGGAAAAGATCGCGACGGTCTGCGACGAAATCAAATTGTGCAAAAAGAAACCTTCGTAATGCTCGAATGTTCAGCAGAACCGCAACCGCAAGAGACCACTCGACCGGTACGCAAAGACATCGTCTTTGACGATTTTGAAAAACCCGCCTACGAGGGCTGGACGGTCGAAGGCACGGCGTTTGGATCCGGGCCGATTGAGATCAAAGCCATCCCCGGCTATCAGGGCGATGTCGGCGGTCACGGGGACCATGTGGTCAATTCCCACGCAACCGCGCCGGGCGACAGCGTCGAAAAGAAGGACTCGGCTATGGGTACTCTGACCAGCCGAACCTTCACGATCGAGCGAGATTATATCCGCTTCCGGATCGGCGGCGGCCCACACGCAGGCAAGACCTGCATGAACTTAGTGATTGACGGGCAGACCGTCCGTACGGCCACCGGAGCCGGCGACAACCGAATGAAACCGCATGGCTGGTCCGTGAAACAATGGACAGGCAAGTCCGCCCGACTGGTCATCGTTGATGCCGAACCCGGCGGATGGGGCAACATCGGAATCGACGAGATTGTCTTCAGCGATAAACCCACAGCCGACCCCGGACCCTTGTCGCAGGAAGCGGATTTCGGAACGATGGGACTGGCCCTTCTGGATCCGCAAACGAACGACACAACAATCTGCGAATTTCCACAAAACCGGCCACTGAATGAATTCTTCGTCGCCGAACCCTCGACGAAATCGTCGTCGGCCCTTAAACCGTTCACAGACAACCTTAGCGGGGCACTGGTCAGACGGTTTTCGTTGGCTCCCGGTGAAGCGACCGTCGCGACTTTTGTCATCGCCTGGCATTTCCCGAATCTGGTCGTGGATCGTACCCACCACCTGGTCGGCCGGTATTACGCTCAATCCTTCGCCGCAGCTCAGGATGTCGTTTGTTATCTGGCGACGAATTTCAAAACGCTGCGGGATCAGACCCAGTTATGGCACAATACCTGGTACGATTCGACGCTGCCGTACTGGTTCCTCGATCGAACCTTTCTCAATGCCTCCATTTTAGCGACTTCCACCTGCTATCGTTTTGCCGATGGCCGATTCTATGGCTGGGAGGGCGTAGGTTGCTGTCCCGGGACCTGCGGACATGTCTGGCAATACGCCCACTCCGTGGCACGGCTGTTTCCGGAGCTGGAGCGTGACACACGCCAGCGTGTGGACCTGGGGCTGGCGATGGGACCGGACGGAGCGGTTCGTTTTCGGGGAGAATTCAACGACTCTCCGGCCGTGGATGGGCAGGCGGGCGTAATCCTGCGAGCCTTTCGCGAACACCAGATGACCACCAGCGATGACTGGCTCAAGGCCAACTGGCCGAAGATCCGTCGGGCGACCGAGTGGCTGATCGCCAAGGACGCCGATGACAACGGCATCATCGAAAGCAATCAGCACAACACCCTCGATACCGACTGGTTTGGCCCGGTCGCATGGCTGAGCGGCTTGTACCTGGCGGCGCTGAGTGCGGCCGAGGCGATGGCCAAGACCGTCGGCGATGCGGACTTCGCCACCCGCTGTCGAACGATCCTGCAACGCGGACAAAAGAACATCGTCGAACAACTCTTCGACGGCGAGTACTTCATCAACAAACCCGATCCCTCAAAGCCCGAAACAATCAACTCCGGCAACGGCTGCGAGATCGACCAGGTCTTCGGACAAAGCTGGGCGTTTCAAGTCGGCTTGCCGCGAATCCTGCCGGAAAAGGAAACCCGTTCGGCGCTGGCGTCGCTGTGGAAATATAATTTTACGCCCGATGTCGGCCCGTATCGCAAGGCCTATCCCCCCGGACGCTGGTATGCGATGCCCGGCGAGGGGGGCCTATTGATGTGTTCGTTCCCGCGACCGGACTGGGACTACGACAAGGCCAAAGGCAAGGGCGCCGACTGGGCGGCGGGGTACTTTAACGAATGCATGAACGGGTTTGAGTATCAGGTGGCAGGACATATGATCTGGGAAGGCATGGTCCAGGAAGGGCTGGCCGTGACGCGGATGGTGCATGACCGCTACCATGCCTGGCGACGGAATCCGTTCAACGAGATCGAATGCGGCGACCACTATGCCCGTTCCATGGCCAGCTACGGAGTCTATATCGCGGCCTGTGGGTATCGTCATGACGGTCCTGGCGGATTTCTCGCGTTTGAACCGCGTCTTTCGCCGGACGATTTCCGCGCCGCCATCACGACTGCGCAGGGGTGGGGCCATTTTCGGCAAATGCGAGAAAAAGGAAAACAGTCGATGGCCATCCATCTTGGCTGGGGCCGGCTGCGGCTGAAAACCTTCGGCTGCAGCGTCGCCGACCAAGCCAAGATTGGCGGGGTGAGAGGCCGGATCACCTCCGTAGATACCGATCCGTCGATGGATTTCACGCTCAATCCTTCCTACAAAATCAGCGGCAAAGAACTGACGGTAACCTTTGAAAATGAATTGAACTTGCAGGCCGGACAAACACTGGAAATCGAAGTCGAATCATGACCACAGGATGAAATGACCATGGGACGACGAACTCCATCCATCGACCTATTCGCGGTTCTTGGAGTTTTGCTGTTCCCCAGCGGATGCGGGCTGCCTTTGCTGGATCCGTCGGCCGGGTATCCGACCGTAAGCCGCGGAGAAGTAATGGCCATCGCCGAGGCGTATGCCAATCATGAATGGACTGCCCGCGAACAACATATTTATCGCGGCCGCGACGGCGATGGCATCCAAGTCTGGACGCCGGACTGGACCATCGGCCAGGTGAACCGGGGCATTCCGTATCAGTGGGACGGATTTTCGACAATCGAACAGTTCGACGCCGGCCTTGCGGCCGGAAAATTCGCCGGGGATGTTTATCACAGCAAACCCGACGGTAGCCGTTTCGCCGTCGGAGTGGATTGTTCGGGATTTGTGTCGCGGTGCTGGAAATTGCCGGTCAAACATTCGACGCGGAGTTTTCCGGGGATCTGTGTTCGGCTTCGGGATCCCACCGAGCTGCTTGCGGGGGATATCCTGGACAATTTTGACGCCCATGTGGTTCTGTTCAAGGATTTTGTCGATTCGGGACACACAAAGATTTGCTGTTATGAGGCCCGAGGCAAAGGGGTCATCGTTTCTGAATATGATTTGCCGGATTTGCTTCGGGAGGGTTTCAAGCCATATCGCTATAAACGGATTACGAACTAACGGAAAACCGACTCAATATGTGATGACGAAGCTTTTGTAACGGGGATCTTCGGGAACCTCATTGATCTGTGTTTCCTTGATGTATCCTTCGAACGAATCCTGAATATCCGCCAGACACTCGTCCACATCGTCACGATTGCCCTGCATGAGCATTTCCACGGATCCATCGCCGAGATTGCGGACAAATCCCGTCAGTTCAAACCGGCAGGCCGACCGATGGGCCGTATAGCGAAAGCCCACGCCCTGAACCCGGCCTTTGAAAACCACATGTTTGGCGATCCTGTTCATGACTTCCTCCCGTACCTTTTTTTGTCTTTCGACGGAATATCGACTTACGGCATAGTTTGCCGCGTCCAAGTATAGTGTAACCATCCGCAATGAAAAATTCATTCTCGTCGTTATCAATTTAGCTTACAAGAAGAAAAAAGATGATATAATACGGTGTTCCGCATGGATTGCGGATATGTTATGTCGGATGCTTGATGAAAATCCGACGCTTGTTTTTGATGGATTGTATGAGATATCGGAAGTCGAAAAAACTGAGCCGCGACGAACAGATCTACCAGATCTCGACGATGGTCGCGGGGAATTTTACGCTGCAGCAGGTACTGGACCGGCTGGCGGGCGCGGCCGTAAAGGTCACCAACACCCAGGCCTGCTCGATCCGCCTGTTGGACGACGAGACCGGCGACCTGAAAATGAGCGCCACCTACGGCCTCAGCGAGGCCTATCGCAACAAGGGCCCTGTGACAAAAAACGAACCGGTGATCAAGGAAGTCTTCAAGGGTCGAGCCATTGTCATTCCCGACATGCGGGTTGACCCCCGGGTCAAGTACCCCGATGCGTCGCGTCGGGAAGGGCTGGTCAGTCAGTTGTCCGTGGCGATGATCTTCCGCGATAAGCCCATCGGGGTATTACGACTGTACAGTCCGGAACCCAACCGGTTCAACCGCAGTTCCGTCTCTCTGGCCCGTCTGGTGGCCAGCCAGTGCGCAGTGGCGATCACCAACGCGCGTCTATACGAACAGGCCCTGGAAGGCGCACGGATGAGCGAGCAGGTCAATCTGGCCGCGGCGATCCAGCGACGAATGATCCCCAACAAGGCCCCCTGTATCTGCGGTTTGGACATCGGAGCCGTCTATCAGCCCTGTTTTCAGGTGGGCGGCGACATGTACGACTTTTTCCAGATAGACGACCATACGCTGGGCGTGGCGATCTCGGATGTCATCGGCAAGGGAATCCCCGCGGCGATGATGATGAGCATGTTCCGAGGAATGTTACGGGCCTATTCGGACGGCGGCTACGAACGGCATTCGCTGGTGGAAATCGTAGGCAAGTTGAATACGGCCGCCTGCCGGGAATGCCGCGATGGGGAATTTGTCACCTTGTTTCTGGCTTTGATCAATACCCAGACCCGAAGCGTGACCTACTGCAACTGCGGTCACGAACCGGCTCTGTTGATCCGGGATCGCAAGGCCATTGAGTTATCGACGGGCGGTCTGGTGCTGGGCATCATGGACGACGCGCAGTACCAAACGGAAACGCTTGAAATCCGGCCGGGGGATTGTCTGTTCATGTACACCGACGGCCTGATTGATGCAATGAATTTTGACAAGCAGCTCTGGGGTCGTGATCGGCTGATCGAGACTCTGGTCAAATATCCCAACGCGACGGCCCATTGCCTGATTCACACGATCCTGGGTCATCGAAGGCGCCATGTCGGCCTGGCCCAGCAAGTGGACGACACCAGTATCGTGGCGATTCGATTTCCGACGGGGATGCCCACCGACAATCCGCCGACCTGTCCTCAAGAGGTTCTAACCCATGGCACAATTGATCGTCACGATTGACGGGCCCGCCGGCGTCGGCAAAAGCACCGTCGCCCGACGACTGGCCGAACGGCTGGACGCAATTCATCTGGACACCGGTGCCATGTACCGCGCCGTGACGCTAGCCGCAATGCGAGCCAACATCGATCTGACCGATCCTGTCCAGGTCCGGGAACTGATCGGGCAGACGGAATTTCGTTTTGAAGCCGACCACGACGATATGCGGGTGTGGATCGACAATCGGGAGGTCACCGACGAGATTCGCGATCCGCAGGTGACCGAAAAAGTCAAAAACATCGCTTCTATGGACACCATCCGTCATGAACTGGTGGAGTGGCAGCAGCGTTTTGCGCAGGACTACCCAAGGATCGTGACGGAAGGCCGTGATCAGGGGACCGTCGTGTTTCCCCGGGCCACCATCAAGTTCTTCCTGACCGCCGATCCGGCGGAACGCGCTCGTCGTCGGCAGCTCCAGTGGAAACAATCCGGCATCAAGATTCCGCTGGAAACCATTCTCCAGGACATCGAAACACGCGACGCTTCAGACCGGAATCGGGCAACGGGTCCCTTGGCGGCCGCCACTGACGCGGTGACCGTAGATACGACCCGCCTGACGATCGACGAAGTGATCGAGGCCATGCTCGCCCATATCCCGGAAACCGCATGAAGTCCTGGTTGCACAAAGTCTGGTACGGGATCTTTTACTGGTGGTTTCGCTTGACGATGTTTCCGCTGTATCGGATCCGTGTCTTTGGAAGAGAGAATGTGCCTCCCCACGGCCCCGTTTTGATCGCCAGCAATCATCAGAGTTTTCTGGATCCGATTTTCTGTCAGATACCGGTTCATCGGCCGATGCATTACCTGTCCCGGGATACGCTGTACGATCACTGGTTTTTTGGTCCGTTGATCCGAACGCTCAATACGATTCCCGTTCGCCGCGGACAATCCGATATCGCCGCTATGCGGGCCGTGATCGACAAGCTCCGCCTGGGGCACGCCGTTGTCATTTTTCCGGAATCCACCCGGACCGAAGACGGCCGGATTGGCGAAATCAAAGCCGGTTTCGCCCTTCTTGCCCGGCGAAGCGGAGCGACAATCGTTCCGACCATCCTTGATGGGGCTTACGAGGCCTGGCCTCGCCATCAAAAATACCCGAGATTGGGACGAGTCGGAGTTCTCTATGGCCATCCTATTCTTCCGGAAACGGTCATCGAAATGGGGGATCGCGAGTTTGCCCGCTGGTTGACCGCCGAATATCGCCGGCTTCAGGGCGAATGCCGGGGCCGAATGGGTCGGACACCTTACGAATATCCCTCTGAGAATACCGGCTCGCCCCCGACGGCGGAGTTGGAACCGGCCTGAAGGAAGAACTATCTATGGAAGTCCGAATTGCCGAACAATGCGGTTTTTGCCCCGGGGTCCGAAATGCCATCGCCCTGGCTCGCCAAACCCTCCAGTCAAAAGGCAGCGTATATTGCCTTGGACCGATTATTCACAATCAGGATGTGGTTAACGAATTAACCTCCATGGGAATGAAAACCGTCGATTCCATCGACTCGATCCATCAGGGAACCGTTTTGATCCGGTCCCATGGCGCAACCAAAAAACAATTACAAGAAATTGAGAACAAAGGACTTACAGTCGTTGACGCCACCTGTGTCCTGGTCAAACGGGTCCAGAAAATCGCCGCCGCACTGGAGAAACAGGGATACCAGGTTGTCATTATCGGGGATCATCAACATCCCGAAGTCCAGGCGGTGGTTGGTTTTGCCGATCATGTCCATATCATCGGTTCCGAAGATGATTTACACAACCTCAATGCACATAAGAAGTTAGGCGTCATTTCTCAGACCACCCAAAGCCCAGATCATTTCGCTGACATGGTCGCCCGGATTATCCGACACGGTTTTTCCGAACTGAAGGTTGTCAATACCCTGTGCCGCGAAACCATGCACCGTCAATCTTCGGCAATTGACCTATGCCGACAGGTCGATATTATGTTTGTGCTCGGGGGGCTGCATTCGGCCAACACGAAAAAACTGGCCGAATTGTGCAAAAAATACAACCCCAATACTTTTCACTTGCAAAATTGGAGGGAACTTGATATAAGGGTTCTTTTTGGCAAGCGAGTAGTCGGTGTTACTGCCGGGGCTTCCACTCCGGACGGCGTCGTACAGGAGTTCGTCGATCGGCTTGGCCGGATTGACGCTTCGAGGGATTCGACTTGTCCCAAGTCAGAATAGTATCAGCAACGGCGGCGTTCGCCGTTGCGTGTTGGATCGTTTGATCAACGCGGATGCTCAGGGCCGGCAAGCGTATATGTGGGGCGCTCGGCGGCCGACAGAACAGACTCCACAGGAGATTTCTTGCGTATGGTAGATCGTAACCTCATCACCCAATTGGGCCTGACCGAAGAGCAACTGGAAAACGAAGTCAACGCCCTGTTCACCCCCGAAGATCAGCAACTTCTGCACCAGGTTCTTGAAAAGAAAGTCGAAGCCCTCGTCCCCGGGACGATCATTCGCGGTCGTATCGTCACCCAGCTCGGCAATGATGTGATCGTCGAACTGGGCCTCAAGAGCGAGGGAATCGTCGATGCCTCCGAGTTTGACAATCCCGAAGAGATCGAAGAAGGCCGTGAGATTGAAGTCTTGCTGGAAGAAATGGACGCCGAAGGCGGCATCATGCTCAGCAAGCGCAAGGCCGATCGCATTCGCGGATGGGAATTCGTTATCACCAACCACAAGGAAGGCGATGTGGTCAAAGGACGGGTCACCCGCCGCATCAAGGGCGGGCTGCTGGTCGATATCGGCGTGCCGGTTTTCCTTCCGGCTTCCCAAGTCGATATCCGCAAGCCCGGCGATATCAGCCGCTTCATCGGCCAGGATATCGAAAGCAAGATCCTCAAGATCGACACCGAAAATCACAACATCGTCGTTTCCCGCCGCAAGATCATCGAGGAAGAACGCCAGGCCAGCAAAGAACGACTCCTTCGCGAGATCGAGGTCGGGCAGATTCGCAAGGGCGTGGTCAAGAATATCGCCGATTTCGGCGTGTTCGTCGATCTGGGCGGCCTGGACGGCCTGTTGCACATTTCCGACCTGAGTTGGGGCCGCATTTCACATCCGTCGGAATTGGTACAACTGGATCAGGACATTGAGTGCATGGTGATCGGGGTCGATCGCACCAATGAAAAAATCTCTTTGGGTCTCAAGCAAAAACAACCCAGCCCGTGGGAACAGGTTGAAGCCAAATTCCCCGTCGGCTCCAAGGCCAAGGGAACAGTCGTCAATATCATGAACTACGGCGCATTTATCCGTCTCGAGGAAGGCATCGAAGGCCTGGTTCATATCAGCGAAATGAGCTGGACGCGGCGGATCGGCCATCCCGGCGACATTCTGAATGTCGGCGACGAAATCGAGGTGATGGTCCTGGATATCAACAAGGAAAAACAGGAAATTTCTTTGGGAATCAAGCAGCTCGAAGCCAATCCCTGGACGATCGCTTCGCAGAAATATCCTCCGGGGACGATTGTCACCGCCAAGGCAACCAGTTTGACCAACTATGGCGCGTTTGTCGAGATTGAACCCGGAATCGACGGATTAATTCACATCTCCGACCTGAGCTGGACCAAGAAGTATAATCACCCCGGCGAGATCCTGCAGAAGGGTCAGGAAGTCAAGTGCGTCGTTCTGGAAGTCGATCAGGACAAGCATCGGGTTTCGCTCGGCGTCAAGCAGCTCAGTGAAGATCCGTGGCTGCGGGCCATTCCGGAAAAGTACATCCCCGGCCAGATCGTTCGCGGCAAGGTTACCAAGCTGACCAACTTCGGCGTGTTCGTCGAACTCGAACCGGAATTGGAGGGCCTGCTGCACATTTCCGAACTGGCCGACCACAAGATTGAATCCCCACAGGATGTCGTCGCTGTCGGTCAGGATCTCGAAGTCAAAATCCTTCGCGTGGATACCGACTCTCGCAAGATCGGCCTGAGTCTTCGCCGCGTGCAGTGGGCCGCCGAAGACCACCAGAAGAAGGCCGAAGAGGGTCATGCCCATGTCGAACGAAAGGATATTGCCCCTCGTCGCGGCGGCCTGGACGGCACTCTCATGCCGACGCCGGCCTATGTTCCCAATCCCATCGCCAACCAGGAACAAAAAAACTAACGCAATTCCCGGCCAATGCGGAATCTTGGGGCGGTTTCCCAGATTGGGAGCCGCCCTTTTTTATTGGATCCGTATCGAAAAGGGAACAGATCCCCTGCCGACGGAATCGCGTGACTATCCCCAATCTCACCCCCAATTTATCTGTCCCCATTTCCCCCCGACCGGACGGGCCGATTGGGGTTAAGCTTCCCCGTTCAAATCGCCGATAGAAATCCGGGATTGGGTCTGGAAAAAGAAGGCCAGGTCCAATAAAATCATCGATCACAGGATGACAGATAACCGCCCGTTTGAGTCGGGCAGGAGATGGTTATGGCGTTTGACGCGACAATCAAGGAATATCTCAAGGAAATCGACGAGTCCAAGCTCCTGAGCTGGGAAGAGGAAAAGGATCTGGCCCGGCGGATTCAGGAAGATCAGGATCCGGCAGCCCGCGAACATCTGGTCAGCTCCAATCTGCGATTGGTGGTCAACATCGCCAAGCGATTTTCCGGCCGGGGTATGACGCTGGGCGATCTGATCGAAGAGGGCAATCTCGGGTTGCTTCGCGCGGTGGATTCGTTCGATCCTGATCACGGGGTACGGTTCAGCACCTATGCCGCCTGGTGGATCAAGCAGAGCATCAAGCGGGCGATTCTTTCGAATGCCCAGCCGATCCATATTCCGACCTATATGGTCGAACTGATCAACCAGTGGCGGTATACCGCCGTCGATCTTGAATCGCGGCTGGGCCGCGTGCCCACGGTCGAGGAAATGGCCAAAGCGATGAAGGTTCCCGTTCGCAAGGCCCAGGCCATCGCCAATGTCGTCGAGGTTGTCAACGCCGGTTTTCAGGGCGATTCGTTCGAGGAAAACGCCGGCCTCAATGACGCCATCGAAGATGAGCGATGCGAAATGCCCGAGGCCGAACTCGGTTCCGGCGAGGAACTCGAAAAGGCCATCGAGATGCTCCAGCAGATCGATCCGCGCGAGGCCGAAGTTCTGATCCTGCGGTTTGGGCTCCAGGGGCGTCAGTCGCTGACGCTCAAGGAGATCGGCGAAAAACTCGGCCTGACCCGCGAGCGCGTCCGCCAGATCCAGCGGTCGGCCCTGTCGCGGCTCAATGAACTGATGACCGAGGAAGAATAGTGGAAAATTTGACTATTGAATATTGACTATTGAATATTGGCGAGTCAGAGATCGATCGATCCTGAAGTCTTTTGTTTCACATAATAGTCAATAGTCATTCGTCGATATTCAATAGGATCAAATGACCTGAACCGATACGGATTTTCTTGTGCCTGGAGGGCCAAACAGAATGGCGTCACGGACGATTCGCCTGAGCGATTATATTCGCTCGATCCCGGATTTTCCCAAGGAAGGCATTCTCTTCCGCGATATCACCCCCCTGCTGGCCGACGCCAAGGCCCTGGCCGCCGCCATCGATGAACTGGCCAGGCCCTTCCGCGATAAACCCATCGACGCGGTGGCCGCTGTCGAGGCCCGGGGGTTCATCTTCGGCTCGGCCGTCGCCCGTGCCCTGAATGTCGGCTTTATCCCTCTCCGCAAAAAAGGCAAGCTGCCGTGGAAGACCCAGTCGATCACCTATGACCTCGAATACGGCTCCGATACCATCGAAGCCCACTCCGACGCGGTTAAAAAGGGCTCCCAGATCCTGATGGTCGATGACCTGCTGGCCACCGGAGGCACCATGGCCGCCGCCTGCCAGCTCGTCGAAAAACTCGGCGGCGTCATCGCCGGCCTAACCTTCCTCATCGAACTGTCGGATCTGCCCGGCCGAAAAAAACTGGCCAAGTATCCAATCCATGCTGTGATCTCGTATTAAACCAATGCTTGCCATGAAATGAAAACAATCGAATGCCACAGGATTTGATCATTCAAGTTCCTTCGTCGCCGCCGGCCAACTACCCGGTCGTGATCGGGCGGCAGATGGTCCCGACCCTGCTGGCCCGGCTGCGGGAGCGATTCCCCAAGCGGCGGCCGTTTATCGTCAGCGACGCCAATCTCCAAACGACCGGCTGGCTTGACAAGCTCATCGGTAAAGAGGCGGTCGGCAAGTTCGTCGTCGATCCGGCGGGCGAGGACTCCAAGACCTGGGCCACCGTCGGGGCAATCGTCGAGGCGATGGAGCATCTGTCGCTGGGCCGCGATACGCTGGTCATCGGCCTTGGTGGCGGAACCGTCGGCGATATGGCCGGCTTTGCCGCGTCGATCTTCAAACGCGGCGTACCGGTCGTGCATATCCCGACGACGACGGTCGCACAGGCCGACTCGGCCATCGGCGGCAAGACCGGTGTGGATTCTTCGCAATCCAAGAACGCCTTCGGCACCTTTCACCACCCCGCAGGCGTGTATATCGATGTGGCGACTCTGACGACGCTGGACGACCGCCAGTTCCGCGCCGGGCTTGTCGAGTCCGTCAAGCACGCCCTGATCGCCGATGTGGCATACTTTGCCTTTCTCGAACAGAATCTCGACGAAATCCTGGCTCGTGACCAAAACCAGCTTGAACCTATTGCCGAGTATAATTGTCGCATTAAGGGACACATCGTCGAACAGGATCCCACCGAGACCAACCAGCGACGGCTGCTCAATTACGGCCACACGATCGGCCACGCCGTCGAGTCCGCCGCCGGTTATACGCTCCTGCACGGCGAGGCCGTCGCCATCGGCATCGCCGCCGCCCTGCAGATCGAAAAGCAAATGGGCCTGGCCGACGCTGACCGCATCGAGCGGATCTGCGCTCTGCTGGGCCGACTGTCGGTTCCGCTGTCTATCCCCGCGGATCTTTCCCCCAAGCGGCTCATCGAACTACTGACCCGCGATAAAAAGGCAATTGGTGGCTGGCCTCGCTTTGTCCTGCTGGAGGCCATCGGCAAGCCCCTCGTCCGCGAGGGCCAATACGCCCACGAGATCCCCGAAGATATTGTGCGCCGGATCCTCAAGTACCGTAGCTGACTCTTCCGCTCCGGGGACGGCAAAAAAATCATTTTTTTCGAGAGAAAAACATTCTTGTATGGGGGGACAAAAACGGTAGAATCGTTTCGTCGTTGTCGTAACGGTCATTGAGTTCTCACATCACCAAACAGGATGAAGGGGACTTGTGAGATGAATCTGTTCGGAGAGAAAATGCTGGATCTGGTTCCAACGAAGATGTTTCTGACGCGGGGCGTCGGACGCAATAAGTATAAACTCAAGTCGTTCGAAGAGGCGCTTCGCCAGGCCGGCGTCGCGCAGCAGAACCTGGTGTCGGTGTCCTCGATTTTGCCGCCGCGATGCAAGGTCATCAGCCGACAGGAAGGACTCCAGTTGCTTTCGCCCGGAGCGATTACCTTTTGCGTGATGGCCCGCGTCGAAACCAACGAGCACGGCCGGCTCATCGCCTCTTCGATCGGCGTGGCCGTCCCGCGCGACTCCAGCAAGTGGGGCTACCTCAGCGAGGTCCACGAATACGGCATGAAAACGCAACAGGCCGCAGACATGTCCGAAGACCTGGCCGCCAGCATGCTGGGAACCACGCTGGGCTTCGAGGTCGATCCGGACAAGGCCTGGTCGGAAAAGGAACAGGCCTACAAATCCAGCGGCCTGTTCATCCGTACGACCAACATTACCCAAACCGCCCGCGGACACCAAGATCTGTGGACCACCACGGTCGCGATGGCGGTCTTTATCTTCGAATAACCGCTTGGCATAATCCGGAACCGGAAAGCCATGAACCGACAGGAAAATCGTCATGGCGGCTCCTGAATGGAATTTTGGATTCTTCCCGGAGGTCTTTACGAGAAGCGAAACTTCCCGCGTGGTCGTGTTGCCGGTTCCGTTCGACCAGACCAGCACTTGGGTCCGCGGGGCCGACAAGGGTCCGGCCGCGCTGATCGAATCGTCCATCAACTTCGAATGGTACGACATCGAAACCGAATGGGAACCCTACCGCATCGGCATCCACACCGACCGACCGATCGATGGAATAAAGGATCCGGCAAGGATGACCGAGGCCGTCTATGGCCGTGTACGAGAACACCTCGGTCGCAACAAGTTTATCGTCCTGCTGGGCGGGGAACACTCCGTTAGTATCGGTTCGTTCCGAGCCCATGCCGAGAAACATCCCAATCTGACGATCCTCCAACTCGACGCTCACGCCGACCTGCGGCCGGATTACCACGGCAGCCCGCTCAACCACGCCTGCGCGATGGCCCGTGCCCGCGAAGTCGCACGGATCGTGCAAGTCGGCATCCGTAGTCTGGACATCGACGAAAAAGAGTATATCGCCCCGGATCGTATCTTTTATGCTCACCAAATTGTCGGCCGAACCGATTGGATGGATACGGCGATCCGACAACTGACAGAGGAAGTTTATCTGACCATCGATCTGGATGTATTCGATCCCTCGATCATGCCCGCAACCGGGACCCCCGAACCCGGCGGCCTGCTCTGGTATGAAACGCTGGCTTTCCTCCGCAAGGTCGTACAATCCCGCCGTATTGTCGGTTTGGATATCGTCGAGCTTTGCCCCACCCCCGGTAATCACGCGGCCGTCTTTCTGGCCGCCAAACTCATTTACAAACTGCTCGCTTACATTTTTAAACCGTAATCACTGCTTCTATCGGATCGGCCTATCGGGAATCACCACCTGTTTCCCGCATTTTGGGCAAACCCCCATTCGCCCGGCCAGGGCCGGATGACTTTTGAAACGCTTGCCGCAACTGCATGCGTACCGGATATACTTTACATCCGCCTGCGGCGGTTGGCCTTGTTCAGGCACAAGCGGAATCGGGGAATCGTTTGTTTTGAACGGAATGATTTCGTCCCCGGAAAGGGTTCGTTTTTGCAATCGACTTGACTGCCCCTCCGGCCCGATATCCGCAGGATTGAGGATTTCTTGTTTACCGGATTTGCGTGCGAATTTTTCCCGGATCAGATCCAGCAGCGATTCCTCGTATTTGGCGTCCATGACCACACGACGCGTCATCAACAGAACCATCGCCAGCCCGGCCCCCGTGAAAAATCCGCCCAGATGGGCAAAATATCCGACATTCCCCATTCCCAGGAAAGCCCCCCAGACATCGAATGCCAACCACAGCAGAACCATCCAATAACCGGAAATCTCAAAGGTTCCTCGAAGGACCAGGAACCACCAGTAAAACACGCTGATGTCGTTTCGAGGATACAACACGACATACATGCCGACAATCCCGTTGATGGCTCCGCTGGCTCCGACCATTCCCCGATCCATGTGCGGCGTGAACAACAACGCCGCCATGGCCGCGGTCACTCCAACAAACAGATATGCCGGGAGGTACAACAGGTTCCCGATCTTCTGGCAGACGGCATTGCCGAACAACCAGAGAAAAATCAGGTTTCCGGTCACATGAATAATATCCGCATGGAGCCACAGATGCCCGACCATTTCCTTCACACTGAACTGGCGCAGGACATACGGACCGAACGGACTTTCAAGCAGACCGCCATCATCCGGCGTGTGGAGCCACCACCATGCCTGCAATCCGAACACGATTGCGATGCTTCCGGACAGCAGCCAGTTCATCCACGGCTCGCGCTCAAACGGCACATCCAGTTCGTACGGAATCAGCATGACGGCTTCCTCAGACGCTGTATATAGACGCCCTGCTCGAGGATTCGTGACAAAATCGATTCGATCTGAATATCACTCGAAATCAGGGTAATCCAAATCGGATCGAAAATCAATAGATTATATGTCCGTTTTTCTGCGGCTTGGGGCTTTCGCTGAACTCCTTTTGCCCAACAGAATCTTGCGAAGGACCATTAGCAGCGATTGGGGCTGGAAATAATTTTTCTCCAGCCGCACATGGACCGTCTGCGGATCGGGAATTCGAACGCTGCCGGGACTGTGCGCGAAGACATCGGCCGCATGGGCTCCGGGCTCGAACACGAAGATCAGATCCGGCGGCATGGTGGTGATGGTCTTGATCTTCTTTTTGTCTGCCGCCAGCCGCATCTCGGCGATCTCCAGCAGGATTCGTACCGGCTCCGGGGGCGGGCCGAACAGGTCCTTGAGTTCCTCGGCGATCCGCCGCAGGTCTTCGGCCGTCGTCGCCAGGGCTACCCGTCGATAGGCATCCAGCCGCTGGCGATCGGAGGCGATGTACTTGCGCGGAATGTGTACGGCAAAACCCAGATCGATCGCCGCGGACGCCGGCGTCAACACCGGCTCATTCCGTAACCGCTGCACCGTCTCCTGCAGCAACTGGCAATACAGTTCATAGCCGACCGTGTGGATATGGCCGCTCTGCTCGGGCCCGAGGATGTTTCCCGCCCCGCGAATCTCCAGATCCCGCAGCGCGATCCGGAAACCGGCGCCAAGCTGCGAATATTCCTCGATCGCTTTGAGCCGCTTGGCCGCGATCGGGTGGATCGTGCGGTTTTTGGGTAGCAACATGTAGGCGTACGCACGGTGCTTGTAGCGGCCGACGCGCCCGCGAAGCTGGTGGAGCTGGGCCAGCCCGAACTTGTCGGCATCGTGGATGATCATGGTGTTGGCATTGGGGATGTCCAGCCCGGATTCGATGATCGTCGAACAGACCAGAATCTGCGCCTGGCCGGTGACGAACTCGATCATCGCGTTTTCCAGTTCGCTCTTGTGCATCTGACCGTGCCCGATCACGATCCGCACCGACTCGTCACCGACAATCTCCCGGATTTCAGCCGCCGCCCGCTCGATGCTCCGCACGCGATTGTGCACGAAGAAGACCTGTCCTTCGCGAGCCAGTTCGAAACGGATCGCCTTGCGGATCAGATCCGGATCGTAGCGGCAGACCCTGGTCATGATGCTCCGACGATCCAGCGGGGGCGTGGTCAGGGAACTGATATCCCGCAGGCCCAGCATTGACATGTGCAGCGTCCGCGGGATGGGCGTAGCCGTCATCGTCAGCACATCGACATTGACTCGGAAGCGTTTGAGCCGCTCTTTGTGCTCGACGCCGAACCGCTGCTCTTCGTCGATGATCAACAGGCCCAGATCCTTGAACTCAACATCGTCGCTGAGGATCCTGTGCGTGCCGATGAGGATATCAACCTTGCCCTCGCGCGTCCGTTGCAAAATCTTCGCCGCATCCCGCGCCGTCACAAATCGGTTGAGCACCTCCACCGTCAGCGGAAACTCCGCGAACCGTTCGCGGAAGGTTCGCCCGTGCTGCACGCACAACACCGTCGTCGGCACCAGGATCGCCACCTGCTTACCCGCCTCGGCCGCCTTGAACGCCGCCCGCATCGCCAGCTCGGTCTTGCCGTAGCCGACATCCCCGCACAACAGCCGATCCATCGGCACCGGCCGCATCAGGTCGCCCTTGATTTGTTCGATCGCGTGGAGCTGATCGGCCGTCTCCTCGTACGCGAACGATTCCTCGAACTCCTTTTGCCACACGGTGTCCGGTCCGAAGGCCGTGCCGCCAAGCTGAATCCGTTTGGCCTGAATCTCCAGCAGTTCTTCGGCCAATTCCCGAACGCCCTGCGCGACCCGCTGCTTTTGCTGCTGCCATTTTTTCGACCCGACGCGGCTCAGCGGCGGCCGTCGCACCATTGTGCCGATGTACTTTTGCACCAGATGCACGCTGCCGGCCGGAACATGGATCAGTAGCTTGTCGGCAAACTCGATCGTCAGGTATTCCTGGACCTGCTCGTCCTTTTCGATCGTACGGATGCCCAGAAATTTTCCGATCCCGTAGTTGACATGAACGACGATGTCGCCCTTCTGCAGATCGAGCAAGCTGTGGATCACCGACACGCCCTGCAGCGAACGAATCCGCCGTCGCACCGCCGATTGTCCGAAGATCTCGTGATGGCTGATCACCATCCAACCCAGCGCCCCGACGACAAACCCCCGATGCACAAACCCGATCGGAAGCCGTAGATGGTCCGGCATCCCGCCGCGAATCTCCCGCACGATCTCGCCGATCCGCTGGACCTGCGCGGCGTTCTCGCAATACAGGTCGATCCGTTGGTCCTTGGCCGCCAGCAACTGCTCCAGCGCCTGGCGAGAATCCCTCCAGATCGCCCCGGCCTTGTGCTCAAACGGCTGAACGCTGCCCACCTCCACATGGATCGACTCGGCTGCACCGCCGGCGGCGAATCGAGCGATCTCCAGCCGCGTCAATCGCGAGGCCGCCTGATAAATCTGCGTAAAGGTGAACATTCCCCGCGGATCGTCCAGCCGATCGAGAAACACCCCCGCCACTTCTTCGATCTCCAGCGGCTCTTCCAGCAGCACGATCGTCTCGTGGGGAACCAGATCGATCAGAGATTTTCCACCTCCGGATTCAGCACTTTTCTCCCGCGTCTGGCCCCCGATGGCATAGACGCACACCCGTTGGAGCGGCTCGTGCGACCGCTGCGTATCCAGATCGATCCGCCGGATGCTCTCGACGGTGTCGCCAAAGAATTCCACACGGATCGGTTGCGGCCCGCCGCGCGCTTCGGCCCCGTCGGCCTGCGTCACCGCCGCATAGATATCCACGATCCCGCCCCGCGCGGCGAACTGCCCGGGTAAGTCCACCTGATCGACCCGCTCAAAGCCCCCATCCGTCAGCCACTCGGCCACGGCCGCCGGATCCATTGTCTGCCCGGCCGACAAACTCAGCGCTCGCCGAGCCAGTTCCTGCGGATCGTTAACCCGCTGAAGAATCGCCTGGATCCCCGCACAGACGATCCAGTCGCCGCTCCCTCCTCCCGCCCGCCCAAGCTGCAGGGCGATCCGTACCCGCTCGGCCGCGATCTCGTCGCCCGCTTCCACCTCACCAGCCGTAGCATCCTCCCGCACCGGAAACACGGTCACCCGCGCATCGGCCGCAAAATTCTGTAAGTCGTCGGCCGCATTGTCGGCCTCGTCCAGATGCGCCGTGATATACAAAACCGGCCGCCCCAAGTGCCGCCGAATGTGTCCGGCCAGAACGCGCGCATAGGATCCCCAGGTCCCATCGACTTTGACCGGGCCCTCACCGGGCCCGGCCTCGGCCAGCCGGGACACAATCTCCCGAACCTTCGGATCGTCATTCAGATCCATGTACGCTTACATCAAAGTTACCGGAAACCGCTATAGCCCCAACGCCCTCGCGGCCCCGCGAACATTGCGTGCCATCTCAATGGCCTGTTTTGCCTCCTGAACCGTAATCGGCTCCCAATCCCCGGGATAGCGTCCTTCCACCAGATACCGATTCAACTGGATGACTTGTTCGCGTTCAATTCCCAGATCATATTGATTCTCGACTTTGTCCAGGAGCAACCGAAGATCATGAGTCTTTGGAAACTCGCAACCGGCCGCGATCAACAGGGCCTTTAGATATTTTTCTACGGATTGCTGACAATGCTAACAAACGATATCCGTCAGGCCTTCTTCAGCCAACTCCAGTGAGTGAACGGCGGCCCGCCAGTCGTGCTCGGCCTTTTCAACCCATCCCCATGTAGGGGATTCCTCAGGCGGCCTGTTCATAGAGGACCTTCCCCTCCTTCAATGCCGTCCAGATAATCGATCCGACGCTATCCTGTTGTCGCCGCAAATCCTCCGGCGTAACCACCAGAATATCAACCGGCAGGTCGATCCCTTTCAATGCCAGATCGATCTGGACGGCGGCCTTGCGCTTCGATCCCTCGACCGGCATGACTACCAATAGATTCGCATCGCTATCCGGGCTGGGTTGGCCGATAGCGAGCGACCCGAGCAGGATAATCCGTTGCGGGTGAAATCCCTCAACGATTCGGCGAACCGCCGCATCCAGGGCTTTGGACTCTGTCGGACTCATTGGATTTACTCTTGAACTGGCATTTTGCCGTATCCCGATTCTATTACGACGGGTTATTCTACATTGATCGTATCGGTTCCGGCGTTGAAGGTCAATACCCTTTATCCTTGAGATAGTATCAAAAACGGATATACTCCACGCATTGGTTCCCGAAATTGAAGAATCCTGAATTCGGAGTTGGACATGGGATCGCGTCTCACAAGGCGGAAGTTTCTTGGGCTCATGGATACCACCCAAATCCTGGGGCCGCAACCGTTATGTCTAATCCGAACAATATATGTTTGAAACAGGAGATAACCGATGAAACGGAAGCTGATCTGGATTGCCACAATAATTGGTCTTATCATTATTGTTCTGACAATTGTCGACTTCCTAAACACCGCTGGTGACATAAATAATCCTGAAGCACAATTGGCCAGGATGTTACCAGCAGAACAAGAGTTCTGCCTGAAGACCCTCTGGCAAATCGATTCAAGTTCAAACGAGCGTGATGTCCTCGCTTTGCTTGGTTCTCCATCTCGAAGTCTGAAATTGAAGAAGAACTGGCATATTACTCTGGACGGGAAAACAGATCGCATTGGGGTATATTTTGGAACTAACGGATATGCAACACAGGTCGTCCTTGACGGCGGACCAGGACGCTTCTACTATCGAAGGAATGTGAAGGATCACGAAAAGCCGAAAGAGGATAATTTCAGCCAATAACTCGATTTGCTTCTGCCCGGAATAAAGACTGGTTCTGCGACTTTACATCCAAATCCGGATAGAACGACAAGAGCAAAGAAAAAGGGCGGCCCGGAGAACGGGGGACGCCCCTTTTCCTCGCTGCTGCGATGCACCAGCTATTCCTGACGCTTCTCCTCCAGGAGCTGACGAAGATGTTTATTTTCGCGCCGCGTGGCTTCCAGATCAAACAACAGATACTTGACGCTGACCCGGAGATAATCGAGCGAACTCTGGAGCTGGTCCATGCTTTCCTTGAGCTTCTGATGGGACAATTGCGTTTGTCGCGCCAGAATCAACAGCTTGTCTTTCTCCGAAGCCGGCAAGTGCCCCAGCTCGCCGAATATCTCATTGAGTTTCTGTGCAAACAATGCCTCGTCCATTGTGCTAACCCTCTCATTCCGTTGCCCTCGCCCCGGCCCGATCCAGGAACAAAGTCGATGCCAAGCAAAGCTTCAAAGTGAATTGTACCGCAAAGGATAGAATGAACAGACCGGTAAAATACAAGACCAATCGAATTTCAACGGATTATTTTCGGTCGGAATGACTTTGTAGACGGTTTGTAGGGATTGTATCGAAGACGCAAAATCCTATCTCCGGCTCATCTCCCTTTTCCCAGTGCCGTCAGGGCCGTACTGACATTCCCAAACGGAGCGCTGACGGCAAAACCGGCCACCCTCTCGGCCAGTTGTTCGATCATTTCGCGGGCGATTGCGATGCCAATCCGGCGGCCGTCCTCTTGTGTTTTCGCCTCGGCCATCCGATCCAGCAACACTTTCGGTACCACGACACCGGGGACTTCGTTGGCCATGAACTCGGCGTTTTTGTAACTGGTAAACGGCCAGATGCCGGCGATAACCGGAATGGAAATATCGCAGACCGAATCGAGGAAATCGAATAGCATCTTCGGATCAAACACCGGCTGGGTAATCACATACTCGGCCCCAGCGGCAACCTTGCGGCGGAAGCGATCCATCTCGCGCTGCAAGTCCGAGGCGACGGGATTGGCCCCGACCCCAAGGGTCAGCGCAACGGGGCCGTCGAAGCTGTTGCCGGCCAGATCCAGACCGCGATTCAGATTGGCAACGACCTGGGTCAACGCGATCGAGTCCAGATCGAACACTGCCGTGGCATCGGGATAATCGCCCAGCTTGGGCGGATCGCCGGTGATCAGCAGAACATTGTGGATCCCCATCGCGTGGGCCCCAAGCATATCGGCCTGCAGGCCGAGAATATTTTTGTCGCGGCAGCAGACATGCAAAATCGACTCGATCCCCGCGGCCTGCTGAATCTTGACCGCCGTCACCAGCGGCGACAGACGCGAACTGGCGCGCGGACCGTCGGGGATATTGATTGCGTCAACTCCCGCATCGGCGCATTGTTTTGCCTGTTGTTCGATCTTGCGAACATCGGCCCCCCGAGGAGGAACCAATTCGATTGAACAGACTTTTTGTCCCGCCGACAGTTTTAAGCCAAGCCGGGACTTTTCCGACAGCGGCAACGACGGGCGAACAACCGCAGCCGAGTCGGAACCCCGGGGTATATGTACGATGACTCTGGCCTTCCCCGTCGCCTTGTCGATCCCGCGCACGGCCTTGGCGATTTGCCGGATGTGTTCCGGCGTCGTGCCGCAACACCCCCCCAGGATGCGCGCGCCATGCTCAAGAAACCGTTTGGCGTACTCGGCCATATACTCGGGCGTACACATGTAGATCGTTCGCCCTTCGACCTGGCGTGGCAAGCCCGCATTCGGCTGGACGCTGATAGGTTTGTCGGTAATGGTTTGAATCTGCTTGAGAGATTCCAGCATGGCCGACGGTCCCACGGAACAATTCAGACCCACCGCGACGACATTGGGCTCCAGAGCGACTCGCCGAATGCTGGGCTCGAGTCGATACCCCATTGCGGTTTCCTGGTGTTCATTAACGGCCAATTGAGCGATGACGGGCACATTGCCGATTTCCCGGGCGATTGAAAGGGCGATGATCAGCTCATCGGGATTGCTGAAGGTCTCGAAAATCAGCAGATCCACTCCCGCCGACATCAACGCGCTGATCTGCGTCTCGTACGCCCGGACGGCCTGGCGGCGATGATCGGTTCCCACACCCGGATGGGCGATTCCCAGAGGACCTATCGAACCGGCCACCAGGGCCCTGCCTGCCGCGGATTGGCGGGCCAGTTCGACGGCGGCGGTATTGATCTCCACCACTTTGTCCGAAAGGCCATACTTGGCCAGCTTGATCTCGTTGGCCGCAAACGAATTGGTCTCCAGAAAGTCCGCGCCGGCCTGGAGATACGCCTCGTGCACCTGACGAACCAGCTTGGGATTGGAGAGATTTAATTCTTCGAAACAGGTATTCAAAAACGCCCCATACTGGTACAACATCGTGCCCATCGCCCCATCGGCGATGACCACCCGTTGCTCCAGCAGGTCACGAATTCCCATAATCGTCTGAGTCTGCATGATGGTTCCTGCCAAGCTCGTGTTTGCTGTCTGAGCTTTTTCCCGGCGGATTCCCAACGATTCCGCAAGGAGAATTATCGGCCAATTTCCGGCTGCATTCCAGATTAAGCCGAAAAAAATCAACCACCGGCAGCACAAACTCAACGAGGCGTTGGAATCTCCCAAACCATGGATTAACCCCAGCAAAAGGGGGTAAATCGAAAAAGTCGAGGACTTTTTCGGTCGATAGTTCCGTTGAGTACCGGATGGAGCGGAGCCAGTAGGATGAACAAAATGCCCGGTTTCGCTATAGAATACAAAGCGAGCGTACGATGGCGGGAAAGCGAAAAGTCGGTTTTTATCGGCATCTCCTTGTCCAAAGGATATGAGGGTTATTCGACCGAACAAATCAGTCCCGGCCGTGAGTATGGAATTTACAGATCGGTCGCGTTCTGATACGATGGGTTGGCAAGTGAAACCATTATACTAAGGATTTGACATGTTCGAGCGATTTACGGACCGTGCCAGAAAGGTCATGGCCCTGGCCAACCAGGAAGCCCAGCGGTTTAACCATGAATACATCGGGACCGAGCACATTCTTCTCGGCCTGGTCAAGGAAGGCAGCGGCGTCGGAGCCAATGTGCTCAAGAATCTCGATGTCGATATCAAGAAGCTGAGACTCGAGATCGAAAAACTCGTCAAAAGCGGACCCGATATGGTCTCGATGGGCAAACTCCCTCAGACGCCCCGGGCCAAGAAGGTCATCGAGTATGCCATCGAAGAAGCCCGATCGCTGAACCATAACTATGTCGGCACCGAACATCTCCTGTTGGGCCTGCTGCGCGAAACGGAAGGCATCGCCGCGCAGGTATTGATGAACCTGGGCCTGAAGCTGGAGGATGTCCGCCAGGAAGTCCTCAATCTTCTCGGGGCCGGCGTGGACAACGGCGCCGCGCAAAATCCGATGGGGATGCGGATGACGCCTTCGGCTCCCGGCGTCAAGAAAAAGAGCCAGACTCCCGCTCTGGACAGTTTTGGCCGTGACCTGACCGAACTGGCGCAGCGCAACGAACTCGATCCCGTGATCGGTCGTCTCAACGAGATCGAACGACTGGTTCAGATTCTCTGCCGCCGAACAAAAAACAATCCCGTGCTTCTGGGCGAGGCCGGCGTCGGCAAAACCGCGATCGTCGAAGGCATGGCCCAGCGGATCGTCAATCATCAGGTTCCCGAACTGCTCAAGGAAAAACGGCTGGTCGTACTGGACCTGGCCCTGATGGTCGCCGGAACCAAGTACCGCGGCCAGTTTGAGGAACGGATCAAGGCCGTCATCACCGAAGTTAAACGCGCCTCGAATGTCATCCTCTTCGTCGATGAGCTTCATACCCTCGTCGGGGCCGGCGGCGCCGAAGGCGCCATCGACGCGTCGAATGTCCTCAAGCCCGCCCTGGCTCGAGGCGAAGTTCAGTGCATCGGGGCCACCACCTTCGACGAATACCGCAAGTACATTGAAAAAGACGCCGCTCTGGAACGACGGTTTCAGACCATCATGGTCGAACCGCCCTCCAAGGAAGAGGCGATTGAAATCCTCAAGGGTCTTCGCGATCGTTATGAAGCCCACCACAAGGTCCGTTTCACCGACGACGCTTTGGCCCAGGCCGTCGAGTTGTCCGTCCGTTATATCAGCGGGCGCTGTTTGCCCGACAAGGCCATCGATGTCATCGACGAGGCCGGCGCTCGTGTTCGGCTTAAAAACCTCACGCCTCCGCCGGACCTGACCGAGATCGAGGCCCGAATTCAGCAGTTGCAGGTGGACAAGGACGAGGCCGTCCGCGCCGCCGACTACGAGCGGGCCGCCGCCCTCCGCGACGAAGCCCAGAAACTCCTCGACGACAAGGCCGAGATGCAACGCCGCTGGCAACAGCGCAGCGACGAAAGTATTGGCGATGTCGATCGCGAAGTGATCGCCGAGGTCGTCAGCAAGATGACCGGCATCCCGCTGATGCGCCTCGAAAAACAGGAGGCCCAGCGGTTGCTGGAACTGGAAGCCGAACTGCACAAGACCGTCGTGTCGCAGGATGAGGCCATCGCGGCGGTCGCCAAGGCCGTCCGCCGCAGCCGTAGCGGCCTGAAGGATCCCAACCGGCCGATGGGCAGCTTTATCTTCATCGGCCCCAGCGGCGTCGGTAAGACTTTGCTCGCCCGCGCACTGGCCGAATTCATGTTCGGCGACGCCGACGCCATGATCCAGATCGACATGAGCGAGTACATGGAAAAGCACAATGTCAGCCGTCTTGTGGGCGCGCCGCCCGGATATGTCGGCTACGAAGAAGGCGGTCAGCTTACCGAGCGGATCCGCCGACGGCCGTACGCGGTGCTGCTGCTCGACGAAATCGAAAAGGCCCACCCCGATGTGTATAACATGCTTCTGCAGATCATGGAAGAAGGCCGCCTGACCGATTCGTTCGGACGGCATGTCGATTTCCGAAATGTCATCGTCATCATGACCAGCAACATCGGGGCCGACCTGATCAAGAACCAGGCCGGATTCGGTTTCGGCAAACGGACCGAACAGGCCAACTATGAAAAGATGAAAGAAATGCTCGACAAGGAACTCGAGCGGCATTTCCGCCCCGAATTCCTCAATCGCCTCGATGCGCGGATTGTCTTCCGCGGTCTGACGCGCAAGGACCTGGAAACTATCGTGGAATACGAGCTCAACAAGGTCTTCAAGCGGATCATCGAACACGGCCTGCACCTGCAGCTCGATGAAGCGGCCAAGGAATTCCTGATCGACAAGGGCTTCAACCCCGAATTCGGCGCCCGGCCTCTCCGCCGCGCCATTGAGCACTATATCGAAGACCCGCTCTCCGAGCAGATGCTCCGCGGCGAGTTCAAGGACAAGAATGTCATTCGTATTTCCGTGCAGGACGAGGACAGTCTCCGCTTCGAGGGGATCAAGGATGACGCTGTTGCCTCGGAAAAAACCGTCGTGGTTAACACCCAACCCTCGTAAGCCGTTATTTTCGCCAATCCTCGTGGCCGGTTTTTGTCGACCGGCCTTTTCGGGTCAGAACGAAGCCCGGATGCGTCCGCATCCCAGGGAGTTTTCCTCTTCCCCGTCGATTGCCTCTTGACAATCCAAGCCGCCCGTGATATGGTGAAAATGGCAGGCAAGCGGCTCGGCCGCGGGGAGTAAGCCATGAAAATAACGGACTATTTCAGGCAGGTTCCGATTGTGCGGACGGGGTGCTATTATCTGTTCGCCCTGTTGACAATCGCCGCAATTGGATTGTTGATCGTGGGTTCTTCCCTGAAGACCGATCAGGTGCCCGGGACCAACTCCACATTGGAGTTGGCCGGCGTGATCCTTTGCATCGCCTTCCTGGCCGGCTTTTTTGCGATTCTGCTATCGCTTCGCGAAGCCGTCAAAAGCATCAAAGAATCCGGCGACAAGATGGACAATGTCGCCGATATGATCAACCGGAATAACAATCTTCTCAGCCAGATCGCTCAGGCCGTCAAGCTCAGTGACGCCGCCAAACAGGTCGCCTTTCGCGATGCCGAGCGGATGGAACTGGCCGAGGCCGTGATCGCCAAGCTTCACCAGCACGAGTTTGACGCCACCACCGCCATGATTGAAGCGATGGCCAAGATTCCGCAGTACCAGGCCTTGTCCGTACAGCTTCGCCGCACGGCCGAAACTTACCGCGACGCCACCGAAAAAGACCGGGTTGGCCAAGCCATTGAACACATCCTGCAGCTTGGCCGCGAGTTCCGCTGGGCACAGGCCTTTCGCCAGGCGGACAATCTGGTCCAGTCGTTCCCCTATTCCGAGGAAGCCAAATCCATTCGGCGCAAGCTTCGCGAGATGAAAGATGCTCGCAAAAAAGAGCTCCTGGCCATTTGGGACGAGGCCGTTCATTCCAAAGATACCGACCGATCCCTGGAGATCCTCAAGGACCTCGACCAGTATCTGACCCCCAGCGAAGGTCTGGCCCTGCAGGAATCCGCCGCCTCGGTTTTCCGTACCAAGCTGCACAACCTCGGCGTCCGATTCGCTCTGGCGGTCACCGAAAACAAATGGTCCGTCGCTTACGAGACCGGTCAGCAGATCGTCCGCGATTTCCCCAACAGCCGCATGGCCCACGAAATCCGCGGAAAACTTGATGTTCTTGCCGACCGCGCCAAGGGTATGACGCCCGTCGGGGCCGGAAAATCCGACGAATAGGATATAAATCGCCCATCAAACCAACCGATAGAAAATGGGTTCGGATACGATTCCAAACCCATTTTGTTTTCAACGCTGAATCACAACCACTGGCCAATTATTCCGATCCGGGTTCCGTTTTGGCTTGTTTGTCGGCTTCGGTATCCGCCATTTTGCCGAGGTAATCGGGCAACTGGACCCCGGCCATCTGCGCCACATCCTGCAGCGGCGGGATGGACTTGATCATGCTGGACAGAAAATTCGCCGTGCTACTGGTCCCGCCGGTGCCGCTGTCCCAGACGGTGATTTTCTCGATCTTAAGGTTCTTAATCGCCTCGACCTGTTTGCCAACGATTTGTTCGAGTTTCTCGATCATCAGCAGGGTCGAAGCCGCCTTGGCGTCGCCGTTGCAGCTTTTGACCAGCGATTCGTATCCACTGGCCTTGCTTTCGAGGACCTGCCGGATACCCTTGGCCTCGGCCTCGTATTTGGCCAGGATTGCATCGGCCTGACCTCGCGCTTCGCGCCGGGTCTTTTCGGCCATGGCTTCGGCGTCGATTTCGATTTTCTGCTTTTCGATCTCCTGTCGAACAACTTCCTGGGCGATCAGCCGCTGCTGCTCGGCATTGTATTCGGCCTTCTGAATCTCGGCCTCCGCCAGCCGCTGGGCCACCTCGCCCTTTTGCCGTGCCTCGGCCTGCCGCATCGCCAGAATCGCTTCCGCCTCGGCAATATCGGCCTTGGCTTTGTTCTCGCCGGCAACCGCCAGCGCTTCCTGCTGCTGTACATAGATTCGCTGTTCGGCCTGGGCCTTCTTTTCGCCCTTGACCGCTTCGGCCTCTTGCTGCTGAATGAACACGCGTTTGTCGGCCTCGGCCTTTTTCTGGCCTTTCTCGGCCTGAGCGACATTTTCCGCGGTACGAATGGTCTTTTCCCGGTCGGCCTCCACCTCGCCCACCGCCGCCAGTGTCTCCTGCTGCCGCACGAATATCCGCTTGTCGGCCTCGGCCTTCTTCTGTCCCTTTTCCGACTCGGCCGTGTTTTCCGCCACGCGGATCGCCCGTTCCCGGTTGGCCGACGCCTCGCCGATGGCGCCCAGTTTTTCCTGCTCGGCAACATCGATCTTGGCGGTGTTCACCGCCACCGCGGCCGCCTTCTTGCCGATACTGGTGATGTAGTTGGAAGTATCGGTGATGTCGGTGATGTTGACATTGATCAGGAATAGCCCGATCTTGTTCAGTTCCGGCTCGACATTCTTGCGAATTTCTTCCAGAAAACTTTCACGGTCCTGGTTGATCTGCTCGATCGTCAACGACGCCACCGTCAATCGCAACTGCCCGAAGATGATTTCCTGCGCCATCTGTTCGATCTGCTGCGGCGTGATCCGCAGCAACCGCTCGGCCGCGTTGTTCATGATCGCCGGATCCGTGCTGATACCCACGGTGAAGGTGCTGGGGACATTGATCCGGATGTTCTGCAGCGACAGGGCGTTTTCCAGCGGGATCGTGATCGTCATGGGCGTTAGGCTCATGTACGAATAGTCCTGAACCAGCGGCCAGACAAACGCGCCGCCCCCATGAATGCATCGCGAGGAGAGGTTTTTCCCCACGCGACCATAGATGACCAGAATCTGGTCCGAGGCGCACCGCCGATACCGCGACGCCAAAAACAGCAGCATCGTCACGACCAGAATCACAAACGCAATGATCACATAGGTCCACAGCGACCCGATATCCGCAACCGTAAGAGCCAGCATGGAAATCCCTCCAAGTAAGGTTATAGATCCTGTTTATACTTTTTCGACAACCGGCAGATTTGCCGTTACTTTGACAACTTTAATCCGCTGTCCGGTCTTGATGTCCTCGGTTTGCTCGGTCGTCGCATCCAGCGTCTCCATCCGGTTTTGTACCGTAATCTGGATCTTGCCGACCTGGCCGGGCCGGATTGTCAGATACACCGTTCCTTCTCGTCCAACCGCGTTGTTGAGATCCAGCGTCCCGCTGGATTGCAGCTTGCCGGCCGACTCGAACAGAAACTTTAGCAGCCACACCGTCCCGATCCCCGCACCGGCCGCCGCCAGTGCCGAGATCGGCGCTGAATACTTGCTCTCCCGGATCATGGCCCAGCCGACCAGTCCGAACATCATGAAAAACGCCGTCAATCCCTGAAACGACAAGGCCTTAAAGCTCACATCCGAATCGGTCGTTCCGCCTCCGTGATGGACATCGCCTCCCAGATCCCCGCCATCAGCACCCGCGTCTCCGCCGCCGCCCGAGAGGTCGCCATGTCCCAAGCCCGAGATGAACATCAGGATCATCCGCGCCACGAACAGGCATCCGCCCAGCGCTGCACAGACGATAAACACCCGTTCCATGGCCGATACATCGTTTATGATCGCAAGCATTGTGATTCTCCTTTCCTTGTTGTCAGACGGACAAACCGCCGAACCGTGACAGTCTATTCTGCAAAAACCCCAACTGGCGAAAACCGAGTTCCATCCGCCTGAGCATTTGGCCGGATTATCGCACTCCTGAATTCCGCCGTCAACTTCAATCCCATTTTCGAATTAAACCCTCCCCTTCGATTTGCGGCATGGGATGACATCAATTTCCTATGCTGCAACAATCATCCACAAAACCGCCTTAAATATTTACAATATAAAGACTTACAAAATTTCTATGCCTGTCATAAACACGGACTGGCTATAACCAGACCGAAGGAATCACGGGTTTTTTCTGTTAAAAATATGGCATTTTTTCACGATTTACACCTTTCTTGCTTGAAGTGAACATGGGAAATATGGTATAAATAGGGTGTTGGTTTTTCTGTACCATGTAATGAATGGTAAAAACAATTTAACATTTTGGAGGTCGTGATGATGAAAGTCGCCGCATTCTTCTCCGTTGTTCTTTCTGCGGTTCTCGTTCCAACCGGTTATGGAATTGTCATTGGCAATTTCGAAAGCAGTCTCGACGGCTGGCTGCCGAATGACGCTACAATCAGCCAAAGCGCAGTTGGAGCCACCGTCGGTTCCGGATCCATGCAAATCTCAGGACCGGGCGGTTGGCATATCAATTGCCGTCTCGACCTCAAACCCGCTCTCCTGGGATTTCTTGGAACGACCACCCAAATTTCAGCGGATGTCACAGCGTTCGCATCCGAAAATGTCGTCAACTGGATGAATATGGAAATGATCTATAACGGCCAGAATAACGACAGTTCCGGCGCCAATAACAATATTGGATGGAATTCCCTCGGAGGCAAGGATGTTCTCCGCGACGGCATGTCACATACGCTGGTGTGGGATGTTCCAACAAGCCTGATGACAAAGTTGGGTGGCGTTGATTCGAATATCTGGTGGATGGAGCTTATGATTATCACCAACAACGACGGTCAAACCGCTCAGTTGTATGTCGATAATATCAACATGATCCCCGAACCGGCCACCATAGGTTTGCTGGGAATGGGCAGTTTGTCGCTTCTGCGTCGTCGGAAATAATCCCGCCGAAACGGCGAACACTTTATCGTCGTTCTGATACCGGGGCAGGCCCTCCTTCCTGCCCCACTTCTTTGCGCTCGAATTCCATTGGCGATATCCTTGATTGGGAGTTACACTATTCGGGAATCCAATCGGGAGAAGTCCATGAGAACAATGTCGATTGCGTTATCTTGTTTGATTGCCTGGACAACGGTTCAGCAGGTTCAAGCAAACTGGCCCCAGTTCCGCGGACCTGAAGGCAATGGTTTTACATTGGAGGCCAAATTGCCGATGCAGTGGTCCGCCGATCAAAACATTCTCTGGAAAGTCGCCATCCCCGGTTCCGGCTGGTCCTCGCCGATCGTCTGGGGCGACAAAATCTTCCTTACCGCTGCCGAAGCCGACAAGCAAGACAAACCGCAAGGCGGTGAGTTCGACCCCGGCTCCGTTCTGGCCCCCATCATTCCCCCCAAAGCCCCGGATGTCATGTATCGTTACAAGGTCTTTTGCCTGAGCGGCACCGACGGCAAGATCCTTTGGCAAGCGACCGCCCACGAAGGCAAACCCCGGACTCCCGCTCACCGCAACAATACCTATGCCTCCGAGACCCCCGCCACCGACGGCAAGCACCTTATCGTCTATTTCGGAAATACGGGTCTGTATTGTTATGATCTCGACGGGAAACCTCTTTGGTCAAAAGACCTCGGCGCCTTCGCCACGCTGATGGGCTGGGGCACCGGCGGCTCGCCCATCCTCCGCGACGGCCGAGTATATCTCCAGTGCGACAACGAAAAATCGTCATTTCTGGTCGCCTTCGATGTTAAAACCGGCGACGAGATCTGGCGCGTCGATCGTGACGAAAAAACCAACTGGAGCACGCCGTACTTCTGGCGTAACGATCTCCGCACCGAGCTGGTTACCGCCGGCGGGGCCAAGAATCGTTCCTACAATCCCGACAATGGTCAACTCCTTTGGGAACTCAAGGGTTCCGGCCGCACCGCGGTGTCCCCGGTCGGTGACGACCGGATGCTTTTTGTCGGCTCCGAGCACCGCATTACGGGCGTTTTCGGCTCGATCGCCGCCGTCCGCGCCGGGGGTTCCGGCGATATCACACCCCCGGACGGTCAGCGTTCAAGTGAGTTTGTCGCCTGGACCCTGAAATTGGAAATCCCTCGCATCGCCTCGCCGATGCTCGTGGACGACAATCTCTTCATCTTCGCCGAGCAAGGCGGCGGAATCTACTGCTACGATGCCAAAACCGGGGCCGAACGCTTCAGTCAGCGCATTCCCAACGCCGCGGGCTTCACCGCTTCGCCTCTCCTGGCCGATGGAAAAATCTACGCTACCGACGAACGCGGCCTGACCGTCATCTTCAAACCCGGCTCGACCTTTGAACTTCTCGGCTCCAATACCCTTGACGGAGAAACCTTCTGGGCCTCTCCTGCCGTGTGGGGCGACAAATTCATCCTTCGGGGGACGGATCATCTCTACTGCATCGCACAATGATCTAAATGAACCATCCTTTGTATCAGATTCAAGGATATGACGATAGAAAGGAACATACAATGGTCCGAATGGCAATGGGATTGATGATTACGATGGCTTCGGCGGCTTGGGGTGAAGGGTTGACGCCCACGGGCAATCCGAAGGATTTTCGCATCAAGACTTGTCTGCACTCGGTGAGTTATGCCGGCGTATGGAGGGGCCAAGCCAAGCTGACCGTCGATGAATTCCTCGTCAAGGCCAAGGAACTGGGTTTTGACGGCGTCGAACTTATGGCCAAGCGGCCGCATGTCTCGCCGCTGGATTATGACGCTGCCGCCCGGGCTAAGCTTCGTGCCCGGATCCAGGAGCTTGGCCTTGAGCTGGTGTGCCTGGCCGGATACACGGACTTTACGGCGGGGCTGGACAAGCCCGGCATCCCGCATGTCGAGATCCAGGCCGCCTATGTCGGCCAGATCGCCGAACTGGCCCGCGATCTGGGTACGGATATGGTGCGGATCTTTACCGGTTACGACCGGCCGGGCGTTCCGTTCGATACCCAGTACGCCCTTGTTGTTGAGGGACTCAAACTCTCCGCCAAAGAGACTGCCCAATACGGCGTGACGCTGGCGGTGCAGAATCATCATGATATCGGAATTCATCACGACATGCTTCACTGGCTGCTCACGGAGGTCAATCAGCCGAATGTCTTAGCCGGTTTTGACGCATGGTCGCCGACGCTGGAAGGGCTGGACTCGGCACAAATCCGCGATGCGATTATCAAGATGAAACCCTTCATCGTCCACACCACCGTGGCCGACTATGTGAAGTTGCCGCGGTATCGTTACGACAACACCCTGACCAACTACCTGCAGGCCGATCCGATCCTGCGAGCGGTGCCCATCGGCAAGGGGATCATCGACTACAAATCATTTATCGGCACGCTGCGGCAGATCGGCTACCGCGGCTGGATTGCCTACGAGATGTGCGAGATCCTCGACGGCGGCGGCAGCGTCGAAAACCTGGACCGGACCGCCAAGGCGTTTCTGGACTATGTCAGGCAATTCGATTCGGCACCGGCCGGAACATCGACACCGAAATAGTCCGGGCTTGATCGATGGGATTTTTCTGCTATAACAAGTGCCCGTCAATCGTCTGAATCAAGACAGTCAAAACGAACGAATCGATAATTGAAAGGGATGATGATGAAGCGCGTATTGGGATCATGTACACTGTTGGCCGTGTTGGCCACAATCGGGATCGCGGCCGAACAGGTTTGGAAAGTCCACGACATGGATCGGCCCCGGCCGAAAGTCGTTACGCCCGGCGACTGGTCCACGGCCGAAAAAGCGGGTACGGCCCCCTCGGATGCGATTGTGCTCTTCGATGGAACAAACCTCGACGAATGGAGCGCGGCCAACGGCGGCCCCACCAAGTGGAAACTGGTCAACGGCACGATGGAATCGGTCGAGAAGGCCGGCTACATCAGCACCAAAAAGCAGTTCGGCAGCATGCAGTTGCACATCGAATGGCAGACGCCCTCGGAGGTCAAAGGCAGCAGCCAGGGCCGCGGCAACAGCGGCGTGTTTCTGATGGGCAAGTACGAGATCCAGATCCTGGATTCGTTCAATAACGACACCTACCCGGACGGTCAGGCATCCGCGGTGTACGGCCAGCAGCCCCCGCTGGTCAACGCCAGCCGCGGACCCGGGCAGTGGCAAAGTTACGATATCATTTTCCATCGGCCGATCTTCAAGGACGGCAAAGTCGAACGGCCCGCGACTGTTACAATCCTGCATAACGGCGTGCTCGTGCATGACAACTACGCCATTCAGGGCAGCACCTTTCACGGACGCCGCGCCGAGTATGAACCCCACGGCGATAAAGGTCCCCTTCAGCTACAGGACCACGGCAATCCGGTCCATTTCCGGAATGTCTGGGTACGGGAATTAGAGGATTAAATACTTCGATATTATCTATATCCCAGAAATCCCGCGGGGCCGATCCCAAAAGGTTCGGCCCCGATTGTTTTTCACGGAAGGGGGAGTTTGTGTTTAGAAAACAATCGACGCGTACCCAACCGATTCCTGCGAGGACTGTCGGAATTTTCGGAGCATGACCTCGCTGCTGGTGGTGTGGGCCAGCAGAATTCCCTGTGTCTTGCCCAGTTCCTTCGCGGTCGCGACGGCGACGGCGGCCGCCGCCGGACCGCAGGCGCTGCTGCGATCGATCGCCTTTGTAACCAGGGTCTGGGCATCCATCGCGATCGCCAGATCGATGAATTCGCGATCGTTGACATTTTTGGCCCAGAACAGGGACTCTGCTCCGACGCCTTCGGGCGCAAACCCATACCGGGGTCCGTAATGGGTAAGGTCGGTCGAAGCCACGCACACAATCCGCCGATCGGGGCAATCGCGGATCACTCGCGTCAGATCCCTTCCGAACGCGGTAACATCCACATCCAGTGGAACCAGAATCGGGACGATCTTCGCCTCGGGAAACAGATATTGAACAAAGGGAATCTGAACTTCGATACTGTGTTCGCCCCGATGGGCCTCCGGGTTGGGTTCGGCGTCCGTTTGTTTTATAACCCTCCCCGCCAGGTCTTCATCGATGAAAATCTCGCCCAGCGGACTTTGCCAACTTCCCGATGGATACACCGCCGGCGAATGACCGAACCAGCGATGAACGGCGCCCAGCAGAATGAAACTGTCAACCGCACCGTTGGCCTTCTGAATTGCGGCAAAGGTCATCCCCGCCAGATCTCCGCTGAAGATCCATCCCGCATGAGGGACAATCCCCGCCGCCAACGGGGACACAAAAGTCTCCGGGAGGGGTCGTGCCTGAATGCATTGCCGGATCTCCTCTCGGCACTGTTGGGCCGAAGCCGGATAAAACTGACCCGCCACTGTCGGTTTTCGTGAGGCCATAATTCACCTCCCACTTGTCTTCGAAACCCCGAACGAGTATCATATCCATCGATGCGGATATAGCATAACCGATGCGGATCAATTTGTCATGAGGATTTCATGGGCAACCAGGCCAAACGATCTACAGTGGCGGTAGTAATGGGTTCGGACAGCGATTTGGGAGTGATGCAAAACTGCATCGACCAGCTCAGGCAGTTTGGAATCGATCCGATCGTACGGATCCTGTCGGCACATCGAACCCCCGAACAGGCCGGACAGTTTGCTTCCGGCGCCGCCGCCGAGGGCATCCGTGTGATCATCGCCGCGGCGGGCATGGCCGCCCATTTGGCCGGAGCGATGGCGGCTCGAAGTCGCCTCCCGGTGATCGGCGTTCCCCTGGCCGCCGCCGAAGGACCGATGGGACTGGACGCCCTGTTGAGTACCGTTCAGATGCCTCCGGGGATTCCCGTGGCCAGTATGGCCATCGGCAAAGCCGGAGCCCGGAACGCCGCCGTTTTTGCGGTACAGATTCTGGCTTTGAGTGATTCGAATCTGGCGGAGAAACTCGATCAATATCGCCGTGACCAGACCGACAAAGCTCTCCGAAAGGATGCGGACCTGCAAGGTTGACCAAACCGGACACCGAATCAAAAAAACCCTCGCCGTACGCCGACGAGGGTTTTCTTTGAATTGGGTCTCCTGCTAACGGTTAGTGGATTTCCAGGACTGAGTTGAGTTCGCCAAAGGGATTCAATTCGGTTTTTTCATTATAGGGATCCTGTTGCCACTGCCCATCAACAATCAGGCGGTACCGATATCGGCCGCTGGCCAAGGGTAGCTTGATTTGCCACAAACCATTATCGCCGATCTTGTGCAGCGGAGTCTTGTCCCCTTGCCAGTTGTTGAAATCTCCGGCCACAAACACGCTCTGCGCTCGCGGATAGAGGGTATTGAGAATCACCAGATCCTCGATTTGCCGTACGCCGTAAAAATCCGCCAGCTTGGCGTCAAGCGATTGGGACTGCGTTTTGGGGGTGGTGACGGCGACGGTCGCCGCGGGAGCCGCGACGGCCGTAGCGACCGCCTCGGCCGGTATCGGTTCGGTACGAGTCGCCGGCAAATCCACAATCTTTTGTCCGCCGGTTTCCTTGCGGGTCTCGATCGTCGTCGGGCTTTGCGTGGGAACCTTCACCGTTGAAAGCAGTTCCTCGGCGCTGGCACTGATCGCGTCGAGTTTGGCCTGTAACGAGCTGACCAACTCGGCCCGGTGCATGTGCGTATCGGTGCCGACCAGCTCCTCGGCCAGGTTCTGGAAGTCGCGATGCCCCTTGCACGCCGGATCATATTCGCTGATCGGCTGGCCCAGACTGGCCGCTTCCTTAAGTTTGGTGTTGAAATTCACAATCGTCTTGAACATCTTGCCGGCAAAGTGCTTACGAACCTCGCCGAGAATTTCGCGGGCCATCTTGGTCCGGATGTCGTACATGCTGGCCAGGATCATCACATCGATCTGCTGCGAACACTGCTTGCAGAGAACATTAAGCGTCTCCAGTTGCTTGCTCAGGCCATGCAGTGAAAAATACCCCATCTCGACGGGAACAATGATGTCCGTCGCCGCCCGAATCGCGTTAAAGGTCAACAGGTTCACCGATGGCGGGCAGTCGATAATCGCGTAATCATAGTCCTTATGAACTGTGGCCAGGACTTTCTTCAAACTGTTTTCACGATCCACTACACCGACCATCTGTTGGTCAAAGGCGGCCAGATCAATGCTTGAAGGAGCCAGCTCAAAACCCTCCGAGATTTGCCAGAGGATTTCGGATAATTTGATCGTCTCGCCGCGAGCGTGATTGATGAGAATATCATAGATGCTTTGCTCGATTTGTTCTTCCGGAACCGCCAATCCCACCGCGCAGTGCGATTGCGGATCCATGTCCACCAGCAAAGTTCGAAGACCGCGAGCCGCAAGAACACTGGCCAGGTTAATCGCGATGGTTGTTTTTCCGCATCCGCCCTTTTGGTTGACGATAGCGATAGTTCTCATAAATTCCCTCAGCGTTAACCAGACAAACTGGTCGTAGGATTTCTTCCATGAAAATCCTTATTAACCATTTTCGGCCGGGTCGAGAAAAATCTTTAGCGATTTATCGGACAAATCCGAAAAAATCCTGCATGCCAGTATCAGGAAAGGGGTTTTCTGAGACGATGCCTTTTGTTCAGGATATACCAAGTGCAAATTACACCCGTCAAATTGATCCCGGTCGCAAGACAAACAAATACCCATGATGGAATCATAGGAAAGATATCATGCCAAATCAAAAGTTAATATAGACAATATGGTTCCTTGAAAATAATTTTATCCATATAAACAGCCGCAATTGCCGATGAAGATGGCTGAACTTTGACAACTGGGTCAAGAGATAGAAACGATTCAGGCCGTGGAAAGGAAAGAGCAATGACGGAAGAACAGATCGTCAAGTGGATGCGGGAAAAGGTCAAACAAGAGGGCTTCAAGGATGCCGCCAGTTTGGCCCGGGAGTTTCTGGATTCCCATAATATCACGAATGTACTGGATCCGGAGTTTTCACGAACGATGGACGCGGGATTCCGGATCGCCAAGGAGGTTTATAGTTTGTAAGGAGTTTACAGGCGGGAGGATTCGCAGGCCGGAGCTTCACTCCCCGGCCTGTTTTTATTGGTGATTTCAGAATGCTGGATCCAGGATTGATCCATGTTCCTGGGACCCCGTTTTATTCTTGTATAAATTTTGATAGTTGTTCGACGAATTGTCGTATCTCATCCCGGACCCGGCGATAGCAATCCAATGCTTCCGCCTCCGACTTGGCCCGTTTAGCCAGTTGCGGCGGATCGTCAAAACCGACATGGATCACACGGGTCTTGCCGGGAAACAACGGACAATGTTCGTGGGCATGGCCACAGACGGTAATGACCAGATCGAATTCAAGACCCTTGAGCTCATCGAGGCGTTTAGACCGGTGGCCGGAGATATCCACGCCGGCTTCGGCCATGACCTTGACGGCGTTGGGATTGAGGCCGTGGGTCTCGATCCCGGCCGAATAAACATCATAGCGATTCGGCCACAAATGTCGCGCCCACCCCTCGGCCATCTGGCTACGGCAGGAATTGCCGGTACAGAGAAACAGAATTTTCTTTTTGGTCTCCATTGTTTGTTACGATATCGGATTGAGTTTCAATACGACCTCCGCCACTCGCCGACCGAGATTCTTGAGCGTTTCGACGCCGACGGTATCGGTTGAAACATCGTCTTTAACATTCATGACCGTCGCCCCGCGATGCGCCGTGGGTCGTCCGTCGCCGACGAGGATCATCTCGTGAGTCATCAGGCACTGCTGGACGGCGTTGATCGTCAGTTCCTGGCCCCCGTTGCGATTGTTACCTACCGCAATAACGCCGGCGACTTTGTTGGCCAGGGCGAAGGTCTTACGAAAGACCATACACCGGTCGATGAATCCTTTGCACAGAGCGCTGGGCATGCCGAAATACACAGGCGTACCGATGATGATTCCCGCGACGGTCGGGCCGGCCAGTTTGGGCTGGATAACCGATTCAAAGGCATCTTCTGAACCAAACACGGATGGCACTCCCGCCACGACCGCCGGATCAAATTTGATTCCCGCCAGATCGAGAATCTCCGTCTGGATGGCCGCGGAGACCTGCTTAGCGGCCTCCAGACAAATCTGAAGCGATTGAAAAGTCGTCTTGCCCTTCCGCGGGCTGCATGAAACACCGATGATCTTGAGCGTTTTGGCGGATTCGGCCGCTTGTGTTATCGAACTACCCAAAGTAACCGTCGCCGCCGTCAGCCCGCTTGCCAGAAAACTTCGTCGATCCATGGTACTGCCTCCAAAATCCGTTTGTTTGGCTTTAATAAATCGTTGTTACCTTTTGGTTAGGGCGCAATGTAAATCATGTACAGTCCAGCTATAAGAACGAGAGCTCCGCAGACTCTTTTGAGAATCACTGTCCCCCGGGATTTCTCGTTCCAGTTCATATATCGCTGAACCAGTTCCGTCGAGGTTCCGGCAAGGACGATAACCGAACAATGTCCGATTCCATAGGCCAGCAGCAGAACGATACCGTATGGTAGATTCGTTGAACTCAGCTTGAATGTCACCGCCAACATCGGCGCCATATAGGCGAAAGTACAGGGCCCCAAAGCGATACCGAAGATCAGACCGAGCAGAAACCCGGCCAGTAAACCCTTTTGCTGAATCCCGACCTTTCCCGGCCCGGACCAAGGCGACGGGATCACATCCAGCAAATGCAACCCCACCAGGAAGAAAATCCCTGCGACGAAATAGTTGCCGTATTTTCCGACATCGCCCATCATTCGTCCGGCTGCGGCGGTAATCCCGCCGATCACGGCGATGGTGATCAGTATCCCCATCGCAAATAGCAGCGACATTAGAAACGCCCGCCGCGCCGTGGTCGGTCCCTGCTTGTCGATAAAGCCGACGATCAGGGGTATGCTGGCCAGATGGCAAGGACTCAGTAAAATACTTAGAATGCCCCAGACCACGGCTGCCGTCAAGGCAATCAGAGGTGTGCCTTCGACAGCATGCGTCAGAGAGGTAAATAACTGTTCCATCATATCGCCTTTGGATCATTTCGGGGAACATTCACCGATTTTACAGGCCTTTTGGATCTGCTCGGGCGTCAGCTTCATCTTGTCGGCCAGGGCTTGATGGATGGTGATCATTCGACCCGTTTCCGAGGGATGGACCTCGAGCCATTTCTTGAGGTTATCGATTGTCGTGAAAAATCCCTGATGGAAACAACCGGCTGAGACCCACTTGCCTTCGGCGTTCTTGCGCTGACCAAACCAGGCGACGGCGGTCGGCGGTTCCAATGACGCAACACTGCCATTGAAGGTCTTAACGACGATCATCTGACCGGTCAGCCCGTCCTTCTGGCGGACCTCGATATCTTTTCCCGTTCGTGCGGCTACACCCATCGCGCAATGACTGCAGCACCCCCAAGTCGAAAGCCCTTCCACTTTGACCGCGGCAGCGTCAACCGGATAGACCGCCCGATCGCAGAAACCACAGCGGGCGGCCAATTCCTGCTCGGCCAGATCGGAAAAGTTGATGATATTACCACCGGCATTCTGCCGTTCGGCCATCGCCGCGGCGTTGTCAGCAAAGGCCTTGATCGTCGGGCGACGGGTTTTGTCATCGATGCCATAGAGATAAACCGCCTCAGTGGCAGGTAACTGTTTTCCCGTGGCAAAGTCGACAACACGAACCTTCTTTTCGTAGTCGGCCTTGTCCTCTGTCAGACATGAATACAGGATAAAATAGCAGTGAAGGCCGCACAGGCGAACATTGCCTTTGGGCGTGGCAATGGTGGCCATCGTCTTTGGGTCGATCGTTTTTTCGCACATGAAACAGATCTGATCTTTGGCTCGCGTATCCGGCTTGAGCGGTTCCAGCCGTTCGAGGATTGGAAGACTTGAAAGTCCCAGATCGACGCCGAATTCCTTCCATTTACCCAGGATATCTTCCCGGGAAATGAATCCTTCGTGACGGAATAACTCTTTTCCATCCGGTCCGAAGAAGATCTGCGTGGGGATGATCTTGACGCCGTACTTTGGGGCTTCAGCCGGATTTTTCCAGACATCGATGAAGTCCACCTGCAACTTTCCATCAAGATCCTTCTTCAGTTGTTCCAGAATTGGAGCCATCATCTTGCACGGGATGCACTTGTCGGCCCCCAGATCCACCAGACGCGGTATGCCGAGGGCTTGTGATTGGATCGGCTGGGTAAGGGTTTGGGGCGGCAAATCAACCGAATTGGGCGCCACCGCCTGGGATGAGGTTGCAATTGATTCGCTACAGGTTCGGCAACCGCAGGGATTTTTCATGGCCACGATCACGCCGACGGCACCGATCAGGACGGCGACGATAAGGATCTTGTACATCGGACTGTTCATGGGATTCTCCGGATTCAATTACTTACAGGCCAGCATTTCGCAGGCCGTATCGACAACCTTGCCCACCGCCTGCGGCGAGGGAGGGGTCTTGCCCTTTTCCATCCCCATATCGGCTATTTGCAGGTGGATAAACTTCGTGAAACCGCCCTGTTCCAGGGTACCTTTGACGCAATTCAGGGGACAACCATCAATCGCCAGAATTCGCGAGGCCGCCTCGGTTGTCTTCAGGATTCCGGTAACCCGCGCGCCGATCCCGGCCAGACAGAACATCTTGCCCTTTTGGTCCGCCGAGAGTTTCCGTGCCGCCTGATCGGCGATGGCGCCGACATCCGCCGCTCCACTACACGCGAAAATCAAGGTGGGACCGCCCGAACACATACAGCTATTTTGCTCAACCATTTTCGTATCCTCCAAAGGATGGTTATTGCAGCATCTTTTTCATTTCTTCCAGGGTCAGGACTTTCCCGACGCTCTTGACCTGGCCGTCGATCGCCAGCGCCGGGGTTATCATCACGCCGAACTTCATGATCTCGTTGATCTGCGTAACCTTTTCAAGTTGGTATTCGATGCCGAGTTCCTTGGCCGCCATCTCGGCGCACTCGGCAAGCTTTTTGCACTTGGGACAACCCGTCCCCAGAATCTGAATCGTTTTCATGCGATCTCCTATCCGACTCCAGCGCCGAAGAGAATTCCCGTGATTGTCGCCATGGTGACCACCAAAACAATAAAGACAATTGTCTTTTGCGTGCCGAGGACTGTGCGGATGACCAGCATACTCGGCAACGATAAGGCCGGCCCGGCCAGCAGCAGCGCCAGCGCCGGACCCTTGCCCATCCCCGATCCGATCAACCCCTGCACGATCGGCACCTCGGTCAGCGTCGCAAAATACATGAACGCCCCGGCAATCGCCGCGACGAAATTGGCCCGCAAAGAGTTGCCCCCCAATGCGGCATTAACCCATTCCGAAGGGATCAGTCCTTCCCGTCCCGGCCGTCCGAGCAACAGGCCCGACACCAGCACGCCGATCAACAGCAATGGCAAAATCAACTTGGCGTATTCCCAACTCGCATCGACCCACGCAATTCGTTCTCCGCCGTCAAACCACTGATACACCATCAGGATAAACGCCGCCAACAGAACAAACACGATCGCCCACTTGTAATGCAGGATCGTTTCATAGACCGCGTTTTTCTCTACGGGCACTACGCCTTTCAACTGCTCAGCGGGAATCGAATGAACCTGTCCGGCCGTATCTTTGACGGTTACCCTGGTGTCGGTCTTCTCGACAATCGTGCCTTCGACCTTGAAAGTCGATAAGCCGTTCGGGCAGCACAGAAACACCGCGCGATAATCGCCGCTCCGGGCCCAGTTGGCCACCACCAGGATCGCGATCATGGCCGCAAAATATAAGCTTGTCTTCCACAGCGGTCGCCCAACATCCGGCGTCGGTATCGCCATTTGCGCCTGCGCTTTGGCGACTTCTTCTTTCCGGTATATCCAGTGCATCAGCAGGCCGATCACGACACTGAAAACAATCGCCCCGACGGCTCGCGCGATCCCCAGTTCCATCCCCAGAATCCGCGCCGTCAGGATGATCGCCAACACATTGATCGCCGGTCCCGAATACAAAAACGCCGTCGCCGGGCCCAGCCCCGCCCCCATCTTATAGATCCCCGCAAACAGCGGCAGTACCGTACAGGAACAGACCGCCAGCACCGTCCCCGAGACGCTCGCTACACCATAAGCCAGAACTTTATTTGCTCCGGCACCGAGATACCGCATCACCGACGCTTGGCTGACAAAGACGCTGATCGCGCCGGCAATGAAAAACGCCGGGACCAGACACAGCAGTACATGTTCCTGCGCGTACCACTTGACCAGTTGCAGGGCTTCGGTCATCGCGTTGTCAAACCGGGCTTTGCCGACGGGAAGATAAAAGCAAACCCCAAAGACGGCGACAATTAACAGCAGCGTTTTCCATTCTCGAAGAATTGTCATCGGAGATTCCTTCAGGCCAGCCGGCGCAACATCTTTTTGTGGTCGTCCATCTGTTTCCGCAGTACCTGTGTGATACAGGAAAAGAAATCCAGGATACACGGGCACTTAAGGCGATAAAAGACCTTCAGCCCTTCCTTGCGGCTGTCCAGTACCCCCGCGGAGACCATCACAGATAGATGCCGGGACAGGTTGGACCGCTCCGACCCAACCGCCTCGGCGATATCACAGACGCATTGTTCGCCATCCCGTAAAAAATTCAGGACCGCCAGCCGGATCGGGTGGGCGATCGCCTGCGCCACCTCGGCCTGCTTTTCATACAACATCATTTCATTTTGTGTCATGATTTCGTATCCGCATCTCTAATTGACTATGTGATAATATACTCACATAGTAATATAAAGATCGGCACGAGGCAACTGAAAAACAAAAAATATTTTCCAAAAGAGGGGAACTCAGACCCGGTGTAGATGCTCCTGGCTCCAGATGGCCAGTCCTGCCCCGGCCAGCAACATAACCCCGAACGGCCACTGCATCGCCGTCAGCGTCTCGCCAAAGACCCAGTGCGAAAGCGACAGGATACAGAAGGGTACCGCCAGCATGACCAGGGCCGGGATCGTCGCCCCGATCCGACGCAACGCCGAATAGTACAGCACATGGCTGATCGCGATCCCGAGGATCGCCGAAAACGCCACCCAGAACCATTGCCGGCCCGTCAGGACCAAACACGCCTCCGTGTGCCCAAAGACCAGCGCCAAAACCGTCAATCCCGCCGTCGTGTATAAGCTGATCACCGCAAATCCCGCACGGCTGTCGATGTGGGCGAATCGCAGCCGGATCGTCAGCGTATAAGCCGCCCAGCCGGCCGCGGCGATCTGCGTCCAAGCCACGCCCGTCATCTCGCGCTTCTGGCCGAACCCTTCATGGAATGCGATCACACCCAGCAAACCCGCCGCCGACAGAGCCATTCCCGACCAGAACCGTTTGCTCCTTAGCAGCGCCCGCTCGCGAGGAAACAGCAGCAGTGAAAATCCCATGATCCACAGGATGCTGGACTTGCCTGTCAAATCGACGAACGCCGGATCGATGGAATAGAAGCTGGTCGTAAAGCAACTCTGCGTGAAGATATTCATCGCGCTGGGGAGTATCGCCAGTGTCCAGATTCGCCGGTCGAAGGTCCCGTTCCTGTTGGCCGCTGCCAGAAACGGTAGCCAGAACAGGCAGGCCACGCCGTATCGCAGCGCATTCTGCGTCCACGAATCTAAAACGCCCGTTAGCAACTTGATGAAGATCGGCGCCACCGACCAGCAGGTCAACGCGGAAAGGCAAGCTGCAGTCGCGAACCAATCGAACTTCCGGTGATGGGGCCCCGCGTGAAGGGACTCGGGATCATTTTCCGACATACAGGACCTTGTCAAAACCCTTGGAAGAAGTGAACCGGTACTCCGCATCCGCCGACAGGATAACGCTTTCATTTTCGATCCGGATCGCGATCGGCCGATCCGGCCTGCGCGCGTGCAAAACCGCGGCAAGCACAATCGCCTTTTCCACGCCGTCACCGGTCCCGAAGTTGGCCACCTCGTCCGGCTGGGCCAGTCGTTGTCCGTCATAAATGGATTCGTTGGGCAATGCCGCCAGCCACTCGGCCGCCTGCGCTTCGCTCTTGTCCCTGGCCATCTCGATGGACACCGGGCTTCGTTCAATCGCCGCCTTCATGAACGGTTCCCACTGACAACGGGACATATCCCGATAAGCGTAAAACGCCAGATCGGCCACCGTGTGCCGCCCGCGAATACTATCCAGATACCCAATCACCTGTTCCCGACTGGATCCGACCGGGATCCGGATCGGTTCAGAGGGAACATAGGTCTTCTCGAATGCTGGCATCCGCGGCACCAGATGCAGAAAGGCGTACAGTTCCTCGACGAACTTTCTCGAGTCGGGCACAAACGGGGCCATATAGATCACCAGTTTCTCGCGGTCGGCCGGATTGTGGATGGTGATCCGATTGGAACGGACAAAATCCATGAATTGTTCGCAACAAACACGATCCGCGATGGGATAGATCGAATAATCTTCGCTGGAAACCTCATCCAGCAATTTGTCGAAACTCATATCCGCGATCCGAAACCGACTGCCGTGCTCATAGCCGAACAGGACCTCGGCCTTGACGAACATCGCCTCGCCCCGTAGGCGCCGGCAAAACTGGAAATACTTGTGATACGAATGGTTCCCCCGCAGAAAACTTGCCAAATTCAGCGCATCCAGGTCCGTGGACAGATACTCACTCAGCCGGGTTGCCGCCTTGCGATAGCTTTCCGGCTCGATCGTCGCCGTGTCATACAGACAATGGATGTAACCGGTGTTGTTGGCCACGACCGTCACCTGCTCATTGCGCAACGCCCGCTGGGCCTTGTTGCTGATCTCGGTGCCGTTAAACCACATCGACTTGGTGACCAGCCGTCGGTTATTGGTGATCACGCCGTCCTCAATGTCGATGAAGTTTTGCGAATGAAGAGGAGTCAGCACCATGTGAATATCCTCCAGCGGGATATCGCACACGATAAACGCCGCCGCCGCGTAGAGCGTCGATAATGACACGCACTCCCCGGCGCCGGTGTTGTACCCGGGTTTCCGACGAAAGGCCGTCATCGCCTCGACGGTCTCCGTTTTCCAGTAGGGAATGATGTCGCCGTCGAACTTGTCCAGTCCGAAGTGCCGCCGGATATCGACATCAAAATAATACTTGTCACCCTCGTACCCGAACAGACCGTTGCTTCGCGCCAGTTGCTCGGCCGAGATCCACGGCTTGAATCGCTCGATTTCCCGCTGCTTGCTGGTCAGTCCCCAGGTTTGCAGGTCCAGGTTGAATTCGTACTCATCCATGATGAATTGCTTGAGCCGCATCAGCCGCTTGTACGGCCCCTTGCCCTCCAGCCGCTTGAAGCAATCCTCCTCTTTCCATTTCCAAATCATCGGGCTCATCAGGTTGGCCAGCACCAAACTATACATCAGTTCCGGAAAGACAAAGACTTCCATGTCCGCCAGCGTGAAAGCCGAACTGTATTTTTCCAGTTTGTCCGCGTTCATAGTCCCCTCGGCGCCTGCCGTTGGATAACTTTCTTTCTCAGTGATTCAGATTCGTACCCATTGGAGGGCCATGCTCCGTCATGGCCGTTATTCGGCTGCAACGGAGTGCGGCCCTCCACTGCCCCGTTGTCATGCCGGGCTTGACCCGGCATCCAGATCATCCGATACACGAATCATTTACAATTCTATTGTAGCATCAAAAAGAACGGATAGAAAGCGTAAACCGGTCTTGCCCGCCAAGCTCCGATCCGTTACAATCCACTTGTGTTCATGAAACGGAAGGGGTGATTTCAGAATCAGGAGAACCTGCAATGAAACCGTCAATGCGTTTTGGATTATTCTGCCTGGTGGTCGTAATCGGCGCTTCGTCGATGGCGTCGGTGCGCTTGCCCGCGATCCTCGGCGACAACATGGTCCTCCAGCAAAAGACCGACGCCCCCGTCTGGGGCTGGGCCGATCCGCAGGAGACCGTCAAAGTCAAGGGTTCCTGGGCCGAGGCCGAGGTGACCACACAAGCCGACTCTGACGGCAAATGGCTGATCAAGCTCCCCACTCCTGCGGCCGGCGGACCTTTCACGGTGACCATCGCCGGCTCCAATACAATCAACCTGCAAAATGTCCTTGTGGGCGTTGTCTGGGTCTGCAGCGGCCAATCCAACATGCAGTGGACGGTCCGTAATTCCAATAACTCCGAGGCCGAGATCGCCGCCGCCAATTATCCCCAGATCCGGTTATTCTCGGTCGCTCGAACTGTGGCCGAAACCCCTCAGTCCGATTGTAAGGGGTCCTGGCAGCCCTGCACGCCGGAAACGATCCCGGATTTTTCGGCCGTCGCCTATTATTTCGGCCGCGACCTCAACAAGCAACTCGACATTCCCGTTGGATTGATCCACACCAGTTGGGGCGGAACGCCTGCCGAGTCCTGGACCCGAAAGGAGATCCTGGCAGCCGATGAGGATTTAGTTCCCATCCTCAAACGCTTTGATGCGGCACTTGTTCAATACCCGGCCGCTATGGAAGAGTACAAAACCAAGACCCTGGAGGAATGGAAACAAAAGGCAGAAGCAGCCAAGGCCGAAGGCAAGGAAGCCCCCCGCAGACCCAATCCCCCAACGGGCCCCGACAATCCCTGGCGCCCCGCCGGACTCTACAATGCCATGATCGCCCCGCTGATCCCCTTTGCCATTGAAGGCGCGATCTGGTATCAGGGCGAGTCCAACGCCGGCCGCGCATGGCAGTACCAGAAACTCTTTCCTGCCATGATCAACAACTGGCGGGCCGACTGGGGTCGAGGCGATTTCCCGTTCTACTTTGTCCAGATCGCTCCCTATACCGGTCAGAATCCCGACATTCGTGAAGCTCAACTGATGACCTTCAAGACCGTCCCCAACACCGGGATTGTCGTAACCACGGACATTGGAGACCCGAAGGATATTCACCCCCGCAATAAGCAGGATGTAGGCCGGCGTCTGGCCCTGTGGGCCTTGTCGAAAAATTACGGCCTCAAGGACATCGTCCCCAGCGGCCCGATCTACCGCGAGATGAAGATCGAAGGCGACAAGATCCGTATCTTCTTCGATTTCGCCGGCAATGGACTTCTGGCCCGCAATGGTGACCTGACTCACTTTACGATTGCGGAGGAAGGTAAGGACTTTGTGCCCGCCACGGCCGTCATTGACGGCAGCACCGTTGTCGTTTCCGCCCAAGGAGTTAAGGCCCCCGTCGCCGTTCGCTTCGCCTGGGAAAATGCTCCCGAACCCAATCTTTTCAACAAAGAAGGCCTGCCCGCTTCGCCGTTCCGTACGGACACCAGGCCCGGCGCCACTGACGGCCAGAAGTAACTCGGGTGAATCATCGCCAGATCAAGAGGGATTTGCGGGCCGATTCAACGCTGCGGACATTCCCGCCAGCGCCCCGGTCGCAAACGCGATCGTCAGGTTGTAGCCGCCGCATGGCCCATCGGCATTCATTACCTCCCCGGCGAAATACAGCCCCGGACAGATTATCGATTCCATCGTCTTACCGTCGATCTGCTGAATATCCACGCCGCCCCGCGTGACGATCGCCTCCTCGATCGGTCGCGTCGTAATGATTGTCAGCGGCAGCTCCTTGACCTGCCGAACCAATCCTTTTCGTATTGACTTGCTCATCTGACCGATCGTCTGCTCAGCCCCCATCCCCGCCAGCGCACACAATTGGCTCGCCATCGCCTTGGGAAAATATTCCGTAAGGACTGTCGCTGCCGCTTTCTTCGGATGTTTGGCCGCCTGTTCGATCAGCCCTTGTTCGAACGCTTCCGCCTTTGTTTCCGGCAGGAAATCCACCTTCACCTCGACCCCCGAAGTTCCGTTGAGCGATTCAACAATATCACGACTGAAATTCAGTATGCCCGGCCCGCCGATTCCATTCTCGGTAAACATCAGGGGCCCCCGTTGCGAGATATTCTTGCCGTTGATACGCGTGGATACAATCGTATCCGGAATCCCTACGCCCTGAAACCGGCCCGGCCAATCTTCCCCCGTCACCAGCGGAATTAGAGCCGCCCTCGGTTCAACGATCATGTGTCCCAGTTGCCTTGCCAACTCATAGCCATTTCGAGGCGTGCCCGTCTGGGGCCAGCTCATTCCGCCTGCCGCCAAGACCACGCACCGCGAATTAAAAATTTCCTTGTCCGTTGATATCTCAAAACCGTCTTCGCTCTTTCGGATTTCACGGATTATTCTTCCATAGGCAAACCGTGTACCTGCCTCATTAGCGGTTTCCAGGAGAATTCGCTTCACATCGCTTGCCCGGTCGCTTTTCGGAAAAATGCACCCGTCCGGCTCGGTCTTGGTCGCCAGTCCATGTTCGTGAAGAAACTCCAGGACCTTGCCCGGCCCGAAGGTGTGAATACTATGCCGCAGAAACCGGTCGTACGGCCGGCACGCCCGCAGGAATTCATCGATCATGCAATCATGCGTGATGTTACATCGTCCGCGCCCCGTCACCAGCAGTTTTCGTCCCGCCGTGGTGCTGGCCTCGACGATCAGCGTCCGCGCCCCGCCCCGCGCGGCGAAGATCCCGGCCATCAGCCCCGCCGGCCCCGCCCCGATTACGACCACATCCCACGACTGCCCCACTCGATAATCCTTCCGCGCCGGAATCGACGACGATAACCGACAACGACTCGAAAATAATAATAATAGTCAATATACAATATTCATTATTCAATTGAAAGAGTGGGTCTGTAAGCCGAGTTCTGTCTTCCGGGTTACCCCGGGAGGCGGCCATTTCTCTGGACCGGCGGTTGCCCGCCGGCTCTCCCGTAAGGGATGCGACCTACCCGCTGGATTGATGACCGGGCCGGCTCAAGGGGCCCGAAGGCCCACCAGCTTGTTTGGTCTTGCAGGCGGCGGGGCTTGCCCTGCCGTCGCCGTCGCCGACGACGCGGTGCGCTCTTACCGCACCTTTTCACCCTTGCCGGATCCCCGTTGCCGGGGCCATCGGCGGTGTGTTTTCTGTGGCGCTGTCCCGCGGATCGCTCCGGGTGGCCGTTAGCCACCACCGCGCCCTGTCCTGCTCGGACTTTCCTCCGGCCGTATCCGGCCGGCGACCGCCCGACCCACTCCTCTTGATTATACTTTGTTTGGCAGCCGTTTGCAGCGAAAAACAGATTCCTGGCGGATTCATTTCTCTTGTGCCGGGGCCGTTCCGATCGACAACCTTGTCGTTCCGTTTCAGATACGCCCCCCCACTTGACTCGGAACAATCCCATCCCTTCCAATCCAATACGCGATTTTCCCACTGTTTATAATCAAAAAAATGAACATCGTAGCTTTCCAGATGAAAAAGTTTCATTGACGATACAGAATCCGCAAGTAAAATTGACGATGAGAAGAGATCCTGGTTTGAATGCGAGGATTATAATCTTTCGGATCCTCTCCAGGTGATTTTCTTGCGGCTGTTGCAGGCATGACGGTAGCGTCCTCGGTACTTTCGAGGCCAAACAACTTTGGGATATTTTTCAGGGCGAGAGAGGAATCAAATGGCGGCCAAATCCAAACGATCTCGCAAACCTTTGCATGTAGCGCTGGTGTACAACGCCGCATCGGGACTGGTAACCGATACGCCGGAAGATCGAGGCAGTACCGCGGATCTCCGGAAGATGATTCACCATATGGGTCGGGCCCTGAGATCTTTGGGGCATCGAGTCACCATTCTGCCGTTAGCCGACGACCTTTTTCAATTTCATCGCAAATTGCGTCGTCTTGAGCCGGATGTGGTATTCAACCAATATGACGATGTCGTTCACGGCGTTTTCTCCGAAATGCTGTTTGCCGCCATCGTGCAAATGATGGGCTTTCGTATCACCGGTTCGCCGGCCCTGGCCCTGGGTTTAAGTCGTTACAAACACACGACCTCCAAACTCCTTCAGGGGCTGGGAATCCCGATCCCTCCCTGCACGGAGGTGCTGGAAAAAGTAGGGGATGTGGATCGTCACGAATGGAAGTTTCCCCTGATTGTCCAGCCGAGCCATGAAGATGCGGGAATCGGTCTGGACCGAAATTCGGTCGTCCGGACAAAGAAGGCCCTTCGCAACCAGGTGCGTCATGTTTTACAGGAATTCAAACAACCCGCACTCGTTCAGGCATTCCTGCCCGGGCGCGAGTTCAATGTGGGTATCATCGGGGGCAAACGCATGCGGTTGATGCCGCTGGCCGAGGTCGTTTATGAGGATATGCCTCCGGAGATCCCGCCAATCATGTCCTATGCCGCCAAGTGGATTGAAAATTCACTGGAGTATAAAAAAACCTCGATTCTCTGTCCGACGGTTGTGGAGCCCGAGCTTGGTCGTCAACTCAACGATATCGCAATCCGTGCCTTTCGGGCGGTCCGGGCCTGGGGTTACGGCCGTGTTGATATTCGGCTCGACGAGGAGGGAAATCCCAGGGTCCTGGAGGTCAACTGTAACGCTTCTCTGGAGGATGGACTTGGCCTGGCTCGTTCCGCCAAAAGAGCGGGGATCGGTTATCCGCAGTTGCTTCAGATGGTCATTGATGCCGCGATGGAAGGTCCTCCTTACGATGTCAGCATGCCCATACAACCTATCGAGCATTCGTAAAGCGTCCTACCGGCTCGATTCGGTTGAATAGGTCAAATCGACTTGATGAACCCTCTCACTGGAATTCTTAACTCGTTTTGCCGTATTCCTTGGCTCGACCCCGATAGTATTCCGCCAGAGACATCGTAAGCTTGGAAAGCGGCATGACAAGCCGCCCGCCCTTCCGCTTGGGCTTCTGATCGCGAATCTTTTTCATTAGGCGGTCCACATACCGTAATTTTTCAATAGCCGGCCAATATCGATACTTTTGGCGCCACCCGGATCGGGGGGTCAGCCAGACCGCAAAAGTTTCCGCGAAATCATCATCCGGATGTTTCTGCGCATAAGTATATCGATAAGGGAAACTGCACAGGTGTCGAACAAACCGACGGCTCCAGGGATTTGGATTAAAAACATCCCGGTACGGTTTCGAAAACGAACCGAATGTCTCCTTCCAGCCCTGTTCTTCCCAGAGTTGGTAGGCATAATTGATCGCATGTCCGGTCTCGTGCCGGAGGAGTTGCATAATCGTCTGGCTGTCTTCCAGTTCCCCGGTCTGCTCTGTCTCAATCCGACCAAGCAGAGTACAAGACAAGTAGAAGGGTATGCCGACGACCGGTACTTTGTCCGGACAACCCCAGGTATCCGTCAGGTAGAAGGATGGCACATAATTGATACCCTTGGCGGCCAACTCCTCTTGGAGTTGCCAAAGATACGGCTCTATAAACGATCCTTTGATTCGAAGGTCCAAGTCGCAGATGCGCCTTTGAAGCAGTCGTTGCCGAACCGTTTCCCAGTTTCCGGAACAAATAAACTCCCCCTTCCGTACAGACGCCCTGTTACGGCCTGCCACATCCATCTCGTTATTCTCCATTTCTATGAATACCCTGAACTTCATTCCAGGGACACAGAACGAAACCATCCCGGCCGAAACGCCCCAGCCGGTAACGGATATGTTACCTGATAGAGGACAGGGATTTCAAGAAGTTCCGCAGATTTATCTATAAATCCATTTTTGACAATTACTTACAACTTTTCAAAACCACAAAATTCGTCGTGAACCCACCAGATCCGATTGGGACTTTCGTCTAAGAGGAATCTGTAAAAAGTATATCCTCTTTTGTATTTGACCGAGATACAGAATGTAGGTATCTTTGTATCTTTACGGATCCCGGGTTTTTCAATCGACGGTTTTGGGATTTTCCCCGAAATTCTGAGACTTAGGAGACAAGTATATGGGGTATCCAACGGTTCGAAAACAGATCTTGATCGTATTGGTTCTGACAATTTTAATTGCCAATACCTGGGCAGAGTCCAATGCCTGCGAAATTCCCGATGTGGGAGTCCTTTCCCCCGGGCAAATCAAGCCGAAATTCAGTCTGACCCATTACTGGCAGCGGGCCGAAAACGGCGTGGACGAAAAGCACCCCAGTCGATTTGCGGGACTCTACGATTTCGATTTGTATTATCTGATCGACGCCGAAACGGATGACAGCCGAAATGGGGATTATGCGCTGCTGGGAATCTCGATCCAGACTTCTTTCGGACACGGCATTGAACGGAAAGTCGGGACTTTTTACGACCTGAATGACGGGGCCAAGGGGGACAACGATCTGTTCATCGACAAGCTCTTCATTGAATTCACCTCGCTGGATCGGCTGTTGACTTTCAATATCGGAAAGTTGGACATGATCGACTACTTCGATCATTCGGCCGTGGCCAACGAATACAAGACGCAGTTTTTCGCGTACCCGCTGGTTCAAAACCAGGCGATCCCCTTTCCGTCCAAGGGATTGGGGTTCCGAGCCCTTATTGAGCCGAGTCGGTTTTGGTATGTTCAGGCCGCGATCGTGGATGCGCGGGCCAACAAACGAGAGACGGGATTCCGAACGACATTTTATGATGAGGATGATTACTTCAGCGTGCTGGAGGCGGGAATTCGACCGCGATTCGGCGACCTGGAGGGCAACTACCGGATCACAGGATGGTACGATCCGCAGGATAAGGAGTATCTCGATGGGAGCGGCCGACACAAACGCGATGATTGGGGCGTGGGCTTGAGTCTGGACCAGCAGGTCACCAAAAAAACAACCTTGTTTTTCCGGTACGGCTGGGCGGACGACAAGGTCAACGGAATCGAGGACTTTATCAGCTTCGGGTTCGAACTCAAAGGTCTGATCGAGGGACGAGACCGCGATATTTTCGCAGTCGGCTATGCCAACGGCCTGCGAAGTCCCGACAACCTGGGTCCCCTGGACGAGCGAGAGCTGGACCTGATCGAGTTGTATTATCGAATTCAGGTCAACGACCATCTTCATATTAGCCCGAATGTTCAGTTCGTCATGGATCCGGGCAATAGCACCAAAGAATCCCCTGCAACCGTCTTTGGATTACGATGTCGATATACTTTTTAACGACATTCATTTTCCCGGAAAAGACCTCAATGGTGGTGTCGGCTGATCTCGGCCGACAATCCATTGCAACTCTTTTGTTTGCAAATACTTACGAATTATCCTTTGAACATTTTTGTGTCCCTTGACAAATTCAAACAATCGTTTTATACTTTTGTATGAAACAATTGTTTGATTCAAGGGGTATCCATGGACACGGGTCATCCGGAATCCATCGTCACCATAACAGCCAAGAGCGAACTGTCGCGGAAACGGTTGCTTGACGCCGCAGAAATTTTATTCGCCGAAAAGGGGTATGATAAGACCACGGTTCGGGAAATCACCGAGTCGGCGAAATGCAATGTCGCTTCGATCAACTATCACTTCCAGAACAAGGACAATCTGTACCGAGAAGTGTATATCCGTCGGGTTCGGCAACTTCGTGAGATCCGGATCGCGGCGATTGAACAGGTAATGTCGCGCGGATCAAAGGCGACCCTGGAGGATTTGATCCGAAGCTATGCCCAAAGTTTTCTGGAGCCGATGGTCCAGGGTCAATCCCGACAGGCCCTGATGAAGCTGATGACCCGGGAACTGAACGAACCCCGATTGCCGAAAGAGACCTTCTTTGACGAGATGGTCTGGCCCGTACAGGAACAACTGGAAAAAGCCATCAAGATCTTTTGCCCCGGAATTGATCGCTCCAAAAACTTTTTCTCCATCCAGGGAATTGTGGGGCAGTTGCTGCATTTTATTCGGATGCACGATCTTCACCAAACTCACCCGCGTCTGCCCGCGCCGCCTGAAACACATGCGATGATCGAATACCTGACTCGGTTTTCCTCGGCGGGAATCCGAGCGCTGGCCGGAAAGGAATCCGGCGCATGAAAATCCCGTATGGAATGATCCTGGCGGCACTTCTGGTTTTCGCGGCAAACGGGTGCATGGTGGGGCCGGACTATTCGCGGCCGATGATTGTGGATGGCGACGAGCCGTTTACCCGGTTACCGGTCAACTGGATCGATCCGAACGACCCGGCGGCGGTGGGGCCGTGGTGGAAAAACTTTCATGATCCGACTCTGGACGCCCTGATCGTCGAGGCCTTGGCCCGGAACCTGGATATTCAGTCGGCAGCCGCGGCGGTGATGGAATCGCAGGCGTTGCTGGAGGCGAGCTTCGGGGCACGGTTGCCATCCATCCAATACGCCGCGTCGCGGACGCGATCAGAGAGCCCCTCGATGTTCGCGGGGATCGAATCGGAGCCGACAACAACTTACAGACAGGAACTGTCGATTTCGTATATCGCGGATGTCTTCGGACGGTTGCGAAGGGCCGAGCGCGCGGCACAGAACGACTTGTCGGCGGCACAGGAAACCGAACAGGCAATCGTCCATTCCATCATCGCCGGGGTGACGCGAGCGAGGGTGAGCATCTTCACGCAGCAGCGACTGTTGGAAGTGGCCCGGCGAAATGTGGAAAGCCGGACGAACACGCTGAATGTGGTCGAACGACGATACCGGCAGGGATTGCTCAGCCCGGTGGATATCTATTTGGCGCGGGAAAATATCGCGGCGGTTCAGTCGCAGATTCCGCAACTGGAACAAGGAATTTTGCTGTCGTCGAATAGTCTGGATGTGCTGACGGGTCGTCGGCCGGGAACGCGGGAAGAATTGCCCGGAACACTGGGAGAGATGCCGGAGCTGGAACCGGTGCCTGTGGGGTTGCCGGCGGGTCTGCTGGATCGCCGGCCGGATGTGCGGGCCGCCGAACAACGGCTGGTGGCTGCGACCGAACGAGTGGGGGTCTCGATCGCGGCAATGTATCCGGACTTGACGCTCTCGGCGCTGGGCGGATATCAATCGGATCGATTTCGGATGTTAACCCGGATATTTCACAAAATCTGAATATTTTCGATGAACAAAATGTCCTAAC
>CAZXPW010000024.1:0-65973 GCA_964643355.1 uncultured Pirellulales bacterium
GAGGACGAGACAGATGGCAGGAACTCGGCGGAAGCCGTTGATCGTTTTCTTCCGTATAGGCCTTCAGCGCAACCGCCAACTGCCGCATATTGCTGGCACACATCAGATTTCTTGCCAGCGATTTGGCCTTGTTTAAGGCCGGCAACAGCGCACCCAGAAGCAACGCAATCACGGCGATCACTACCAGCAGTTCGATCAATGTAAAGGCAAATCGGCTGCGTGAAGCATTGCATAACCGGTCGAGGAGTGATATCCCTCCTCGACCGATTCTATTGGCGGAGTTGAGCAGTTTCATAATTTTTCCGCCTTTCGTCTTGTAAGATTACCCTTTCCAGCGAAGTGTCGCTGCCCCAATCAACAACAACGAGAGAGTTGTCGGTTCGGGAATCGTTTGGAAATGGATCGTATAATCCGACGATTCACCGAAGCCGGTCGAACCCGTATCGACGACTCGGAAAGTCGCCGAAAACGACTCGCCGGGCCCGTCGGCCAGGGCCAGAAATCCCGTGTGGATATGAAAATGCCAGGCGCCGAGCGTTCCCTGTTCATTGAACAGATCGTCATCCCACACGGGCGTCCCGAAGGAAAAGAGATCGCCGTCGTTGAGGAGAATTTCCAGTCCGGTATTTTCATTTTCCATCCAGAACGAATCCGGAACCGAATAGGAAACTCTTTGGAGGCCGATTCGCCAGTCGGGCATGACGGCCGGATCCGCTCCGCCGAGCTGAAATAATCCGGAAGCTGGATGGGCGCTGTGCCAGCAATCCAGCTCGGCCTCGTAGATCTGTTTATCGCCGATCCATTCGCCCGTCGGCTCCATGTGAATCGTTTCCCACAGGGGCTGGGCCGGAGTGGCGAAGATCCAGAGTACGGAATCATCGGTCGTACCCCACAGGCCGTCGGCATTGATTCCGATATGGGTATGGACATGGCCGCCATGATCGTGTTCCAGTTCGGCCATTGTGACAGGAACCGTAAACAATACAACCAGCGTACAAACAATGCGTAACATACTACACCTCCGATAGAATCAGACTGAGTCTTTGATGTTGGACTTGAATGGGTATCCAAGTCGAAGGATGAACGATCAGACGGTCGGAGGTCCGCGGGCGGGGCAATGGCGGATCATCGCTCGATGAACCGGATGATCCGGAAGAGTCAGGCAAAACACATATCGTTCGACACCCTCATCCGGAGCGTTTTCGGTCAAATGGATTTTGCCGGTTGTCAGGGCGAGTAAATGACACAAGCCACATTCATCCGCACGATGCGAAGTCGTTTGAATTTGAATGCCATCCGCGGCAGAATCGGACACGCGGGAGAGATCCCGGTACGGACAGGTTTCATGCAAAGCCGACACGACTCCGCAGGCGTTGAAGCTGAACGCCAGAAGAGCCAGACGGAAGAAAATGAATCGTTTCGGCAATCGCATTCAAGGATCTCGCGGAGGGGTGAGGGGTATTTGTTCCGATTGGCTTTCACAATCCGGGCAGAGACCTTCCCATTGGACGCGCTGATGACAGACATGGAACCCGTTGACGGGGGCGGTTGGCATGGGCACCTCGACGCCGGGCATACAACTGGTGTTTCCGCATCGGGTACAGGTAAAATGCGGATGACATTGATGCTCGCTGCACCGGTGACCCAGTTCGTACATCCAGGTGCGGTCCTGCAGATAGGCCTGATGGACCACTCCGGCGGCAACCAGCGTCTCGATCGTCCGATAGACCGTCACTCGGTTGGGAGAGTCGGGGCCGATCCGCTCGGCGATCTGGTCGCAGGACAACGGCACCCCTGTGGTCAACAGGACTTCGAGGACGGCGATGCGCGGAGCTGTACGGCGCAAACCGGCGGAGGCCAGGATGATTTGCGACCGAATCGGACGGTCCGGGCGTATTTCCATATTTTGAATGTCTTTTTCCGGATTCATAATCCGTCCTTATCGGGGTCAATGGTGGTGTCCCAGCCAACACTCCTTGTGATTCGGATCTGGATTGACGAACAGCATCGGAAAGATGATGTCGCTGACACAGCAAGGCAGCCATACGGCGATGAAAAGCACCAGCAACATCGCGCCGACCAACCCGATTGTCCAATCGGCTTGCGTATTCATGAGGATATGCGAGGCCGACGCCCAGGTGCTGATCAGGATGTGCATGGCGTGAGGCACTTTGGACCGCGGCAGATAGAACGCCACGATGATCCCCAGCAACGCCGCCGGATTAACCAGGTACCACTCCTCAATAAATCCCAGATGCAGACGATGGAAAACACCCTCGTCGTGTTCGTGGGCATGATCGGCGGATTCGGCATGGTCATGGTCAGCCGCATCCGGGTGAAGAGAACCGCCCTTGTCGGCCGTCGGTTCGGTCGGATTGGGCAGGACCTCCGATGTCTTGCGCCCGTGGCCATGCGAACCATGCGCCGCCGACTCGGTTGGAACAGCCACGCCGAAAATCTCCTCGCCGAAAAAGGGAATAATGCAATCGCTGAGCGTTGCCACGCCGATCGAGCCGGTGTAGCCCACCAGCAGGATCAGGAGAAACTGTCGGGCCTTACGATGCAATTGAAACAGCGATGCGGTAACCATCGCACTGAGAAACACATGAAGGGGATGAAAGATGGCAAATAAGGTTGTCGTCTTGGAAAAGGATGCGGCCTGGAAAATCAACATGAAAACGATCCCTGTTATGGCTCCGAAGAGGGTGAAGGGCGAATGCTCCTTGAGTTCGTGGCCGATTAAACCAAGTCGTGATCGAACAGTCATTGTTCATTCCTCACAGAAAATCGTTTATCGCAACTGAGTTGCAATGTTTATACGAAAGATGCAACACAGTTGCAAGTAAATTCTCAAAAACAACAAAATATAATTGCTTCATTGAAATATATATCAAAATATTTGTTGTTATTGCAATTATTTTATTGAATATTTTTTATCATCATGGTATAATATACTCAATGATTGGAAATAGGAATCGTTTCATGGAAAGGAGGAGACATGCCAATGTCAGTTCTATGGGTTTTCCTTGGGATGTACGGGGTCATGATTATCGGATTTTTAGCGATCGTAATTTCTTCCCGAATCGATGGCTCCAAGGTGTGGGATTACCTGGCGGCTCAATCAGGGCCCTTCAATAATTTACAGATCGGAAAGATCCACGAACCATACCGCAAGCAAGGTTACCCTTCTGATCCACATGGATTGACGGACGATCGTCAACCTTTTCTTGAAACCCGTGTGCAGGCATCAACAACGAGCGGTCTCAATCAGGAAAGATCCAGTCGATTATCCGGTAAATTCGTTGATAACCGCCGATGGGAGGGCTATAGTGGAGCCATGGCTAAGAGCTTGTATATCATCGATGGACACGCGCATATCTATGCGGCCTATTATGCGCCGATGCGGCCGCTGACCAGTCCTTCCGGCGAGCCGACCAAGGCGACTTACATCTTCACGACCGCGATCCTCGGACTGATCGAGCGGCAAAAACCCGACATGCTCGTGGTGGCGATGGACTGCAAGGGCAAGAGTTTCCGATCCGATCTGTATGCCGAATACAAAGCCCATCGGCCGCCGATGCCGGAGGAACTGCCGCCGCAAATCCGGCGGATCGAGCAGATCCTCGAAGCGATGCGGATCCCGATCCTGCGGGTCGAGGGCTTCGAGGCCGACGACATAATCGGTACGCTGGCAAGCCAGGCATCGAAGGCGGGCATCGAGTGCCGCATCTGCTCGAAGGACAAGGATATGCTGCAACTGCTCGACGAGCGGGTATCGCTGTTTGACCTGAAGACGGAGAAAGTAACGACCCCGCAGACGCTCCTGCAGGAAGACGGTCTCCGGCCCGATCAGTTCGTCGATGTGCTGGCGTTGCAGGGAGACACGGCCGACAATGTGCCGGGGGTAGCGGATGTCGGGCCCAAGACGGCCATCGCATGGATTCAGAAATACGGTTCGTTGGAAAATCTGCTCGCGCATTCCGATGAAATCGGCGGCAAACGCGGCGAGAACCTTCGGAACTCCAAATCGATTCTGGATTTGAGCCGAAAACTGGTGATCATCAACCGCCAAGCTCCGGTCACGATCGACGAGAAGCAATTCGCCGTCAAGGAACCGGACAAAGACGCTCTTGGACGACTCTTCTCGGAACTGGATTTTACTCGGCTGATCAGTTCGCTGGGATTGACCCGGGTGGCGATCCCGACCGACCCAGAGAAGGCCAAAGGACAAGGCGATTTGTTTTCGGGGCTTCCGGGGGCAGCATTCAATCCCGCTGAATCCAAGATGCTGCAATCGGCCGCGACAACGGACAAACGCTATTGCTGTGTCGATACCGTCGAATCTCTGAAACAACTGGCGGCGGAGCTAAAAACGAAAAAGCTTATTGCCGTCGATACCGAGACCACATCCACCGACCCGATGCGGGCGGAACTGGTCGGCATGAGTTTTTCGTGGCGACCTGGGTTGGGCTATTATCTGCCGATCAGGGCGCCCATGGGGCAACAACATCTGAATCTGTCCGATGTTCAAAACTTAATCGGTCCGATTCTGGCGAATGAAAAAATCCGGAAGATCGGCCAGAATATCAAATATGACCTGATCGTGCTGGGCAATGCCGGGATGCCCATGTCGGGGATTGCGTTTGACACAATGATCGCATCGTATTGCCTGTCGGCCGACCGGATGAGCCATTCGATGGACGCCATGGCCCGCGACTACCTCGGTTACGAAACGATCCCGCTGACCAGCCTGATCGGCAAGGGCAAGAACCAGCTCACATTCGACATGGTCGATACGGCCGCAGCGACCGATTATGCGGCGGAAGACGCGGATGTCACCTGGCGGCTGTACGAATACCTGTCGCCGCGGCTGGCGGAACTGCCGAAGATTCACAAACTCTTCGAAGATGTCGAGATGCCGCTAATGGAGGTGCTTGCGGGACTGGAACGCAACGGGGTCTTCGTCGAGACGGCTCGGTTGCGAAAGTTGGGCACGGTCGTCGATCAGGAGATCAGCCGGCTTGTCGATGCGATCTACAAAGAAGCGGGGACGACCTTCAACATCGACTCGACCAAGCAACTCGGCGAGATTCTGTTCGACCGGCTGGGACTGAAATCCGTGCGCTCGGGCAAAACGATGCGGAGCACCGATGCGGATGTACTGGAGGAGCTGCAGGACGAACATCCCGTCGTCGCGTTGATCCTGCAATATCGTCAGCTCGTCAAGCTGAAGAATACCTATCTCGACAAGCTCGGCCAGATCATCCATTCGAAAACGGGGCGCATTCACGCATCCTTTAACCAGACCGTGACGGCGACCGGTCGGCTCAGCTCCAGCGACCCGAACCTCCAGAATATCCCCGTGCGGACGGAGCTGGGCAAGAAGATCCGCTCGGCATTTGTCGCTCAAAAGGATGGAGATTGTCTATTGAGTGCGGATTATTCGCAGATCGAGCTGCGGCTCCTGGCCCATTTTTCCGGGGACCCGGCGCTGCGGAAGGCGTTTGCGGAAGATCAGGATATTCACCGGTTCGTAGCGGCGCAGGTCTATGGCATTCGGCCGGAACTGGTCAGCGCCGAGATGCGTTCGCGAGCCAAGGCCGTCAACTTCGGGATCATCTACGGCCAAGGGGCGTTCGGCCTGTCGCGAACGACGGGGATGAGCCAGCCAGAGGCGAAAAGATTTATCGAGGATTACTTCGCCCGTTATGCGTCGATCCGGGCGTTCATGGACCGCTCGATCGAACAGGTTAAGCAGACGGGATTTGCCGAAACCATTCTGGGGCGGCGTCGGCCGATCGCGGGCCTGACCAGCAAAAACTTCAATGTCCGCAGCCAGGGCCAGCGGCTGGCGATCAACACGATCATTCAGGGCTCGGCGGCGGACCTGATCAAGGTGGCGATGATCCATATCCAGCGACGGATCGATCGTGACAAACTGCCGATTCGGATGATTTTGCAGGTCCACGATGAACTGGTCTTCGAGCTTGCAAGGTCCGGAGCCGAGGAACACGGCAAATGGATCGCCGATGAGATGGCCAACGCGATGCACTTTGAAGTTCCGATCAAAGTCGACCTGACGATCGGCCATTCCTGGCTGGGAGATCCATAATTTTTTCATTTTCGATCCTGACGGATCAGATGAACAGGTTAACGGTTCCGGATTCGGCCTGATTGAGGTACATCGCGACGCCGCCGAGTTCGACGCCATCGATGAGTTCTTCGCGGCGGATTCCCATGATGTCCATAGACATCGAGCAAGCGACGAGGCGGACCCCGTTTTGTCGGGCCTGGGCCAGGAGGTCTTCAAGAGAGGAGACGCTTTTGTTGCGCATAACGCCCTTCATCATGGCGGTGCCGAGGCCGGCCATATTCATTTTCGAGAGTCTAAGCTTTGTCGTTCCGCGCGGCATCATCCAACCGAACGCCCGCTCGATGAAATTCTTGCGGACGGCGGGCGGATTATCTTTGCGGAGGACATTGAGGCCCCAGAAGGTGAAGAACATGGTGACCGACGAGCCCATGGAGGCGGCTCCGTTGGCGATAATGAAGGAGGCCATGACCCGGTCGAAATCGTTGCTGAAGACGATGATCGTTTTGTTTTTGGCGTTGGCGGATGCGGGTACAGGGGATGTCTGTCGTTTAACAACGGTTGCGGTGAGCAGGCCGTTTTCAGCGGTCATCTTGATCAGTTCGTTTCCGGTGCTGCGGCAGAAAGCGGGGATGTCGGCGGCAAAACCGGGATCGCGGGCGGAGATGGTCAGGGCCTGGCCGATTTGAAGAGCGTCGAGCTGTTGTTTGAGCCGGAGAATCGGGCCGGGACACTGAAGGTCGGAGGCGTCAATGTGCTTGGCAACGGAAACCGATGCGGGCGCGGGTTTGGACTCGGGGGCCTGGGAACCGGAATCATCTTTCAGCTCGGCCGGAGTTTCGGCTTGGGCCGGGGGCGTTTCGGCGGGAATGAAGCAGCGGAAGGTTTTGAAGCCACCACTGAGATTGCGGCAGGCAAAACCGTTCTGGCTCAGAATGCGGCAGGCGAGATAGCCGCGGAGGCCGACCTGACAGAAGGCCAGGATTTCCTTGTTTTTGGGCAGTTCGCTGATGCGATCGCGAAGCTGGTCGATGGGAATATTGATTGCGCCGCCGATGGTGCCGGCCTGGACTTCGGCGGGCGTTCGCACATCCAATAGACACTGATCATCCCGCAGATTCAGGATCTCTTCGGTGTGGCAGATTTTGGCGTCTCCGTCCAGCACATTGGAAGCCAGGAATCCGGCGTAGTTGACGGGATCTTTGGCGGAACCATAGGGCGGAGCATAGGACAGTTCCAGGTCTTTAAGATCGCGGACGGTCATTCCGGCCCGCATGGCAGTCGCGATGATATCGATGCGTTTGTCCACGCCATCGGCTCCGATGGCTTGCGCTCCGAGAATCTTTCCGTCATCGGGATCGAACAACAGTTTGATGCTGATCTGGCTGGCATGGGGATAATAAGTGGCATGACTGGCCGGATGCAGATAAATCTTTTCGCATTTTCGACCGATGCGTTTGAGCATTTTTTCGCTCAGGCCGGTCATCCCGGCCGCGAGGTCAAAGACCTTGCAGATGGCCGTACCTTGAGTTTTGCGATAGACGCTCGGCCTGCCCATGATGTTGTCGGCGGCGATACGACCCTGTCGATTGGCGGGGCCGGCCAGGGGAATTCGCGCGGGGAAACCGCCGACAAAGTCCTCGACTTCAACGGCGTCGCCGACGGCGTAAATATCGGGATCGGAGGTTTGCATGTGTTCATTGACGACGATGCCGCCCCGCTGACCGATTTCCAGTCCGGCCTTTTTGGCCAGTTGGACTTCCGGTTGGACTCCGATGGACACCACCGCCAGCGCCGCATCGAGGGTTCGGCCAGAGCTGAGGTGAAGGGTCAGCCCGTCGGATTTTTCTTCGATGGCCGTGACCGACATTCCCAACAGCAGATCGACGCCGTGGAGCCGGAGCTGGGCGGCGACCATCGAGGCCATTTCGGGATCCATGGGTCCGAAGACCTGGTTTTCAAGTTCGATAACGCTGACTTCCATCTTGCGATGTCGCAAGGCCTCGGCCATTTCCAGGCCGATATATCCGGCTCCGATAATGACGGCTTTGGTCCCGGGCACGGCGTCCACACGGGCCTTGATGGCATCCATATCGGGAATGGAACGCAGGGTGAACACCTTGGAGGAATTGACGCCGGGGATCTTCGGACGAACGGGTTCGGCACCGGGGCTGAGAACCAGCTTGTCATAGGGGAGGTGGTATTCGCGGCCGGCCTTGAGGTCACGGACGAGGACCTGCCGAGCGGTTCGATCTACACGAAGGGCTTCGGAATTTGTGCGGACATCAATCCTGAAACGCTTTTCCATGGATTCGGGAGTTTGAACGAGAAGCCGGTCTCGATCTTCAATGGTTCCACCGATATGATAGGGCAGACCGCAATTGGCAAACGAAATATATTCGCCCCGCTCCAAGAGGGTGATTTCGGCCGATTCATTGAGTCGTCGGGCGCGGGCCGCGGCCGAAGCGCCACCGGCCACACCGCCAATAATGACAAGTTTCATTCAGCATTTCCTTTCGTTGTTTGTCCGCGAGGGTTTGAAGGATTTCCGCAATGTTTTTTGATGCAGGCCAGCAATCCGGGAATCTGGGGCGCCAGAATCCGATAATAGACCGTCCGTCCCACGCGGCGGCTGGCCAGAATCCGGCGGGCCTGGAGCAATCGAAGATGCTCGCAGGTCTGGCTGGGGCTGAGCCGGCAAAGAGAAGCGATTTCGTGCACGGCGTATTGCCCGCGCAACAGCGCATCCAGCATTTGCAGGCGCGCCGGATGGGCCACCGCTCTGAGACACTCGGCGGCCGCCTCCATATCGGCGGCGGGCTTCACATCCGGTTTTTTTTTCATTCGGTCCACCCTTTCGTTCTCCGATCCAAGATTGATTTATGTCAATATATCGAGATATTACGATATATCAATACAAAAGTTTGCGGAATTTTGTTTCTCCCAAGGATTCCCGCCGCCGCAGTCGATTCGACCCGGAGGGTCACTTGGACGGAACGGATGCGGCGGATTTCCGGGTGATCCCCAGACCCAGTCCCGGAAGGACTTCGGAGGTTTCGGCGGGGCCCAGATTGAAGATGATAAAGCCGCGGGTGTTGAGGTCGCGTGTAGCCGTGATCTGGTCGATGAGGCGGGGCAGATCGGAGGCGTCGGGCCAGGTTGACAGACCGATACCCGGGTACACGGGAATGGGCGCGGCCCATCGGATCTGTTTGGACACAATTTCGCGGAACGCGCGCGTGCTGGGGGTATAGTCCATCGGGCAAACAAAATCGAGGTATCGTTTTTCGCACCAGAGTTTCCAGTCTTGGCCGACGGCGATCGAGTCGGTGGGTCCGTTGCGGAAGACGGCGACGGAGATTTTGATACCGGGACGAACGGCGCGGGCCTGCGCGGCGACCGCCGAGACGACGGCGGTGATCTGGTCCTGGCGGAAACGGGTCCACTGACGAGCGAGGTCCGGATCGGTGCGGACGATAGTGGGCCAGCCGGTAAGGGCCTGGCCGATAAATTGCTCAAATCGCTTGCGACAGCCGGAGCAAAAACAGTGGTCGGCGTCGGGGTAGCGGATGTAGTCGAAGTGGAGGCCGTCCACGGCGTAGTTGCGGGCGAGTTCGATGAGGGAGTCGATTTCGAGCTTGCGATTCTCGGGGTGCGAAGGGCAGAGCCAATCGGGCTGGGGTTTGCCATCGAAGCTCACCTGCGTTCGACCGGCGGCTTGCATCTGTACCTTGACGGCCGGATCGGTGGGCCAGCCCAGGTTGAAGTTGACCTTCCAGACATGGCACTGGAGGCCGTATTTTTTGCAGGCGGCCAGGCACTGGGCAAGAAGGTCTCCGGAAGTCGCCACCTGTGGAGAAACGGGTAGAATGTTGCTTTTATAGAAAGCGACGCCGCCCCAGAGCATGTTGGGGATGACGGCGGTAAAGCCGTTTTCAGAGAGTTTTGCAATAACGGCATCCCAGTCGAGACCCTCGACGCCGGATGCGCTGTGGCACCAGAAGCCGCGGAACTCGCCGGGCATGGAGGGCTGAGCGATACAGTAGGCGCGCAGGAGAGCCGAGCGAGCTTCGATGACGGCGGACATGGCCTGTGGATATCGGGCCGCAGACCTTTCGCTGAGGGCCAGCTCGTACCGGGTCCGGGCAAGCTTGAGGGTTTCCTCACAGTCGCGGCCATATTTGAGACCCGCAATCCCGGCCACGGCCTGATCGAAGGAAGTATAGGGACCCAGATTCCCAGCGCGCAAAAGAGACCGCTCGACGGCCTGATTCCAAAGCGAAGGATCCATCGAGCCGAGGATCGCCAAGAGCATTCGGCGTTTGTTGGCCGAGTCATCCGGAAGGAGAACATGGGACAGAAAAAAACCCTGATCCGAGGCGACAAGAGCGGGCTTTTGCGTATTGGCAGCGGAACTATCGTACCAATAGGCAACGACACGGCTTTTGCCGGCGATGGCGACGGGCTGGTAAATATTCCAAGAGGCCTGGCGGGTTAGGGGGGGCAGACCGGGAACCGATTCATCCACGGGACGAATGGAAGCAAAGTTTCCGGGGGACGACTGGCGGATAAAACCGCCAAGCAGAAAACCCATACGAGCGGCGAGCGATGGATGAAGGGCGTAACAGGCAAAGATCTTTCCCCCGGAGTCGATCCAATCGGATAGGGCGGCCGCGGTCGGGGCGGTCATCCCGGGATTGTACGGAAGGATTGCGACACGAACGGAACGGAGTCGCTGGGGATCGAGGTCTTCGTCGCTGAGAACAACGAAGGACAGGCCCAGGTCCTCGAGCATGGTCGAGACGGTTTCGGCATATTGACGGACGGAGGACAACTCAGCAGCATTGGTTTTGGCCGCGGAGTCGGCCCGGATGACGGCAATGGAAGCGGAAGCACCAAAGGGACGCGGCGGAGTGAGGAAGAACTCTGCGTTTTCGTCGAGGCCGCGCCAAGCGGAGATGCGGATGGCGTCGATCCTGCTCCAGCCGGCCGGAACGCCTTCGATTTCGGCACGGGTTTTGTGGACGCGGACGGTTTGCCAGCCGGGGGAGTCGTCGGGCTCAAAACCGATCCGATACCAACCGTTTCCACTGCGGAAATATGCGGTGAAATAGGCGATGGGGGACGGGTCCTTGCAGAGGAAATCAAACTCGACGCCGGCGGCCAGGCCGAGGTCGAGCTTTTGGGGAAGATCCCAGGCAGCGCGATTGACGGAATTGCCCTTAAAGCGACAAGGGAACTTGACGGCGGCACGGCCCTCGACGGAAACCGGGACGGCCGGAGACGAACCCGCCAAAGGAGTCCAGCCGGGAGAGGAGGCAGCGAAGACGGAAACGGATACCAGTAATACTAACATTAAAATAACTGGAATAGATACAATCGATTTCGTCGGGTTACTCATGGATATCTCCGTTGAAGCTCAAAACGGGATCGGGCCGGGATTTCCACCACCGCCAGTCGTCGGCTCGCACCTTGAGCCGTTCAACCAGGTCGCCGCGGCCATAATAGACGACGCCTTCCGGGGATCGAGGATTGCGGACGACGCAGACGGACAGGCCGTCCCGCGTAGCGTCGAGGAAATCGGCAAGGTGAAAACTTTTGGCCCAGAACAGCACGCGCGCCTGAACAGGGTCGTTTAGCCATTCGGCGAGATGGCCATGAAGGGGACCGGTGGGAACAAAGGCCAATCGTCCGATCCACCGCTCGAGGTCGGGATTGGCGCGAATCCGGTCTCGCCCGGCGGCATCGAAGGCGACAAGGGCCGAATATCCCATCGGCGCGACGAGCGACTCATCGAAGAGCCGGTAGGCAAGCATCGGGGAGCAATCGGTATCGAGAACCACAAACGCTGGAAACCGTTTCCAGGAAGAAAGGAGATTGGAGACAAAATCATTCCAAGGCATGGGAGAGGAAGAAGACCATTGCCGAGAGGCGAATCGGCTCCAGTCCGTTTCGGATATTGCCGGTTGGACACAGAAAAAACCACGATGATCGGCGACGGTCTGATCGGGAAATCGAAGTCTGGAGGCGGACCACTCGGCGGCCGCGACAAACGACAACGGCAAGGATCGGGTCCTCGCCTCCTCGACCAGTCCAGAAAGCCGCTGATGGTGAGGGCGGTTGACCGGTCCCGGGATGAAGAACAGGTTGACGCGCGAAGCGCCGAGTCGTTGGAGATCCTCAAGCGAGGGCAAAGGGACCGACATACAGGCCTGAAACAGGGACAATCCTTCCGGAAGAGACTGAGGAACAAAAGGCCGGAGAGTCTTGGGCCGGATGGCCGAACGAGCGTTACCGGTGAGGAGTTGCAGGGACTGGACGGCCCATTGCGTGGAAACAAGACGGGAGGGAAGGCCGGGCTGGTCGCCGAAGCCGCCGTCGGCATTTTGAAGGGTATTGATCCAATCGATGCAGGCCTGCGGATGCGCTGGCGCGGCCCCGAGGTCGGACAGGGCGGAAAGGGCGTCGTGAGTGTACCGAATGTCGGGTCGATTGGCGGAAGATGGATCGTCCGGCGAAAAGCGAAACCCCCCTTCCGGGGCCTGACATGCACGGAGCCAGAGGATACACTGTCGCTGGAGGGGCAAAGTCACCTTCAGCATCTCGTGGATGCGGATAGCGTGCGCGGTTGGAGCCACATGCGAAAAAAAATGACCGGCCGGACTCTGACTGGACCGCACAAAGTTGATCAAGCCGATCTGGTCCTCCATTCGGCGATCCAAGGCCAGCATAGCGGACATCGCTAATTGTAATGATTCAAGATCATGATAAGTTATTTCCGTCGGTGTCAAACGAAACACGGCCGGATTTCGGGGGTCGTTGGGGGATTGAAAACGAAACGAGACCGGCGGGGCCGTTTGGCCGTGTGGGAGCAAGGACGCGACGCAGAGATCTTTTTCCAGAAGGGTCCGCTCCAGGAGGGCTTGATAAGGACGGACGGATTGATCGTCCTGCGGAGCCGCAAGACACCGTTCTGGATCGGAGAGAGACTGGCCGAGGGTCCGGAGGATTTGGACGGCCGGAAAAGTCCAGGCCATTTGGCTGTAACGCTGGGAGGCGGGCCCGAAAGCGCCGTCGGATTTGCGACACGACAACACATACCGCACAACGGAATCCGCATCCACCGTTTCGGCCCATCCCCGTACTAAGAGTCCGTTTGCGATCACGAGAACCAGAAACCATCCCCAGCGATTCGGCATTCGGAGAATCCTTTCCCCTGGTCTTTGCATTCGATTAGTTCAATCGTATACGGAGGGGATCCGCCGTCGTCTTCTCCAGATCGAAGCAAGCGGAGACGGATTTGCCGTCTCTGGATACATTCAAGGTATATTGGCCATAGAAACCACGGAAATCGACTCGGCCCTCGGCGGCGGTTTTGACTCGAACCTTTGTCCACCATTTGCCTTTGACGAGTTTTATGAGTTCGTCATAGGCGGGTTTGGGAGTCATATCGTTGCGGAGGAATCCGGCCGGGGCCTGCTGCCAGGCACCCTGGTCGGAAAAATCCCACCAAGTGATGGCCTGAACGGACGGGTGGGAGAACAGGACGGTATACAACTCCGCGACATCGCGGCCCTGGGCGGCCTCGCCTTCGGGGGTGGTGTTCCATCCGGCGTCAGTTTTGGGACCGGAGACGACGGTGGTTTCGGTGAAATGCAGCGGCTTTTTGAACCTGGCAAAGTATTCACAGGTGTTCCAGGTTTTTTCGGGGCCCCAGTACCCGCCGTGCATGTGAGACTGGATACCGATGATGTCGTACATGGGTTTGCCCGAGTCGTCCACGAGCTTGGAGAGGACGAGCTGATCATAGGCCGGATCGGTACGATAGTCGTTGATAATCAGTTGGGCCTTTGGATTGGCCTGTCGGGCGGAGGCGAAGGCCTGGCGGATATAGGCCGGAACCCCGATTTGGCGGATGGCTTCGGACAGTTTGGGGGATTGCTTGAAGCATTCGGCTCGATCGTAATGCGTGGCCTCATTGACGACATCCCAAATGAGGATGGCCGGATCGAACCGCCTGACGGCTCGGTCGATGCGCTGAAGCTGGAGGTCCATCACTTTGGCCGGATCGTCCGGAAGCCATTTTGGATCGACATAATTCCAGGCCAGAGGATGACCTTTGGTGGTGATGTTATGATCGCGGCACCACTGGAGGGTTTGATCGGTGGATTCATCCAGATTTCGATCGGGGGTCGGCTCGTAGGTCCACCAGTAGAACGGCAGGGTCGCGAAATTGAGCAATTCAGCGAAGTATTTTTCATAGGCGGCGTTGTCCTGGGGCGTACGGCACTTGAAGAGCTTAAAGATGTTGCAGCCAAAGAGGAATTGATGGCGTTTCTGCTCAATTTGCACTTCGACACCGGCGGGCAACGGCTTTCCGTCCGGATCGAGAATGATCAGGTGGGCATCGCCTTTGCGGATCTGCTCGATACGGGCATCGGCCCCGGAGAGGATCTGGTCTTTGGTCAACGGCTGCGTGAATGCGGTTGAGGACAGAAACAGGATGGACAGGATTATGGATTTCATAAACCCTCACATTTTCGATTTTCAATTTGAATTTCTGAATTCCCGTATTCGCGGGAATGACAAGCATTATTTCGAGTCGGTACGGGTGGCGACACGATAGAGCCAGACGGCCAGCAGGGCCAGCATGGCCGCGCCGAGGATCTTGTCGCCGAACCATCCACTCTGGATCAACGGGATCTTCCATCCATATTGTTTACCCAGAACAATGGGAACGGCAATGATGATGCCCATCAGGGATTCTCCGGTGATCAGACCGGAAGCCATCATCACGCCGGGCCGCATGGCCCGTTCGCGAGCGGCCTCGTCGAGGCCTTTCGACTTCAGATAACGCGTCACTGCATAGTGGATCAGACCGCCGATGAAGATCGAGGTTGACAGTTCCAGCTTGAGGTAGATGCCGATGGCCACCGCCAGCACGGGCATACGGAAGGCGATCTTACGGCTTTCAAGCCACGAATCGGTGATAATAATGACAATGGCGACGCCAATGCCGATACACACAAACAGCCAGGGCAGGCCACCCTTGAAGACGCCCTGAGAGACCGAGGCCATGAGATTGGCCTGCAAGGCGGGAAGGGCCTTTGGGCCGACATCTTTCATACCGACAAAACCATAGGCATTCATCAGAAGGGTCATGATGGGGGCCAGGACAACGGCTCCGGCCAGCACGCCGACCATCAGGAGGACCTGTTGTTTCCAGGGCGTGGCACCGAGGATATAGCCGCACTTGAGGTCCTGGAGGTTGTCGCCGGAGATGGCGGCGGCACAGCAGATGACCGCACCGATCATAATCGCCGCGGCCGGGCCGACGGCGGAATCTTTGCCCAGCAGAAGCAGCAGGATCAGGGCCGAGACCATAACCGTAGTGATCGTTACGCCGGAAATGGGGTTGTTGCTGGAACCGACCAGGCCGGCCAGATATCCGGCGACGGCGGAAAACAAAAAGCCGGTAATAATCATTACGATGGCCATCGTCAATGAGACGGAAACGGATCCGACGAAATTTTGATAGAGAAGAAATAACGGAACAACCGACGCGACGATCAGGGCGACAATCCACGGCATCGGCATGTCCTGTTCGGTACGCGGGATCGCGGCGCCGCCGTTGGCTTTCTGACGATACGCATCCAGACCGCTGGCCACTCCGCGATAGAGGGACTTGCGGAGTTTGAAGAGCGTCCAGATCCCCCCGATAAGCATGGCGCCGACGCCGATGTAGCGAGTCTTGGTGTACCAAATCTCCGAGGCCCACTGGAGAGCGTTTTTGTCAGCGGGAGCATCCGTAAAGAATGAGCAGATGGGGATTGCGACCAACCAGTTGGCCACGCCGCCGAGAAAGACCAGGATGGCGATATTGAGGCCGATGATATAGCCGACAGAAACCAAGCAGGGACTCATCTCGGAACCGAAACAAAAGACCGAGCGGCCGAATTTCCCTCCGACCATGATCGCGGATTGCCAGAGTCCGAGGAACTCGGAGGCCACTTTGAACAAACCCCCGACGATAGCGGAGGAAATGATGATCCACAAGCTCTTGCCGCCCTCGCTGCCGCTGCGCAGCACTTCGGCGGTGGCGATGCCTTCCGGGAACTGCAGGTTGGTTTCGACAATCAGGGCACGACGGAGAGGAATGGAAAACAATACGCCAAGGATACCGCCCATGGCGACAATGAGCGTAACCGTCCAGTAGCTAAACCCCTGCCAGACCCCGAGAATGACCAGGCCGGGCAAGGTGAAAATGGCCCCGGCAGCTACGGCCTCGCCAGCCGATGCGGCGGTCATGACCATGTTGTTTTCGAGGATGGTTCCTCCGCGAAGCATTCTCAATACACCCATGGACACGACCGCGGCGGGAATCGAGGCCGAGACGGTCATCGTGGCATAGAGCCCAAGATAGGCGTTGGCGGCGCCAAGGATCACGGACAGAAGAATCCCCAGCACAATGGCTTTGACACTGATTTCAACCATGGGAACATTCGGGGAGGACTTGCCTGAGTTCTGCATGAGGGTTGCTCCATTGCCGATTTTCAGGGTTGGTTTATTTGACAAACTGGGCGGCAAAATATTTTGCGGTCAGTTCTTCGCCGGTAGCACGACGGATCATTTCGTTCCAGGGATAGATCATCCCGGGCTCGAAAACGGAAGCGCGAAGAATCCGGCCGACTGCCGGCTGATCCACGAAGCCGGAGAGGACTTTTTCGGCCGCCATTTTGTTGTAGAGCTGCGAAGCCAGAAGCTCACCCAGCAAATAATTGTAGTAGTAGCAAGGCGAGGTAGCGATATGAATTTTGGCGGCCCAGTCCGGCTGATCGCGACCTTCGGGGATATTCTGGAACTGATACTTTTTCTTGATCTGCCACCAGAGGGCATTCAGGTTCTGGTCGGGATCGGCGTAGAGCCGTTTTTCGAATTCGTACATGACCATGGCCCAGCGAGCAAAGACCAGTTGTTTGTACCGGAGCATCTTTTCGGAATCGCGGGCAATCTTTTGGGCCTGGTCGTCGGTCAACTGGAGCATGACCTTCATCCAGTCGGGATTGACACTGAGGCGGCCAAAGAACATGGCAATGGCCTCGGTGGTGAAAATATGCGCCTGATTGCGCAGCAGGAAGGGAACCTGCGGAGAATTATAATACGAATAAACGCCATGTCCAAGCTCGTGTAGCGTGGTTTCCATCCATCGCTCGTTATCCTTGAGATTCAAAACGATCCGCACATCGCCGAGGCGGTCGATGTCGGTGCAGAAGGCGTGGGGGTTTTTGCCCGGCCGTTCGTACAGATCGCTTCGGCGGAGGATCTCTTCGACGGGAAGACCGATCCCGGCATAGAATTTGGCGGCCAGCGCAATCAGATCCTTGCCCTGATAATAGGAGTCAAAATCCACATCGAGGACCGACGGGACTTCCTGAAAGAAGGGGTCGTGGTAATGCCAGGGTTGAATCTGATCGGATGAGACGGAATATTTTTGGGCGAGGGTTTTGTCGAGTTCGGCCTTGAGGGCGGCGAAGGGTTTGTCGGTCAGGTTGGCCAGATCGGCAAAGATCGCGTCGACCTGAGGGACGGTCTGTTCGGTCACTTCCAGAGACAGGGTGTGGAAATTTTCAAAGCCGAGCTGTCCGGCGGCCTGGTTACGGAGCTTGACGAGAACCAAAATGTCCTGCGCGACCGCGGCTCCCACCTGCTGAGAGGCCTCCCACGCCTGGCGGCGAAGGTCGCTGTCGGTCAGATCCTTGAGCAGATCCTTGATCTCATTGGAGGTAACCTCCCGGCCCTGATAGATCCCTCGGAAGGTGTTGAATTCTTCTTCGACTTTCGCGCCCTGCTGGACGATTTGTTTGAGGAGCTCGGGGGCGATCTGATTGGGGAGATAACTCAAATACAGGATTTCCAGTTGACGAACCAGAAGAGGATCTTTGATCTTGCCGGCCTGCTTCCAGGTTTTGAGGGCGGAAAATTCCTCACGATTGCCGTAAATGGTGCGGATTTGAAGATCCAGGTCGGCGGATTTTTGGAAATCTTCGGTCTTGCCGGACAGCGCGGCATTCCACGCGGCCAGATTGTACTCCCTGAAGAGGGGCTCGACTTTCTGAACATGTCGATCAAGAAAATCACGAAAGGCCTTTTCGGGGTCCGTTGTTTGTCCCGTAACCATGGATACGCTCCAAAGAAAACCCGCAATGCAACCCAGCAGTTTCATATTCTCCCTTTCAACTTGAACGCCGACTCGGCACTGTTATACCAGAATTGTCGGATTTGTCCATGAGTTTGGATCATTTTCCAGAGGGAGATCTTGTAGCCGTCACCGGTCGGGATTATAATCGAGAACCGTTTGTCCCACTTGGAAAGGATGACTCATGCAAAACCGAAGGATCGAGATCGTTGTCCTGCTGGCAGGACTGTATGTCAGCGGATGTTCGTTGTGGCCAACCGAGACGGGAAGCGAACTTTCATCGCCGGTCGGCGTTTCGGTTCTTCGAGTCGGGACCCTCCAATGTGAATCTCTGACGGACCCGGAAGGGATCGACACGGCACAACCTCGGCTGGGGTGGATTCTTCAATCCGACAGCCGGGCCCAATTCCAGAAGTCGTTTCAGATTCTCGTAGCCAGCCGGGCCGAATTGCTGGCGGCAGGAAAGGGCGATCTGTGGGACAGCGGCAAGGTGGATTCGGATCAGACTCTCTATATTCCGTATTCGGGGAAAAAACTGCCTTCCTATCAGCGTTGTTTCTGGAAGGTTCGGGTGTGGGATCAGAACGATCAAGTTTCGGCCTGGAGCCCGATTGCCAAATGGTCCATGGGGATTCTCGATGCGGCTCAATGGAAGGGACAATGGCTGTCCTATACGAAACCTCGCACGCCGACTTCGGACGATCAGGCACTGGGGATCTGGCAACAGGAAGCGCCGTCTCCGGTTTTCCGCAAGTCATTTACGGTCGATGGGCCGATACAGTCAGCGATGTTGTATATCTGCGGGCTTGGATATCATGAGGTTCATCTGAACGGAAAGAAGGTGGGCGACCGCCACCTCGATCCGGCTTTTACACGATACGACAAGAGTTGTCTGTATGTCACGCACAATGTGACCGGACAGATCCAGACGGGCCAGAATGCCATCGGCGTGATGCTGGGAAACGGGTGGTACAATGTTCACACTCCGTGCGAATGGAACTTTGAGAAGGCCCCGTGGCGGGATCGGCCGACGGTCAAGGCACAGCTTCGCCTGGTCTATGCCGACGGGAGGGAGCAAATCCTGGCAACGGATGATTCCTGGCGGGCCAATACCGGGCCGGTGATCCTGGACGGGATTCGGCAAGGTGAGTTTTACGACGCACGGCTGGAAACGGCCGGGTGGGACACCGCAAGTTTCGACGATTCGGCCTGGGGCAAACCGGAGATTGTCGCCGGTCCCAAGGGCAAGCTGCGGGCGATGATGATGCCGCCGATTCGCATCACACAAACGATCAAACCAACGACGGTCAGCGAGCCATCGCCGGGGGTGTTTGTGTTCGATATCGGGCAGAACCTGGCGGGATTTGCGAGGTTGACGGTTTCGGGCGCCAAGGGCACACGAATCGTGCTCCGATACAGCGAACGGCTGGATGAGAAGGGAAACATTCAGCGGAAGGAAATCGACATGTTCCGCAAGGGAGCCCCCTTTCAGACGGATGTGTATGTGCTCAAAGGCGAAGGTACCGAAGTCTGGCAGCCCCGTTTTGTCTATCACGGTTTCCGCTATGTGGAGATGACAGGATTTCCCGGCAAGCCCAGACTGGACAACCTTCTGGCCTGCGTGGTACACACCGACTTTGCGGCGGCTGGGTCATTTGAGTGTTCCAATCCCTTGTTGAACAAGATTCAGACGCTGACCCAATGGTCCTATCGGAGTAATTTCCATGGGTATCCGACGGATTGTCCGCAACGGGAAAAGAACGGCTGGACGGGCGATGCCCACCTGGCGGCCGAACAGGCGATGTTCAACTGGCACAACGCCGCCTCCTATGCCAAGTGGATGATGGATTTCCAAGACGAACAGCGACAGACGGGTGAGTTGCCCGGGATCGTGCCGACGAGCGGCTGGGGTTATGCGTGGGGCAACGGTCCGGCGTGGGACAGCGCATATCTACTGATCCCCTGGTATCTGTATCTCTATCAGGGGGATCCGCGACCTTTGCAAATCCATTATGAGAATCACAAACGGTATGTGGATTACCTGACCAGCAAGGCCAAGGATTCGATCGTGTCCATCGGATTGGGCGACTGGGTCCCGGCCAAGACGACCACGCCGGAGGCAATAACATCGACGGGGTATTATTATATTGACACCCTGATTACGGCCAATACGGCCCAGATGCTGGGACGAGTCGAAGAAGCCAAACACTATTTCGAGCAGGCCAAGGCGATCAAAGCGGCGTTTAACAAGACCTTCTACAAGGGCGACGGGATCTACGACAAGGGCAGCCAGACGGCACTGAGTTGTGCCCTGTTCCAAGGGTTGGCCGATGCGGAAGAGATGGACAAGATCACCGAGGAACTGGTTCGGAACATCGAATCGCAGGATTATCATATCGATACCGGAATACTCGGCGCCAAGTACATTTTCAACGCCCTTGCCAACAACGGCCGGATCGATGTGGCGTATCGAATGGCCACGCAGACCACGGCACCCAGTTATGGCAACTGGATCGAAAAGGGCGCCACAACGCTGTGGGAGGACTGGCCGGGGGCTTCGTCGCTGAATCATATCATGTTCGGGGATATCTCGGCCTGGTTCTACAAATACCTGGCGGGGATCCAGATCGATCCGGATGCGCCGGGATTTGCGCACTTCCTTATCGAGCCGCAACCGGTCGGAGATTTGACCTGGGTCAAGGCCCACACCGACACCGTACGGGGGCGAATCGAATCCAGTTGGAAGATCGAGGGGGATAGGTTCATTCTGAAGGTTACTGTGCCAGTGAACACCACCGCGACGATCTTCATTCCGACCCGTGAACCGAAAACCGTATCCGAATCCGGCAAAGCCATTCACCGGGCGGCGGGATTGCGTCAGGTTGGGTTGTCGCGGCAACAACTGGTCATTGACGCCGGCAGCGGACAATATGAATTTGTGGCCAAGGCGCTGAAGGATATCTGAGGAAAGAATCGGAAAAAGTTTTGAACAAAATCGCCCAGGATCGACCGATATATAGTATGCTTTACATGAGAATCCGTCTCGACCACGGCAGAGGCGGTTCCGCCCGCAATCGGGCGTACGGAAAAACGAATTGAAGAAAGGATAGTACAATGTGCAGGACCTGCGGATGCAAGCCGGCGATCAAGAAGGCCAAAAAGAAAACCGTCAAGAAAGCGGCCAAGAAGAAATCTAAAAAGTAAGATCGCTGTCCATTGAAACACAAAACGATCGGCCCCGAATCCGATAAGCCAGGCGCGGCAAAAACCAGAGCCGGCTGGATTTGGGGCCGATTGCGTTATACTCCGTCCGTTTCAGTTTGTCCCACTGGTAATTCCCCCAGTTTTTCATAACCGAACGCAACCGAACATTGCATCCGGCCAGTCCCTGCGGTATTATTTTAGCCACAATCTTCAAGATGAATCTCCCTAATCGGAGTATTTGGGATGCTGGAACTGGAACAACGACTGGACGATTTTGACGCTGCTCGACGACGGCAGGCGCTGAATGAACTGGCGGGAATGATACGGGCCGGTTCGATTGCCACCGAGCCGACAACGAACAGGATCAATCTGCATGCGCACACCTTCTTTTCGTACAATAGCTATGGCTATTCGCCCAGCCGGTTTGCCTGGCTAGCCAAACGCACGGGACTTGCCTTGGCGGGGATTGTGGACTTCGATGTCCTCGACGGGGTGGATGAGTTCATCGACGCATCTGCGATCCTGGACCTGAAGGGTTGCGGGGGGATGGAGACCCGGGTCTTCGTGCCGGAGTTTGCGGATAAGGTGATGAACAGTCCCGGCGAGCCGGGGATTTCGTACCACATGGGAGTGGGATTTCCAACGGGCAAGCTGACGGGAAAGAACAAGATCTTTCAGAAGGGCTTGCGGGATACGGCTCAGCAGCGAAATCGGGAATTGACTGCCCGGGTGAATGCGTACTTGAAACCGGTCGAGCTGAATTACGATCGGGATGTCCTGCCGCTGACGCCGGCAGGTAATGCCACCGAGCGGCATATTTGCCTGGCGTATGCCCGTAAGGCGGTCACCGTCTTCGGAGAAAGCGACTCGCTGGCGCGATATTGGTCCGACAAGCTCGGCGTGGACGCAGCCAAGCTTGGATTGCCGGAAGGGAAGGATCTGCTCAATACCCTCCGCAACAAAACCATGAAGCGCGGCGGGCCGGGCTATGTTCAGCCGGATGCGGGGGCGTTTCCGAAGATGGCCGAGACCAACCAGTTCGTGCTGGCAGCCGGCGGAATACCGACGATGACCTGGCTGAACGGCGTCAGCGACGGCGAGAAGGAAATCCGCCGGTTGATCCAGGTCGCGATGGACTGCGGGGTTGTGGCGATCAATATCATCCCCGACCGAAATTTCACGGCCGGCAAGAAAGACGATCTTCTGGCCAATCTGCAGGAAGTCATTGCGATTGCCTGCGAGTTGGAACTGCCGATCGTGGTCGGCACAGAGATGAACAGCCCCGGCCAGCGATTTGTCGATCAATTTGAGACGGCAGAGCTTTCGCCGTTTGTGCCGGCGTTCCTCAAAGGAGCCCGGATCGTCTATGCGCACAGCGTTCTGCAGCGATTGGGCAAGAAAGGGTATTGCAGTACCTGGGCGGGAAAGCAATTCGGAAGTATTACCGAGAAAAACCAATTCTTCGAAGAAGCCGGAAAACGGCTGTCACCTTCGATTGAAATCCGACTGGCCGATGGCCTCAAGCAAACCAAACCGGAGAAGATCCTCCAACAGATCGAACAGGCAGGGACGCTATGACATCGTATTCGATCCCGAAAACTCAATGGGCCGTTCAACTGACCGGCCCGGATGAGCTGCGTCTGAACACAAACAAGCCCGTCCATCGGCCGGGGCCGTATCAGATCCTCGGGCAGGTGGAAGCGGTGGGTTTGTGTTTTTCGGATCTCAAATTGCTCAAGCAGTTCTCCAAGCACGCACGCAAGGAGCGGATCGGCAGCAGCATCGATCCGGCAATCCTCAAGGAGATCCCCAGCTATGTGCCCGACGAGATGCCAACGGTTCCCGGCCACGAGACCACGGTCCGGATTGTGGCGATCGGCGATCAGGTTAAAGGTGTGCGGGTGGGAGCGCGATACCTTGTGGAAACCGATTATCGATGGCTACCGACGACGAATTCCAACGCCTCATTCGGATACAACTTCGAGGGAGGATTGCAGCAGTATGTACTGATGGATCAGCGCGTGATCACTTCGCCGGAGGGCGAAGTGTTTTTGTTGCCGGCATCGGAAAAACTCAGCGCTTCGGCGGTGGCTCTGGTCGAACCGTGGGCCTGCGTCGAGGAGGCATATGCCGTCCACGAACGAACCACGCTCAAGTCGGGCGGAAAGATGCTGGTGGCGTCCGATGATCCGATGGACAACAAACTTTTCACGGCCTTCATCGGGCGATTCGGATCCCCCGCCCAGATTACGATGGTCGGCCGCCAATCCATCGCAATGAACTCCATCCCCGTAGTTCCGGCCAATTCCGTTGCCGAATTGCCGGACGCCGGATTCGATGATGTGATCTATTTCGGAAACAATCCCGCCACAGCGGAGTCCTTGTTTGGCAAAATCGCGGCCAACGGATTGATCCTCTTCGTACAGGGTGGCAAACGATTCGGCAGGCCGATTACCACAACCGTCGGACGATTTCACTATGGCAATATCCGTATGGTCGGCACCGCAGGTCATGACCCATCGGAAGCTATGGCTATCCCCCCTACCGGTGAGATTCGAGCCGGAGACAAGATCCATGTCATCGGGGCGGCAGGACCGATGGGCGTAATGCATGTGATCCGGGATCTGTGTCAGGGCGTCGAAGGGGTCGAGGTGTATGCAGCCGATATGGACGATCATCGACTGGGACTTCTCAATCGGATCGCCGAACCGATGGCCCGCGACCGGGGGATCGGCTATCATCCGTATAATCCGGGGCGGGAAAAGCCGTCGGTATCGTTTAATTATACGGCTTTGATGGCTCCGGTACCCAAGCTGGTCGATCAGGCGATCGGCGATTCGGCGGCGCATGCGATCATCAACATCTTTGCGGGAATTCCCGCATCGGTCTCGGCGCCGATTGATCTGGATACATATATCACCAAGCAATTGTACTTCATCGGGACCAGCGGTTCGGTTCTGGAAGACATGAAGGTCGTATTGGCCAAGGTGGAGATGGGGCGGCTGGATACGGACCTGTCAGTGGCGGCGATCAGCGGGATGGCCGGAGCGGTGGACGGTATTCGGGCGGTCGAAAAGGCGCAAATTCCGGGAAAGATTCTCGTGTATCCGGCCTGCGAAACCTTGCCGCTGACGCCGCTGGATCAACTGCCCAAGGTTTTGCCGACGGTTGCGGCCAAGCTGGACGACGGCCTGTGGAATCTCAGGGCCGAACAAGCGCTGTTGGCCCACTTCGACATACAATAATGGAACGGGCGCAGACTGAGCGTCTTTGCAAATGAAATCCCAAACAAGGATTGACCATGGCAACGAGTAACGCGATCGATCAAGCGTATCAACTGGCCAGGGACTCCTATGCCAAACTCGGCGTGGACACCGACAAGGCGATGGAAACCCTCAAGACAATCCCGATCTCGCTGCACTGCTGGCAAGGGGACGATGTCGGCGGATTTGAACACGCCGGACAGCTTGACGGGGGTCTTGCGGTAACCGGAAACTATCCGGGCAAGGCGCGGACGGCCGACGAACTGCGGGCCGACGCGAATGAGGCCTACCGATTGATCCCCGGGAAACACCGATTCGCTCTTCACGCGATCTATGCCGAGTTCGACGGCAAGAAAATTGATCGCAATGAAGTCGGACCCGAACATTTTGCCCGCTGGATCGACTGGGCCAAGGAACGCAAGCTGGGGCTGGATTTCAACCCGACCTTCTTCTCGCACCCGAAAGCCGCCTCGGGATTTACTCTGTCGCACCGCGATGAGGGCATTCGCAAGTTCTGGGTCGAGCACGGAATCGCCTGCCGCAGGATCGGAGCGGCCATGGGCAAAGCCCTCGGCAGTCCGGCGGTAACGAATGTCTGGATTCCCGACGGGTATAAGGATATCCCCGTGGATCGCAAGACGCCGCGGGAGAATCTCAAGCGGTCGCTGGACGAAATATTCGCGTCGAAGATCGACACGAAGTACAATCTCGACGCCGTCGAGGGTAAACTCTTCGGCATCGGTCAGGAAAGTTACACGGTTGGATCGCACGAGTTTTATCTGGGCTATGCGGCGACAAAAGGGATTCTGGTTTGTCTGGACGCGGGGCACTATCATCCCACGGAGGAGATGAGCGACAAGATCAGTTCGGTGTTGACCTTTGTGCCGGAGATTCTGCTGCATGTCTCCCGGCCGGTGCGGTGGGACAGCGACCATGTGGTGATTCTGTCGGAGGAACTCAAGGCGATCGCACAGGAGATCATCCGCGGAGGGTATCAGAAGCGCGTGCATATCGGGCTGGACTTTTTCGACGCCAGCATCAATCGCATCGCGGCGTGGGTCATCGGCACGCGGTGCATGATCAAGGCGCTGTTGCTGGCGCTGCTGGAACCGATCGACGACCTGCGAAAGGCCGAGGCCGAAGGAAATCTGACGCGACGGCTGGCCCTGCTGGAAGAACTCAAGACGATGCCGGCGGGAGCCGTATGGGATTTCTACTGCCACATTAGCGGTGTTCCGGTCGGGATGGCTTGGCTGGACGAGGTGGTTCGTTATGAACGGCAGGTTTTGAGCAAACGATAATTCGGCGATTTGACTTGAAAGGATTCGACGGATGAGCGAAGAACAAAAGCCACAGCAGAGTCAGGCCGGGAGCGAATTCGAGCGAGAGCCGGTGCCGGCCCGGTCGCTCCTGGGATTCAAAAGTTTTGTCGGGATGTACGCCGGGGAGCATACGGCCGGAACGGAGCTGATGATCGGCCCGCTGTTTGTGGCGGCCGGCGTCAGCGCGTTCGATGTCGTCGTCGGACTGCTGGTTGGCAACGCGCTGGCGGTGATGAGCTGGGTCTTCATGTGCGCCCCGATCGCCACGCGGGCTCGGCTAACGCTGTACTATCAGCTTGAAAAGATCTGCGGTCGCAATCTGGTTACGCTGTACAACCTGGCCAACGGGGTCATGTTCTGCTTTCTGGCCGGGGCGATGGTTACGGTCTCGGCGACGGCACTGGGAGTTTGGTTCGATTTTGACATGCCGGCCCTGACGGACCGATATCCCAACAGCGTCGGATGGGTTGTGGCCGTGCTGTTTGTCGGAATCCTGATCTCGGTTGTCGCCGCCTATGGCTACAAGACGGTCGCCAAGATCGCCAACATCGCCGCTCCGTGGATGGTGCTGGTATTCATCGCCTTCGGCCTGATCGGACTGCGGCAATTCATCGATGTAACAGATACAAAGATCTCCTCCCTGGGCGATTTGTGGGCGATGGCCAATACCCATATCTGGAAAGGCGGCAATCCACTTCCGGGGCAGGTGAAATTCACCTTTTGGCATGTGGCATTCTTCGCGTGGTTCTGCAATATGGCGATGCATATCGGGATGAGCGACTTGTCGGTGTTGCGATTTGCCCGCAAGAGCTGGATGGCGATTGCCGCGGGAACGGGCATGTATCTGGGACATTTCCTGGCATGGCTGGCGGCGTCGATTCTGTATGCGTATCAATTGCACCTGACGCCCGACAATAACAAAGTACTTCCCGGGCCTCTGGCGTTTGGCGCGGCGGGCTGGACGGGCCTGATCTGCGTGATCATCGCGGGCTGGACGACGGCCAATCCGACGATCTATCGAGCCGGACTGGCGTTTCAGGCCATCTTGCCAAAAGTCTCGCGATACAAGGTCACTCTCGTAACCGGTCTGATCGCGACGGTCGCGGGGGCGTTTCCGGCGATCGCGATGAAGCTGCTGGATTTTGTGGCTTTGTACGGCCTGGTCCTGATGCCGATGGGGGCGGTGATCTTCGTCGATTTCTGGCTGATCCGGAAATTCGGCCTTCAAAGCTATTATGCCGAGTATAGCGGCAAGAGCTTCAACTGGGCGGCGGGATTGGCGTGGTTTGTGACGCTCAGCGTATGCACAATCCTGACGCAGATGAAGGCCATCACGACATGGCTTGCTTCCTATCGCGTGATCTCCGAGTCCACAGCGCAATGGCTTGTGGATCACCTCTCGGTCCAGATCTTCTTTGTCTCTCTTCCGGGATGGTTTGTTGCGGCCATCCTGTTTATCGTCATCAGCAAAATCTACCAAACGAATGTTCGTCCGAAACTCGGCTGAGGAAGGACTCCCATGAAGAACAGCATAAAAATCGTATCGTGGCTGTCGCTGGCGGCAATGATGATTCCCGTGATCCTGTTTCTGTTCGGCGGCAGGATTGAACTGGAGACCGTCAAGACGATCATGAGCATCTGCACGATCGTCTGGTTTGTCACGGCCTCGATGTGGATGTGGAACAGCGACGCCAACAAGGCATAAGTCCGGATTCAGAATCAACCTTTGATCATGATTGATGAGAAAAACAATGGATAAAGCGTTAGCGGAGTTGATCCGAATTTCGAATGCGGCCGGAAGCGACACCACGCTGGTACAGGGCGGCGGCGGCAATACCTCGGTCAAAACCGAGGATGGGAAATACATGTTCATCAAGGCCAGCGGCACGGCTCTCAAGGATATGGATGGCAACCGCGGCTGGCGGCGGATGCGGCTGGAGAGCGTTCGCTCAATCATCGGCCAGAAAGATCTGGCCCGGTTGGAAGCGGCCAAACGAGAACCGGAGATCACCAACCGGCTGCTTCTGGCCTGCGACGATGATGTGAAGGATGGTTCCCGGCCATCGGTCGAGGCGCATCTGCACGCGTCGCTGGATCGCTGCGTGATTCATCTGCATCCGAATGTGGTCGGAGCGTTCGTCAACGCCAAGGACGGGCGAGCCAGACTGGACCGGTTGTTTGCCGATCCCAAGCGGCCGCCGCTGTGGGTGCCCTATGTGGATCCGGGATTTATGTTAGCGCGGAGCATCGCGCGGCTAGTCGCCGAGTACGAAGGGCAATACCGCCGCAAACCGGCAATCTTGTTTTTGGAAAAACACGGACTGTTCGTTACCGCGCCAACGCCGAACGGGGCGTTGCGACTGGTCCACACCGTAATCGACCGCTGCACAAAATCCCTCGGCAGGAATAAACTTCCGAAGGTCAAAGCCATTGACTCTCAGCAGATCGAATCGGCGCGTCTGTGCATTCGTCGCGCGTTTTTTGAAGCAACGGGGAAATACAGTCCAGTGTTGTTTTTCCAGAGCCCGGAAATCGCGGCCTTTGCGGCCGAGCGGAACGCTGGTAAGATGCTCTCAGCGGGCGTGCTGACGCCCGACGAACTGGTCTATGCGAATGGACCGGCACTGTGGGTGGACAAATGCGACTGGTCGAAGATCGCGGCTCATCTCGGCAAGCAGATGGCCCGCGGCGACAAGCCCGCGCTGGCCTTCCTGGTCAAGGGGATTGGCTTGTTTGTCGTCGCACGGCCAAAGATCGCTGCCACAATCCGCGATGTGGTGACCGGATCGTTTTTCATCCGGCATCACGCAGCGAAGATGGGCGGGATTCATGCGTTGACGCGGCGGCAGCAGGATTTTATCAACAACTGGGAGATGGAGACCTATCGGCGGGCACTGGCCGAGGGCAAGTCGGGCGGGGAACTGACCGACCGGATCGCCGTCGTGACCGGCGCCGGAAGCGGGCTGGGGCGCAGCATCGCCATCGGCATCGCGCGTGCCGGGGCACATGTGGCGCTGGTGGATATCGACATCGCGGCGGCCGCGGAGACGGCCGAAATGATCCAGACCGAACGGCCTGGCGCGGTTGTGGCGGCATGCCACTGCAATGTCACCGACGAGGCCAGTGCGCAGGATACTTATGCGGGGATTCTCGAACAACTCGGCGGACTGGATATTCTGGTCAACGCCGCGGGAATTGCCCCGGCCTTTGCGCTGGTGGATCTGCCTGTCGAAAAGTGGCGCGCGGCGCTGGAAGTGAATCTGACCGGTTATTTTCTGATGGCCAAGCACGCCGCGCGAATCCTGATCGCACAGGGCATCGGCGGCAGCATCGTCAATCTTAGCAGCAAGAGCGGCCTGGAACCCAGCAAGAACAACACGCCCTACAACGCGACCAAGGCCGGCGAGATCCACATCGCCCGCGGCTGGGCGCTGGAACTCGGCGAATATGGCATCCGTGTTAACTCCGTCTGCCCGGGCAATGTCTTCGAGGGATCCAAGATCTGGAATCCGCAGTATATTCGCGTCTGCGCCAAGAAGTACGGGATCAAACCCGAAGAGGTGATCCCCTACTATGTCAACAAGACCGCCCTGCGGCAGGAGATCAAGGGTCAGGATGTCGCCGACTCGGTGGTTTTCCTGTGCTCGGATCGGGCGCGGCGGATCACGGGGCAAACGCTGGTGGCCGACGCCGGACAAGTGATGGTTCGGTGATTGCGAAAATCCAACGACCTCGTCGGAATCAAACGCCGGCGAGGTCGTATTCATTTTGCCTGGGGATTGCGGTTATTCCCGCCGGTTTGGATAGATCAGTCGGATCCCTTTTTCGCGGCAGACGCGGTGCCAGTCCTGCGAAGGGGCGGCGTCTGTAACCATGAAATCCAGCTCGTCAATGTCGGCGATCTTGTACAATGCCGGATTGTCGAACTTGCTGTGGTCCCCGACGAAGATCACCTTGGCCGCCTGCCGCAGGACCATTCGCGTGAAGGTCACGGTCGCCACATCGGCGCCGCTGATTCCGCTCTCGATACTGATGTCGTCGGCGCTGGTGAAGGCCTTGAAACCGCCCAGTTGCGAGATCGTGGCCTCGGCCGCCGGACCCAGCATATCCATCCGCTCGTGACGATACATGCCGCCGGTGATGATGATCTTGTGTTTGACCTGTTCGTGAAGGCGACTCATCAGGTGCAGCGAGTTGACAATGACGGTCAGATCGTTGTACTTGGCCAGATGTGGGACGATCTCGTAACAGGTTGATCCGGCTTCGAGGTAAATGACATCGCCATCGTTGATCAAGCGACTGGCCAACTCACCAATGATTCGCTTGGCTTGAAGGTTCTGCGTGTGACGAAACCGAACCGAGATGTTGATCTCCGGTAGATTGGGCAGGACCGCCCCGCCATAGGTCTTTTTGACGAGGTTTTGCTTCTGGAGCCACGACAGGTCGCGTCGAACTGTAACTTCTGTTACTTCAAATAGTTGCGCGACTTCAGCCACCGTAACCCGACCGGAGCTTTTTAACTTATCCAGAATATAATTATGGCGTTTTTCGGCTAATAGTCCCATCTTTCGGACCTTCCCTTCAATCCCTGATCTTGGACGCAAATCCCTGTTGATTAGCATATGCAAGGGTGAACAGAAAATCAAGAAAATTTGTTCGTTTATTTTCGTTTTCGTTCATTTTTATTCATAAGCCCCTAAAATCTTGGCGTTTTTGTTTGCTTTGAATTTAATAAGACATTAGGATACCTATGTCAATCAAGGAACCACAAACTGACCTTTATCAGGAGACAAAGTCCGTGTCATTCAAGATTGAGGATATGCGCAAAAAGGCCGTCCCGAAAATCGGGGCTCTGATTAAAAAAGGAACCCTGACCGTTGACCAAGTAAAAGACTGGCTTCGGACCATGTGGGAAATCCGTTACTTTGAAGACCGGGTTTACGACCTGCTGGGACAGAACATCATCAAAGGCGCATCGCATCTGTATGCAGGTCAGGAAGCCGTGGCCGTCGGTGCGATCGCGGCTATCGAGATCGGCGATGTGATCGGTTCGACCCATCGGGGGCACGGCCACTGCGGTGCGATCGGCAATAAATATGCCCAGGGAGAACAGGCCCGGCAGAACCACTGGAACCGAATGATGGCCGAGCTGATGGGCAAACAGACCGGGTATTGCAACGGCCGCGGTGGTTCGATGCACATCGCGGACGTCAAAAACGGCTGCCTGGGCTCGACGGGGATCGTCGGGGGAAATATCCCGACGGCGGTCGGCGCGGCCCTGGCGGAAAAACATAAAAAGACCGGGAAAGTGGTCTTATCCTTTTTCGGGGACGGTTCGACCAACACCGGATCGTTCCATGAGTCGATGAATATGGCTTCGGTCATGAAAGTTCCGATGATCGCGATCGTGGAGAACAATCTTTACGGCATGAGCGTGCCTTTCTACGGACGGTCGATCGAGTCGGCGGGGTGCGCGGCAAATATCGAGAATATCGCGGAACGGGCCGCGGCCTATGGGATTCCGGCCAAGATCGTCGATGGCATGGATGTTATTTGCGTTTATCTTGCGGTCAAAGAGGCCGTCGCCCATGCCCGCCAAACAAATGAGATGTCGATGATCGAGACCAAGTGTTATCGCTGGTACGGCCATAGCCGAAGCGACGCCCGCGAATACCGGTCCAAAGAAGAGGAAAAGATGTGGAAGGAGCGGGACCCAATCACGGTCCTGTCCAGAAAACTCATGGATGAAGAGTTGGCGTCCGAAGAGGAACTGGAAGCCATTCGCGTCCAGGCCCTCAAGACCATCGACACCGCGACGGATTTTGCAAGCAACAGCCCCTGGCCCGACCCCAAGGACCTGGCCAAAGATGTGTATGTCGAAGAATCCTATCCGGCCGAGGTCATCGCGAAAGACAAAGAGAATGCGCCGAAGGCGATGAAGGCCACTGAAACTTACGAAAAACTGATGAAGACCCTCGAGGGCAAAACAAAAAAGGAAATCTCGGAAAAGGCACGGGAGCAGATCAAGCGTGAGTTTGGAATGGATGTCGTGGCAATTAAGGACGCCCTGATTGCCGCGCAGGCCGAAGAGATGCGACGGGATCCGAATGTGATTATCGAGGGCGAGGATGTCGGGATCTACGGCGGCGCCTACAGCGCGACCAAGGGTTTGCTTGCCGAGTTCGGCAAAGATCGCGTGATCGACACTGCCATCTCCGAGGCCGCAATCACCGGCTGCGCCGTCGGCGCGGCGATCCGCGGAATCCGGCCCATCGCAGAGATCATGTATGTCGATTTCATCACCATCTCAATGGATCAGCTCATGCACAATGGGGCGTTTAACCGCTACATGTTCGGCGGACACGCCAAGGTGCCGATGGTCCTGCGAACCGAAGGCGGCGTCGGCCGCTGCATTGCCGCGCATCATAGCAAAAGCTTAGAGCCGTGGCTGGTTAATGTGCCGGGGCTGTATGTCGTGATGCCCTCGACACCGTACGATGCCAAGGGATTGCTCAAAGCGGCGATCCGCAGCGACAATCCGGTGGTCTATATCGAGCACAAAGCGACTTATGGACAGATGGGCGCGCTGCCACAGGACGAGTATATCATTCCGCTGGGCGTGGCCGACATCAAGCGGCCCGGCAAGGATGTCACTATTGTCAGCTACAGTCGGCAGATCATGTTCTGCTTGGTCGCGGCCAAGGAACTGGCCGACAAGCACGGCATCGACTGCGAGGTCATTGACCTTCGGACGCTCAAGCCGATGGACGCCAAATGCGTCGCCGAATCCGTCCGAAGGACCGGCCGCCTGATGACCGTCTGCGAAAGTTTCTGCATGGCTGGCATGGGACCGGAAATCGTACGACGGGTGATCGAATATCCGTTCGAAAACGGACGAACGGGATTCGATTATCTCGACGCGGCGCCGGTGAACCTGGCCGCGGCGGATGTGCCGCCGCCGATGAGCGAGCCGCTGGAAAACGCCAGCATCCCCACGCCGGACAAAATCGTCGCGGCCGTACAAAACCTGGTCCGCAAGTGATCCGACCTTCGTCGAACGGAGATACCGCCGATGGCTAAAGATATTCCCATGCCCAAACTCGGGCAAACCATGGAAGAAGGAACCGTCGTCACCTGCCTGGTCAAGGTCGGCGATTGGGTGAAAAAGGGCGACATCCTTTTTGAAGTCGAGACCGACAAGGCCACGATGGAGGTGGATTCGCCGGCGGAAGGTTTTGTCAAGGCGATCATTGCCGAGGTCGGTCAGACGCTGCCGGTCCACGCGCCGATCCTGGTGCTGGGCGACAAAGATGAAGTCGTCCCGCAAAGCCACATCGACGCCCTTCGCGGCGGCGGAGCCCTCGCGCCTGCTGCGCCGGCAACCGATATCGAAACGACTGCTGTATCAGCGCAACCAGCGGCTCAACCGGCAACATCGACTCCGCCGGCCGCCGCAAGTTCGGCGGCGATTCCAGCGGGCGTTCGCGTGCTAAACCTGCAGAAACTCGGCCAGACGATGGAAGAAGGAACCGTCGTCAGCATCTTCATCAAGGCCGGCGACACCATCAAGAAAGGCGATGTGATCTTCGAGATCGAAACCGACAAGGCCACGATGGAGATGGACTCGCCGGCGGACGGCCTGGTCCGAGCGATCCTGGTCGAATCCGGCCAGACATTGCCCGTCCATTCTCCAATGGTTATCCTGACCGACAAGGCCGACACCCCCCTGCCGCAGTCCGTGATCGATGCAATTCGTTCGGGTCGAGCCGTTGCCGAAGCACCCAAGGCGGTCGTCGCACCGGTCATTTCTTCGGCCGCCTCTGCGGCCGCATCTCAAGCTCAAGCGCCCGTTCCGGTTTCGTTGACCACTGGAAAAGTCTTCGCCACACCCCGCGCGAAAATGGTTGCACAGGACCTCGGCATCGATATTCGCCGCGTTCCTCTGGCCCCCGGCGCCGCCCGTTTAACCGAAGCCGACATCCGCAAGGCCGGCCTTCAGCCATCCATGGCGACGAGTGCTCCGCAACCGACTCACGCCCTCGGACAGAAGGTCGCCATCAATCGTCTTCAGCGGATCGTCGCGGAAAAGATGCTTCAGAGCAAACGCGAAATCCCGTGTTTCTATCTGAACATCCGCGCGGACATGACTGAACTGGTCAAGCTCCGCGAAAAGCTCAACAAGAATGCGTCGGTCAAGATTTCCTTCAACGACTTGATCATCAAGGCCGTGGCGATGGGACTAAAGCACTATCCGATCATGACCGGCCAGCTCGCCGGCGATCATATCCAACTGGCCGACTCGATTGATATCGGCCTGGCCATCTCCACACCGCAGGGTCTGGTTGCACCGATCGTTCGCGACGCATTCAACAAATCGCTTGCCGAGATCGCCGTTTACAGCCAGGGTTTGATCGAGCGGGCACGCTCCGAAAAGCTGACCCTCGACGATCTATCGGGCGGGTGCATCACCGTCAGCAATCTCGGCGGATTCGGAATCGACTCGTTTATCCCGATCGTCGTGCCCGGCCAGTGCAGCATCCTCGGCGTGGGGCGCATCAGCGATAGCTGCGTGCCGATGGATGGAAACATTCTGATCCGCAAGCTGATGAACTTGAACTTGTCGGTCGATCACAAAGTCGCAAATGGCGCCGATGCGGCCCAGTTCCTTGATTTTGTCAAGAAGACCCTCGAACACGCCGGTAACTTCGCGTAAACTATCCGCGAATCGGCAGACTTTGAATAGCTGCCGGTTTCGAGGGAATTTATCGTGGGCGGATGGTTTTACAGACTGGGCAAAGCGCTGGGTCCCAAGGTTCGTCGCGGCCTTTGGATGACGCAGAGTGTCATCGGCAGCGAATCGGATCTGATCGCGGCGGAAAACGCCGCGGGCGCCGATCTTGCCGAAGAGGTGTGCCGTCAGATCCCTGCGGATCCGGAATCCCAGGCCAATCCGTTCGTCCAATCCATTGGAACAACGCTGGCATCATTTGTGGCCGACACGCGACGGCGCTTTGCCTTTGCAGTCCTGGCCTCCGAAGAACCCAACGCCTTCGCCCTGCCGGGCGGTTTTGTCTTCATTACCCGCGGAATACTCGAATTGTGCCGATGGGATCGCAACGAGGTCGCCATGATTTTGGCGCATGAAATGGCGCATGTCATCCGCAAGCATCCAATGGAACGGATCATGGAATCGTCGGCCCTGTCGGCGGCCACACGGGCAATGCCGATCCGCGGGGCCCTGGGCGGCTGGCTGCGGAGCGCGGGACTGGCGGTCGTAGAGAAGGCCTATTCGCAGGACCGTGAACTCGACGCCGACGCGCTGGGACTCAAACTGGCCTGCGCGGCCGGATTTGACGGACGGGCGGGCGAACGACTGATGTTCCGTCTGGCCGCGATCCGACAGGGACACTCGATTCCGCTGGGCGAATATTTCGACACCCATCCGCCGTTCGAGCGGCGGATTTATGAACTTCGACACTTGCTGGACAAGCAACGCAAGAATTGCTCCGATGCGCCCAATACGAAAAGTTTCTAATCCGTTATATTTCTATTTTGCCTCCAGTATTTTTATATCCTCGCGCCGCTGCGGAGGATCCACCTTGAGATCCCGAATTTTCCCGTTTCGCACGGATCCCTGAACGACGGTCTTATACGGGGCGTGGAGTTTGAAATCCGCGTCCCAAAGTTTCGGCCAGGCGGGTAACAGATAGATCGCATTTCCATCGCATTGCATCAGCATCGATTGAGCCGTCTTCATCAGCACGCCGCCGTGATCCTGATCGGGAACCCAATCGTAGTTGGGCCCCCAGAAGGCCGGGAATCGGGAATAGGCGTCCTTGCTCCTGGCCCGCTGAGTCAGATAGTCTCGCGCCTCTTTGGCCATCCCCATATAAGCGTAGAAGATGTCGTCCTGACGCCAGCCGGAACTTCCTCGATCGGTCCGCTGATGGATTGCCTCGATCGCCCATTCGGGATTGGGTTGGTTGAACGCAAACAGCCGGAAGGGAAACACCGCATAGAGTTCCGGGTTCTCGATGTTGGCCTTGTGCGCGAATTTTTCGGCGGGGGCCAGAAGTGTTTTCCCTTCGACTTGGCGAGTCGGCATCGGAGGCATCTTGTCTCGCAAACGCTTCCAAAGCTGCCTCTGTTCGACGGTGCTCGCCGATTCCGGCAGGGCCAGCAGCCGATCGGTCACGGCGGTCAGGCCCGCGATATCGGGCATGGGATTGGTGCAATCCCACCAAGTCTCCAGGGCCTGCGCAGGGTGAATGATGATCTTGCCATTGGCATCGGTCTTGTAGTACTGATCGTAAAAAGCCAGGATCGGATCGGCAAACGGAAACAGGGTTCCGGTAAGAAAAGGTTCATCCTGTGTGTACTCATAATAGTCGAGCATCATATAGATCAATTCGTATCCGCTGGTGAACTCCCACCTATGATAGCCCGACTCGTTGATTCCCGCGGGAAGATCGGCGGGCCGCTTGAAACCGTAGCAATCGTTGAAGGCGTGGCCCCAGAAATAAGCACACTCATTGAGAAACGCACCGCCGGTCTTGAGGTGATGCTGATTACGATATTTTCCCACGGCCAGATGATCGCCCGAATACATCGCAAACAGCGGTGCGAAATTCTCAAAGTCTCCGGTCGCATATAAGCTGATATACGGCAACCGGGTATTCTGCCACCAGTAGCCCGACCCCCATCGCCGCCAATCCGGATCGCCCTTCCAACCATTGGCAAAGGGCACGGTAAAAAGCGAGCCGTTGAATTTGATCGGCAGCGTTCCGCGTCCCGCACAGGCCGTGATCCAGCGCTGCAGGATATAACCTCGCGTGATCGCTTGCGTGGCCTCTTCGTCTTTGCGTTCCGCGATGGCGATCGATTTTCCATTCAGATATAACACAATCGCTTTCCTGCTGACGGTAACTGCAACATGACTCCACTTTCCTTCTTGGAGGTGACAATTCATCGTCATCTTGGCATAACTGGTAATCACTCGCAAACTATTCCCCGGATAGGTATCCAACAGAAACCCGTCATCTGATCCCGGAGTAATTTTGTCGATGATCCGCCCGCCGCCAGGAGATTGCTGTTCGGGCAGGATCCATGCCTCCAGTGTCAGATACCCGGCAGGATGAAAATCGGCGGTACCATCGAAGATTGCCGGAGGATTGACGCGCGAAACCATCGGTTTGAAATCATCGCCCAGTGGCTTGTTCCGCGGGACATTCATCATCGTAACGATTTCATCGGCACTGGCCGCCCGATCGAACACACTGGCCCGGCCGATCGAACCGCGAAACTTGTTTTGTCCATCCTGATCGACGCCGATTCGGATTGGATGCTTGTTTGGTTCGAAATGATTCACTCCCTCGTCTTTGCCCGAGATGAACATCCAGCTTCGATTCCAGAAATCCGACCACCATTTGACATGCCGCTGATACATCTCACTGCATGCGATGTTCATGCGATCTTCAATCTGACGATTCACCTCCGTCAGCCATCTGTCCGGCGTGGATGGCTGCAGGGTCAGCACATGGACATCGAAATGGTGCGCCTCGGCCAAAGGACTTTGCAGCGAAATATCGCTGATGCGTTTGGCTTTGTCGCTGACGATCATGCCGCCGAACACGCGATGCGACAGAGGATCCTTTCCGTCAAATCCCTCCAGCCCTTGATGTTTGGCTGTTAAAGAATACCATTCGCTGTCACCGGTATCGTGATACCATCCGATCCGTGTTTGATTACCGAGGGTCTTGTCATCGATCAGGACATCTGGACCACAAAAGGCCGGTTGTGGAAACTGAAAACCCGGATCGCCGAAGTAACCCGGCTCCGAGTAGTCGATCCGCTTTCGTTCGGTCCTCCACCGCTCGATTGTCGCCGTGGCTGTTGTATCATCCTTACCATTCACATCGACATGAATAACCGGCCGGTTAGCATCCACCCACAAGGTAACGCGGACCTGCCCGTTGCCTTCTCCCAGGGAAAAAAGAATCGATCCGGTTTTCAGATCCAGCGTTTGGCGAAACGGCTGTCCGGCCTTGACTGGGTTGGGATCGAGCGCAATCCGGACCTTGCCGACCTTGACCAGTCGCCCGGCCTCATCCCAGGCCTTGGTGCTGGCGATGAAAAACTGCAAATCGCCGTTTTCCTCCCACCAGACATTCAGGCCAATCCGGCCGTTGCCGATTGGCATCGTGCCGCCGACATCCTTGCTGGGAGTATCCCAGACGACATTGTACGAGTCGAGTTGTTCCCACATCGACTGCGCCGACAAAAATCCCACTGTCGCCAATATCATGACCCCGATCCAGTATCCGCGCATCATCTCCCCTTTCATCAAAGGACCATTTGATTGAGAACAACACCGAGGGCCCATGATACCCTCTGCGTCGAATGGGGACAAGACCTGCTATTCGTGCCGCAGGGCGATGATCGGATCGACCTGCGCGGCGCGTGCGGCCGGATACAGGCCAAAGACGATCCCAACCGTAATGCTGATGCCGACGCTGAGCAAAACGCTTTGGAGGGTCACAACCGTCGGCATGCCGGCAAACAGCGTGATGAGCCAGGGAATCAACAGCCCCAGGCCGATCCCGATCATGCCGCCGGTCGTGGAGAGCACGACCGTCTCGATGAGGAACTGGCGGATAATTTGCTGGCGTTTGGCGCCGATGGCGCGGCGAATCCCGATCTCGCGGGTGCGTTCGGTCACCGAGGCCAGCATAATATTCATGATGCCGATGCCGCCGACCAGCAAACTGATCGCGGCGATGGAACCGAGCACAATATTAAAAGTTCGTTTGGTGGCTTGCGCCTGACGAAGTAACGCCAGCGGAACGCTGATTTTGTAGTCTTCCTTTTTGTGAAACTGCTTGAGCATCGACTCGATCCCCTTGGCGGTCGCCTCGACATTCTCGTCCGAATCAACTTCGACGATCATTTGATGCAGTTCGACCATCTCCCGAATCTGATTGCTGCCGCTCATTTTGACATTGATGTTGCCGTATCGTTCCCTGGCCGTTTCGATGGGGATATAGGCATCAACCTCTTCATCTGGCATTTGAATCGCGCCGGCGGCGGAGCCCATGCTCTTGACAATGCCCACAATCTCGTACGCGTCGCCGCCGATCCGCAGCTTCTGGCCGATGGTATTTTCGGTCGCCAACAATTTTCTGGCGCCGAATTCGGTCAGGACCACCACGCCCGATTTCCGTTCTCCATCGTCCGGCAAGAGAACCCGTCCGGCAATCAGGTCGCGACTGAGAAGATTAAACCACGCGGGAATCGTGCCCACCACGCGCAGTTCCAGGGCGCGCGCTCCCAGACGGCCGTCCTTGCGGATCAGCTTTACGGGAACCACCTGTTTGACCGTCTTGAAGGACTCTTCAATCCGCTTCTGATCGGCGTACAACAGGCCATATACGCTCATCCGCATCGGGGTTCGGCTGGCATTGACATCCTGAACCGGCTCGATGGATCGAATGATGATATTGGTGCTTCCTACTTTCCGGATCTGTTCGAGAGCTTCCTTGCTGGCCCCCTCGCCGACGGATAACATCGCCACCACCGACCCGACGCCGAAGACAACGCCGAGCATGGTCAGCATCGAGCGGAGTTTGTGCAACAGGAGATTTTCCACCCCCTGTCGAATTTCACGAAATAGTTGGATTCTCCGCATCGGTTATCCCTCGATCGATTCCACGCGACCGTCCCGCATGTGCAGCCGTTTTTTCGCCCGTTTGGCGATATCGGCTTCATGGGTCACCATGATGATGGTCTTGCCCGCCTGGTTGAGTTCGCATAACAAATCCAGAATCTGATCTCCGGTATGGGTATCCAGATTGCCCGTCGGTTCATCGGCCAGCAGGATCGCCGGATCGTTGGCCAGCGCCCGGGCAATGGCCACGCGCTGCATCTGACCGCCGGATAGTTCGGTGGGTTTGTGGTCCAGCCGTTCGCCCAAGCCCACCTTCTTCGCCAACTCCACGGCGCGCTGGGCGCTTTGATGGGGTTCCCAGCCAAGGTAGTACAAGGGAAGTTCAATGTTGCGCTGCACGGACAACTGGGGAATGAGGTTGAAACTCTGAAAGATAAACCCCAGATGACGAAGTCGAATCTCGCTCAGATCGTTGTCATCAAACTGGCTGATCTCTTTGCCCTCGATAAAATATTTGCCCTTTGAGACCCGGTCCAAACAGCCGAGGATATTCAGCATCGTGCTCTTGCCCGATCCGCTGGGCCCCATGATGGCCCAGAAATCGCCTTTGCGAAAATCCATATTGACTCCCGCCAAGGCATGAACCTCCTGATGGCCCATCGCATAGATTTTCCAGACATCTTCCAGGCGAATGACCGAATTATTCCCGCCGGTTTGGCTCATTGCGAACCGCCCTCGGGACGATTCTGAGGAATCGAACCGGTACCGCCGGGCTGCTGCTGGCCCTCCGGCGGTATTCGGTTCCCGCCGCGTCCGCCGGGAAACCCTTCCGATCCAGCGCCTTCCGGTCGTTGGAAGCCCTGACGACTTCCGCCCATTGTACCCGGACGGCGCTGTCCCGATCGCTGCATGCCCTGCCCATTTGCCGCCGAATCGTCCTGGCCGGGAAAACCACCCACCCCCCCCGGCCGCTGCATTCCCTCTCGAGGGAATTGGCCGCCGGAACCTTCCGTCGTCCTGCCGGGAAAGTTTCCGGGCATCCCCTGCGAATCGCCCTGGAATCCGCGACGACCGCTCGGCATTCCGCCTTCACCGCCTTGCCCGCGTCCCTCGATACCCGTCTCCGAACCGGGGGGGATCATCTGCCGGTCTTCCTGGCCGGGTCCGGTTTGTCGATTATCCAGAACCGGAGTCTCGCCGTTGGTCTTTCGCCGTCCTTGTTCGGCCTCGGCCGCGGCCAGAGGCGGAGCCAGTAATACTTTTTCGCCGACTTCCAATCCGCTCTTGATGTGAACCATCCGGTTGTTATCCAACCCGATTGTGACGGGCTTGGGTTTGGGTTGTCCCCCGTCCATCACATAGACCGTCGGTTGATTGCCGATTCGAACCACCGATTGCACCGGGACATAAAGGACATCATCATATTCTTCCAGAACGATGCTGGCCCGGCAACTCATTCCCGTGCGGAGCTCGCTGCCGTCGCCGTCAATGTGGACTTCGGTCGTATAGACCTTCAAATCCGGATTCATCCACATCATCTGGGCGTCCGGAAGCAGTCCGATCTTTTTGACCTTCCCGGTAAAAATGCGTCCGGGCAGCGCGTCCACGGTAACGGTCGCGGGCATGTCCATGCGAACCTTGTCCAGAACCGATTCATGTAATTTCAGTTCTGCTTTTACTTTATTGCTGGTGGGCAGATAGATCAATTCTTCTCGTTCGAAAACGGTTCGGCCTTCGCGCATGGGCTCTTCACTGCCCCGCATACCGCCGGTACGAGCGCTGGTGGCATAAACCACAATCCCGTCGGAGGGCGCCAGGATTTTCGCTTCGGCCACATTGTTGTCGATTTTGGTGAGCAGTCGTTTCTGCTGTTCAAGTTTGCTTTCGGCGGCCGCCAATTCGGCCTTCAGTTGCGCCAGAGTCGCCGAGGTTTTTCGTTTGGTTCGTTCCAGGGCCAGTTCGGCCTGCTTGACATCGCTTTCGTACTTGGCCAGTTGGCGCAAATAGGTGTAATCCTGCAATAGCTTCAATTGGTTCTGCGCTAAAGTCAGGTCCAATTCCGACCGTCTCCAGGACAACTCATCGGCCTTCAATTCCATATCGGAAAGGTATTTATCCTTGGCCAGCTTCTGGGACCATTTGTATTTCTGTTCGGCCTGCTGCACGGCCTCCTGCGCGACGGCAATCTTGGATTTGGCGTTGTTGACCTCATTGGGGTAATCGCCCTCGGTATATTTTTTCAGATCTTGCTTGGCAAAATTCAGGGTCAACTCCGCCAGTTCCAGATCGGACTGGGCCTGGCTTTCCCCGATGGCCAGCGCCTCTCGGGCATTGATAAAGGCCGCCTCGGCGGTCTGGACGGCGATCCTCTGGGTGACCTGTTGATCAACCAGCGAACTGGCGTCCAGCTCGATCAGCAGATCCCCCTGCTTGACATGCGTTCCTTCCGGAACCAGGGTCAGAATCGTCGTCTTGCCTTCGACCTTGCACTTGATGACTTCCTGATCGAGGGCCTTGATCGTTCCGGTTTCGTCGATGCCGATGACCAGTTGACCTTTTTGAACGGTGAACAGAGCGGCGTCATCGATGACGGTTTTATCGCCGCTGATCGTGATTCCGGCAATGACGGCGCCGGCCACTCCGATGAGAACCAAGGCCCCGATGATCCAGCGAACTTTGTTATTGTTTTTCATTTGTCGCCTCCGGGTTGTATTCGGTCCACAACCCCTTTTCATTGACCTGCAGCAGATCCATATCCTGCTGCAATCTCAGTTCATTGATTCGATAACTGATGACGGCAGTCGTTAAACTGTTTTGCGCCGACACCAGAGCGTCCTGGGCTTCCAGAATATCCCGGATTTGGGCACGACCCGCTTCCAGCGAAATGTTGGCGCTATCAACCCGATTCTGGGCGACTTCCAGGGCCTTGGCCTGAATCTGAAGACTTTCACGGGAGGAAAGCAGCGTTCGCAATCGACCTCGGACGGCAACCTTAATCTCGTCTTCCCGAATCGCGACGGCCCGTGTCGCCCCTTCCAATTCGATCAACGCATTTCGATAATCATTCCGTTCGGCGGTCCTCTCAATCGGCAGATCGAGACTCAACAAGCCGTACGAGGTCACCTTGTCAAATCGGAGTTTGGAGTCTTCGGAACTCGGCGAGGTCGACGCGCCCGAGGATACCGTTCCGAGCAAGTCCAGACCGGCCCGCAACCGATCGGCTCGAAAAACCACCTTCCGTTGGGCGTCATACACCTTTCCCTGCAACTGTTTCAAGTCAAGACGGTGGTCCAGCGCCAATTGAACGGCCTTTTCGGTGTCGATTTCATATCTCCCAGCACCTTCCATGCTGGGTTCGACAAGCTCGATGGGGGCGTCGGCGGCGACGACGGCCTGATTGGGATCCACCACCGCCGTCTCAGAACCCACGGCCTGGATCAAGGTCCCCTTGGCGGCGTTTACCAGCCGTGACAACTCGTCCCGATCCAACTCAATCCGGGCATCGGCGGGAAGGCCCAGCCGCACCTTAAACGAATCCAGCGCGGATTCATAGGATTGCTTGGCAAGAACCCACTGATTTCGTGCGCTCAATTCGCTCTGAATGGCCTGCCCCACCTGGATAATATCGATCTGGCCGGCATCGGCCAGGCGACGGGCACGGCGGACATTCAACGCCTGCCGGCGGTAATTGCCCGCGGCGTTGTCGATCCGATCCAGCCCCTGTAAGACGGACAGGTACGCATCGGCGACATCGACGGCAAAGCTGACTTTGTTACGCTCAAAAGTCCATATTGAATAGATCACATTCCGTTCGGCGTCGATGAGATTCTGGTTTAAGGGATTGTACTGACCAGAACCCCGCAACAACGGAATGGAAATCGACGCATCAGCCAGAATGCCATGCGAAGAATCACGATTTCCGGTCAGAAGATTGGCCAGATTTACCGCCAAACTGGATCCGAGGGCTATGCCGTTTTGCAGGGTACGATCCCACGAGGTCGTTTCCGTAAAATTCGTCTGGCTGACAGCCCGATTCCCCGTGGTGTTCGATCGAATATTCTGCTCGACGGTCTGTCGAAAAATGTCGCGGAAGTTGTTTCGATTCAAATCGAGCGAAAGGGCCGCTCGAAAAACATCCTCTTTATATCCCTGGTAAGTAAAGCTGTTTCTCGCCGCGATCTGAAGGGCATCCAATAAGGTCAGCTTGATCGGCTCATCCCCTTGCAGTTCGACAATCGGGTCCAGTTCCTTGACCGGTCGGGGATAATTGGGATCAGGCCAAAGGGGAATCGGTTCCAGCCGGTCAGTCCCGAAGGACCAGGGACCGGTGGTCATCAGGTTCTGCCCCTCCAACAATCGGCGGCGAAGAATATCGCTGGGCCTTTCGATGGTAAACGGCTCATTTCGTCCCAGAGCGTCGATTTGTTTTTGTGTAATAATATCATAGGCAACTTTGTCGGCATCCTTCTGGTACTCAGACGGTGTTTTGCATCCCGCCAGGATCCCAATTAATATAATTGTTAAACAATGAACAATAAGACAGTTACGACAAATCATAACCGGAGATCCCCCTGAATGGGAGTTGTGAAAACCCAACGACTCGCATATAACTTATTATCATAAAACAAGTTATGAAAATCCATTGCATTGATCGAACTCGAAGACATCCATCCCACATGCCCAATTCAGACGATTGCAGCGAGCAAGTTACCGCATCTATTCCGGAAAATCAACTACAAACCCTCCCTCAATCTTTATTGGTGGATAAAGCCGCATACGGTAACTGAAAACCTCAATTTTAAAGTTCAAAGTCAAGGGATTTGAAAAAAATAGAGGATTTTATACCCCCGGCCTGAAATAGAAGGGATTCAGCGTTGACCACACCATTGGAAACCGAAGATGCGCAGCCATGAAAAAGTGGAAATTGAAAAATGTAACTATTGGAATTTTAATGGTTTAAGGAGAATTACAATGGTATTCACATGGATCAAAAGAGGAATTTTGTTGGGTGTCGGGGCAGCCGTTGTCGGCGGACTGATTTTTGGGCGCGACTTGGCCAGTTATGTCAAGAGCTCAGCCAAGATGACCCGGACTGCAGTGAAGGATTCGGTCCCGATCGAGTTTGAACTCAAGCGAGCGCAGGATCTCCTGGATGAAATCCTGCCGGAAATTCACACCAATATCCGCCGGATCGCCCAGGAAGAGGTCGAGATCGCCGCGTTGAAGTCCGATCTGGGAACCAGCGAAAAGGCATTCAACGAAGAAAAGGATCGGATTCAGAAAATTCGTCAAACCCTGATGGTTCAACAGGCCAGTTATGCAATTGGCGGACGACAAATCAGCCGGGAAGACCTGACCAAGGATCTGGCATTTCGGTTCGACCGGTTCAAAGAGGCGGAAATCGTCTTGGCCAGCAAACAGCGGATGTTGAGCACCCGTGAGGCGGGTTTGCAGGCCGCCATGCAGATGTTGGAACGGACCAAGGCCCAGAAGGAACTGTTGGCCAGCAAGATTCAGGCCCTCGAAAGTCAGCACCGCCTGGTTAAGGCCGCCTCGGTCGGCAGCGGGATGAGTTTTGACAATAGCAAGATCGCCCAGACCGAGCAACTCATCGGGCAGATCAAGAAACGGCTGGATGTGGCCGAGCGAGTTCTGGCCCATGAAAGCAAATTCGTGCAACCCATTGAGATTGAAACGATCGACGCCACCCAGTTGATCCGGAAGATCGACGACCACTTTTCGGGCGCCGATAAGGCCGAGGCATCAACACCTGTGGATGAGACTTCGGCCAAGCTTGTCGTCCTGGACAAGTAAATTGGTATGGACGGGCCGGATGGCGTAAGGCCGTCCGGTCCCTTCAACGCCGAGATTGGGATCGGCGGAAGATTTGCGGTAGGGGCGGGGAAGTGATAAAATGGGGCTGCGGCGCACACGGCCGCACAATCGGGAGCACGACGGTGTTTGACTTACGGATACGAAAAGTTCAATGTGCCCTGTGGGATGGCCAACTCGACGAGGCCTATCGCCTGATCCAGGATGACAAAATCAAGGATCATCGCAAGGGACAGCGATTGATGCTCGATCTGGCGCAGGCCCTGGCCCAGCGAGGGCGCGACCACCTGGCCAACGGCCGAACGCCTCAGGCCCTTGACGATTGCAACAAGGCCGAGAAGATCGGCGGCAACCTGCCGGAAGTCGCTTCACTTCGGAACGAAATCTGTAAATCCGTAGAACAAAAGCAGTTGGACCAACAAAAACATGCCCAGGTCTTCGAGCAGGCCCGCCAGCAGATTGACAAGGGCTGGCTCAGCGCGGGTGTGGAGATCCTCGGGGACCAAGACAATGACCACGCGGCCATTTTGCGGGATCAGGCGGCGGTCGAACGGGTCCGAATTGAATCGGCCGTTGGGAAAGTCGAACAGGCAATCAAACGCAACGACCTTCACGCGGCCGTGTTGGTTTTGGCGGACGCCAAACTGGGGCGCAGTCGAAACGAACAGGCTCTGGAAATCGTCGCAAAGGTCCGGGATTTATTGTCCGGACAAATCCGTCAGCAATTAACCGTCGGACGGATCGATCTGGCCGGAACCTGCGAACAGGATTTGCATCGGATTGACGGCGAATCGGCTCAAGCCCGAGAACTCAAGGATATTCTCGATCAATGTCGGCGAGCGGCCTCGGCCGTGGCCACAGGACAGGTCATCAAGGCCCAGCAGATCCTGGGACGACTCCGTCTGCTTTTGCCGGGAGCCAAGTGGGTTCAGGAGGCCTCCACTCAAATTCAGCAATGCAGCGAGGCGATTCAGGCCCTGGCGACCGGGCCGTTGGGTCTGTCGATGGGCGATCAGGCGGTGATCGGGCAGCCCACGACGATCAACTCCATCGAAGCCGACGAACCGATGGTCGAAGAGTCGAATCCAGCGATAGAAAAAAAACCGACCAAAAAGGCCGATATTGCGTTGCCCGATAAATTCGTATTGCAGATCGACGGGGTAGGCGGATACCTGGTCATGCGAAACAATCCGGTAACCATCGGGGCAATCAGCAGTTCGTTTCGGCCGGATATCGCTCTGCTGTGCGAGGCGCAAGTCCCGGGGGTGAAGATCAGCCGCCAAGAGCACGATTACTTTCTGCGAAGCGACAAACCCGTCCAGGTGGGCGACAAGCCCGTAACCGAGGCGCCGCTGACCGACGGGGAACGAATCGCGCTGTCGATGCGATGTCGGATGAAATTCTCCATGCCCAACGCGGCCAGTAATACGGCGGTGCTGACCTTGTCGAGCGCGCGGCTGCCTCGCCCGGATATCAACCAGATCATCCTGATGGACCGGGACTTGTTGGTCGGGCCGGCCAGTTCCTGCCATATCCGTCAGACAGTCTCCAATCAGACCGTCACATTCTTCCTGCGAAACGGTCTATTGTTCTGCAAGAGCGACGAGCCGATCGAAATCGGCGGCCGGATCAGCGACGGAAGAAGCCCGCTGCCGATGGAAACGGCAATCCGGGCCGGAGCCATGACGATCGTCCTGGCACGGTATCCGCAATAAAGGGGAACAGGGAACAGTTTGGGACACGGTACTATGCAACGGTTTCAATACCAATATGGAGACAGGCCGCTGGAGGGTTTTACAATTCAGCGGGGCGTAGGGCGGGGCGGCTTCGGCGAAGTGTATTACGCCATCAGCGACAACGGAAAACAAGTCGCCCTCAAGACCCTTCAAACCTATGAGCAGATCGAGCTGCGGGGCATCAATCAGTGCATGAATCTCAAGAGCCCGTATCTGGTCACGATCTTCGACGTCAAGTACAACGACGAGGGCAAGCCCTTTGTCATTATGGAGTATGTGTCCGGACCTTCGCTGGCTGACATTATCCGCGAATCGCCCGGAGGACTGGGGCCGCAAAAGACGGCTTTTTTCCTCCGGGAAATCTCAAAAGGATTGTCGTACCTGCACGGATGCGGGATTGTTCACCGGGACCTCAAGCCCGGCAATATTTTTTACGAAGACGGCCGGGTCAAAATCGGCGATTACGGCCTGAGCAAATCCATGAATACCTCGGTGCACAGCGGACAAACGATTACCGTCGGCACCGTTCATTATATGGCGCCGGAGATCGGCGCCGGTTGTTACAACCGCAGCATCGATATTTACGCGATGGGCGTGGTGGTGTATGAAATGCTGACCGGCCAGGTCCCGTTTTTCGGCAACAGCCCGGCCGAAGTCCTGATGAAACACATGAGTTCGCAGCCGGACCTGTCTGGCATCGACGAAACCTTTGCGCGGATGATCCGCAAGGCGATGGCCAAGGATCCGGCCGAACGGTATTCGACGGTCCAGGAGATGGTGGAGGATGTCTTCGGAGCCGAACATATCCGCAACAGCGTATCGCAGTTTCGGCCGGAGAGTTTATCGATCATCGCCGAGAATCTGGCCAAGAAGATTACCCCTCAACCGGGTCAGGCCCCGATTCCCGGTGAAACGCCCGGATCGGTTCCCAAGCCCGCCTCCGGAGCCATTGGCTCCCATCCAACCGGAGCCGGAAAATCCGCAGGCACCGCACCTCGACCGGAAACAATCAACGATCCGTTGAACCAGAAACAACGCACGATTCTGGCGGTCCTGGCCGCAGTCATGGTCTCCATCGGAATGGGAATGCTCAGCGGAAATCGCTTTATGATGATGCCGCAGACCGCGCTGATGATCGGCATGATTCTGGTCGCGGCCAAACTGATCCTGATTGCTCGCTGGAAATGGCTTGCCAACCTCGAAGAAGAATCTGCTTTTCTGCGGCAGCTTCTGGTCGCGCTGGTCGCGGCTGTACCCCTTACATTGCTGATGAATGTCCTCCATGAAAAAGGGGGAAGTTGGCTGGCTGTCGCGATCGGTTTCGGCATCACGGACTGGTGGAAACTGACCTCTCCCAACCGGCAGCAGCGGGTCTCATTGGGGCACGCGTTTGGGGCCGGATTGGTGGGCTTCATCGCGGCGGCTATTTTCAACGGACAGGAATCGATTGCGGCCGGGGTCGTTGCCGGCACTTGTCTGGTGGTTCAGATCTGGAGTCCGTTTTCCATGAGCAATTCGGCTCGGATCAAATTCGAGCAGGCGCAGAAGATCAGCGATCCCATGAAACGAGCGGCGGCGATGGCCGCGCAGGCGGTGAATGCCTCCGACGCCAATCCGGCGGTCCAGGCCGGTCAGGCCTTTGTCGCGGCCTTTAATCAAGCCCAACCGCCGGCTCAGACTCCAAAGTCTTCTTCGAACCAAACGCAAGGTTGGCTCCGAGTTCCGGGGTTCATACGGTTCCTATGGTTGATCGTCTTTATCGTGATGGTCGCAGTCGGAGTCGGCGCCATCGTAACAGCCGGAAATACTCGCAATAATGAACCCCTGATCGGAATCGGCGTGGGTTGCATCTGGTTGGGATTGCTGGCCTTTCTACGGGTGTTCGCAACGCACATCTCAAGCTGGTACGATTACCTGATCCGTCCCATCATTATGAGCGCCTGTCTGACGGGCTGTCTTGCCGGGGCATTTCTGATGGGACAATCCCACCGAGACGAAGAGATTTTCATGTCCATGATTCTGATGATCGGCGGCGGCCTGGGGTTTCTCGTCTGCTTTATACCTTTGAGCGTTTTTGCCGGTCCGAAAAAACCGGCGGACAACATTCCCCAGCCCAAACCTCAATCGGGCGTGTACAGGAATCAAGCAGTCTCGCCATTCAAGCGAGTGTGGGCCTTGGTACTGGCGGGCGGAATGCTTTTCGGCTTTTGCGGATTGCATCGGTTCTATGTCGGAAAGATCGGCACCGGTATTCTCTGGCTGTTGACCGGCGGTTTGTTGGGGATCGGTCAGTTGATCGATATCCTGATGATTGTTTTCGGCGGTTTCCGCGACAAGGAAGGCCGCAAACTTCTGATGTGGGAAAGCGAAGAGGAAATGAAAGAGATCCTGATGAACCAGCCGGAAGGGATTGTTCCGATACCCCAGCCGGCTGCCGCTGCGGCACAGGCCGCTTCTCCTCAACCGGTTCAACCCATGCCGGCTGAAACAGCGCAACCGCAGGCGCCGGCAATCCCGTCGCATGCGGCATCGTCCGGGACCCATCCGGTTTCCATTACCGACCTTCCGTTCAGCATCGTTCGCGGGATCTTTGGATTGATTGCCGCATTGCTCGGATTGGCGGCCATCCTGGTGGGTCTGGCCACGGTGCTGCACCTGCCGCAGATCGTCGCCGGCGGCTTTCCGGATCCTTCCGTGGCCCGGGAAATGGAAAGTCGATTCGGGCGGCCTGACTGGGCGCCAATGCTGGAACAAGCGGGATTCGCTCTATTCTCGATCCTGCTGATAATCGCCACGACGGTTACGCTGTTTGTCCGGCGCCACGATGGCGCAATCCATATTTTGCGGGCTTTGGCCGGTAATTTGGGACTGTGGATGGTGTTCTGGCTGTTGAAGGGCTGTCTTCCCATTCTCGACGCTAACCTGTTAATCGGCGCGAAGAATGGCCAACCGTTCGGCCCGATCCTCGAGAACCTTCTCCATCCGGCCGAACCCATGGCGTTGGTGGTGGCGGTGGCGGTCTTCCTGATCTCGATGGCGATCCTGGCCTGGCCGCCGAAAAAGAAAGTCGTTGCGGCCTTTCCACAGGCCTATGGCATATAAGGATTGAGACCGCAACATAGAGAAATCAATATCGAAATCATCCATTTGTATAAAGGTAGATCACAATGGAAGCGCGACCTGTAATTGCTCCGCTGGGAATTCTGGAAATCCTGATTCTGATCGGGGTCTTGGTGGCAATCATTGCCCTGCTGCGAAATTCGAACGGCCGAAAGATTCTGCTGACGATCCTGACCGTGGTGGCCGTGGTCGGGGGTCTCTTGCTTGCCGGAATTTTCACTCTGCGGGTGGCTCTTGTCCCCGGACCCAACATGAATGCCATGCCCGGCCCCAATTCGATACGGAATATGCCAATGATGATGATCAAGCCCGTGCTGTTCCTCTGCGTCATCTTTCTGGTTGTGGGGGTGATCCGGGGCGTCAAGACCAAGAAGTTTTCAACGGGTACAGTTCTTATCATAGCCGTTCTCCTTGTCCCAGCCCTGCTGCTGATCGTGAGTATCGGCATGCCCGCCCTTCACCAAATCAAGAATGCCCGATCGAGCGCTTATAATGGGCCGGCAACTCTTGCCGAATCCTCAGTTGAAGCGTATTCTGAAGTGCCGCTTCCTCCGGGATATGGAGCGAATTCCGAAGTGCCGCTTCCCTCGGCCTATTCTACCCCTTCCATCTGGCAGGACAGCGTGGCCGGCCAGTTCACGGCCAATGTCTATCCCTCCAAGGCCGGAGCGCTAAAGGCCCTGCGTCCGAAAATCGACGAGACCCTTCGAACGCTCACGGAGGGAAAGCCGGGTCCGAAAGTCGTTGTCTTTGCCGCCGGGTTAACCGCAACGGAAGTGCACAGCTTGATGGATTCCAAAGAAACCGATTCGATTGCCTGGTCCGCCGAGCCGCTGGTGCGAAACCTGCAGGAAAACGAAATCTCCATTTCCACGAATTTTGCCGCAACCGATTCACGAGTCGATACCCTTGGCAATCAGGTGACGCTTAAAAAGGTCAAGGGGATCCTCGAGGTTTCCGTTTATCCCAACAACGGAAAACCGACGGTCCTCAAGGCGATGGTGGATGAAAAACCCTGGCTGGAGGATCTGGCGGGATTTCAGTCCGCCAATCCGAACGGCCGATTTGCGGTGAGCCGGTCGCACAGTTCGGCCACGGATGAAAAAACCGCCGAACTGGAGGCCGTAGCCGATGCCTGCCGGCAGGTGGCGCGGGTTTTATGGGAGATGAATCCCAAGCGGAGGAATCTCTTATCCGGCGATCTAACCGTCAATTTGACGGATATCGAAAACCAGGGGATGATCCTGGATCGATTCTCTCAGCAACTCTACGGCATGGCCGGCCCTATTTGTCGCCAGGCGTTATTGATCGATCTGTCGCCGAACAAGATCCAACCGCTGGCCAACGCCAAGTTTGCACGGGTCGCCGAACAACAGAGAACCTGGGCGCGAATTCTCTTGTCGTTTGTCGGAATGTCTGCGGTCATTCTGCTGGTGTATGTGTTCCTGAATGCCGCCACGAGAGGGTATTATGTCTGGTCTTTGCGCATCGCGGCGATCCTCCTACTGGGCGTGGGAGTCGCGATCGTGCTTTCGCTGGCGTAAGGTTCCGTCATTGGGAGGGTCCGGCGGCCAGATAGGATTCCACCGCTTCCTCCAGACATCGAGGGGTAACGGGTTTGACCAGACAGCCATCGTAACCGGCGGCCCGACAATCGGAGGCCAGTCCGGGATAATCCAGGGCCGTCAGGGCCAGTGCGGGGACGGTAATTCCGCGCTGCCGCAACTGCCGGGCCGCTTGAAAACCGTCCAATTGAGGCATCCGTAAATCCATCAGAATCAGGTCGAATGATTCCCGATCGGCCAATTCGACGGCCTCCCGTCCGTTTGAGGCCATTCGATGTTCCCAGCCCATTCGATCCAGAACAATCTGAATCAACCGCCGATGCCCTTCGTTGTCGTCGGCGTACAGGATTCTGGGGGATGGCTTCGATTGATTCATAGGCGAACCTTTGTTTCCAAATCCTGTTGGGAGACCAAAGATGCATCGTCGTTCCGCATCTGCGGCGACGGACAACAAGTCCCTCCGGGAAATTCGACCGGGAACTCAAGAACAAAGGTGGAACCGACGCCCAGCTCGCTGGTTGCCGATACGCGCCCCCCCAACAGTTCCGCCAGTTGCCGAGTAATCGCCAGTCCCAGTCCCGTACCCCCAAACCGGCGAGTCGTGCTGCCATCCCCTTGACGGAACGGCTCAAACAAGTGTTTCATCTGGTCGGCGGAAATCCCGATGCCGGTATCCTGCACCTCGAATCGAAGTTTGGGCACGGAGGAATCCCCGTTTTCGATCCGGGCGCGCACGACCACCTGTCCGGACTCGGTGAATTTGACGGCATTCCCGATCAAATGAATCAGACATTGTCGGATTCGGGCTTCATCGGAAAAGACGGTCGCCGCCGGTTCCGACAAAGATTCAAAAATCAACCGAATCGGTTTTCCCTCGGCCAGAGGTTTCAACAATCGTTCGATCCCCGCCAGCAGATCGTTCAGGGGAAACATCCTCATTTCGGTCTGAAGGCGCCCGGCCTCGATCTTGGAATAATCCAGAATATCATCGATAATCGACAGCAGTTGCCGGCCCGATTCGGAAATGGTCTTGACAAACTCACGCTGGCGATCGTCCAGGGGTTCGGAGGCCAGCAATTCGGCGAAACCGAGAATGGCGTTCATGGGGGTTCGAATTTCATGGCTCATATTGGCCAGAAACTCGCTCTTGGCTCGGCTGGCCGCCACGGCTTCCTGCGCCATGATTTTGGCCCGTTCCATCGCCTCGGCGAGCTGGCGATTGGTTTGTTCGGCCGCACGGCAGGCCTCGCGGGCTTCCGACTGGGCGAGCGTCAGTTCATCTTCCGCCCGCTTGCGCCAGGTGATATCCCGGAAATTCCACACGCGCCCCGCCGCCGGATTTTCGCGATATAGCGGCCGGGTATAGCTCTCAAACACCTTTCCGTTTCGGAGCCGAAGCGTATCGAGACTCTCTTGTTTCCACCGCCCCAACTGGCGCAGAATGGTCTGAAATTTTCCGGGTCGTTTGAGCCGGTCGGCCAGCCATTCCATAAGGGCCGCACCATCCATACGGGCAAAATCATTCTCGGGCAATTCCCACATTCGGGCGAATCGCCGGTTCCAGTGTCGGATCCGGCCGGTTTCGTCGATCACAACGATTCCGTCGGCGGTCGATTCAATCGTCCCGCGAAGCATCTGCTCGCTTTGGCGAAGATGGTCCTGCAGTTCCCGCAGGGCAACCAGTTCTTTCTTGTCGGTGATATCGTCCAGCAGACCCATCGTTCCGTTGATCTGACCGTTGATGTTTTTGGTAAAGGTGGTGAACAAGGTCACATACAGCTTGCGCCCCTGGCAACTGCGCAGCGCCAGTTCCCGGATATCCACCTGGCCGCGGCGAAGGACTTCCAAGACGCTCGTCCTGTCCAACGGATCGCTCCAGAACGAATTCGGCAGAAACGGCTGGCCGACAAACTCCTCGCAGGCCCGGCCTTCCAGCAGGCGAACAAAGGCCGGATTGGCATAAACCACCACGCCATCCAGATCCGTCGCGAAAATGCTGTTGCGGGATTCCTCCAGCATCCGCACATTCTTCTGTTCTTCCTCCTGGAGTTTGCCTTTGATGGCGTAAAAGACATCCGTTTGAGTTACGATCCCGGACAGGTTGTCGTCTTCCAGAACGACCAGACGACGAATCTTGTGCTTCTCCATTTCTTTGAAGGCGCCCAGTACCGAAGTCGAGGAAATCACGCTGACCACGGGACTGGACAGGACCTTTTCCAGCGGGGTCTGATCGGGATCTCGTTTCAAGGCGATCACCCGTTTCATCAGGTCCCGTTCGGTAAACACGCCGACAACCTTTTGATCCTCGACGGCCACGACGCAGGAGATGTCCCGCTGGGCCATGATTCGCGCCGCCTCGGTCACCGTCGAGGAAACCGGGACAGAGGCGACATCACGACTCATGATCGACGAAACATCTTTCCACATTCCGTAGGAAGTCAGCACGCGCACCAGATCCGTCTGGGTCACAATCCCGAGCAGGCACCCTTCGGACTGGATCACCAGCCGTTTGACATGACTTTCCTCCATGATCCGGGCCGCGGCAAGGACGGATAGATTCGGCCCCACGGACAACACCGGCCGGGTCATGATTTCCCGGACATACAAGGACAGGAAATTTTTTCCCGAGGCGACAGCTCGCTTAAGAAGATCGGTTTCGGTAACAATGCCGATCACCTGACGCTCTTCAACGACGACGACGCAGGAAATATTCATTTGCGACATCTGCTGGGCCGCGGAGATCACCGGTTGATCCGGCGCCACCACCGCAACATCCTCCGTCATCACTTCACCGACTTCGAGCCAATATCGCGAACCCGCCATCGAAATCGCGCACGACAAATCACCCAACACAGGTTCCACCAACCCTTTCCGTTTGCTTGTTATCCTGCCAGCCATATCACGACCCCTTCATCGAACCACGGGGGCACCGATTCCTGTCGAATGGAATCCAACGAAATTTTTATCGGCTGGATTGCGGGGAGGAATCACAGGGTTTCTCCGCCCGAACAATTTCCGGATTGTCCGATAAGGTGCCGCGTGGAATTTCAACAAGCGAAAAGGATCAGGGAGTCGCAGGGCTGAGGCGAGCGACAAACCCTCCGAATGCCCCCAGCGTAACGGATCGTTTTTCCCCCGCGGCAAGGGTCTTGGGTTCGGAATGCGAAAAGGACCCCGGTTTGTCGCCATCCGCTATCAGATCCAGCTTCCAGGGACCCGTCCCCAGGACCGACAAGTCAAGGACGACGGTCCGCGGTTCGGCCAAACCATTGATCCCGGCAACGAACCATCTTTCTCCTTTTCGACGGGCCAGAATCGCATGGCTCCCGGGCAGACCCTCCAGCAAACGGGTATCCTCCCAGCTCACGGGCACGGCCCGGAGAAACTCCTTGACGAAATCCGGTTGCGAACGATACGACTGAACCGAATCGGTGAAATGCAGCCAGGCGGACTCAAAGACCACCGACAACGCCAGTTCATGGGCGACGCTGGTCTTGTGCGGATAGCGATTGTTCGAAAAACCCACGGGGGTATAATCCATCGGTCCGATCACATTCCGAGTGAAAACCAGCACCGTGTTATACGACGGCGCCCTATCCGGATAGGTCGGATCGAAAATATAACATTCCTCGCCCCGCACCGCCTCCATGCTCATCAGATGCGGCCAGGTCCGACTCCAGCCCCGCGGGCTCGTGCAGCCGTGAAAGTTCACCATGATCTGGAAGTCCGCCGCATCGGCCAGAATCTCCTGATACAGAGACAAAATATTCTGTTTGTCCGACTGGAAGAAATCCACCTTTACGCCTTTGACGCCCCAACGCTTCAGCCGTTCGAGTTCAAACCGCCGTACGCCGGGCATATCGAACATCCCGCGCGGCATTTCAGTCACTCGGTTATGCGGCCCGCCGGAGTTATACCACAACAACACCCCCACTTTTTTCTCGGCGGCATACTCCATCAAGTCATGAATCGTCCCGTTTTTCATGATCGTCCAGTTGGCATCGACCAGCGTGTATTCCCATCCCATCTCCGAGGCCAGATCGACGAATGTCTTCAAGGAGGCACAATTCTGGGGGCTATCCTGATCGCTCCACCAGCTCCACGACACCCGCCCGGGTTTGATCCAGGACAAGTCTTTCATCTCGGTCGGCCGGGACAAATCCGTAATCAGCGTGGATTCGACGATAGTGGACAGCGTTCCGGTCATGATCACCCGCCACGGCGTCTGCCAGGGAAGGCCCGACGACGGCTGGATCGATCCGGTTCCCAATCCCTCTTCGGCGTCGGGCATTCGGATGCGATAGACGCCATTGGCGGCTTTGGATTCCAGTCGGGCCCCGAAATAATTGCGGTCCATGTCCGCCTCGGCCAGCAACGCCCAGCACTTTCCTCCGTCAACACAAAACAAGGCCGGAAACGCCCAGCCGAACTCTTTCGGACACGGTGTTCCAACGGCGATATCGTTTTCGTAATACACTTCATACGCCGGCGAATACTGCGTCGGGGCGTCATAGGGCATCATCCAGCAGCGGGCATCTTTGGGAAGCGCAAACCCCGTCGCTTCCTGCGTTACCTTATGAACGATATCGTCTTTTTCCGGGAATCGATACCGGAATGCGGCGCCGTCATCATACGCGCGAACGATCAATTCGACTTTTGCGGATCGCGCATTCTGAAACACGATCGTTTGCTCGTTGCAGACATTGCCGTACTGGCTTCGTTTGCCGTGGGGCAGACTATACCTGTGTTCAACCTTCTGAATCTTGGACGCCGAAACGAAGGTCAATCCGTCCAGAAAGGCCTGATCGTCGCGAACGATCCCCAGCGGCGAATCCCTGAGCACGGCGATGGACTTATCTCCGAGCCGGCACTGCAGGGAAAAATACAACCGCACAGCCGCGGTATAATCGGCCGTCCCACCCCGATCGGCCAGATACACCGACATCGTCAGGTTGCCCTGCGGTGAAGAAACCTCCCACGCATTTTGTGCCAACGCCATCGAAACCGTTCCCAGCAGAATCCCAAAACTCATTCGCACGATCGACATGACCATCGTCTCCTCAATGGATTAATCCCGAATCAGAACGACAGCATATCGGATCCGCGAAAGCTTGGCAACCGTTTCCTCCTTCGAAACCGGATCGCATTTCACGACTGCATGGCCCTGGGGTTTATATCTTCATCCCGTTTTTGATGGTGGAAAAGCTCTCGATCGCCCGATCCAGATCAGCCCGGCTGTGCGCCGCGGAGATCTGCGTGCGGATCCGGGCCTTGCCCTGCGGGACGACCGGATACGAAAATCCAACGACATAGATTCCCTCTTCGAGCATCCGCGCGGCCATTTCCTGCGCCACCCGCGCATCGCCGAGCATAATCGGCACAATCGGATGTTCTCCCGGCAAGATCGAAAAACCATTGCGGGCCATCTGCTGGCGGAAGTATGCGGTGTTGGCATGCAGACGCTGGCGCAGTTCCCCGGAGCGCGAAAGCAACTCCAGCACCTTTAGCGACGCCGCCGCGATCGACGGCGCCAGGGTATTGGAAAACAGGTACGGCCTGGATCGCTGCCGCAGATATTCGATGATCTCTTTTCGTCCGCTGGTGTATCCGCCACTGGCCCCGCCCAGCGCCTTGCCCAGCGTGCCGGTGATGATATCCACCCGGCCCATGACCTTGTGATGTTCGTGCGTGCCCCGGCCGTTTGCGCCCATGAACCCCACGGCGTGGGAATCGTCCACCATGACCATCGCGTCGTACTTGTCCGCCAGGCGGCAAATCTCCGGCAGATTCGCCAGATAGCCATCCATCGAAAACACGCCGTCGGTGGCGATCATCCGGAACCGAGCCGATGCGGCCTGCTTGAGTTTTTCCTCCAGGTCAGCCATGTCGTTGTTCTCGTAGCGGAACCGCTGCGCCTTACACAGCCGGATCCCGTCGATGATGCTGGCGTGATTGAGCGAGTCGCTGATTACCGCATCCGGTTCCGACAGAATCGTCTCGAACAATCCGCCATTGGCGTCAAAGCACGAACTGTAAAGAATCGTATCCTCGGTGCCAAGAAACTCGCTGATCCCGGCTTCCAGTTGTTTGTGAAGTTGTTGCGTACCGCAGATAAACCGCACGCTGGACAGGCCATATCCCCAGCGGTCCACCGCCTCCTTTGCGGCCGCGATGACCTCCGGATGACTGGACAGGCCCAGGTAATTATTGGCGCAGAAATTCAGCACCGTCCGCCCGCCGGCAACGGTGATATGCGAGCTTTGCGGGCTGGTAATGATCCGCTCGGCTTTGTAGAGTCCCGCCGCCCGGATCGATTCCAGTTCGGCCTTGAGACGCTGCTTGATACCTGAATACATAATCGACTCCCGACCTTATTCGTCTGACCAGTCGAGCACGACCTTGCCGGACTTGCCCGAGCGCATGACCTCGAATCCCTTCTCGAACTCCGTATAGTGAAACCGATGCGTAATCAGCGGCAGGATGTCCAGCCCGCACTGGATCAGCATCGTGACCTTGTACCAGGTCTCGTACATCTCGCGGCCGTAAATGCCCTTGATCGTCAGGCCGTTGAACACGACATAATCCCAGTCGATCGCCACCTCGGGCAAAATCCCCAGCAGCGCGATCTTGGCGCCGTGGCTCATCGCCGGCAGCATTCCGCGAAAGGCCTCGGCGTTGCCCGACATTTCCATCCCGACATCGAATCCCTCCTTCATTCCCAGCTCGTCGGCGACCTGCTTGAGGTTCTCCGTTCGTACATCGACCGCTCGCGTCGCCCCCATCTTTCGCGCCAGCTCCAGCCGATAGGGGTTGACATCCGTGATCACGACATGGCGTGCCCCGGCCTTTTTGGCGATCCCCACAGCCATGCAGCCGATCGGCCCGGCCCCGGTGATCAGCACATCCTCGCCGACGAGGTTAAACGACAGGGCCGTATGCGCCGCGTTACCCAGCGGATCAAAACAGCTCAGCACATCCCGCGGGATCGAGCGGTCGCAGTACCATACATTGGTCATCGGAACGACCAGGTACTCGGCGAACGCGCCGGTGCGGTTGACGCCGATGCCCTTGGGTTCCTTACACAGGTGCCGTCGCCCCGCCAGACAGTTCCGGCACCGCCCGCAGACGACATGGCCCTCGCCGCTGACCAGATCGCCGGGGTGGAAATCCTTGACATTGCCGCCGACTTTGTCGATCACGCCGACGAACTCGTGGCCGATCGTCATCGGCACGGGGATCGTCTCCTGGGCCCACTTGTCCCAGTTGTAGATATGCACATCCGTCCCGCAAATGCTGGTCTTGACGATCCGGATCCGGACATCGTTGATGCCCATCTCGGGCTCGGGAACCTCCTGAAGCCACAAACCTTCCTGTGCCTTGGCTTTGACCAATGCCTTCATATTTTCTCCTGACATTCCAACGGTTTCTCATCCATTTTATCATTCCCGCGTAGGGGGCAATCCATCCTGGAGGGCCCCGCTCTGTCGGGGCCACAAATTCGGTTGTATAGGCGGTTGGCATCCGCCCCAATACAAAAATCGGACACACGCCGTGTGCCCTACGGCCAATTCGAATCCCTCCACTTCCATCGCAAAATTTGACTTGCATGTCCGATTTGGACTGGTTATTATACTAAACGAAAGTTTATTATGCTAAACTTCGCATCGACATTCAAGAACAATTTTGAAAATTTTTAAGGGGACAAAAATGTCCAATCGCCTGGCCAACCTGGGAGAGCAGTTGCGTCTGCTGCGGAAGAACCGCCGCCTGACCCTCGACGATCTGGCGCGCAAGGCCGGGGTTTCCAAGGCGATGCTCAGCCAGATCGAAACCAACAAGATCAATCCGACCGTCGCGATCCTCCTGAAAGTCGCCGACGCCCTCGATGTCCAGCTCGGTCAATTGATCGCCAGCGATACCCGCGAAAACATCCTGCGGGTCATCCGCTCCACCGACCAGCACTACACCTTCCGCAAGGACAAACTCTGCGAAATCCGCACGCTGAGCCCCCTGAACCTCGAAAAGAGCATCGAGTTCTATCGCATCAACCTCCAGGCCAAAGGCGCATTGCAGAGCGAGCCGCACTTTGCCGGCACCGAGGAGTTCCTGTACCTGTCCCGCGGCCGACTGTCGGTCACCAGTGAAAACCAGTCCATCACCCTGAACAAAGGCGACGCCGTCCATTACCGCGCCGATGTCCCCCACACCATCCGCAACGAAACTAACCACCCCGCCGAGGCCTTCCTCATTGTCCGATACAGGGAAACGACGCCATGAAAAAGACAACTCCGGGAACCTCCTTCTCCATCAAAGAGATCTTGAACATGGAAGTCGCCCCTGCCCTGGGCTGTACCGAGCCGGCGGCCGTCGCCCTCTGTGCCGCCGCGGCCGGTTCCCTGATCCCGGGCAAGGGATTCAGTCGTATGGACCTTTGGCTCAGTACCAACCTCTACAAGAACGCCTTCGCCGTCGCCATCCCCGGTGCCGAGGGCGCAACCGGGATCGACCTGGCCGCCGCCCTGGGTCTGGCCTGCGGCAATCCGCGGCTGGGGCTGCTGGTCTTGCAGCCGATTACGCCCAAGGCCATTCAAACTGCACGCCGATGGATCCAGGCGGGCCGGGTCCGCGTTCATCTCCTGGCCAGACGCAAGGGAATTTTTGTCCGCTGTAAGTTGACCCGCGCCAACAAATCCGCCGAGGCCGTCATCCGCGATACGCATGACAATCTGGTCGATCTCAAGCTTAACGGCATTCGGATTGCCTGCCATTCCCTGCTGACCGGCACGCGAAAAGACCACTGCGGCCTCCAGAAGCTCGAAGACTTCCTGCGCCACCAGACGCTGGGAGATCTGCTGGCGATGGTCGATCATCTCGATCGCGACGACTTCGAGTTCGTCATGCGCGGCGTTCGATACAACCTCGACCTGGCCCGGCACGGCCTGACCTTCGGTTGCGGCCTGGGGATCGGCCGGATGCTCGATCATCTCGTTCGCAATCGGCTGCTGAAAAACGACATGATCCTTTCCGCCAAACGGCTGACCTCGGCCGCCTCCGATGCCCGCATGTCCGGCGTAAAGCTCCCGGCCATGAGCTCGGCCGGCAGCGGCAATCACGGTCTGACCGCCATCCTGCCGATCTGGGCCGTCCAGCAGCATCTGCGGATCGCCGACCGCCGTAAAGCCCTCCGCGCCATCGCCCTGAGCCACTTGATCACCGGGTATGTCAAGGCCTTCACCGGCCGGTTGTCGGCCGTATGCGGTTGCTCGATCGCCGCAGGGGCCGGGGCCGCCGCAGGAGTCGCATACCTGCTGGGCGGCAACACCTCGCAGATCGCTGCGGCCATCAAGAACCTCATCAGCGATCTGGCCGGCGTGATCTGCGACGGCGCCAAGGTCAGTTGCTCCCTGAAACTGGCCACCGCCGCCGGAACCGCCGTGCAGGCGGCCCTGTTTGCCGTCCACGGCGTGGATGTCAGCGACAGCGACGGCATTACCGGCCGGACCTCCGAACAGACCACGCAAAACATCGCCCGCCTGAGCACCCAGGGCATGGTCGAAACCGATCAGACCATCCTCCAGATCATGATCGACAAACAATTCAGCCGCAAAGACCTCGGCTCGGCCTCCCCCTGCCCCCGGTCCTGCAACGGGAAAAAAACCTGTTCGTAATTCTTGAAGTTTCCCTTACCTTGAAATCCTTGACGATTATCGTTTCTTCTCAATCTGGCCATGCCCAATGATTCAAAACCGAGAAAATATGATCGCCCTCATACAACGCTATTGCCTCACTTCACAGGGGATTCCATAGGGTCCATACACCACACACGATTCCTTCCCATCCATTCGGCGGAACTGGACGATCTGTTTATCCTGCCGCAGAGTGCCGTTTCCAGTTTTTAACACAGCCGGAATGACAGCAATGCGTCCAAGCCGTGAGGACCCCGTTTTACAGATGCTTGCGATCTCCACTACCTCAACCATCCTCTTGTCCAAATCGTCCGGATAAATGAGGGCTTTCAGAAGTTCGTCATTCCAGGTGCCGGCGAGAGGAGCCAGTGTCTTGATCGTTTCCAGATCCCCTTTGATGGATGCCTTGTACAGCAGTTCGATAATTTGACGACATGCCTGTTCATCCGTCAATCCTTCCGTGGGTATCCCATGCTTGGGATCGTTCAACAAATCCAGGTTCGCTTCCACCAATTGAATGGGCTTTTCCCGGAAGTTGACATTCTTGGGGATATCTACTGTCAGATAACTATCGGGCAACTCCTCATAATAGGTGATCTTCTCGACGGAAACCGCAGGCGTTCCGCTTCTTCTGGAATTATTCCACTGGGTAATGGAAACGGGCAGTTTTGTTCCGACATCAAACTCAATGGACCAGGACACGGGTCCCGTAATGGTCGTCATATTGCCGGTCATCAGGATTCTGTCTCTTCCGGTTGTGGAGTCCTTTCCACGAATGGTCTTGCTGTTATTGGCTTTCGAAAGAAAATCAATCAGTTCGGGGCCCAACCAGGGTCCAAAACCCGCTGTCTTGGCATCATCATATTCAACGGTATTGGTCTGGGGATTGTAATAATAGGTCTTGTTATCCTTCACCCACACGGCCCCGCCGTTACCGGATTTCAGGAGCATTTGATCGGAACTGTCTCCCGAAGGTTCCGCTCGGGCCCAGCATTCATTGATTCCCCCGCCTCCATCAATCACAATCGCATGGATGGCTTTGTATTTCTGCAAGGCCTCGATGGCCTGCTCAAGTGCCCAGGCCGGACTGGTCAACTTACTGAAAACCATGACGAACACTACAACACACAACACGGTAACCGTTGTCAGTTTGGTGGTTTTGCTTTTCATAATCAGACTCCAGAGTGGAGGATGTGAAACCTCCATACGCGTTTCGTTTACGGTTTGCATTTCAACCAAAGCATCTGCAAGTACTCTCCCTCCCTCTGTGGTTCCCTTGGACAGGGGAAGATGTTCAAAATAAGTTTCCAGCAGACGCTCTGTATCTCGTGTAGTTCTCATACTCCGAATTCACCATCCAAGAATGAGCGAAGCTTTTCGACTCCATACCGATAACGGCTCATGATCGTATTCAGGGATATGTCTCGCAGAACGCCAATTTCCCGAAACGACAGTCGCTGGTGAAGATGCATCACGATGACTTCTCGTTGTTCATCGGGCAATTGAGCCATCGCGGTATCGAGTTTTGCCGCCAACTCGCGGTTGATCGCCTTGCGTTCAGGACCTTCCCTGTCTGTCGGATCAATATCCCGGTCCTCGATACTGCTTGACGCCTGCCGTTGAATCATGCGGTTTCGGTCCCGGGCACGGTTGGCAACGCAGATCGACAGATACCCCTTCAGACTGCCTTTCAATTGGAATCGCCCCGTCAACCGGGCAAAGTTCGTAAATACATCATGAACCACATCCTCAATGCCGTTCTTGTCATTCAGCAATGCAGCCGCCGTCTTCAGGAGAGAAAGGCGATACTTCTCATAGATTTGGCACAGGGCGGCAGGGTCCCCGCGATTAAATCGCCAGATCAGCAATCTATCCTCAAGCATCAACATCTATCGCCTTACTCCAACAACCGGTTGTCTATCAATGGAAACGCCGCAACTGGCGGTTTTCGTCTATGAGAACTCAAATTACCCGAAAATGATCTATGTTGCCATTTGAAACCATCGCCGAGCCGGCAATCATCCCTCCGGTGATGATTGATAACCCATCAATCGTCGCTCATTACCGCGCCGATGTCCCTCACACAATCCGCAACGCATCCCGCCACCCCGTTGAGACCTTCCTGATTGTTCGATACCGACAAACCACACCATGAATAGACGCGTTTTCCCGATTGATCGGTGGAAAAGGTCTTCCTTGATTTGCCAGAGTCACCATTTCCTTGTTTTTATTTTTTGAGATTTTGAAAATAACGCCATTGCTTATTTTCATGTCCTTCTTATACTGATTTGGGTTATGGTCAAGAAAACGAGCTCTGGTAAATTTGTCAAGTGCACCGGTTATGAAGCGTTCGTTCCGAATCCGCTTCCGCCGGAGATTGTCTGGACCGGCGCCCTGATTCGTTCTTTGTCCGATGCGGATCGCCGAATCGGGCAATTGACCGGCGAAGGAAAGCAGTTACCCAATCCGCACCTGCTGATTCGACCTTTCTTGAAACGCGAGGCCGTCCTGTCCAGCCGGATTGAAGGCACTCAGGCAACGCTGGGCGAATTGCTGGCCAAGGACGCCGGTGCGGCCGTAAGTCGCAGCCCGGATGATCTGCGTGAAGTCGGCAATTATGTCTTGGCCCTGGATTATGGAATCAAGCGATTAGATACCCTGCCGATGTCGCTTCGATTGGTTCGAGAAGTTCACAAGAAATTGATGGAGGGTGTACGAGGCGATCACGCCGCCCCCGGTCAATTCCGCAAAACGCAAAATTGGATCGGCCCGGCGGGATGTACCCTGCAGAACGCCACTTTTGTTCCTCCGTCTCCAGATGTGCTTATGGATTGTCTTGGAGCGTGGGAACAATTTCTTCATGTTCAGAACATCCCGCCGCTGGTTCAGGCCGGATTGTTGCACTATCAATTTGAGGCGATCCATCCATTCCTGGATGGCAATGGCCGGGTGGGACGCTTGTTCATTCTTCTGTTTCTGGCGGAGCGAAAAGTGCTCCCTTGTCCCTTGCTGTACCTTAGCGCTTTTTTTGAGGCCACTCGCGATGAATATTACAGTCGTCTTCTGGCGGTCAGTCGGGCCGGCCAATGGAATCCGTGGCTGGAGTATTTCCTGAACGGGATCGCGCGGATGTCGGAAGATGTCGTAAGCCGGGCCGAACGGATCAATCGTTTATTGGAGAAGTGGAGGCGAAAGGTCGCCGGTCAAAGGCCCAAAATCCTAATTGATGTCATCGATCTGCTGGCTGAAAATCCCTTCTGGAACACGAAAAAACTGTCCCAGCGTTTGCGGGTGGCTTTTACGACCGCCCAGCGAGCCATCGATGTTCTCGTCCGAGAAGGGATTCTATCTCAGGTGGATACGGCCCAGCGGGACCGTGTATTTTGCGCCACAGCCATCATGAACATTCTCGATGAACCGCCCCAAATCCGGCCGTAATACAAACCCGCCACCCCGCCGAGGCCTTCCTGATCGTCAGATACAAAGAGGGCAGAACCGCATGATTGAATATGCATCCGGAATATGGTATTATCATCCGACTTGGTCCCAAGAAGGTATCTGACAACTTAATTTACGCAGAAAGATATAGATATCTGGAATCTGCAACCATGAGTCGAAAAACCATTCCGACCTCGATTGTAGTAGTAATATGTATAGTAGGAGTAATTGGAGGATTATTCCTTTCATTGGTAGTAGGTTCTGAACGCCGTATATACTATCAACGGTGCCAAGATTGTGCACTTCGGGAACTGATTCCTGTTCTTGAGGTTAAATATGGCATCAAGTTTCCCGCCTCATTCATCGAACTGAAAACTGCCAAGTCTCCGGTGCGAGATAGTATGATCCATTTTTGCGTCAAGCTCACATTACACAATAGTGATGCTCAATCCTTTTTTTCATCCTTCAAAGATGAGATAGATCGAAGCGACCCAACAATTGATTGGTTCTTTACATCCCTGAAGAAGGATTATGCGCCAGCTTGGATGCGACGACCGAAGGGGCTATCAACAGGGGGGTTTCTATATTCGTTCGATGGAAGATTAATGTGGGGTGTTGAAGATACGAGGTTAGAAGATACAACTACCATTTATTTGCGTGGTGCTTATTGAGGCAGTGGTACCAAAACACATAATCCAGCGAGAGACATAACGCTGTCGTTGTGCTCATTGATGTTTGATCTGAATTCCAATCCTGTAAATCCTGTTAATCCTGTCCAAATAATTTCTTCCGCTAATTCATGAATCTAACCCCCTCCCCATTGTCAAGACCAAATTTCCCGTTGGATAAGGTGGAAG
>CAZXPW010000025.1:0-62359 GCA_964643355.1 uncultured Pirellulales bacterium
TATACCGCATCTTCCACCTTATATCCTGGTCCAAATTTTGGGGAGTAGTATAGGGTGATTCGTTTGACCATAATCGGTCTGGCACTTTCACTAACCTCATTTTCACGCGCGGCTTCGTATGGCGGAGGCAGCGGGACGGCAGGGGATCCGTTTCTGATCTACACGCCAGATCAGTTGAACACGATCGGGGCCAATCCCAGTGACTGGGGAAGATGTTTTAAGCTGATGGAAACGATTGATATGTCCGGTTACACGGGTACACAGTATCGGATCATCGGCACTTCAAACACGCCATTTACGGGCACATTTGACGGCAACGGATATGCCATCAGCAATCTAACCTATTCTACAACGGCTGTCGTGATGTATGTCGGGCTGTTCGGTTATACAAACAATGCCACAATCCTCAATTTGGGCGTTGAAAATATGAATCTTCATACAGGAGGTTCGTATGCCGGCGGGTTGGTCGCATGGCAGGAGTCCGGCCTTATCGTTCATTGCTATAGTACGGGAACCGTGACTGCGTCTGCGAGTTCTACCTATGTCGGGGGGGTAGTGGGGCGAAGTTCCGGCACAATTACCTGTTGTTTCAGCACCGGTTCTATCGCAGCGTCTTCGACATTTGCCGCCGCTTATGCCGGAGGGTTGGTGGGTTTTCTGACTTCGAATATTCTCTCATCCTGTTACAGTACGGCGTCTGTCAGTGCGTCGTCATCGTCGAATTCGTACGCAGGAGGTTTGGTGGGATTGCAGACATCGAGTACCATTGCTTCCTGTTACAGTACCGGACCTATCATCGCTTCTTCTTCCACCGCTTATATCGGTGGACTATTGGGCTTTCAGGGTGCAAACACCCGTTTGGAAAAGTGTTATTCGATCGGGACTGTTTCAGCAACCGCAATGACCTTATATCAAGGGGGACTGGTGGGATATCAAGCCGGGTCTGTTTCCAACTGTTTCTGGGATTGGCAAATCAGCAGTCAGTTAATTAGTGCCGGTGGAACGGCCAAGACAACGCTTGATATGCAAACGCTTTCGACATTTATCTCGGCGGGTTGGGATTTCACAAATGAAACTCTGAATGGCACCCATGATTACTGGCGGATGTGCACGGATGGAATAGGATATCCCCGCCTGAACTGGGAATTAACGGACGGTGATTTTGCCTGTCCGGATGGTGTCACTATCGAAGACCTCGGTTGCTATGCAGGGAATTGGTTGAAACAGGATTGTTCTTCGGTGAATCATTATTGTGGTGGAATAGACCTGAATTATTCTGGTTTTGTGGACTTGGCGGATTGGGCGGTTTTCGCGGGTAATTGGCTGAGCCAATAGACAATGTGGCGATGGTTCTTGACAGGACGAGAGTCGGTAACAGGAAAGTACCGGGCTTGGTATGGGAAATACACAACTCGAATCCGATTCTTTCGTCTCTGGATCTGTCGATTCGCTACCGCAGGTTATCACAAAAAAAAGGAACAATCCTGAATGGCGCTGTTTCGAGCGGCATCAATCGTACAACACGCTTCCGAATCGGGGAAGGTCCTGTACCGTAAACCTCGTTCACAGACAATGATGAATGGGATTATTTCATCCAGTGGCTCGCCAGGACAGCCAGGTCTTCGAGGTTGACCTGTTGGTCGCCGGGTTCGGGATAGATGTCGCCGGACAGATCACCGGACTGAAGCCACTGGCCGGACAGGATGATCAGGTCGGCCAGATCGACCTTGCCGGAGTTGTTCAGGTCGCCGGGTACGGCGGAGGAAACCTTCCAGACGATCGAATCGAAGGCGGCGGTTCCATTGTACGAGCTTGCGCTGCCGCCGCAGAGGATCCGGATCAGATTGCGACGATCGGTCTGCGGGTACACTTTCGTGTACATAATGCCGGGGCCGTCCACTTTCAGCGTCAGCGTGTCAGCGGTCCAATCCCAGGTATAACTGATGGTATAAGTTCCGCCCTCGGTGAAGGAGCCGATGACATTGTCATCCTGATCACGGATTTGGCGGGAAGCGGCATTTTGCCAGAAGGACACCCCGGCTTCCCATCGCCAGCCATTGTGCACGCGGAACGAGCCGAAGACGCCATAGTTGACATCGGGATTGCCGTAGGGAACGCGAATCAGGCCGGAGATGGTGACTTTCCCCGTCGGAGTCAGATTGATGGGATAATAGCAACCGGAACTGCTTGCCCCCGAGACACGGAGCGACTGCGAGCCGGCGATGGGCGATTGGTCGCTGATGACGGCCGTGGTGTTGGATTGGATGACCCAGCAAGATCGTATCAAAATCGGGGCAAATTGTCAAGCTTTTGCGACTAAAATATCCTCCGATTATGGATTGCTTATCCCGTCCAGAGGGATTCTGTCGTGGCCAGCATGACGCACTGTCGCGGGGGACCGTAAGAATGCTTGCCGTTGTGGGCGGAGTTGACAGCCGTGTAGAACAGGTGCCAGCGGCCGTCGCGATGGACGAGTTGGCTGTTTCCATAGATTCCGTAGCAGTCCGGCGCGGGCGGATTGCCGCGCATCAGCCACGGACTCCGCATCGGCCGCCGCCAATCGACGCCGTCGGCCGAAAAACACCACTCCAGGTCCATCGTCTGGGCCTTGCAGCGATAGTGGCCGAGCATCCCGACGCGACCGCGCGGCGTGTGCGTGACCGCCAGATAATAAAACTGCTGGTCGGGCGGATCGGCGGTATCGGGGGCAATCACGCGGCGGCGATCGTCGAAATGCAGGCCGTCGGCCGAGGTGTAGAGGTCGATCACGCGAACCAGCCCCGCCGCGTTATCTTCGGCGACATAGGCGGGATCGGTCCTGGGCACGGACAGCAGCGCGACGGAATACATCTCGAACGAACCGTCGGGCAACTGGTAAAGATTGGTCGCGTCGTTGGAGATCAGTCGCGATATCGCCGCCGGCTCCTCGGCTGGCCGGTCGGGATCGGGCCGTCGCCGAAGCTGAACCCCGTCGGGCGACAGAACGCCGAACGCGGCACGGTCAACCGGATGATATAACACCGGCCGCAACGGATCGACCACTCGATAGCGGCGGCCGTCATCGCTGTCGGCAGCCAGATACCGAAGGACCTCCGGGCCGTGTGCCCAGAAGTACAGGCGATGCCGCCCGGAGGGCAGCTGGATATGCACCGGCTGGACTGGCTTCCATCCGGCCGGAAGATGGCCGATCGATAGCGGCGCATCGGCCGGTTCCCCAGGCGAACAGACTGCGGGGATCTTTTTCATCGGCTCGCCGGGCACGCCTTCTGCGACCGCAATAGCAAAGCCCGTTTTTTTGTCCGAGACCGAATACCACAGTCGCCACCGACCTTTTTCAAGGGGCTCGGCACGGCAGGCAAAGTTCTGGACATCGCCGCCCTCCCACGGCTCGGTCGCCTCCAAAACCACGCCGTGTTTTTGCCATCGTTCCGGTTCGCAGGGCTTCGAATCAGCGAGTCCGGATGGAACATCGCGCGTGTCGGCACGACAACTTGATGCTGCCGCGAAGGCAACACCGGCCGACAAACGCAGGAAATGGCGACGATGGATCGAGGCAGACCGGTCGGGAAAAGACTGTTGGTTTTTCTTCATCATGACGGCACCTTTCAGAAGACACCCTCAGGATGTACCCGATTGCGGTATGGTCGTCAACTCAAATTCGCCGTCCAGACAAGGCCGGGAACGGGGGATAATCATTCTTCGGCCAAATAGGAAGGGGATAAAAGGGCCGGTATCCTTTCCGAAATCCGCCGATATTTTCCTTGCTTTTCGAGAAAAATATGGTATAATATTGTCGAAACTATAGTTGGAGGATGATCATTATGAACTTTCGAATCGTCTGTATCCTTGTTACGGCCTCTTTGTTTTGCTCGTCGGCTTTTTGCGATTTTGTTCCCATTCGGATCACCGACAATGTCAACATGCAGATCGAGCCGGCGATCGATGGAACAAGAATCGTCTGGCAGGACAACCGTCATCCGGGCACGACGATTCCGCCCAAAAGTCAATGGGATATATATTACAGGGATTACCCCAGCGGAACCGAACAGCGGAAAACAAGCTGGCCCTCCAACCAGATCAATCCGGCCATCGGCGGGGACTGGATCGTTTGGGAAGACGACACCGACACTCGCAATCGGGAGGTGTATGCCCTCAACCTGACAGGGGGCGTGGCCACCAACATTTCCTCCGCATCGGGCAATCAGGTCAAACCGAGCATCTCCAACGGACGGGTGGTATGGGAAGACTACCGCAACCAGACAAGCACCGGAGCGGATATTTATCTGTACGATCTGGCGAGCGGCACAACCACTCCGTTGTGTACGGCGATCGGTGAACAGCACCTTCCCGCCATCAGCGGGCACCGCGTCGTCTGGGTGGACGGGCGAGACGATTTTCAACAGATTTACCTGTACAATCTGAATCTCAATCAGGAGCGGGCGATCACGACGGCACAATCCCTCAAGGGGAGTCCGGCCATTTGCGGCGGCAAGATCGTCTGGCACGACTATCGCGGCGGGAATGCGGATATCTACCTGTACGACCTGAGCACGGAAACCGAAACGCGAATCACCGACGATCCGGCCGATCAGATGTATCCGGCCGTCTCGGAAGTGGGGATTGTCTGGGTGGATTATCGGTATGACACCAATGGGGATCTGTATTTCTACGAATTCGCCACGCAGCGGGAGATTCCGCTGGTGGTGGACTCGTTCATGCAGTCGATGCCGGAGATCAGCGGCAACCGAATCGTGTGGATGGATTATCGAAACGATCTGGGAGACATTTATCTGCTGGAATACAGCCCGCCCGGCGGCGCGGATCTGGCCGTCCTCCAAACGGCCTGGCCGGCGGAAGTGAAGGTCGGCGACCGGATCGTCTATACCCTTCAGGTGACCAACTATGGTCCGCTGGAAGCGACGAATGTGTCCATTCTGGATATCCTATCGCCAAAGGTGCGTCTGATGTCGGCGACCTCGAACCGGGGGACCTGTTTCGAATTTGCCGGCGATGTCGTCGGTGGGGTGGCGTCGCTGGCGGCCAACGAGGGGTTGAAGTGGACGATTGTCGTCGAGGCGATCGAGAGCGGCACGGTTGTCAATACCGCGACCGTCGAGGCCGACGAGGAGGATCAAATTCCGAGCAACAACGCCTCTTCAAAATCGGTGCGGGCCTTGCCGTTCGACAAGAAAAAACTCGGCGATGGGTGGTACCCGCAGATCAGGACCGACGCGTCCGGATTTCTGCATGCCAGTTTCACTCGCCAGGGTCAGCGTCGAGTGGAGCGATTAGGAGACGATCCGATGTTTGCCTTGGTAATCTGTCACCATCCGGACGATATCATCTATGCCACCAACCGATCGGGCCGCTGGGAATCTGAAATCATTTACGACGGAATCGGGTATAGCGATCCGGTGAATGTCGCCAATCCCCGTTCCTATCGGCGGGAGGCCGTAATCTCGGCCCTGGCGATGGACGCCGCCGGCCATGCGCATATCGCTTATCAAGTGAAGAAAGAAGTCAGAACCGTGTTCGGCGAAACCTGGGACCAGGTCCTCCAGCTCTGGTACACGAATAACGCCTTCGGAACCTGGAGCAAACCGGCGATGATCGCCGAAGTGCAGACCTTTATCGACGGCGTCCAGCAATATGGGTTTGGAACCGGATCTCCGGTGGGGATGTGGGCGATCGATCTGGACATTGATCCAGCGGGGTATGCACATGCGATGTATGTCAATACGAGCGGAATGGCCGGCATGGGGGATATCGTATATCTGACCAACGCCGGCGGCGACTGGACTTCGACGACCCTGGGACGGGCCTATGACTACGCCTCCCTGGCTGTGGACAGTCAGGGTCACGCGCACATTTGCCACTATGGATGGGGAATGTCCGGAGAGAAATATTATTCGGGATTGCTGTATCTGACCAATGCTCCCGACGGAATATGGGCAACGGTCCAGGAAGTCGATCCGGACTGGACGGGTGGACAGTTGGAGGGGATGGTGTGCGAGATCGCCATCGATTCGCTCGATCGGCCGCAGATCAGTTTTGTCGATGGGGCCGGCGAGCCGCGACAGGATTATCGCCACGCGGTGAAGATTGACGGCCAATGGCAGGTCGATCTGGTCGAGGAAGGACCATTTATGAGCGGCTATACGCAGATCGCCGTCGGGCCGGACAACGCCGCGCACATTCTGTATCCACGAAAGGACACCTACGAACTGATCTATGCGAATAACATCGGCGGGGAGTGGACAACAGACCGCATCGCCACCCGGGATAGCGGCCTTTGGTATATGCATTGTTATGATCTGGCGGTCGATCCGGCCGGCGGCGTTCATATCCTTTATCATGACGCCAAATCCGATGAATTGGTGGTCTATTCCAGACAGGGAACCGACACCGATTCCGACGGCGTTGGAGACGCGGCCGAATGGGGACCGAATGGGACGGATCCGGCCTATGACGGCAACGACGACGGCCTGCCCGACGCCGAGCAGGACAATGTGGCGTCCTTCCACAGTTTCGGCGGTCAGGGCTATGTCACACTCGCATGCCCGGAGGGCATAACGCTCGGCAATGTCGAGCCGCAGAACAATCCCTCGCCGAGCGACGCGCCGGAGAATAAAGATTTTGTGTACGATTTTATCGGTTTTGTGCTGCTGGACCTTCCCATAGGCGGATCGACTACGGTTACGCTGATTCTACCGCCGGACGCGGCGCCGACAAGCTATTACAAATACGGCCCGACGCTGACTCAACCCTGGCCGCACTGGTACGAATTTTTATACGACGGTCAGACCGGCGCCGAGATCAACGGCAATATCATCACGCTGCATTTTGTCGATGGGGACCGCGGCGACAACGACCTTTCGGCCAATGGCGTGATCATTGATCCCGGCGCCGCGGCGATGGCCATTCCGGAATGCCTCGTCGATCTGGACGATCTGCTGCGGCTGGTCGATGAATGGATGCTCAACTGGCCTTCAGAATGGCTTACGGCGGACCTCGACGGCGACGGTTCTGTCGGTCTGGGCGACTTCGCCATCCTTGCCGACCATTGGATGCAGCCCTGCCCTCCCGACTGGCCCTGGAAGTAATTCTCAAAAGGTTTAATTTGAGATAACCGATCATTTGCGGTATATTCAATCGCCTGGAGATCCGGGGCGTATTCCCGAATCCAATTTTCCAAATCATTCGGCGGAAAGGATTGACCATGCGAATGATGAACTTGTTGCTTGCGGTGGGGTTGTGCGCGGTTCTAAGCGCCGGTTGCTCCAAGAAACCGGCGAATCAGAAAACGGAAACGGATGGACAGAAGGCCAATGCGCCGGCTCGGGCAGAGGGAACGGCCAAGATCGGCGACCCGGCGGGGAGCTTGGAGGGATTGGAGTTTGTCAAGGGCGGACCGGTTACGATTGAGAAAGGCAAGATCTATGTCGTCGAATTCTGGGCGACTTGGTGCCCGCCGTGTCTGCGAAGCATTCCACATCTGACCGAAGTTGCAGCAAAGGTCAAGGATAAGGGTGTGCAGATCGTGGGGATCTCCAACGAAAAGCCGGAGGTTGTCAAGCCGTTTGTCGAAAAACAGGGCGACAACATGAACTATGTCGTGGCGATCGACGCTGACAGTAAAGTCGGAACCGCCTATATGAACGCGTACGGCCAAGGGGGAATTCCGACGGCGTTTATCGTGGACAAGGCCGGTAAAGTGGTCTGGTTCGGACATCCGATGGCGGACATGGAGGAAGTTTTGGAGCAGGTGATCGCGGGGACTTTTGACGCACAGGCGTACGCCAAAAAGAAGGCCGAAGAGCAGGCCGCGTATGAGGCGAATGTCAAGGCGTTTCGCGATTACTTCGCTGCGGTCGAGGCCGGGACAGCGGATGCGGCCAAAACGGCTGCCGACCTGTTGGTCGAAAAGGCCCCCGCCGGCATGCTCAACGAAATGGCGTGGAATATCCTGACGAGAGTGGCCGAAGACAAGCGCGACAAGGCCGTTGCCCTGCGGGCGGCGGAGAAGGCCCATGCCCTGACAGAAGGAAAAGATCCGGCGATCCTGGATACCTATGCGCTGGCTTTGTTCGTCAACGGCAAAACGGCCGAGGCGATCGCCGCAGAAGAAAAGGCGATCGGCCTGGTCAAGGATAACGCCGAGTATGTCGCAGAATTCACCAAGCGGCTGGAGGAGTTCAAGGCGGCCGGAAGGATTTGATCCTTCCCGATGATGGCCCAAATAAAAACCTTTCTATCCTTACTTCGATTCAAGACGCCGCGATCGGATTTTCGTTTTCAATTTTTTCCTGTCGCTTCCGGCCGGATTGGGCGGAGGATAAAGCCCTGGAAAAAATACCCCAATTCCGGTTTTGAAGGATCGTGATCCAGAACATTTCCATAGATATTCCCGCTCTTGTCGATTCCGAGCAGATACCATCTCTTTCCGGAAAGGGGTTTTGGATCAAGAAGAATGGGGTTTTCCCCCGGCTCGAGAATCCAGTTTCGATCCTCGTTTTGACGGTCCATCTTGTCAAACCAGCCCAACGAAATGCGCGCGCTCACCACAGCAAAACGATCCGAAGACGGAACTGCGGCGGCTGACTCAATGCGCCAATTCCAAGAAAAGGATTGCCCTTTCCCTTTCTGAGGATGATACCAGATTACCTCCGCGTTTTGTTTCTCATAGGCCTGGACCAGTATCCATCCAGTATCACCGATCGCCAGAGCCGAGGAACTCGCCATTGTTGTTATATTGGAATGAATGTCCGTCACACCCTCCCGCCGCGATCCATAGAACGCATGAAAATTCCCGGAAGGGGACGCACATTCCCCGACGAAGATTTCGTTTTCATTGATATCCTTGATCTGGACAAATCCGGCCTGAGACCCGATATCAACCAAGCCCGCCGAAGGTTCGTAGAGAAATATCCGTGAGGATCGGGGCGATTTCGTGAACCAGGAACCGGCCATCCATCCGTTGTTGTTGATCGCTTCGGCCCGAGACAGAGAAAATTTCAGGGTTGAATCAACGGGGATTTTCCAAAATCCCCGTTGAAGGTCCCAGCAAAAGGCGGCATCGATGCGATTCGGATCACGAACCAATCCGACAATCGTTCCAGAATCGTTCATGGCCCGCGGTTCTACGATACAATCCTTCGGCAATCGGATCGGATGGATTTGACCCTCGTTGTCAATCCGGTATGCCTCCCAGGAATCGGGATGATGTTGACTATATTTTATACGGTCCATTCTTCGTAACATCCAGGATCGGATTTCACGAAAGGCGATCCTCTCTCCGGCGTTATTGAAGGCCTTCAGGCACAACGGGATTCCGTTGGGATCCTCCAGGCGCGTGAGAGAATATTGAGTCGAGTCCACCTGGTAGCGTGTGGGGCCGAAGAGAATTGCGACGGCAAGAGCGATCAGGACCAGAGGGATGACCAGGATTTTGATTTGTCGGCGTATCATCTGCATAAGTCCAGTCACTTTGTCAAGGTACCTGTGTTCATTCATTTCTCCGATTCTTTAGACCGGATGGGGCGGAGGAGAAACCCTTCGGTCGGTTTATATACATTTGCATCTCGGTATCCGACCGTATCGCCGATGATGTTCCCCCAGTCATCAATTCCAACGATGCCCCATTGTTGATCGGAAAGGATTTTGGGATTAATGAGTATCGGCTTTCGATCCTTTTCCAATACCAAGTTTTTCCAGTCACTCGGACGGATTCGATATCGTCTGATACTCAAAGCGGGGCGATATTCCATCACGGTAAACCGATCCGATGACGGAACCGGATTGGCTTCAAAGACATCGTATTTCAATTCACACAAAGGGATCATTCCGAAGTTTTGATGATACAAAACCATTTTACCTCTGTTGTCTTTGCCGGAAGATCTGATCAGAATCCATCCGTTATCATTAATGGCCAACGCACTGGAATTGGTACGACGGGGTATAGCGGGATGAAGATCCACCAATCCCTCCTTGCGCGACCACAGAAAGGCATGATGGCCGGAAGGCGACTGGTATTGGCCAACGATGGTTCCGTCTTCATGTAGTCCGCCGAGGGACACCTGAATTCCATTGAGGGGTTCGACATCAAAAACCCCTTCATTGGGATCGTAGAAAAATATACCCTTGGAATAGGATTGTTTCGTTTCCCAAGTACCGGTGATCATTCCCCTGTTGTTGATCTTCCGTGCTTCCGAATCGGCATTGGGAAACGCCCCACGGACCGGAACGAGTTGAAACCCCCGTTGGGGCTCCCAGATAAAAGCATCCTGAGAATTGTTCGGGCCGGAGACGAAGCCGACAATCGCTCCTTGATTGTTGATGTCCCTCGGATTAGCGCGATATTGTTTTGGAATTGAAAGGACCTGGGTGCGGCCATCGGGATCGATCCTGTAGATTGGCCAGACTCCTGCCAGCAAAACGGATGGATAGGCAACCATTTGACCCATTCGGTTGACCGCGATGACTTGAAGGGGGATTCCATTCGGGTCAGTGACTTGTCTTCTTTCGTATCGTGTCGGGTCCACACAAAAACTCTTTGGACGAAGTAGGAATGCGGCGGCGAGGGCGGCCAGAACCAGAAGGACGATCCGGATTTTGAATTTCCGAGAACCCATGTTGCCTCCACGGAGTCGATTAACGACCCGGATTGCATTGTATTCATCCATGATTAGACGGGCAAGGGAAATTTAAGTGTCTCTATAACAGCGGATTTCTTGATATAAGAGGAAATCGTCGCTGGTTACTCGTCGCTGGTCGCTGGTTAATTACGGAAAAACAAAACAGAATATTTGACCTCGAATATTGTGCAGAAAACAGCCCCACCCCATGAATATTCGGATTGACATTCCGAATATTCATGGTAATATGATGATATGATTGAACGGAAAACCTATCAAGATCGTGTTTTGGCGGCATTGAAGCGGTCGCCGATCGCGGCGATTCTGGGTCCGCGGCAATGTGGCAAGACGACTCTGGCCCGGCAGATCTCCGAAGGCCGGCCAGGGGCTTATTTTGACCTGGAAAGCCAGGCCGACCTGCGGCGGCTGCAGAATCCGGAGTTGATGTTTTCGTCGTTGTCGGGACTGGTCATTATCGACGAGATCCAGACGATGCCGGAATTATTCCCGGCCTTGCGGGTGGCGGTGGATAAACCGGAAAACCATTGCCGATTTCTGATCCTCGGCAGCGCATCGCCGGAGATCATTCAGCGGACATCGGAAACACTGGCCGGTCGCGTCGAATTCATCGACATGACGGGATTCGACCTGACGGAACTGGGTCCGGATCGCTGGCAACCGTTGTGGGTCCGAGGGGGATTTCCGCGATCGTACCTGGCCCAAAGCGATGCGGACAGCTTCGCCTGGCGGGATGGATTCGTTCGCACATTTCTGGAGCGGGATATCGGGCAACTTGGCATCCAGATCTCCCCGACAGCGATGCGAAAGTTCTGGACGATGCTGGCACACTGGCACGGGCAGGTGTGGAATGCCTCGCGGATCGCGGCGGCGATGGGGATCAACGACAAAACGGCGCGGCGATATCTGGATATCCTGACAGAGACTTACATGATCCGGCAACTGCCGCCGTGGTTCGAAAACCTCGGCAAGCGACAGGTGAAGTCGCCGAAGGTGTATTTTCGCGATTCGGGACTGCTGCACCATTTGCTGACGCTGGACGACTTTCACTCGATCACCGGCCATCCGCAGGTCGGAGCGTCGTGGGAAGGGTTTGCATTGGAGCAAATTCTTCTGGCTTTGCGGCCGACGCAGGCGTATTACTGGGGAACTTACCAGAAGGCGGAACTGGATCTATTGCTGGTACACGAGGGGCGCCGGTACGGAGTGGAGTTCAAGTTCAGCGAGGCCCCGGAGGTGACAAAATCCATGCGGATCGCCGTCGAGTCGCTGCAACTGGAACGATTGTTCATTGTGTATCCGGGGACTAGCGAGTATCCGGTCGATGCGGTCATTTCGGCTTGTCCGATCGGCGGGATAGCCAGGCAGATTCTGGCCCGATGACTCGAAACGACTCCAAAAACGGAAAAATCGGGAAAAAGGGCTTGCAAGGGGCCGGAAACCGGGTATAGTATCAGGGTTTGTCGCGGGTGTAGCTCAGTGGTAGAGCGTCACGTTGCCAACGTGAATGTCGTGGGTTCAAGTCCCATCACCCGCTGTTCGTGGTGCGGTTCGGCGAGCAGTGGGTTTGCCGATCGCAGGTCCGAAATCTTATAGCTCGGGCAAGATACCGGCCGACGACGGTCAGGCGTAGGTTGCCCGGGTGCAGGTACCCCGATGGATCAGGGTAGAACGACAACGACGAGGTTCGGGAAAATGGTTTCCCCGGGCCTTTTTTGTTTTGACCTTTTGTAAAGACAGGAGTTGATCATGGCCGAGTCCCAGGACGCCCAGGAAAAAACCGAATCGCAGGAACCGCAGGCCCCGAACAAGGTAACGATCGAAGAAGTCGGTCCGTGCAAGAAGAAACTCTCGATCGAGGTGCCCCAGGAGACGATCAAGAAAATGCTCGACGAGCAGTTCAAGGACCTGCGCAAAGACGCGGTCCTGCCGGGCTTTCGCCGGGGCCGGGCGCCGATGCGACTGGTGGAAAAACGGTTCGGCTCGGACATCCGCAATCAAGTCAAGCTCAAGATTCTGGCCAATGCCAGCCAGAAGGCCATCGACGATAACAAGATCGACATGCTGGGCGATCCGGATATCGACTACGAGAAGGTCGAGCTGCCGGACAGCGGGCCGATGACCTTTTCGTTCGAGGTGGAGGTGCGGCCGCAATTCGATCTGCCGGAACTGGACGGCATCGCCATCGAGAAACCCAGGATCGAAATCACCGACGCCAAGATCGACGAGGAGATTCTGGACTTCCGCAAGCACGCCGGGTTGTGGGTGCCCAAAGACGGCGGCGTAGAATCGGGCGATCAGGCGGTGGTGGATGTGGTGATGAAGATCGAAGGCGTCGAGGACGAGAAACGCGACAACATCGAAGTCTTCGCGCGGCCGCGAGGATTCGTCGGTTCGATTCCGGTCGAAAAACTTGACGAGCTTCTGGCCGGGGCCAGGCCGGGTGATAGCCGCCAGACGACCGTCGAGGTGGCCGAGACTTTCTTCTTGGAACAGTACCGCGGAAAGAAGGTGTCGATGGATATCGCCATCAAGGAAGTCAAACGGCTCGAGCCGGCGGAAATCAACGAGGAATTCCTGAGCCGACACGGCGTCAAAAATATGGATGAGCTGCGAAATGCCCTCAAGCAGTATCACGCTTCGCAGGCCGAGCAGGAGGCCCGTCGTGCGATGGGCGAACAGATCTACGATTACCTGCTCGAACACACCAAGCTCGATCTGCCGGCGGACATCGTCGCCGCTCAATCGACGGGGATCCTGCAGCGAAGATATGCCAGCATGCTGATGCAGGGCACGCCCAAGGAGCAGATCGATCAGCAGATGGAAGACCTGCGGGCCAGCAGCGAGGAGCAGGCCGTTGAACAACTTAAGGTCTTGTTCATCATGGACAAGATCGCCGATCAATTGAAGATTGAGGTCTCCGAAGAGGAAGTCAACGGACAGATTGCCCAGATCGCGATGTCGCGCGGACGACGGCCGGAGCGGATGCGCGAGGAGATGGAAAAGGACGGTTCCCTGACCCAGTTCAAACTGCAGCTCCGCGAGCAGAAAGTCATCGAGAAATTGCTCGAAACGGCCAAGATCGAAGAGGTCGAACCCAGTAAAATCCGCAAGATCCGCCGCAAGCCCGCCGCCAAAACAACTAAGTCGTCCGCAAAGTCCAAAACCAAGGAAGACCAGGACGAGGAGGCCGACGAGAAGACCGAAAAGAAGGCCTCTCGCGAAGAAACCGCCACCAAACGAAGCCGCAAAAGCGACGACAAAAAGGCGGATAAAAAAGAAAAGTAATCGTTCTCGATATCCGATAGGTTACTGACCGGACGGGTCAGGTTGTAACTGTCGTCGGGAGCGAGACTTCTGTCGGACAGGCCCGATAACAACCGGCCAAACGATAGTATGATGGAAGGATTCCGGATGATCATTCAACCTAGGATCGCAATGCCGCAGCCCATAGAGCCGCACAACCAGATGCCGCCCTACCAGCGAACCCGCGAGATGACGCTGGACGACATGCTGCTGGAAAACCGGATCATCTTCATGATCGGGGAGATCTCGTATCGGCTCTCGACGGAAGTAATCATGAAGATGTTGTATCTGGACAACCTCAAGCGCGGCACGGAGATCAGCTTGTACCTCAATTCGCCTGGCGGTAGCGTCGATGACACGATGGCGATCTACGACACCATGCAGTTCATCAGCTCGCCGGTGGCAACCTATTGCATCGGACGGGCACAGTCGGGGGCGGCGATCATCCTGGCAGCGGGTACCAAAGGCAAGCGGTTTGCCCTGCCGCACGCCAAGATCATGCTGCACCAGCCGTGGGGCGGCGTGACCGGCCAGGCGGCGGATATCAAGATCCAGGCCGAAGAGATTCTCAAGGCCAAGAAGATCATCAACGAGCTGCTGGCCAAGCACACCGGCCAGACGATCGAGAAGATCGAGAAGGAAACCGACCGTGACAAGTACATGACCTCCGAGGAGGCCCGCGATTACGGCCTGATCGACGAGGTCCTGCACGAGACCGACGCGGACAAAGACAAGAAGTCCAAAGACAAGGACAAACCGAAATAAGGCCTTTTGGGAGCTTGGCGGACATGAGTAACCTGGTTCCGATTGTGATTGAAAAGACCGGCCGCGGCGAACGGGCCTATGACATTTATTCGCGTTTGCTCAAGGACCGGATCGTCTTCCTCGGCGGCGCGGTGGACGACGACACGGCCAATCTGGTCATCGCGCAGATGCTGTTCCTGAGCAACGAAGACAGCAAGGCGGACATTCACTTTTACATCAACTCTCCCGGCGGAGCGATCACGGCGGGGCTGGCGATCTACGACACGATGCAGTTTGTCCGGTGCGATGTGGCGACCTATTGCGTGGGCCAGGCGGCCAGCATGGGGGCGGTCCTGTTTGCCGCCGGCGAGGCGAACAAGCGGTTCATTTTGCCTAACGGCCGCGTGCTGCTGCATCAGCCGCTGATCTCCGGCGTGATGGAAGGGGCCGCAACGGATCTGGAGATCGAGGCCAAGGAAATCCTGCGGCTTCGAGCGCGGTTGTATTCGATCCTGTCGCATCATACGGGCAAGGACGCCGGGCAGATCGAAAAGGATTGTGACCGCAACCTGTGGCTGGAGGCCGAAGAGGCGATCGCTTACGGCCTGGCCGACCGGATCCTGCAGAAGGCGCCGGAGATCGTTCCTTCCCGACATTCGGACGAATAATCCTCCAGAAAGGATCGATTCGATGCGAACGAAATGCGCGACAATTCGATCCGCAATCCTGACAATGGCAATGGCCGTTATGCCCGCGCTGATCGGTTGCAGTATCAGCGTCGGCAAGGATCCGCTGTGGCCGCAGGTGGACGCCAAGCAGGCACAGATCAATCAGCTCAAGGCCGAAAACGAAAAACTCAAACAGGAAAACGAGAATTACATTCAGCAGGTCCAGACCCTGTCGTCGCTGGATAAATCCGCACGGCTGGAGGCGATGAATACGCTCGATCGCATGGAGATCGCCAAGCGGACGGGTCTGATGGACGAGAACAAGGACGGCAAAAAGGAAACCCTGATCGTCTATCTGAAACCCTACGACACGCACGGCGACCCGATCAAGATGGCCGGGCATGTACGGATCGAGTTGTGGGACCTCAATGCCGCGGCCGACAAGGCCAAGCTGGCCGAGTGGGATATCCAGGCGGAGGAATTGTCCAAGCTGTGGTCGAGTACCTTCCTGACCAGCTACTATCGCCTCAAGTTCGATGTCGCCAAGCTCATCGAAGGTCGCACAAAAGAACTGACCGTCAAGGCCGAGTTCACCGACTATGTTTCCGGCCGGGTGCTCCGCGATCAGGCCATCATCCAACCATAATTTTCAATTTTCGATTTTGGGCATATCCGGTTTTCTGGTTGACGAATTGTTCCACCGATCTGAATCATGCTTCTTGAATCCCGCGGGCGAAATGATATTATGTCGCCCATGCAGGATTTCGAAAATCAGACCGTCTTCGCCTGATTTTACTTCGTTGTTGATTTCTCGATAACTTCAATTTATCATAACCTCGCTAACGATCGACCTGAAACGCCGATCTCTGAATACCTTATGAGATACCATACAATGATAGCTGACATCAAAGACAATATGCCAAATGCCTTGTCGAAAGACGATGGAGTTTCTTCCATCCAATCGGTGAATTGGTCGGATTTCCGGACAATCGATTTGTTTGCGGGAATCGGAGGTATTCGTCTGGGTTTTGAGACCGTAGGCGGCGGGAGTGCATTCTCCTCAGATACATTCTTCTTTCGATTCACCGGTATATTATGAGAAAACTTACACTGAGAGATAAATCGGTATTGGCAGGATTGTACTTATCTAAGTTCGACCTCAAAGGGTTAAGATATTTAGGGTTTGACAGTTTCATAGAGGCATTTAATGTAATTGGTTTGGCACTTGGAACTCAACCAGCATCAATTAAAAATTATAGGGATGAGTTCGATCCGTTATTTCCCAATAATCGCAAAGGGTGGCACAAGAGAGGCACAAGAAAGTATTGCAAGGACATTTATGATACATTTCAAGTTATGAATCTGCGGGACTTTTCAGTTCTCCTTAAACAAATCATTTATAAAGATCACGATTTAGATGTCTTAATGGAAGATGTTGAAAAGGATGACGGAAAAGAAAGTACCTTTGCAAAAAGACTTATTACAGGACAGGCCGCCGAACAATACTTCAAAAATAGTTATTTAAGTGTCGATCTTTTTCGGGGGTACAATCTTGAAGATACAACAAAATACGGGTGCGGTTTCGACTTTAAGCTGGTCGCGGAAAATAGAGAAAAATTCATTGGAGTCGAAGTCAAGGGACTTAATGATCTGACTGGCAACATTGTCTTGACAAATAAAGAGCATGCCGTTGCTGGCATATTACAAGAACGATACTTTGTTTATGTCGTGAAGAATTTCAAAGAAAAACCATTTCACGAGATCTTTCAAAACCCAATTAAGAACATGGTTTTCAGCAGAAATGTGAACACGGTCGTGCAAATAAGTTGGAATACTTTCGTTTAGTGAATGAAAGACGCAGATTATCACGATCCCGAAGTCGAGTGTGACATAAGGATGGGTAGGAAATGAGACAGGAATCAAAAAAGCTAAAAAAAACAATGTTAAACTTGTCGGACTTTCTCGATTACTGCCGAAAAGATGAACTATTAAATTGTCAGATTGACAAGATATATGAAATTGTTGTTAATGCCATAATAGAAACTCTTCAGCAATACTTGAATTCTCAGGTTGGGACAAAGTTTGATTGTGAAACAAAGAGACTCGTCAAAGACTTCCGGCTAATTCAACACTTCTTCCTTAGCTTAGACAAAACCTCTCTTGAACCTTCACCCCTCGACCATTTCCCTCTTAGTTCGAGAAATAGAAATGAAACCCGAAAGGAACTATTGCATATCGAGAATGCGGTCAAGGTCAAATATGTATCTCTCGATAATGATACTGTACCTGCAAAAAACCATAGCAAGACGAATGGCAAATTGATGATTGTATGCAAAGAATCGGATAAAGCTGTAATAACGAATCTTGTGATTCAATTTGGGCTTCAAGAAAGATTTTGCGGGATAATTTCTGAACACACACTTATAGAATGGTATCAGTGTATGAATACCCGATACAAAATTTCAATGGGTAAACCCGTAAACAAAGCATTAAACAGTAGATTCCAAAAGAATTTTCATTGTCCGGTTGTCCTATGTCATAATTCACTTTCATAATATAGTACCGCATTACGACTATGGAACATTATGAATAGCTTGATCAATACAATCATCTGCGGCGATTGCATCGCGTTGCTCAAGAAGGCCGAGGAGCCCTTTGCGGAGTTGGTCTTCGCCGATCCGCCGTTCAATATCGGCTACGCCTACGACCGGTACAAGGACGACCTCGAATACGAGCACTATGTCGAATGGACGAAGGGCTGGATGGCCGAGTGCGCGCGGATTATCAAGCCGACCGGTTCGTTCTACATCGCTATAGGGGCAAACTATGCCGCCGAGGTCCGGATGATCGGCCGGGACCTGGGGCTAACGCTGCGGAACTGGATCATCTGGCATTACTCGTTCGGCCAGCAGACCAAGATGAAGTTCGCCCGCGCCCACGCGCATATCCTGTACTTCACCAAACACGCCAAAGAGTTCACCTTCAACGACTGGGCGGTACGGGTTCCGTCGGATCGCCAGTTGCTCTACAACGACAAGCGGGCCAATCCACTGGGCAAGATTCCGGACGATGTGTGGAATTGTTTTTCGCGGGTGTGCGGAACCTTCGGCGAGCGGCAGGGCTGGCACCCGTGCCAGATGCCCGAGACTTTGCTGGCGCGGATCATCGCGGCCAGCTCGAACCCGGGCGATCTGGTCCTGGACCCTTTTAGCGGGTCGGGCACGACGGCGGCGGTGGCGCGCCTGATGGGGAGGCGATACGCGGGAATCGACATTTCGGAAGATTATGTCGTTAATTCGCAACAGCGGATTGATTTGATCGGGGAAAGTTACCGTATGGATCTGGACAGTGGGTCTCTTGACGCATTGGAGGCCCTGGAACTGCGACGGCTCTATGCCGAATGCGGGATCAAACTCCAGGCGCTGCTGGACAAGCCCAAGCTGATGAAGCTGTTCTGCAGGCAATTCACCGCGAGGATGAACAACGACAAAGGGTATGATCCGGCCCTGATCGCCGAGGCCATCAAAAAGATCGCTTATTACGATCTCCAATCTCACCCGGTAGCGGATCCCGTATGACCCCTTCCGCCGCCCAGCCCCGAAACCTTCCCCCGTTGTTCGCACTGGCCGGATTGGGACTGAGCGCGGGTCTGTTGACCCTTATCCAGGCGCCGTTCCAATTCGGCGGGCTGGCATGGGTGGCGTGGGTTCCGTTTGTGAGCGTCTGCGATAGCGGACAATCGACGCGTCGATTGGTGTGGCTTTCGTTTGGCGTGTCGGCGATTTATTGGCTGGGGAATCTCTACTGGATCGGACTTGTCACGGTCCCGGCGTATATCCTGTTTTGCCTGTATCTGGCCTTGTACTGGCCGATTCTGGTCTGGGGCTTTCGGTATCTGCACGGCCGGTGGGGATTGCCGTATTTTGTCTGTGCTCCCCTTCTGATCCTCGGGGCCGAGGCCTGGCAGGGAATTTTGATCACCGGATTCGACTGGCGGTTGCTGGCGCACAGCCAGTACGGAAACTGGCCGCTGATTCAGATCGCCGATCTGGTCGGGGTGACGGGGATATCATTTCTGATCGCGCTGGCCAACGGCCTGGTCGCGGATGTCCTGATTGAAGCCCGCCGCAACGGTATTCGAAAAACCATTCGCCTCGGAAACGGCCTGAAGGCCGTCGTAACGGCCGGGTTGATTGTGGCGACAATCTTGTACGGCCGACATCGAATCTCCGAAACGCCGGCCTGTCTTCGACCGGGCCCGATGATCGCGGCCGTACAGCCGAATGTCCCGTCCAACATCAAGGAACTGGCCGACAGCGCCGAGCCGATCCTGCGGAACCTGTTCCAACAATCCTCCCAGGCCTTTGTCGCGGGGGCGGCCCTGGTCGCCTGGCCGGAAACGATGGTTTTGACGACGCTGAACGCCGGGTTTGTCGCGCACTGTAAGGAAGATTCCAACCCGGTCGTCTTCGACAAACAGATCAGCGAGTTCGTCAAGAACAAGGGACATCTCGTCGTCGGCGCCCACGCCGCGGACCTGGTTTACGACGAGCAATACAATCCGGTCATTCTACACCGGTACAATTCGGCCTTTCTGTACCGGTCCAACGGTATCCAGGAGCCGCAGCGCTACGACAAGATACATCTGGTCCCGTTCGGTGAATACATTCCATTGCGCAATCTGTCAAAACGGCTTAACCAGTGGCTTCTCAAGCTGACTCCGTACGATTATGATTACCAGTTGACGCATGGAACGCAGCACACGATTTTTGAGATCGAAGCCGACAAGCAAAAATATCGTTTCGGGATTCTGATCTGCTACGAGGACACCGACGCCCAGGTGGCCCGACGAAACACGGTCGATCCTTCGGGGAAAAAGATGGCCGATTGGCTTGTCAATATCAGCAACGACGGCTGGTATGTCCGCTACAAGCAAGGAAAAGTATTGCCGAGCACGGAATTGCCGCAGCGGACGATCCTGACGGCGTTTCGCGCGATCGAGAACCGAATATGGATTATCCGGAGCGTCAATACCGGAATCAGTTGTCTGATCGACTCGACCGGCCGCATCCGCGACGGTTTTGAGCGTGGAAACCTGCCCCGCCGGGCCATGGATCGCCAGGCGGTCGCCGGTTGGTTTGCGGATCGGGTACACATCGACTCGCGGGTGTCGTTTTTCAGTCGGCACGGGCCGTGGCTCAAGCATATTTTCGCATGGACATTCGTCCTGATCCTTATGCTGGGCATCGGCCAAGCCGTCGTCAATCGAACTCGGAAAGGAATCTGAAATGAACCATCGATACGCCCTCGGATTCATCGCTTTGTTTGCGGTGACGGGTTGCCAGGCCTCTCCGGCCAATCCACCGAAAACAACCGTATCCCCCGCGACCCAGGCAATCATCACCCCGCAAGTCCGGGAAACTGCTCTTGAGATCATCCGCAAAGGTCTTCGAGACCGAAACGGCTATATTCGCAATGCGTGCATCGAGGTAGTGGTGACAACACATCGGGAGGAAATGATGCCGCTGGTCACTCCGTTACTGCGGGATCCCCTTGTACCGGTTCGGTTTTCCGCGGCTCTGGCCGTGGGGGAAATGCCCTATCGACCGGGCCGAGCGGCGATGGAGTCTCTGTTGGGGGATGTCAACCCGAATGTCCGGCTGGCGGCGGCCTATTCCCTTGTGAAACTGGGAAAACCTCAGTATTTGGATCTCATTCTTCAAGGGGCAAAGAACTCGGATCAGACCGTGCGATCCAATGCGGCGATGCTGATCGGCAAGCTCGGCGACAAGGCCAACCTTCCGGTTTTGCACCAGATCTTGCAGGACATGGAATCCTCGGACAAGGCCCGGCTGGCAGCGGTGGAATCCATGGCCCTGCTGAAAGACCCGACGGCCTATAAAAACCGCCTTTGGCCGTTGCTGATCAGCAAACACCCGGACGATCGGATCATTGGGATTCGGGGGATGGCGGCAATGGGAACCGCAGAAAGCCGGGACGCGATCGTGACGATGCTGGATGACGATCTGGTAGAGGTTCGGCTCTGTGCGGCCGAGCAGTTAGCCCGGATCGGGGACAAGTCCGGCCAGTCGGAGGTCCTCAAGTACCTGACCCATCAGCCGGCCGCGGAAATCGAAATCGGTATCGCCGATACCTTTGCCACGCTGGCAATCGGACGAATCGGAACCCCGGAATTGGCCGCGCATCTGCCCAAGCGCCTGCAGAGTTCCAGACCCCTGCAACAGATCTACGCCGCCCAGGCGGTCTTGATGCTGTCGGCGACAAATCCGCCGGGGAGTTCAGCGACGACTCAATAAGACGACGAAACCGGCTTTCCCGGAGAATCAATCCGCCATGGCAATACGGATCTCCGACGGCTGGCTGAATATCGGGCCCCGGATGGAAAAAAGCGAGACAACGCCGCCGGCCAAGAATCTCTTGGCGGGGAATAAAATTTGTCTTGACCTGATTTTGCGATTCGCATAGAATTCGACACCGAATTGTCGGGTAAACATAAACCGGCCGGACGGCCGGTTCGCTGGATGGTTTCTGAATTCGCGAAAGGAGCACAGTTTGAGCGTCCTCACTAAGGTATTGATTGTGCTGTTGTCGTTTTTCTCCCTGTTCCTGTGCGGAATGGTTGTCACCTATGTCAGCACGGCCGAGAATTTCAAGGTCAAGTACAACGAGCAGAAAACCCTCAATGTTGACCTCGAACAACAGCGAATGTCCATGGAACGGTTGCTCAAGGAACAGAACAACCTGATTAAGGACAAGATCGCCGCCTACGAAGGCGATATCCAGAAGCTGCGCGATGAAAATGTCCAGCTCGAACTGGAAAAACGAAACGCCGAGCGGACCAGCTTAAGCCATCAGAGCCGCGCCGACAGTTGGCAGGGGCTGGTCAACAGCTTCTCAAAAACCATCGCCAATCTGGAAGAAACGCTGAAGAATACGCAAGCCCAACTGGACAAGGCACGCCAGGGCGAGATCAAGGATCGCAAGGAACTTAGCGAAATCACGGCCAGTTTATACGAGAAAATCGTGCAGCTCGAAGCTCTGGAAGCCAAGAGCAGACGATTCCTTGAGCAAAAGAAGGAACTGGAGGACCGACTTACCCGGTTGACATCGACGCCGGCCGAGCCGGTCACGGCGACGCCGGTCACGCAGGAAAAGACCAATGTCGTCTCCGCCGCTCCCATTCCTTCCTCTGTGGATCTCAAGGGGCTGATTACGGAACTGAATGAATCGATGGCGACCCTGTCGTTGGGAACGGCCGACGGCGTTACCAAGGACATGGTATTCCATGTCACCCGTGGCGATTCGTTTATCTGTGACATCGTCATCACCAGCGCCGACATCAACAAGTCGGCCGGGGTCGTGGAATTGAAACAAAGAGAGCCGAAAGTCGGCGATACCGCCAGTACGAAGCTATAACCATGAACGGAAAACAACGAACGATATCGACCAGCGCCGCCTATGAGATCCTTTTGGCGCTGACGCTTCTGGCCGTCGTGATCACCGTGATCCTCGTCGCCGTCAAGTGCCAGACCCAGTATGGGACGATTTTCAAAATCCTCAATTGACGAGGTCACGGTCCGCAGGAGCTGTGTCAGGGACGGTTTTCCGGACCGGGAGGGTGCTGGAAACACAGTGACCGTGAATGGATTAGAAGGGAATCGCAGGTGATACTCGACACGATCTTGGGCTGGTTCAGCGTCGATATGGGAATCGACTTGGGTACCTGCAATACGCTGGTGTGTGTCCGCAACGAAGGCATCGTTTTGAATGAACCCTCCGTCGTGGCCGTTCGCAAAGGCACCAACATCGTCCTGAACAACGGCGAGGCCGTGGGAATCGTCGCCCGCGAGATGCTCGGCAAGACGCCCGGCTCCATCACCGCCATCCGCCCCCTCAAAGACGGCGTCATCAGTGACTTCGAGATCACCGAAGCCATGCTCAGCTATTTTATCCGAAAGGTACACGGCCGCGGCGGCCTGGTTCGGCCACGCGTGGTCATCGCCGTGCCCAGCGGGATCACGGCCGTTGAGCGGCGGGCCGTCATCGACAGCGCCGAACGGGCCGGAGCCCGCAAGGTCTATCTGGTCGATGAACCCATGGCCGCCGGCATCGGCGCCGGATTGCCGATCACCGAACCGACGGCGTCGATGATCGTCGATATCGGAGGCGGCACGACCGAAGTGGCCATCATGAGCTTGGGCGACATCAGCGTCTGCCAGTCGATTCGCATTGGCGGCGACGACTTCGATGAGTCTTTGATCAACCATCTCAAGCGGACCTACAATCTTCTCATCGGCGAGCCGCGGGCCGAACAAGTCAAGATCCAGATCGGCTCGGCCGCCCCGCTGGAACAGGAAATGACCATGGAGATCGCCGGTCGAGACACGATTTCCGGCTTGCCGCGCAAGATCGTCATCACCAGCGAAGAAATCCGAGAGGCCTTCCGAGAACCCATCGCCGGAATTATTGAAACGGTCATGCGAACGCTGGAAAAGGCCGAACCGGAACTGGCCGCCGATCTGATCGAAAATGGAGTGCACATTGCCGGAGGCGGGTCGCTTTTGCGGGGGATGGACACGGTCTTGGCCAACGCCACGGGTTTGAAGGTCATCCATGTGGACGACCCGCTGTCTTGCGTAGCCAGAGGAACCAGCGTTTTCCTGGAGAACCTGGAGATCTGGAAAAACGCCCTCGACGACGGGGGAAGGACCTGGGAATAATTCCCCCTTTCGCAGGAATTTCCCCCCCCCCAAACCCGGTTCAGCCCGGACCCGTTTCGGCCGATAGTACAGTATGGCACAGCATTTGAACATTTCGCGCGGAACCATGTTTTTTGTCCTCCTGACAGCGGGGATCCTGCTGCAGATCGCGGACCACAATAGCACCAAGGTCCTTGCGTATCGATTTCAGCGGCTTGCCGATCCCGTACTTCGAATCGGCCGAACGATCCAACCGGCCGGCACAACCGCATCGAAGGATCATCCAGGCCAGTCGATTTCAAAGGCCGATTACACCAAACTCCAAACGCAATATGACAACTTGCATGCCGAGTTGCTGGAACTGAGACAGCGTTACTCGGAATTGGCCCGTATCCGATCGATCCTTCCCGAACCCGGCTCGGCACTGATCGTCGCGGATGTCGTCCAGACGGCAATCACGCCCACGCAAAGGGAACTGGTCCTGGATCTTTCCGGACAACCTGCAGTCGTCAAACCGGGTCAATATGTCATCGGTGACGACACGATCATCGGCACCATCAGCGATGTGTACTCCTCCAGGGCCCGGGTTCGACTGGTGGCGGATGCTCGGCATTTCTTGCCGGCGGGAATCCGGACGGAGGGCGCGGGCAGTTTCATTCCGGCCCAGATCTGCGGAGCCGGCGATGGGACCTGCAAAATTCCGCTATTGCCACGAAAAGAACACGACATTCAACCGGGCCATGCCGTGTATGCGATGAAGCGGACGGGATTTCTGGACACCCCCCTTCTGATCGGAAAAGTTTCGGCCGTCCAGCCCGATGAAAAACAACCATTGCTGTGGGATATCACCGTCCAGCCGGTTTGCCAACCCGAGACGCTGGCAACGGTGGCGGTTATCGTGATGGATCCGATCGATCCAAGCAAATCCGAACGACCGGAAGGAAAGAAATCCCAATGAAAGGGTCTCGATTCATCTTGATTTTGCTGACCGTGACGCTGTTAAACGCCGGACAATGGATGGGGATCTTGGCCGTGGGTCAACAGCAGATCCGCCCGGACTTGTTGCTGATCGCGATGGTTTTCTTCGCCGGAAACTGCGCAACCGGCGAGGCGATGTACGCCTCGTTCCTGATCGGACTGGCGGCGGATCTGTCTTCCGAAACGGCGACGATCGGACCATGTATTCTGAGCTTCGGAATTTTCGGGACCTTGCTGTCCCAGATCCGACGGGTGGTGGTAATGCAACGAGTCGTATTTCAGGCCGTAACGATTTTCATGATGTCTCTGTTGATCCTGCCGACAATGTACTTGCTCATCCGCGCCAAAACCGGTCAGGGCTTGTCTCATCCGATGTCGGCGATCCTCGGACAAGCCGCGTATAATGCGATCGTCGGACCGATTTTCTGGAAAGCGTTGTCCATGTTGGAAGGATGGCTGGGGCTCCACCAGCCGCCGCCATATTCGATGCGCCGTTATGTATAAGCAGCGATTGAACTTGTGCGTATATCTGGTCTTGTCCGCCGCGGGGGTGTGCCTGGTACGGCTGGCCTATTTGCAAATCGTTTGCAGAGACTCCAGCCGGGCGTCAATGGTTCGTCGAGAGGAGTATCGACCGATTTCGCTGCCGACCATCCGCGGTTCGATCCTTGACCGACAGGGCCGAACCCTGGCGTATGACAGCCCGGCTTTCTATCTGCATATCAACTACCGGTTGACCCGTCTTCTGGACGATCGTTTCTGGGAAACGATGATCCAATCGGAACTGGGCAACGACAAAACCCGAGATCAGGTCGAACTGGACTTGCACAACGAATACGCCAAGGACAAGGCCGACCTGGAGCAACTGCTGCAGCTTTGTGCGACGATCCGCAATTGCGATCCCGACGAGATTCGCGAGATTCTGCGTTCCACCAACGAGACTATCTGGCGACTTCGAAGACATCTGGCGTGGCGCAGAAAATTCCCCGACGCATTCAATATTCCCGATGTTGAAAAAGACAAGGTGTTGACGCCTTCCGACATTCTGAAAATCGACATTGTCGAGATGCACAAGAGTTATCCGGTCATTGAGCTGGCAACTGAACAGCAGCGATATCGGGTCCAGGTCGAAACGGCCGGTATGGCCGATGTCGAGATCCTGCCGGAACCCAAACGCATCTATCCCTTCGGGGGTTCGGGATGCCAGATCATCGGCTGGGTGGGACCGGCACAGTCCCAGGAAAACGCCCTGTTTCCGGAGGACGAGTATGTCCGGTATCTGCCCAACGAAGTCTCGGGAAAGGATGGCGTGGAGCGGATCTGCGAGGCGATCCTTCGCGGTCGTCGAGGCGAGGTCACCTACGACAAACAAGGCGACATCCTGGATAAGAAAAACTCCCTGTTCGGCAAGGATGTCCAGATAACGCTGGACATTCTCCTGCAAAAAAAGATTGAGCAGATTCTCTCCGATCCGAATGATGAAACCGGCCCCAGCCCGGGGATGGCGGTGGTGGTGATGGATGTCGCCAGCGGAGAGATCCTGGCGATGGTCTCGCGTCCGACTTATGATCTCAATCAAGTCCGCGAAGAATATGCCCGATATGTGAAAGATCCCCGCAAACCGCTGACCAATCGTTGTCTGGCGGAACATTATCCCCCCGGTTCTTCCATCAAGCCGATTATTCTTTTGGCCGGGCTCGAAGACAAAAAGATCGCCGCCAATGAAGCCATTTCCTGCCCGGCGCAACCCGCCGAACCCGGCTGGCCGAACTGTCTGCTGTTTCGCCAGTTCCATAGTTGCCACGACTGGAAATGGGACAATATCGCCCGCAATGCCGTTCGCGGAAGCTGCAATGTCTATTTTTCTCGTCTGGCCAACCGGCTGGAGGGTTCCTCGCTGCAACGATGGTTGTGGGAATTCGGATTCGGGCGGCGAATCCTGCCCGGGCCGGAATTGGAGCCGTACCTCCGACAGCAGATCCAGGGGCCGGATCGGTTTTTCCCCGAATCGCCGGGGATTATCTCGACTCAGCCGGTCTTCGATCGTGCGGCCGAACTCAGCGACATCCCCCCCATGCCGGCGACGGAAAAACGATGGTTCGGCATCGGCCAAGGCAATCTGCGCGTGACGGTACTCCAGGTGGCCAACGCCTATGCGGCGATGGCGCGGGGCGGCGTTTTTAAGAATCCGCGGCTGTTTGTCTCCGATGAAACCCCCACCGGCGACGCAGACAAACCAATGAGACTCTCACGGGCCTCGCTTGCGGTGGCCCTGGATGGAATGCATGCGGTGGTCTATGAAGAAGGCGGAACCGCATACAAAATCTTCGCCGGCAGCGATTTCGACAAACGATCGATGACGATTTACGGAAAGACCGGATCGACCGAACGACCCTATCATGCTTGGTTCGCCTGTTGGGCGACGGACCCTTCGGGGCGCGCCGTCAGCGTGGCGATCCTGGTCGAAGGTGGGGCCAGCGGAGCCCGTGATGCCTGTCCCATCGGAAAAAAAGTGCTGGAAGTGTGCAACGAATTCGATTATATCGGCACACCGTTGCGATAATGGATTGGAGTCAATCGGACGACGAGAACGCTCGTTTACTCCATTTGTTGGGAATGCCGATATTTGAGTATTTCTTCCATAATCTCCTTGAAGACCGGCGCCGCGACGCGCCCCCCCGAATACCCCTTGCCCAGCGCCCGATTGGGTCGGCCGATTGAGACCAGAACCATGACTTCGGGTTTTTCCGGAGGAGCCCCTCCGACAAAGGAAGCGATATAATTGGCGGTATCGTACCCCTTTCGGTTGGGCAATGCGATATTGGCCGTCCCCGTTTTGCCGAAGGCCTGGATGCCCTCCATTTTCGCCTGATCCCCCGTGCCCTCGTTGACCACCGCAACCAGCGCCTCTTCGCGAATCCACCGCGCCACTTCCGGTTTGATGACATAGCCGGTCAGAGGCGCCGGATAGATGAATCGACGAATATTTCCCTGATCATCGACAACCGCCTTGACAATGTGCGGAGACACCGAGCTTCCGCCGTTGGCGATGATGCAATATGCCCGCAGAATCTGGATCGCGGTAACGGAGATGGCGTGACCGAAGGGGATCCGCGTTACCGTCCAGCCATCCCATTTTTGAGTGGGAAGAAAAATGCCCGCGTCCTCCCCGGGCAGATCCAGGCCGGTCGGCTGCCCGAAACCAAATAGCCGCAATCCTTCGTAGAGCCGCTTTTGCCCGAGCTTAAGGCCGATCTTGGCCATGCCGATATTGCTCGACTTGGCCAGAATCATCTTCACGCTGAGATTGCCATACACATGGTTCATGTACTCGCCGATCTTGTATTTGACGAAGTAACCATTCTCGCAAAAAATCACCTCGTTGTAATCGATCGCCCCGGCATTGAGCGCGACGGCCGCGGCAATGGGTTTAAAAATGCTGCCCGGTTCGTACGGATCGGAAAGAACGCGGTTTTTCAGCGGCTCGTTTTTTTCGTCGACATATTCCTGAAAATGCATCGGATCAAAATCCGGCAGGGAAACCATCGCCAGAATCTCCCCCGTCCACGGGTCCATGACAATCCCAAGACCGTACTGGGCCTGGTATTCCTCGATCTTCTTTCGTAGCGACTTGCGCACGATATCCTGGATCACCGTATCGATTGTCAACACCAGCGACAGACCATTCTGCGCGGCGCGACTTCCTTGGGAGTCGATGCGGATCGGGTTTCGTCCCACATCCACAACCAGGATGTCGCTCCCGGCGACCCCTTGCAAATCCGCGTCGTATTTTTGTTCGATCCCCCCGAACCCCTTCTGCTCGGCGCCAACAAATCCGATCAGATGGCTGGTCACGGCGCCCATCGGATACGATCGCCGCCAGACGCTTTGAATGCCGATACCGGGAATTCGGGCCTTAAGGATTTCCTGTCGTTGATCCGCCGTCAGACCGTCATACAGCCGAACAAAACCCGGATTACGACTTTCCTGGATCAATCGGCAGATTTCCGGACCGGGAATGCCCAGGACATCCTGAAGCTGCATGGAACACTCCAGAATTTGATCGTTGTCTTTGAAGGCTCTGGGTTCCGCGAACAATTGCTCGATCTTGTTGCTGGCGGCCAGAACGCGGCTGCGCCGGTCAAAGATATCACCTCGTTTGGGTAATTCGATCACCGTCGCGTGTTGCGGACGCCGGGCCTGCTGACGATATGTATCCTGACAGTCATGCTGGAGGTAGAACACTCGCCATCCCAACAGACCCAACGCCGTTATCAGCATCATGATCAGGATCGGAATCAGTGGATGCGTCTTCATCGGCGCTTCCCCGGCTCTGCGGCTTTTTCATTTTTTCGCAGGATGTCGGACACGGAGGCCGGAGTGGTCAGTTGCTCCAGTTCCAACTGTTTTTTGCGCAGTTCTTCCACCAGCCGCCGCTGTTCCGATTTGGCCGAAAAATATCGGGAAAATATCCGACTCGAGGAATTCCGTAAATGGATCGTCCCGATCAGAACGACCGTCAGAAAGAAGATAACATAAATCAATCGTCCCCGGGACATTGACCCGGCCCGTGGTTTAGCGTTTCGGTAATTTCAGCGTCATCTGCTCGCGGACATCGTCCGGCTTTCGAAGAACTTGGGCGTTCAACGCGATAATCTCATGATACCGGTTTCCGTTTCCGAGTTGCTTGTGAGCGATCGTCCATAAACTGTCGCCCGGTTTGACTTGATAGATGCTGCCGGAATCTGTCGCGCTGGTCGGTTTTTTCCTGGCCTGCTCAAACGATTCTGGATCGGGGTTGGCGGGTTTGGGTTTGGTCGTCTTGCCGGAGGATTTGGTTGTGGCCGTCTTGTCGCCGGATTTGATTACGGCTTTGTCAACCGGTTTCTCGACGGACGGAGATGAAGCGGAATCCGAATCCGTCAAAGGCGATTGAACCAAAGCCAGATCGGGGATAGTCAGCTTCTTGCCCGGCAGAATATCGCTGGCGGTTTTCATCTTGTCCTTATTGGCCTCATAGAGGGCCTGAACCGTTGTCAGTTTCTTGCCCAGTTCGGCTCCATACATTGCCACGGCGATCTTGGACAAATTATCCCCCGGCTGGACGACATAGATCCGCGGCTCGGGTGCCGGTTTGACGGGTGGTTGTTCGATGGTTTTCGTTTCCACCGGTTTCGTATCGGGGGTCTTGGAGGACTCGCCGGTCAGAGGCGGCACAGTCGTATCGACGGGTTTGGGTTGCCCAGCCGATTCCTGAAGGACTGGTTTGTCGGTCTGCAGGGTCATATTCGCCCGTTCTTGCCTGGGTGGCGCCGAATCCCGAACCGTCGAGACCGGCGTCATGGCCCCGACAACCTTCTCGGCCTGAATGGTGATGCTCGTATTCGGCCTCTGATCGTCCGGCATCACATTCAGCTTGCTCGGAGGATTGAGAAAACCCGGCAATCCATTGACCAGAAATGCGATCAACACGATAAACACCAATCCCAGCAATAATCCGACCTTGGCATCCGCTGTCATCCCTGTTACTCCCTTCTATTGACCTATGGCAATCGTGCGGCTATTCGCATCTTAGCGCTTCGCGCACGAGGATTGTTTCGTATTTCGACCTCTTGTGGTACCATCGGCTTATCCGTCAGAATTTCATAAATTCCTTCGAGCCGTTTTTTCCGGAAATCCCGCTTGACTCGTCGATCTTCCAGACTGTGAAAACTGATGATCGCGATCTGTCCGCCGGGTTTCAATACTTCCGGAGCCGCTTCCAACAATCGGTCCAGGCATCCCAGCTCATCATTGACTACGATCCGAAGGGCCTGAAAGGTCCGGGTCGCCGGGTGAATTTTCCCGCTCCGGCCGATCAATCGGCACACCAGATTGGCCAATTGAACGGTCGTCGTGATGTTTTGACCCCGACGATACTCGACGATCGCCCGGGCAATCTTACGCGACGCCCGTTCCTCGCCGAACTCGAAAATCGCATTGGCCAACTCGTTTTCTCCGGCCTGATTGACCCAATCGGCCGCTGTCACCGTCAGCCGGTCGTCCAGCCGCATATCCAACGGCAGGTTATGCTGGAAACTGAAACCCCGTTTCGGATCTTCCAGTTGCCCACTGCACCACCCCAAATCGGCCACGACCAAGTCGGCTTTCCCGATTCCCGTTTGAGCCATGACCGCCGCCAAATTCGCGAAGTTCTCCCGTTTCAGAATCACCCGACAAGGAAGATCGGCCAAAACCGTCCGGGCCCTTTCCAGACATGCCGGATCTACATCCAACCCGAGAATCGTTCCCTTGGAACCCAGAGATTTCCCGAGAATTCGGCTATGACCTCCATATCCAATCGTCGCATCGACAAGAATGCCCCCTTCGGGAATTTTGACGGAGCCGGCAAGCGTTTCGGCCAGTACCGGCTGGTGTTCGCTGAATGGTTGCGATAGGGATTCCATACGGATCCTGTACTCCCCCCTTCAGCGGTCACTAACCGTTTGGATTTAGAACACGCCCGCCTCGCACTGCCGGGCGATCGCCATCATTTCCTCCATCTCGGCCGAGAACCGAATACCCGCAAAAAGTCCGCCGGCCCGCTGAAGCCGCTGGACCCGTCGCGACAACATCTCCATCGCGGACACGGCCGTATCATCCATTCCCCGACGACCTTCCAGACAATCCCGTACGATTTGAATCGAATCCGTTCCCGTCGCGACCATTAGACATCCTCCCGAAAGTCGATCTCTCGGCTCTGCTTGTGCAGGACCGTCTGTCGGGCCTGCATCATTTGTTGTTGGTGTTGGGCCAGATTATCCTGAAGATACCGCTCCCAGTCTTCGCTGTTCCACAGCTCGATATGGTCCCGGATTCCAACCAGCGTCAGATTCGTCCCCAGGTTGGCCCGTTTACGAAGTTTGTCGTTCAACAACAGACGACCTTGCCGATCCAACTCTACCTTGCTGGCCAGGGCGAAACTGAGCCGCTCAAACAAAACAGCTTCATCCGGGGCGGCCTTCCCTGGCGCACCGGCAAGGACGATCTGTTGGAAATACTTTTCCGGATACAAACTCAGAATCCCGTTGGGACCCATGACCAGATAGAAGTCACTGCCATACCGGCTCGAATCGATCTGGTTGCGCAACCGATTCGAGATGAAAAGACGATTCTTCTCATCAAGGGTATGCTCGTATTCGCCTGTTAACAGCAACATGTCTTTGGTCCCACTTTTAATCCACTTGGCCCCAGATCATACCACCTGACACCACCCCGTCAATCACAAATTTCGGTTTTTTTCCCACACCACACACAATTATTTTCATCAATTCATCGTCCCATAACCAATGCCACAATATATTGGGCTATCCACCAAGATAAACCCCTTTAAGTTGTGGCTTTAACAAGCAGGCGTTTCAACAGAAATCGGAAAAGGGATCGGAAAATTCTGTGAAATTCTCGTTTGGTAAAAAACGATTCCTGCGTCTAAAATGGCATGTGTACCTCTGCAGGCAACCTGAATTATTTGAGGAAATTATCCCCTCCGTCGTTACCATACCCCAATTTTCCTCACAAACTCCTTGGATTAGGAACAATCGTGTTCCAAAACGACGATAAGAAAATGGTAGAAAGGGACTCGAAAATGAAGAAGATTGTTTTTTTAGCGATTGCGTTGGTCGTCCTGGCCTTGTCGGCCAGCCAGGTTATGGCACAACCCCCGGCCGGCCCGGGCGGATTCGGACAGGGTGGCCCCGGCGGACAAGCCGGTTTTGGACGCGGCATGATGATGGGTGGGGACATGTATGACCAGCTCAATCTCACCGAAGAGCAGAAAAAGAAAATGGAGGATATGCGGGCCGAATTTACCAAGAAACTGGAATCGGCCACGCCGGAAACTCGCCGGGAAATCTTCACCGAGATGCGCGATAAAATGCAGAGCGTCTTGACCGATGAACAGAAAAAGAAAATGGAAGAGCTTCGCACGCAGCGCGGCGGCAACCGTGGCTTTGGCGGATTCGGCGCCCCCGAAGGAATGCCCGGTCAGGGGATGGGACCCCGTGCTTCGGTCTTTCCGTTCCAGCGTTTTCTGGATCAGCTTAACCTGACCGACGAACAGAAGACCAAAGTCACCACCATGCAGCGGGAAGCCATCGAGAAGCTGTTCAATGACATTCGGACAAAAGTGCTGACCGAAGAGCAGCGAAAAGAACTCGAAAAGCTTCGTGCGGCTCAACCCGCGGCGCCGGCGGCCCCCGCTGCGGCACAACCCGCCCCGACGGAAAAACCCGCTGCGGCCAACAAACCCGCCGCCGAGCAACCCGCCCGTGGTCAACGACGCAATCGTCAACAGTGATTGCGGAAGTAGCTCAGATTGTTCGGGGCCTGATCGCGACAACGGGATCAGGCCCCGCATTGGCTCTTACCGGATATCCGGTGGTATTTGACGCGCCCCGGACAACCGGATACAATTCGGATGTGCATAATCTTGACTTACTCGATATTCAGGCCTGTCTCAACGGCGACGACCAGGGCTATCAACGGCTCCTCCGTCGCCACGAAGCCGGCGTGGCGCGATTGATGTGGCGATTCAGCCGCGACAAGACTATCTGCGAGGAACTGGTGCAGGAAGTCTTTGTCCAGGCCTACTTCAGCTTGACCCGATATCGCGGGGACGGCCCGTTCGCCGCATGGCTCCATCGCATCGCCACTCGCGTCGGCTACCATTTCTGGAAACAGCAGAAACGCGCCGCCGCGGAATGGTCCCTGCAGGAAATCGACGCCGCCGTAAACCCCGAACCCGACACCCTGGATCCTTCGCAGGCCGCCGAACTTCTGCATGGGCTTCTTTCAAGGTTGCCGCCCCCGGATCGGCTGGTCCTGACGCTGATGTATTTTGAAGATTGCTCGACCGAACAAATCGCCCAGCGAATGAGCTGGACGCGAGGCATGGTCAAAATGCGTGCCATGAGGGCTCGAAAAAAACTCAAGGCCCTCGCCGAAAAACTCGGCCTTTTGGAGAAACTCGGATGGACACAATGAAATCAATCGAAAAACTGGCGCAACTGGCCCGACAGGAACAGCCCCCGGAAATCTCCGTCTCGGCTTCCGTCATGGCCCACATTCGGACCTTCCGCTACAGCCGACCGGCCATCGATGTCATGCCGGTCTCCTGGGTGGCGGGAATCTCGGCCGTGGCCGCGTCGATCATCCTGTTCCTGGCCTTTTACGCTTACCAGTCGATCCATGATCCGTACATGAACTTCTTTGCTCCGATTCAGGTGGCGTGGTTATGGTAGATCCGATGCCCAATTTTCCCGCAATGATCGGACGCCGCCAGCGTATGATGGGCTTGGGATTCGGACTGCTGATCCTTGTCTTTGGAGTCGTCATTGGATCCGGCGGCACCTTTCTTCATTTCAAAGACCAGTTAAGAAAGGGACCGGGTACGGAGCATGTTCCCGACCCAAAACCGATTATCGAAGACATGAAAGTCAAGTTGTCCCTCTCGGATCAACAAGTCAGGCAGATTGAAGATTTATTCCGACAACTGGCGGTGAACTGGAGTGATTTTGGAAAAAAAGCCGCCGAGTTTCAGAAACAACAGCAGGATTCCATGATGGCGGGTATGAAGGCGATTCTGACTCCGGAACAGTCGGCCACCTGGCAAGAAGAAATGGACAAACGCCGTCAGGAATGGGAAAAATGGGAAAAGGAACGGCGCGAACGCGCGGCCCGGTGGCAGCAGGGTCCCGGCCGTGGCGGCCCCGAAGGTCGAGGCGGCCCGGATCGCGGCGACGGTCGTCGCAGCGGCGGACGAATGGGGCAAGGAGATCGTCCCCAACAGGGGCCGCCTTTCGGCGAACCAAAACCGGGCGGGCCTATTCCCGGCGGACCCGGACCCAATGGGCCCATGCCGGGTGGACCCGGTCAGCCGATGTCACCGCCTCCCGGTGCTCCAGTCCAGGATGGAACTCCAAGACCATCCGAACCGACTACCGGTTCAACATCTCCGAATCCTCCAGAGGAACCCAAACCTCTGTAACCGATAACGCAAAAGGCCCGGCGAGTTGCCGGGCCTTTTTTGTTTTGTGCATCCTCTGGATGGTTTATCGGATTCGTTTCCGTATCACCCCAACAATCCCGACACCAATCAATCCCAGCGTCATCGTCGTCGGCTCCGGAACGCAATTCCCCGTCAATTCAACCTGATCGACCACGGCCGTTGCCGATAGATCCGGATCCCAACCTGTTAATCCAAACCAGATCTTCATCTCGCCCGGCAACACTGGCATGAAAATGCGACGAATGGAATAACTGGGGGTAATCCCCGTTTCATCGAAATAATCTTCAATTGCTTCCACAATCACGCCTGATGAATAAATCTCACGATCCAGCTTCTTGGTGTTCATCGAGTAATACCGCGCGGCGTTGGAAGGGATAAACTCGTCATCCAGATTCGGAACATCGGATGGATCAAACAAACCGGCGGTAAAATATTCCGTTTCCGAGAATTTTTCAAATTCAAATCTCAGATCAAATGTAAGATATTGACACCCCGATTCCACGGAAAATGCTTGAAACAAACCCGTGAAACTCTCGTCAAATCCCTGCATCAGAACGCCCGTGCTGCCGGCGCGTTGCAGATGATCTTCATAGTCTCCGTTGATGGCGGACCATTGATAATGCCACCCCTCGATCGGATCATCGGAATCGAAAGTCCCATTCGTGATCCCCGCAAACAAGACGGAAACTTGCAGAAGGGGAAATAACAATACGGTGAGAAACCTCAGCCCAACTCGGCGGAACATGGACATGTCTCCGACACAATCGTTTTCTCTCCCGGGCTCATCCGGTAAGCCCGTTCCACGGGAAAGTATATCAAGCCCAACTCCATCGAGTCCAATAAAAATCGCCTTGGACAATGTAGATTTTTCAGATTTTGCTGCATGTGAATATTGGGAAGCCGAGAAGTACGCAAAAGTGTAAAGATGGGAGGAAAAATCATCCAGATCGAGACGGATTCTATGCCTCGACATCTTGCGTAAAGGTCACCCTGAGGATCTCTTCGGCCGTGGTCAATCCCGCCTTCATCCGCGATACGCCGCTTTCCAGCAGATCGCAGAATCCCTTTTCGCGAGCCATCTTGCGGATCTCCACCTCACCGGCTCCGGTCGCGATCCGATCACGCATCTCTCGCGTCATCGGCAGAAATTCAAAAATCGGGACTCGTCCCGCATACCCGCTGTTATGGCAGGCCGGACAACCTTTGCCCTTGTAGAAGGTGAACTGTTTGGCCTCCTGGGGATCCAGCCGCATCCGCTTAAGCACTTCGTCCTCAATCTGCACCGGCTCTTTGCACTGGTCGCAGATTTTGCGCATCAGCCGCTGGGCCAAAATCAGGTTCAAGCTCGACGCCAGAAGATACGGCTCCAGACCCATATAGACCAATCGGCTGATCGCGCTGGGCGCATCATTGGTGTGAAAAGTACTGAGCACCAAATGCCCCGTCAACGACGCCTTCATCGCGATCTCCATTGTCTCCTTGTCGCGGATTTCCCCCAGAAGGATGATGTTCGGGTCCTGCCGCAAAATCGATCGCAGGCACGCCCCGAAAGTTAGTCCGATCTCCGGCTTGATCTGCGTCTGATTGATCCCGCTCATGCGGTATTCCACAGGGTCTTCAACGGTCGTGATGTTTTTCTTCGGGTCGCGCAGAAAGTTCAGCGCTGAATACAGCGTCGTACTTTTGCCGCTGCCTGTTGGTCCCGTCACGATGATGATCCCATACGGCTGTTTGAGGATCCGCTTGAACGGCTCCAGCAAACTCGGCTCGAACCCCATCTTGTCCAGATCGTGATTGACGGCGTTTTTATCCAGAATACGCATCACGATTTTTTCGCCGTAGATTGTCGGTAACACGGATACGCGGACATCGATATCGCGATCGCCCGCTTTGACTTTGAAACGCCCGTCCTGGGGCAACCGTCGTTCCGCGATGTCCATCTCGGCCAGAATCTTGACCCGTGCGATCACCGCCGCCTGCATCTTTCGGGCCGGAGGAACCATATCCGTCAACATCCCATCGATCCGCATCCGGATGTTCATGCCTTTTTCCTGCGGCTCGATATGAATATCGCTGGCCCGGCTCTTGACCGCGTGCGACAACAACAGATCGACAAACCGGATAACCGGCGCGTCTTCCGCCGCCGTGACCGCCGAAGATTCCGGCAGGTCCTCTTCGTCTTCCTCCGTGCTGACTTCCAGTTCGACCAGGTCGCGAAGTTTCTGTTCCTGGATGTCCGTGCCGTGATAGACAACCTCGATGGCTCGCTGAATATCCCGCGGCGTGGCCAGAACGATCTTGACCGGCTTTTTCAGCTTGACCGTCACCGTATCGACCGCCACGACATTCAGCGGATCGGCCATCGCAATCGTTACCTTGCCGTCGGCTTCTCCCGTCGCCACAAGAGAAAATCGCTTGGCGATCGTCTCCGGTACCTTGCGAGCAACTTCGGTTTGAATGACCGACAGATCCTCCAGCCGGATATAGTCCACCTGCAGGAATCCCGCCAGGGCTTCGGCCAGATCTCCTTCCGACATCTTCCCCAGCCGGATCAGGATTTCGCCGATCCGCCCACCCTGCCGGGATTGTTCCTGCAGGGCCTGATGAAGATCCATGGCCGACAACTTCTGATGTTTGAGCAGCCAGTCGCCGAACAAAGAGCTTTCTTTCGAAATAGCTAATCGATTTTTCGTGTCCGTACCCGTTGTCATATCTGTTCTGATCTTCCTTCTCGATCCCCCGTCACTCTTGCACACCCGCCGATGCATTCAATGGAATCGCCGGCAGATAACGACTCAATGCCTGATACAATCCCTGGCTGTCAACCGGTTTGGATAAAAATCCGTCAAAATCCTTCCCCACCGGCTCGTTGGCCGCTGACATCGCCAAAATGGGAACGACCAATCCTTGTTGCCGCAGTTTTCGGGCGGCCTGGATTCCATCCAGAACCGGCATCTTGATATCCATCAGGATCGCATCGAAGCTTTCGGATTGAGCCATCTCCACGGCGATCTGACCGTTGTCGGCAACGCTGACCTGCAATCCCATCGATTCCAAAAGCAACTGAACCACCGTCTGATTCGACGGTTGATCTTCAACCACCAATACATGTCCCTGGCATTGCGAATGAGAATTCGAAGAACCGGACTCCGCTTCGGACCTGCCCGGCTCTGCCGCCGTCGCGACCGTACCTGCAGTGGCCGGGCCATCCCTTTCAACCCCCGTGGGAATCACCAGAGAAAAGATGGTCCCTTGACCCGGCTCGCTGGCCAGCGCGATCCGCCCCTGAAGCAACTGGATCAGTTGCGCCGTCGCGGCAAGGCCGCTGTTGGCCGTCAGACCCAGACCCAAACTGGTCAACATGCTCTCGCTGACCTGTTCATATCGGGAATAGGGCTGAAATATGGTCGGTTGCTGATCCGCCGGGATTCCGATTCCGCTGTCGATGACATCGAAACGAATATACGACCTGCCCTGATGACGGACCCCGCCGGCTTCGATTCGGATAAATCCCTGTTGCGTGTATTTGACCGCATTGCCCGCCAGAATCAGCAAACATTGTCGCAACCGCTGAGTATCCGTCCGGATTGTAACGGGAATGTCCGGCGCCGCGACGATCTCAAATGTCAGCCCCTTTTCCTGCGCCGCCGGCCGCACTCGGGCGTCGATTTCCTCCAGCAAACTGGTCGGCCAACAGTCTTCCGTCAGCGCTTGCAACTCGCCTTTTTCCAGTCGCGTCATATCCAATACGTCATTGACCAGCGAAACCATCCCCTGTCCGGCGGAAAAAATTTCGTTGACATATTCCCGTTGCGTTTCGCTGAGGTCTTCGTTGAGCAGCAACTCGCTGAATCCCAAAACGGCGTTGGTCAGCGTTCGAATCTGATACGCCATATTGTCGATATATTTAGTCATAATCTGAATCAGGGCGTCCTTCTGCTCGCTGGTGTGCGCCCCGTGAGGCAGCGTCATCCAGCCCGGCGTTTGCGTCAGAATCTGCTCAATCGGTTTTGGCTGCATATCCATTCCCTTGTTTTCGTTTGTGGCGGTCGGATCCGACGGACAACGCCCCGCCGATCCGACACAAGCCATAGTCACCCAATTCCATGTCGTCACAATTCCCCCGCTTCTTGTGGTTCCTTTTCCGGGATTATGCGTTTTCCAGCCGTCCGATAATGCTTCGCTTTCGGCCCTATCGGACCTTGTCATACCCCTGTTTCTCGGAAAATTCAGGTCATGTTCGCCACGCCTGTCCGATAAGATACCTTGATTTTTCCGGATCATTCTGGTACAATAATGGAGGATGGAACCGCTTGTGACGCGATGGATTCCGCGGTTGGTCGCAATGGGGACAATCCATGATCCAACCGGAATGGGACATGTTGAAGGCGATCCTGATCGCCGCTGTCGGGGTGATGGTGGGGCGATTCTGCAGTCGCGCCGGCCGCACGGCCTTGGTTTTGGGTTATGTCCTTCCGTTGACGACGCTGATCCTGCTTACGCTGGGCCGATGCGGATGGTTCGGCTCGCCGAAGGGATGGCTCGGCGGCGTGTTTTTCGGCCAGCCGCGATTCCTCGTTTTGTCGCTGATGATACCGGTCGGCCTGATGACCCTGCTGCCCTTCCTGCCTCGCCGTTTTGAACGAATCGCCATCGTCATCATCCTGCTGGGCTTTATCGCCTGCTTTTCGATCTATCCCGTCCTGGCTCCGGCCTTGATCCGCAAGGACCTGCTGCAGACCCCCAATCAGACCGATTCGCTGGGCGTTTGTCTCCAAACCCGACCCTGGACCTGCGGTCCGGCCGCCGCCGTCACGGCTTTGCAGGAACTCGGTCTGCGCGCCCACGAAGGCCGAATCGCAACGCTGGCCTCATCGGCGCCCGTCATCGGAACCCTCCCGTGGGATCTCTGCAATGCCCTCGACCGACAATATGGACCGCAAGGACTGCATTGTGAATTTCGCCGCTTCGACAGTCTTGACCAACTCCGTTCCGCCGGCCTGACCCTGGCAATCGTCCGCGGAGGTACCCTGACCAATCATTGTGTCGCCGTGCTGGGAATCACCGATCACCAGGTCCTCATCGCCGACCCGTCGCTGGGTAAGCTCCATATCCCGATTGCGCAGTTCGCCGCCGAATGGCGACACACCGGCATTACCTTGCGTCGTGAATCGCCGAATACGCTATAGAATCTCGGGGGTTCTGGTCCCCTATCGCCCCTGAGTCTTTGTCGCAATCCCGTAATCGACCCACTCGGCGGGCTTGTTGGAAAACACTCCCGCTCCGATCTCGTCTTTCCGTTCGACCGTCCAGACCTGGCCGGTTTGCGTATCCAAAACCCACGCATACACGGCGCTGGAGGAAATCTGATATCGACCGGTTTCCGCGGGGTTCGTCGCCATCGCCCCCATTCCCATCGCCGCCGCCAACCCCAGAATGATCCCCAGCGCCAAAGTCTTTCCGTTCATTTTCATATCATCGCTCCCTTGACTTTCATTTCGCCGTGAAAGATGGGTTTAACCGCAAGTCAAACCCATCTTCCGAAATCCGAATCCCTATATCCTAAATCTTCTTATGCCTTTACTCGCCCTTCACTTTCAACTCATGGATCGACCAGTACCACGAATCTGACGATCCCGTCTGGACAATCTTGACGAACCGCGCGTGAACCGTCTTTCCAAAATCCAGCTCGGTAAGGGGCTTGTCAGACTCGCCGGTCAAAACCGGTTTGCCCCAGTTGCCCCCATCGAAGCTGACATAGACCTCGTACCCCTTTGGAAAATCGTTCGGGGAAGGAGTCGCATCGAGAATCAATCCTCGGATCGCCCGCTCGATCCCCAGATCCAGCACGAACCAGTCGCCGGGCTTCATTGGTCGGCCGGTATCCCATCGGGTATCCATCTTTCCGTCAAAGGCCGCACCGGTCGCGCCTCCGTTCAACGACGCCGTCGCCCTCATATTCTGATTGGCCAGCGTCTCTTCAATCCTGCGGATCGTCCCGTCGGCCTCGGCCGAAAGCGTTGCGTCCGTCTTCCATTGTCGCGCCATCTCCAGCGCCTCCTTGCATGGAAATTTCGTCAGCGCCGACAAAATCAGCCGCTTTTCTTCCGGCCGCCTGGCGATCTTCATCGCATCCCCAAGCAGCGACACGGTCTGCGCCGCCCCGCGATTGGCCGGCGTCGAAAGCAGCGTAATGTACCCCCGCAACGCCAGCGTCTGATTCCCCGCGTCAGGATCGTTCTGCGCCAGATCCAACAAGTCCTTCAACGGCGTCGGATCCGGCCATTCGGCCAGAGCCCGAATCGACGCCCGTTTGATTTCCGGCGTTGTCGAAGCCAGATTCGACCGCACAACGGCCAGCGCCTTCTCGCCGCCGATCTTCGGCAACAGGCCGAGCAACGATACCTTTGCCTCCGTCTGGCCTCGAGATAGCGCGTCCACAACCGGCTGAACATCGACCTGCTTGACTCGTGCAATCACCGCCGTCATTGCCCGTTCAAGATTACCGCGTTCTGCGGTTGTTTTCGCTTCACTAACCAACCGGACCATTTGCGTAAATGCCGGACTGTCCCCCAGTTCACCCAGCGCCCGACTGGCCGCCCTCTGAACCTCGGCGTTGGTATCCGCGGCCGCTTTGACCAGCGCCGGCAGCGCAATTGTCTTGGCCCGGTCGATCACCGCCTGGATCGCGGCCGCACGAACAGGTCCCGTCGCCGAAGGCGATCCGACAAGGGCAACGATCTTGTCATCCACACCCTCGCCCGACAACCGCGCAAGACTTTGCTGTGCGGCTTTGCCAATGTCACCGCCCGACGCCGCCTCGGCCGCCAGTTTCTCAACGCTGGTTGCGTCCCCCAGAATCGCCAGCGCCTTGACCGCGGCCAGTTTCACCGTCATATTGTCGCTTTCTGCCGCGAGTGCCACCGCGGCGGCAGCCACTTTATCCTGTCGCGTCTCCAGTGCCGCGATCAACACCGTTTGCCCCTGAGGATCCAGCGTCGAAAGCGAATCCGCAAATGCCTTCGTTGCCGCTTGGCCCGGCATCTCGGAGATGAATTTCGCCGCCGCAAGTTTCAGGTCCGCGTTGGGATCCTTCAAGAGCGCAATCACCTGCGGCACGGCCTTTTCTTTCTGCGATTGAACCAGGCCGCGATATGCCGCGATCCGGATCCAGGTCGAATGCTTTGCATCCGTCATCGACGAATAAATCGCCATCGCCTCGGCCGTCTTTCCCTGTTTCGCCAGAGAATCCGCCGCCGCAATCAGCGCATCGTCCCGCTCGCCCTGGTGCACTGTTGCCACCTTGGCCGTCGTCAAAATCTTCACCGCCTCCGAACCGCCGATACGACCCAGCGCCCGAATCGCCGCAAGGGCTGTGTTGCTGTCCGCATCCGTAACCAGCTTTCCGATCTCTGCCGCCGCGGCCGTTTCGCCGCGCTGTCCCAGCGATCCGATCACGCCGATCCGTAAATCACCCGTCAGCGTCCCAAGGGCCTTTGTCAACGCCCCTCCCGCCTGCGGCGAGGGATTGTGCAGCAGCGCCATTCTCGCCAGATGAGAAGTGTCCTTGTCCGCAAGCATTGCCGTCATTGCCGGCACACACCTGTCCGTTCCGACGATCCGGAGCATCCGGCACACCCACTGCTTGCCGGCCAGCGTGATCTTCGGCGACTTCAACGCCTTCAAGAGTCCCTCTTCGACGACCGGATACTTCGAGACCGGCATCGTGCGCACCTGCTCCTCGATTTTTTCCAGTCCCGCCCGCGGCTTGTCAAAGTCATATCCGTCCAGCGGACCCCAATCGAGCTTGGCGCTGATCTGCGAACGAACGCTGGTTTTTGTCTCCGTCGGAAAATCGGCTGGCACCTCCGTCCGCGTTACCGTGCCCGTCGCGGCCCACTCGGCCCCGCGCTGCGTGGTCACGATAAACCCGACACACCGCATTTGCTCGGGTGCATGCCCCATCGCCTGGTGAAAAATCCTTCCCTTCCCGTAGCTGATCGTAAACAATACCGGCTCATCGCGGCCGGTTCCGCCGGTGGCCCTGTCCTGAATCGAGGTCGCTAGCAGTGTCATGTTCTTGCCCGGCCCGCGCAGACGGCTGTACAGTTCGTCTTTGACATGCAGCCATTTTTCCGGCAACCCCTTCATGATCGGGTGCTGCGTGTCACGCGCCGTGATCAGGTAATCGACCTGTTGACCGTGCGCCCCGCCGGGGCCGGGCGTCGCGTCGCGGACAATCTGGCCGTCCTTCCAATACACATACGGCCCGCTCTTTTCATTCCGGCCGCCCCAGCCGCCCAATCCGATCATTTCGTTCCACGCCGCCCAGTTTGGAAACGCGTTGTCCGCCGCGTGAATCACCACCAGTCCGCCGCCGTTGTTCATGTACCGCTCAAAGGCATCCTGTGTCGCCTTCGGCCAATCGTCCCCCGTGTAGTTGGACACGATCACTTGGTATTGGGCAAAGTCCGGCTTGAAGGAATCCATCGGCTGACCCTGCGGCGGAGTCGTCGCCACATCCACGGTAAACAGTCCCGTCTCTTCAAGAATCTCCTTGAGGACCGGAGTGCATGCCTTCCAGTCGTGATTGTTCTGGCCATCGACGATCAGGGCCTTCATCGGAGCCGCCGAACAAACCCCCGCCGCCAAAATCATCGTCAACATCGTATATACAAATCGCTTCATCGTTTCATTCTCCCGCATGTAGGGGCGAAAGGCATCCGCCCATCTTGTAGGGGCACGGCACGCCGTGCCCTCCTATTCATCATTCGCTCACAACACCCATGGCTCGCGATAACTCCGCCCCAGCAATGCCGACGCCTCCGGATCGCCGATGATTTCCTCGGTCTCGGGATTCCACTTGATCTTGCGCCCCGTCAACATCGCGATCTCTCCGAGCAGGCCGACGCTGATCGACCGAAAACCAACCTCCTCCGGACAGATCGTGGGCTTACGGCTCTTGACGCACTCGATGAAGTTCTGCTTGTGGTCGTTGCTCTCGTAGAGTTTGATCTCGTCGGGACCAATGACCTCCTTGAGAATCTTCTCGTCCGAGGCCTCCAGCACGCCGCGATTGACATGGATCCAGCCCTTCTCGCCGGTCCAGGTCGTCCCATCCCGGACCTGCGAACCGTCGCCGACAGTCATCACAATCCCATTGGCATACTTACACTCAAACTTGTACCGCATCGGCACATTAAAGAGCCCTTCGGTCGGATACTCGCCCCGGCCCTCGATCTCCACCGGCCCGGTCGTGTCCCACCCCATGCCCCAGTGTGCGATATCGATGTGGTGGCCGGCCCAATCCGTTAATTGCCCCCCTGAATAGTCCATAATCCACCGCCAGTCCCAGTGACACACCCCGCGGAATGGAACCCACGGCGCCGGCCCCAGCCAGAAATCCCAATCCAGTCCGTCCGGCACCGGCTCGATTTTCCGCACGCCCGTCGCCCCGCCGGTCGGCAGCCCGACATCGACCTTGAGAATCTTGCCCAGCCGCCCGTTGCGGACCAGCTCGGCTCCCCGCCGGAACTTGTAATCCGATCGCTGCTGGCTGCCCGTCTGCCAGATTCGCCCGTACCGCTGAATTGCGTCGCACATCGCCCGCCCCTCGCGAATCGACCGCGCGAACGGCTTTTGTCCGTGCATGTCCAGGCCCGCCTTGGCCGCCGCGATTACCGGGATCGCATGCCAGTGATCCGGCAAAGCCAACATCACCGCGTCGAGGTCCCCGCGCCCGATCAGCTCGCGAAAGTCCAGATACGCTGTGCAGTCGGTGTTCTTGTTATGCTCATCGACCAGCTTCTTGGCGTTCTCGCGGTTCCTGCGATCCACATCGCACACGGCCACAAAATACACCTCCGGCCGCCCGATGAAATCCATCATGTCGCCGGTCCCCTGAGAGCCGGTCCCGATCGCGCCCATAATGATCCGATTGCTCGGCGCCGAAGCTCCCAATACCCTCGATGGCAAAATCGTCGGCAATGCCACCGCCGCCGAGACGGCCGCCCCCGTTCTTAAAAATTGCCTTCGCGTCATTTCCGATCTATTCATGCCGTTCTCCCGAAAAAGGATTCGTGAATTTCAAGACAAGACGATCTGCCGCTCATGTTTCTTGCACCATCTTACCGAATCGGCGCGCGGATTCAACCCGGAACAGATCAATGATCCCGAATAACAATGTACATCAACATTCGCCGTGGATCAGGATCATGGAACGAATATCCATTGCATTTCGCTCAGGGAATAGTACGATAAACCCCAGAATTGTTTCCGGAAGGGACTCGGCGTGGACCGGTATAACTTGATCAGCTTCGCGGGTTTATTCGGACTGGTTGCGATCGCCTGGTTGTGCTCGGCAAATCGCTTCCGTCAAAACATTCGCTGTATCGTCGCCGGTCTCGGCCTGCAACTGGCGATCGGAGCGGTTGTCTTCTGGATTCCCGCCAGCCAGACCTTCTTTCTCAAACTCAATAACCTGGTCTTGAAACTGCTCGAGGCCGCGACGGCGGGTCAGAAATTTGTCTTTGGCCCGCTGGCCCTGGCTCCCGGCCAGACGGATGACGCGGGCAATGGCTCGATCGGCGTCATCCTCGCCACTCAGGCGTTTCCGCTGGTCATCTTCTTCGCCGCTCTGATGGGACTGCTCTACTATGTCGGCGTCATGCAAAGACTCATCCGCGGATTCGCGTGGATGTTTAGCCGGCTCATGCGGATCAGCGGAGCCGAAGCCCTATGTACCGCCAGCAACATCTTCGTCGGGATCGAATCCTGCACCTCGGTCCGGCCGTACCTGGAACGAATGACGCGATCGGAATTTTGCACGATCCTCACCGCGGGGCTGGCGACTGTCGCCTCAACCACCATGGGCCTGTATGTCCTGTTTCTCAAGGACGCCTTTCCGACCATCGCCGGGCACCTGATCAGCGCTTCCCTTCTATCAGCGCCCGCGGCCATTGTGTTCAGCAAGATCCTGGTGCCCGAAGAGGGGTCTCCCATCACCCTGGGCCAAACGGCACAGTTTCATTACCAGCGGGAATCCAGCGCGATCGAAGCCGTCATCAACGGTGCCATGGCCGGAGTCAAACTGGCTGTGGGGGTTGTGGCCTTACTGATCGCCTTTCTCGGAATCTTGGCCCTGCTGGATATGGCTCTGATAGGTCTTGGTGGCGCACTGCGATGGATGGATCCCTCCGGAGCCGAATCGCCAATCACCGCCGGGTTAAGCTATCTGTTCTATCCGATTGCCATCCTGATCGGAATCCCTCCCACTGATGCCCAACTTGCCGGCCGGATGCTCGGCACGCGCATGGTCGCCACGGAAATCCCCGCCTATACGCAGCTTGCTGCGTGTATGAAAGCGGGAACCTTGTCTCACCCCCGTTCGGCCGTCCTGATCGCGTACGCCCTGTGCGGATTCGCACATGTCGCCTCGCTGGCCATTTTCGTCGGAGGCGTTGCCGCACTGGTTCCCCAGAGAAAGGCCGACTTGGCCGCCGTCGCTCCGCGGGTTCTGCTGGCCGCCACCCTGGCCTGCCTGGCCACCGCCTCCGTCGCCGGAATCTTTTTTCTCAATCCGGCCCAGTAACCGTTTCCGTCGCAACCGCAAAACCGAGAAAACCGGGGACGAGAAAACCGGGGACAGCCACCGATTTTAGAAACAACAACCGGCAACCGCCCCTATTGTATATTATATAGATCCAAAATACGCACTACACCACCCCCTCAGGGAGTGGATGTCATCCAATACTCCACAAACGCCTTCAAGTCCAGCAGGTCCACGCGGCAGTCGCCGCCTTCCGGCGAGATATCGGCGATGGAAATCTTGTCTAACCATTCTGCCGCCAGGATCGCGAAATCCTCGATATCCACCTGACGATCCTGGTTCAAATCGCCATGCCCTCCGGCCGAAGGCCCCGGCCATTCCCGCACATTTGAGGTCTGACCGTCGAAGTTGGCGTATGCGAAGATTCGGCAGGTCCCGCGCCGAAATCCGCCGCTGTCCCACAAGGCCGTCAGGTCGAATGTGTCCCCCGCGGCCAGCTTGGTAAACTCCTTGCGATAGGTCTCGATGGGCTTTCCGCCGAGCGTCTGAATCTCAATGACCGCTTCGCCATCGAGCGGTACATCGCCGGTATTTTCGAACCGGGATGTAATCAATACCGAGTCCTTCGTCCCGAAACATTCCGGCGTAACCTTCAGCGCCGTCGTCTTTCCATGGCCGATCCCGATCTCGATATTCCGCTCGGCCGTATCCAGAACAACGCCGCCGGTGTTTTTCAGCGACGCATGGACTATGCAGGGTCCCGATTTGGCCCCGGTCGTGTCCCATTCCGCCGACATCGACGCCAGCCCTCGGAAATTCCGCAGCGTCCGCAGCGGCAATCCTTTCACCAGACTCGAACCGCTGTCCAGGATCGACAATTCCACAATCGCGTCGATCGCCTGGCCCGTCGGATTGTACAGCCACAATTGAACCTTCACCGGCTCGCCGACGGCATATTGACCCTTGTCGGTCGAGAGTTTGTTGATTTCGATCTGCGATTGACCGTATTGGATTCGGAATTGATAGCTGCGATAGAACCGCACCTGCGTCGTCGCCGCGTTGTAGAAAAACGGATGAATGTGAATCTGTAGCGTGCTGCCGCCGCCGGCCCTTGTGCTCACCGTCCAGTCGAAATCCGTCAGCGGCCAGTAGCCCTCCGCCTCGGCCGCCGGCGGAATCACATTGCCCGCTTCATCCACATCCCGTTCGGTGTACAACGGCAGCTCCAGCCCCATCGTCTTGAGCAGCCCGCCCTTTTCCTCCAACACCACATCCTGTACCTGCCATCCGGCCGGAAGATCGATCCGGTGCGTATAGATCGGCACGATGGGTTTGCCCGTCTCCGTCAAAACGGCTTGCCCTGGGATTCTCGGCTGATCTTTGTCCTCGATTGTCTGGACCGTGAAGTTCGGGATCGTCAGCTTCAGCGTGTTCGGCGGATCGGCCGGAGGAACCGGAATGGATTTTTCGCTCGGCGCCGGCGCACCGCCGCTGAAGGTCAGCGCCGGATCGCCGTAAAATTGATTGATCGCGCAGTTGTACTCGTACCTCTCTCGTGTGGCTCCGGCCCCCACGGAACTGATCATCGTCCGCTTGGCGTCTCGAAGGGCCATCCCCAGCGGCTCCCCCAACTCGAAATAGTCATAGAAATACTCATCGACATATTGCGTCTGGATCTGCGCCGTGGACGACGCCCCGATATACGCCCCGGCCCCTTTCTGAAGGAACGATTCCGCCAATCCTCTTCCGAACGGATACGATCCCGTCGAACAGGACATCGCCGTGATCAGCGGGTGCGTCGTCCCGGGCCTGAAATTGTCGCGGACCTCGCGGGCGCTGAGAATATCCCAACCGCCCGGATTGCCGTGCCCCGACAGATGAATGATGTCCTGGTCCACGGCGTGCGCAAAAAAGTCTGTCTCGTCGATCCCGCTGGTCCCCTCCGTCGTCTCGCGCAGAATCGAAAATCCGTGATCGTCGATCCGGTTTTCGATTTCATCGTTCAGCCCCGCAAAATCGAAATAATCCGAGGTTCCGCCGGTGCCGCGCGAATAACCCGAAACCAGGTACGCGTCGGAATTGTCCAGCACGCTGTCGCCCCTGGCAAGTTCGATACTGGTTTCAATCACCGTTCGCAGATCGTTGGGCGTCTCGCCGATGATCCGTCCGACGGCCAGTTCCGGCAGTTCGTCGGCGCCGCTCGTGCTGGCGTAAAACATGTCGGTATACGGCGCTTTCTTGCCCGCTCCGCCGGTGGCGAAATGCGCCTTGAAGGTCGGCACGATCGTCGTTTCGCCCACAATCAGCAAATATCCGTTGTTGATCCAGTCCGGGGCCATCCGGTCGGTCCAATCGCCATGCTCGCTGATCAGCTCATCGAGGACCCATCGGCTCTCGCACGATTCCCACGCTTCGGGGATATGCAGGATATCGACATTTCCGCTGTTCCACCAATCGCTGTTCCCGCGGGCGATCAAGACCTCGCCCTTGCCCCCGTCGATCACGTCGGCGACATAGAGCCAGTCGTCCAGGGTAAAATCCGCCTCCAGCGTCAGGATGGTCGGCTCGGCGTCGGGATCTCCGCCGAAATCGTAGATCGTCACCGTCTCATCCGAGCCGTTGGCAACGAGGATTTCGTCATACTCGTTGCCGATGACATCGCCGACGGCGATGTCGTAGAAGAACGCCAGGTCCACCGGCAACAGCAAATCGACGCCGAAACTGGCTCCAGATTCATAGACGATAATCCTGTTCTCCGAGATATCCCCCACGACAAAATCATCGCGGCTGTCGCCGATCACATTACCGACCACGAATCGGTCCCCCGGCTCAAAACTGATCGTGGCGGTTCTGTGTCGCGCCGCATTCAGTTCGCCCCAGATGTCCACCGTTCCATTGTCATGCGCCACCAGAATCTCGTCGCCGAACCAGTCGATTGAATCATTCACGATGTCCCCCGCGGCAATCGTGTCGTGGGAGGGATCATAATTCACATGAAAGGTCGTTTCTTCAAATCGTTCGGTACCTCGGTTGTACTGATAGACGGTGATATCCCCCCGATCCTCTCCGCTGCTGTGTCCATCGACCAGAACAATCTCCACAGGGGGGTTTGCCCCGCCATGGCAAAACGCCATGACATTCCCAACAACGATGGTGTCCTGCGGATACAACGCGTGGAACCCCAGCCGAATCGGCAACTCATTGTCGGCCAGCGACAGTTTCCCCGATGTCGCGCTATAGACCTGGATCAGATCCTCCACCGTGTCGCTGTCGCGCCGATCCAGCAGGATCAGTTCCTCGCGATGGTCGTTGAAGAGGTCCCCCGTTCCCATCCAGTGTCCGCCCTGAAAGTTCGGATGGATCGTATAGTAGGAATTGAAGTGCCCGATCACCGCCCTCCGTTCAAAGGCCAGATCGACCACGGACGCCATCAGGTCGTCCACTTCCCCGGCGTCAAACATCCGGTACAACGCGATCGGATTGGTCACGATCAGGTAATTCGATTCCGAAATCGCCCAGTTGGCGCAGGACCGGATCGTATGCCCGTCCGTATCTCGCCACGCCACATCGTCGAACTCCTCTTCGTATGCCTCATACGCGTCGTGGAATTGGATCGAACCCTCTCCGCCGATCCGGTACGGTTCGATCCCTTTGTAGAGAACCGGAATCGCCAAATAGAAAAAGCGATCGGTTTCGCCCGCAATCAACTCTCGATCCGCACCGCTGAAAGTCATCTCGATCGTGGTTTTCCGGGTCTGAGGGGTGTATCGGCTGACCACATCGAAACCCCGGTAGTCCGCATTTTGGCATTGAAATCCGGTGACCGTGTCCGTCAGAAGGTCGAGCATCACCGTAGCGCTTCCGCGATTGGTGATCGACAGATCGACCCAGATCCAGGTATCCTCCCGAATGACCCGCCGCTCAATCTCCAGATTGGGCCGATTCCGTTCGACCGCGATCGTCGTGCCGTCGGTCAGCGTACACCCCGTGTCAGTCGTCGTTCGTACCCGCAGGCGATGATTGCCCAGGTCCAGCCCGCCGGTCTGAATCCGAAAACACGACACATCCTCCATCCAGGGATCCAATCCGAGATACTCCGGCCATATTCTCACCCCGTCCAGAGAAAATTCAAGATCGCTTTCCTCCAGAGGAACCTGACCGAGAAAACCCCCGAACGCCGATCCACTCGGCAGTTCCGGATTGCGATTATTCATCCACCCGATGATCGTCTCGGTCCGGACGGCATAAACATATATGTCCAGTTCCCCTTGCGGCGATTCCATCGTATCCGTGTGGATAACATGCCCATACGCCGGATACCGAAACTCCAATTGCGTCCCGCTGCCCAAGCAATCATCCGCCCAACTCCAAGCGGCCATGCATTGCCCCAGGGTACCGTCCGGCGCGTACGCCCGTTCGGTCACCGAATGAGCTCCGATCAGGTCCTGAACGCTCATCCCCGCAAAATACGGATTCAGCCAGCATTCATACGGCGCCGAATAATCGATCGCCATCAGCGTATCGTCCAGATAAAACTCGACCCGATCCACTTCTCCTCCTTCTGGTTCGCTCGCCCGCCATTGCAGCGGCAGGGTCTTTCCGACCGGCCCCGTCGCCCCGATCTTGACCGGCCCCGATGCCGTCGGCAATGTCCGCAGATACATGTCGACGCTCTGGACCGTATTGCCCGATCCGTCGGTCGATTCGGCGCGGAAATGATAGGTTGTCGCCGGCGATAGCGTATTGAGTTTGATCAGATGAGATTTTGTCAGGGAGATATCGCGGACGATCAGACTGAAAACCTTCGCCGAGGTTCCATACCGGACAATACTGTCCGAATCCTCGTCAGTCGTCCAGGTAATCTCCGCCGAGGTCGTGGTGAGGTTCGAAACGGTCGGCCCGACCGTGATCTTGGGCGCCGTCGTGTCGCACTTCCAGACCTCCTGGCGACTGTTGTCGGTCTCGTCGTCTTCGTCAATAGATTGGCTGGAATCCGTCACCACCGTGATCGGATCGCTCGGAGCAGAGCAATGCCACAGATATTTCTCAAAGGATCGGTTTCGTCGTTGTCCCGGCCCGATCTTCTCGGTGATCGAATCCACATCTTCCCAGGCAGACCCCACCTGCAGTGCCGTCTGGAAAGTACCCGTCGTGGCCGTATCCCCCTCGTTGATGACCTGATACCAGATAACCTCACCCTCGTTCCAAATATCGGTAACGCGAAGATCCGGCTTGCCGATCGCGATTCCCGCAATGCAAACAACAACCACTGCACAGATTCGTATTGGAAGACTCATACCCTCTCCTTTTCCGAATGGATTTTCAACCCTCTCCACGGGTTTTGGGTTCCAATTCAGTAATACTGGTATTATTATAGGAATTTAGTGGAAGAAATGCAACCCTTTTCTCACGACAAACCGCATTTCCCTATCCGGCAGGGACGGATACCCCTTCTTTGCGTCTTCGCGCCTTCGCGTGAGTTTCAAAATGAAAATCGAAATTCGAAAATTGAAAATCGTTACTATTGCCCCGGGCTCGGATCCCCCGCCTGCCAATTGGCCGCATCATTGCCGTAGGCCGTCGGGGCGATCCGCTGCAGGACTTTGCCCGCACCGTCCGGCTCTACCGGCCACGGCGCAACATCATCATAGCTCACCTGCTCTTCGCGGATCCAGTACCGCTCCAGCCCGAGCTCCTGATCGCCCGGCCGCGACAGCCGGACCTTTTCCCCGGCGTTATCCAGACTCCCCGTCGTCCATTGCAGGACCGTCACCTCCGCCGGAATCGTCGCACCGTAGTACGCCTGTAGCTTGGCCTTGTCCTTGCACACGATCAAATACCCCCCCGCCGGAATCGTCGTGTTCGCCGGGAAGGAATACTCAATGCCATTCGTAAACCGCCATGGCACAATGTCGGTCTGGAATATGCCGGGGCTGGTCTCCGTCCCCACGGCCTCCTGAAGCGTCACGGGCGCCCCGCTGATATTTTTCAACTCGATATACTCGTCGCCCGTATTGGTTGTGTTCGGATTGTACATCATCTCCGTGATAACGATCGGCCCGACCTTCGGCCCTGCGTTGGCATAACCCGGCGTGTTGGCGCTCATCGCCACAAAATTCACCCCGCCGTCCAGCGAACTCTTGATGTACCGCCCAAACGCCACCCCGCTTTCTGCCGCGTCGAACTGCTGCTCGGTCGTATAGCCGGTCAAAATTCCGTCCTGTCCCGATTGCAGATACACCGTCTCGCCGCCCTCGCTGAGCGCAAACGGAATATGACACCCTGGATCGGCCGGATTGCCGAAATGCAGATCCTGATACAACACCGCATAGCCGTTTCCCGGCAGGATCGTTCCCGCCGCGATCTCGTACTTTTTTTTGCTCGGGTCGTCGGCGTTGCTGTCCGACAAAAACCATCCGCCGATGTGAATCGGCTCGTCGGTGGTGTTGTGCAACTCGATCCAGTCCGGCGCGACATCGTGCGAGTGCGACAAAATCTCATTGATCACCACCGCGCCCGGCGCCGGCAAGAGCCCCGCGTCGTCGCCGCCCGGCGATCCGTACGCCGTCGCGCTGGCCCGCCATCCGGATTTCCGCCCCCAGGCCGTCAGATCCGACGCCGTGGGATCCAGAATCGTCAGCGAAAATCCCCGTCCGTCCGTGATCTCGTACCACCCGTCTTTGTACGAAAAATCGTGAATCGTCGTCCCGATCGCATCGACCAGGCCGATCCGCTCGCCGGCGTTGTCCAAAAGCCCCGCGTATTGCCCCGCGACTGGAAGCCCCGTCCCATAGAACGCCTCAAATGCCGCCGAATCCTGAACCACCAGGACATATCCGCCCGGAGCCAGCGTCGTATCGCCGAAGGTAAAGTCGATCCCCTTGGTAAATCGCGTCAGATTCAGGTTGATCGCGGAAGTGCCGACATTTTTTAATTCAATATATTCCGTGTTCGGTATAGCCGAATTATACATGATCTCCGTGATCCGCAGGTTTTCCTTCACGGGCCCGACCGCGAACACCGCCTCGTTCATCGCGCTCCACTTGCCGTTCAGCGCCCGCGTCTTGACCGCCGTGCTCCGGGTCAGCGTCACCGGCCCGGTATACCGAATCGCCGTCGGCGACGGATCGCCCGGACTGATCTGTCCGGCGACCAGTTCGGCCCCGAGCAGAAAGTCGCTGTTGTCGGCCGTCCGGTTCAGTCCCTGGATCGCCAGCACATTCGTCGTCCCCTTCTTGAGTTTGTTCAGATGCGCCGTCAGATCAAACGATTCGTACTGCCGCGCCTGCGCATCGTCATGGCTGGCGTTGGCCGCCGAGTTCCACGCCGGCGCCGCCGTCGGGTCGAAATGGACACGCAAGACCTCGGCGCCGTTCAGATACGCGATAAATCCGTCGTCATACCGAACCTTCAGCGTCAGCGTTCGATAATCCAGGTTCGGCGCCGTGAAGGGAATCCGGATGTAGCACGACGGATTCTTGTTGTACATCGCCGACTGGATGTCAAAGGTGATCAGATCCGAATAGTTCACCGGGTCGCCCGGATTGTTTTCATACCCGACGGTCCCGTTGCCCGCCGTCCAGCTCGAATCGTCATATACGACATTCATCCACGGATTGCCCGCCGGCGACAGGTTCTGCCCGTCGATGATCTGCCGAGAAAAATTTGGACTCTGCCAGGCCACGGACAAATTATCTCCGCCTCCTTCTTCCTTCATCAAGGCGTAAATGTAGTACCTCTGTCCCGCCGTCAACGCAATCCCCGCCGACTTCTGTTCGGCGTACCAGTCCCACTGGCGCGTCCCCGTCCATCCCGACACCTGCGCGATCTTGACCGCGTTGGTCGGACTTTCCGTGGTGCTCAGCCACAGCTCGCCCCCGTCGTCGCTGGCGATCCAGAAGGTATAAGTGGCCGTGGCCGGCGGATGCAGATACCCGCTCAGCCGAGCCCCGTACTGATCCCACGGATCGCCCGTTCGAGACTCGAACACCGTCGGGTATTCCGTCAGACTCGGATTGTCGGGATAGTTGGCGTGGCTCGTCAGATTGGAGACCGCCGTGCCCCCGATCCCGAACCAGTAATCCGCTCGGATCGTCCCCTTCGTCGAGACCGGCGCCGTCGTCGGAACAAATACCTTCTTGGCCGCCGACGCCGCCACCAGCGTCACATCCGCCCCCGGCGTCGAGAGATGCGAATACTTTCGCGGATCCGTCCCGTCCAGCGTGTAGTACAGATCGCCCCCCCCCGGATTATTCATCGTCAGCGAATACCCCGCATTCACATACCCGCCAAACGGACTGAACGACGGCGCCGACACATTCGGATACCATCCCTTGCCGATCAACTGGTTGAGCACAATCGCCGGCCGGTTGTTCATATAAGTCCCCGAAATATAGTTGATCTGCGGCAGCCAGTGATCGTTGCGGTTCAGGTTCGTGGAAGTCTTGCTGTCCCCCCATCGTGCCGATTCGGCGATGATCGCAAGATTGATCTCATTGGCCCGCGCCAAAAACCGCTGCGACGCGACCGACGAAGTCAGCGCTCCGCCGTTAAAGAAATACCGATGAACGCGGTCCCCGAACCGAACGCGGTACTCCGGATTTTCCGCCAGCTTCTGATGCAGATATTGCGGATTGAATTTGCTAAAGGTGTCGCCCGCCGTAAACGGCCCCGTTCGGTCGATTCCCCATGAATTGTTGTCGAACAGCGAATGTTCCGCGTCGTGTCGGAAGAACTTGAACCCGTCCGGTTGAACGCGGTTGTAAATCCCGTAAAAATTGTTCGGACTGGTGTTGCCCAGGAAGTTCGAGACCGGCCCGTCGAAATCCCCAACATAGAAAGTGCAAATCATGTAATCGATCAGATTATCGACATCGACCAGCCGCTCATAGGACGGATTCCGCGTCCCGTCAGGGTTCATCCCCTGGAACCGGAAATACGGCTCGGCGTCCTTGAAGGTGTTCAGCGCGTTGAAAATCTGCTGCCACTTGTCCAGCGTGCCGTCCGTGGCGTTGACCGTGTACGGCCCCGCCTCTACCTTGACGACATCGTAATCGTCCTTGCTCCCGCCGAGGTAAGTCTCCGCATATCGGGCCTCGGCCCGTTCCTGCGTCAGATACAGACCCCAGTATTGCCCGTTGATGTACAGGTGATAATATCGGCTCCGCGTGTACGGCTGGCCCATCGCCCGTTGAGTGTCGCGCGAGAAGATCTCCCGGCACAGCGTGTTCTGGCTGTCGCCGCCGAAACTCCACGAATAGTTCTGGCTGGTCTGAATATCGATCTTGTCGAAGCTGTCGGCCCCTTCCTCGCCGAACAGCGGATACTCCAGTTTGCCTTCGCCGTATTCCCCGCGGAAAAACACCCGGAACGCGTGCTTGGGATTGTCGCCGCTGCGGCTGTACCCGCCGCGAATCCGCAACCCGCAGTTGATCTGAAAACCATCCGACCCGTCCGGATGGATCAGTTCCAGAGAAACCGGTCGTTCCCAGGCCCGCCCGTCCTGCGAAGCGTTCACATAGATCCCGCTCGCGGCGTTGAACAAGTGATTGGGATCTGTCACAATCGACAAACTGGGGATCGCAATCAAAGCGTCGTCCACCAGATTCTTATATCGACTATCAACGGTCACAATATCCGGATCCATGCCGTAATTCATGATCTGACCGTTGAAACTTCCCGCCGCCGGCCAATCCGCCGACGGCGCTGCCCCCGTCGGAGACTGATACAGAATATCGCCGAGGAACAAATAAGTATGGGTCTTGACCGCCGAATCCAGCCACCCCGGCTTACAGCCCATGGCCCGTACCGTCGAAGTGGCCGAAATCGGGATCGGTCCCGTATAGACCGTCCCTGTCGTCGCCGAAGGCGCCGTCCCGTCTAAGGTGTAGCGGATTTGGGCTCCAGGCGTATCCGACGCCAAGGTCAGCGAAAAACCGGCTGCATAGAACCCGCGCTTGTGACTGAATTCGATATCTTCGACGATACCCAGTGCTCCCGAGATATTCGTGGATCCCGGGGTCGGCGTCGTAAAGTACTGCGGAGACGCAAGCTCTTGCGACGCGATCAACACCGGTTCGATCAGAAAGTCCCCGTTGATTGACGAATTGTTCAACCCCTGGATCGCCAGCACATTCACCCCCGGCGCCGCCGCCAGAAGCCCCAGATACCCCGTCAGGTTGATCTCTTCAAAGGTCAGGGACTCCGCATCCGGACGATCCATCGTCGCCGCCGAATTCCATCCGATCGTAGCCGGCGCGTTCCGCTCGGCCACCTTTTGCCCGTTCAGATACGCGACAAAACCGTCCTCGTATCGAATCCGCAGGGTCAGGCGATCGAATACCGTCGGGTCCTCGATCTGGAAGGTCTTCCGCATCCGACACGAAGCGTTCAGATTGAGCATCTGGGTTTCCAGTGCGTTGCTCAATCCCCTGCCCTCCGCCAACCGTTGGACCTCCAGCGGCGTCAGCGAACGATTGTAGATCCGAACCTCGTCAATCGCGCCTTTCCACGGATTGCCGCCGTTGGCCTCGCAGGCCCCGATCGTCATCGCCGAAGCCGTGTCCGACCCGAACGAGAACAGATCCGACCCGATCGACGAGCCGTTCAGGTACATCGTCGAGGTCGTCCCATCGAAACTCATCGCCACATGAATCCACTGATTCACCGGCATGGTAAATCCATACGCCGGATAACTGCCTTCCCGCTTGAGCGTCGTGTATCCCGCCGGGCTGGAATTGGTCTGCAGTTCGATCTGCCACATCATGTCCGAGCCGTTCCAGGTGTCCCGCTTGCCGATCGTCCCCTGCCAGGTGTTCCCCGATCCCGACCATTTCACCCAGTGCGAAATCGACAACTGGCCTGTCGCCGCCGATGGATTCCAGTTCCCGATATCGAGGTAGTCGCCGTAGTTACCCGCAAAGTTCAGCGCCGTGCCCAGAGCGCCATTCAGCGGCCCCGGCGTCCAGGTCACATTCCCCCGGAGCGTCCCGTTGTGGGCGTTGAGTCTGTCATACGCGATCGCTCCGGACCCCTCGTTCATCGGATAGTAGGCGACCATGCCGGGATCGGCCGAGGTCCCGAATCCCAGCGGAGTCGTTTCCGTCGCCCATCCCGAATCGTCGAAACTCGCCTCCGTCCAGCCCGACGCGTCGCCCGAGGCGGGAACGCGCCAGTGAAGCGTCGCTCCGGAATCCACCAGCGGCGTGATATACGCAGCCCGCCCGTAGGAAAGATCCTCTATTTGCTGAGGATATCCATCCGGATACTCGAATATGACCGTCCCGTCCGGAGCCAGCAATCCCAGATATTCGCCGGCGCCGTCCAGCCGGAAGTTGGTGTGGTAGTATCCGTTGGCGTCCAGGACCGGCCATGCCGCGTCGGGTTGACCCGTCGCGCAGACAACCAGATACTGACCGGATCCCAGTGGAACGGAGGGGAATATCCAGGTATTGCCGCTGGTCTTCAGCGACCAGCCCTCTAAGTTGACCGTCGAATCGGTCGGATTGTAGATCTCGATCCAGTCCGGATAGATCGTCGGTCCGTCCGTCGTCATCCGCGTCGGCAAGGAGGTCTTGTTGTCCGCCATGAATTCGCTGATTGTCAGCGACGGGGGAACCACCCGCTGATAAGTCCCCGTCGTCGTCGTGGTCGTATCCTTCTGGACCAGGATGTTCTGAACCGAAGGGGTCGTCCACCCGGAAATCGGCAAAAACTCGATCGCATGCCAGCCGATCGCCGCCGGGGTCAGAGTCGTTCCGCTGCCCCGCCAGGGACCATTATCCGCGCGCCAATACGCGCCGGCCTCGATGGCGCCGAACGGAAGAATTGTTACGGTTATCGATCCGGTATGAAGAACATAAGTGGCCGTCACCGCCGTGGTCTGGCCGTCTTGAACCTGTACCGTCCGTTCCGTCGGACTGTCGTAGCCGGTAATCGTGTTGAATTCCACCGTATGCGCGCCGACCGCCAGACCGCCGACCACTGCGCCGCTGAGCCGCCAGTCGCCGCCATCGGCGCGCCAGCGCGCCTGCGCGTCGATCGCGCCCTGCGGTTCGATCGTCACCTGCAGCGATCCGCTCTGCAAACCATACACCCCGCTGGCCGTCGTGGTCTGCTGGTTGGCGATGGTGACCGACTGAGGATTCGGAGTTACCCACCCCGCAATAGCTTTATATTCAACCGTATGCCCCCCGATGAGCAGACCCGATACGGTCGCTCCGCTGGCTTGCCAGCTTCCTCCGTCCACGCGCCACTGAGCCCCGGCCGTCACCGCCTCCGACGGGCTGATCGTCACCTGCAGCGATCCGGTCTGCGGCACATAGAGTCCCGCCGCCGTTGTGGTCTGACCCTGATAAATCGTAACCGCCTGAGCCGCCGGCGTAGTCCAGCCGCTCACAGTCGAGAATTCGACCCAATAGGATCCCGTCGGGAGATTCGTCACCGTCGCTCCGCTGGTTTGCCAGCTTCCGCCGTTCATGCGCCACTGCGCACCGGCCGTCACCGCCGCCGATGGACTGATCGTCGCCTGTAGTGAACCCGCATGACGAACATACGGGCCCGATACCGCCGTCGTCTGATTGAAGTTGACCGTTGCCGTTTGTGCGGCTGGGCTGTCCCACTCGGCAATCGGCGAAAACTCGACCGTATGATCGCCCACCGCCAGGCCCCCGACGGTCGCGCCGCTGGCCTGCCAGCTTCCGCCGTCCACGCGCCACCGGGCCCCGGCGTCGATCGCCCCCTGGGGGGTAATTGTTGCGGTGATGGATCCGGTTTGCTGAATATAGGTCGCGGAAATTTCCGTCGTCTGATTGTGCAGAATGGTAACGGATTGCGAGTTCGCAGGGGTGTATCCGGTCGCCGCCTTGAACTCCACCGTATGGGATCCGGTCGTCAGCCCCGCAACCGTCGCGCCGCTGGCCTGCCAACTCCCTCCGTCCACGCGCCACTGCGCCCCGGCGACGATTGCCGCCGAAGGCAGAATCGTTACGGTCAAGGATCCGGTTTGCTGGGTATAAGTTCCCAAGACGGTTGTCGTCTGGTCCTGCGTAATCGATACCGATTGTCCGGCGGGTGCATCCCAGCCCGTCACGGACAAATAATCCACCGCGTGCGAACCGACCGCCAGACTGGAAACCGTCGCGCCGCTGATCTGCCAGGTTCCTCCATCCACGCGCCACCGGGCCCCCGCCGTTACCGCCGCGGCCGGAGAGAGGGTCACCTGCAGAGAACCGGTTCGCTGCGCGTAGGTCCCGGTCAGGATCGAGGTTTGATGTTTGATGATCTCGGCCAATTGATTACCGGGTTTTGTGTATCCGGGAATCTCGCTGAACTCGACGGTCTGCGGACCGACAAACAAATTGCCGACCGTTGCGCCGCTGTCATTCCAGTTTCCGCCGTCCACGCGCCACTTCGCTCCGGCCGCAATCGCCGCCGCGGGCTCAAGAAGGACCTGAAGGGATCCGGTCTGACGAAGATAGGTTCCGGTCGTGGCGGTCGTCTCGCCAAAAGCCACCTCCAGGGTCTGTGTTTGTGGAGTATCCCACCCTGTTATAGCGCTATATTCCACCGCGTGATTTCCCACCGCCAGCCCGCCGACGGTCGCTCCGCTGTTCTGCCAGGGTCCGCCGTCCACGCGCCACTGCGCACCGACGTCAATCGCTCCCTGCGGGGCGATTGTCGCCTGTAGCGATCCCGTTTGAAGAGCGTAAGTCCCCGTCGCTGTGGCCGTCTGGTTGTATGCAACCAGGACGGTCTGGTTTTGCGGCGTGATGTATCCGGCCGCGGCCTTGAACTCGAGAGTATGTTCTCCGACGGGAACGCCGGAAATGGTCTGGCCGCCGGCATTCCAGGTTCCTCCGTCGATTCGCCACTGCGCGCCGGCGTCGATGGCGCCCTGGGGCAATATTGTTACCTGGATCGATCCGGTTTGTCGTTCATATGTCCCCGTTGCGCTGAGGGTCTGGCCGAACAAAACCTCAACCGCTTGCGCGGCGGGCGCGATCCAGCCGTCGATTGCGCTGAATTCGATGGTGTGCGAGCCGGCCGCAACATCGGCCATCGTCACCCCGGAGGATTGCCAAAGGCCGCCGTCCAGCCGCCATTGCGCGCCGGCGTCGATCGCCGCCTGTGGAACAATCGTCGTCCGCACGGCTCCGACCTTCAGAACATAGTCGGCCGAAATCGAACGCGTCTGATTCTGCAGAATCGTAACGAATTGTTCGGCGGGGGTGACATACCCAACCGCGTCGGCGAAGGAGACCGTGTGGGGTCCGACCGGTATTCCGGTTATTGTCGCGCCACTTTCGTTCCATTCGCCGCCGTCCACGCGCCACCGGGCTCCGGCCGCGATCGCGCCGGCCGGCGTCAGCGTCGCCTGAAGCGAGCCGGATTTCCAGCTTTTTTGCCAATTCGACGCCAGAATCGCCAGATCCTGAAGGTTGACAAAACCGTCCGTGTTTAAATCCGCGACGGTTCCGGCCGTCAGCCATTCGGAGGCCAGAAGCATCAAATCGGCAAGATCGATCGCGTCGTCGCCGTCGAGATCGCCGGCCGGTTCGACGACGACATCGCCGACTTCCCGGAGCAGAAAGGCGCCGAACGGATACGCCCGGCCGGAATCGTTCAGCACGGCGTTGGGAGAGGCCTCGGCGCGGATTGTGAATGATCCGGATGCATTTACTTGGATATTATCCCAACGCACGACAAATCCGGTGTTTGCGTACTGATTTCCGCCGGCCAGCATCGTGGTAGTCGTCGGTGTTTTGGCGACGACTCCGGGACTGGAATTGTTTTCCGCGGATTTGTGGCCGGAAATCGTGAACAGTGATTCGCGGAGGGGATAGTCGCGGCCGCGGATGGCGGTTCCGACGAAAGTGTAGTATTTGGAAGGATTTAAGCCGGAAAATGTGATGTCCACGGACCAGCCGGGCTGTCCGTAATACAATATTCCACCGCTAAGATCGACAATCCAGTCATTTTCCACCGCATTCGGCCGGTGAAAAACCGCATAGGCGTCGGTCCCGGCAGCGGGATTTGCCCCGCTGTCGTTGGAGACGGCCAGGCCGTTAATCATCGAAAAGGTGACGGCGACCGGCAGGTTGGCTCCGGTTTGTAAATCTTTCAAGAAACCGGAGTTATGATTCGTATAATCATTGTAGATAGTCCAGTCGGTGACATTGGCGGCGGTAAAATCGCCACCGGATGTCCGGATACAGTCATTGAAGGCCGACCATTCGGCAAATGAAGGGCCGATAACAGCCAGCATAATCAACAGCCAAGATGCGATTCGATGCGACGCCGACATAGGGCCTCCGAATCTGGAGTTATTTTTCGTTATACCCTTGCAATAAAACAACTTATGCAATAAAGGAAGCGGTTGAACCACCCCATGAGATTGTCCGATAAAACCATGCATTTTCAACGGCTTTCCACGATTATTGTACACAATTCACTACCGGCAATGCAAGAGCCAAAACAATGTGTTTTCGACGGGAAAAAGCCCCCGATTCAGGGAAAAATTCCCTCACGCAGAGTCGCCAGGCCGCAAAGAATGTAGATGACTATAAACCTATCTGGTACCTGGATGATTAAAAGGTATTTCGCAGCATGAAAAACAAGAATTTCCGGCAGCATGAATATGCAAATCCTGCTTAGAAAATCCCTTTACGCAACTTGTTCATTCGGGGTCAATATGACTT